>DASZLT010000048.1:0-3443 GCA_035552235.1 Solirubrobacteraceae bacterium
CACGCGCTCGACGCGTACACCGACGTCAAGTCGATCTACTACGCCACGACATGAGCCGGCGAGCCACATGAGCGGGCGCCTGGAGGGCAGGGTGTGCGTGATCACGGGCGCCGCCGGCGGAATCGGGGCGGCCAGCGCGGCGCTGTTCGAGCGCGAGGGGGCGCGGATCGTGGGGGTCGATCTGCGCGAGCATTCCGTCGGCGAGCTCGCGCTGCAGGCCGACTTGACCGACGAGCAGGCCGTTCAGGACCTGTACGCGCGCGCGAGGGATCAGTTTGGACGAGTAGACGTCCTTTTCAACAACGCGGGCATCTCGCCGACAGACGACGCGTCGGTCCTCGACACGACGCTCGATGCCTGGGAGCGGGTGCAGTCCGCGAACCTGCGCAGCGTGTTCCTGTGTTGCAAGCACGGGATTCCGCACCTGCTTCAGGCGGGCACCGGCTCGGTGATCAACACCGCTTCGTTCGTCGCGGTGATGGGCTCGGCGACCTCGCAGATCTCCTACACGGCGTCCAAGGGCGGAGTGCTCGCGCTCTCGCGCGAGCTGGGTGTCGAGTTCGGCCGGCGGGGAGTGCGCGTCAACGCGCTGTGTCCCGGCCCGGTCGACACGCCGCTGCTGCGAGAGCTGTACGCGAAAGATCCCGAGCAGGCCGCGCGGCGGCTCGTGCACGTGCCGATGGGGCGCTTCGCGCGAGCCGAGGAGATCGCCACCGCGGCTCTGTTTCTCGCCAGCGACGATTCGAGCTACGTCAACGCGACCACGTTTCTGGTCGACGGCGGGATCACCGGCGCGTACACGACGCCGCTGTAGTCGCCGCGGCGCGGCGCCCGGCCCGGACAATAGGTGCGTTCGATGAGTCTCCTCGGCGGGCGCGGTCTGAGCAGCATCAGACCGAAGGAGGCCCAGATGCCCGAGATTGACCGCCTACAGCTCGTACGCGACGCCTACGGGGCGTACGTGTCGGGTGACCGCAGCATCATCGAGCGGCTGCTCGCAGACGACTACGTGTTCTCCAGCCCGGCCGACGTCGGCATCGACCGGGCGCGCTACTTCGAGCGCTGCTGGCCGAACGCGGAGCTGATCGATGCGTTCGAGCTCACGCGCCTGGTCGAGGCCGGCGACGAGGTGATCGTCACCTACGAGGCGACGAAGACCGACGGCCGGCGTTTCTGCAACACCGAAGTGATCACGTTCGCCGGCGAGCAGATGTCCCGGACGGAGGTCTACTTCGGCTGGAACCTGGAGTGACAGGGGTCCGCGTCTGCCGCCGGCGTCGCGCCGGCCGGTCACCGACGCGGGCGCGCTCGGCCTCGCGCCTCTGCCAGCTCCCCCACGTGGGTGACCTACTGGGGCGCCCTGGAGCTTCACTCTTGTAGCCTCCCAGCCGGGAGAGGTGCGATGAGTCTGCGAGTAGCAACGGCGAAGCGAATTGGCTGCGCGATGTCGGCGGCGCTGCTGTTGATCCTGCTGCTCAGTCCCCGCGCCCACGCGGCCACTCCGCCCCTCGACGGCGCTTGTGGCCAGGCGAGCCCCTCGGCCGCCTTCTGCGTCGGGCTCGACAAGCTTGCTGACGCCGCATCGACGGAGTGCCGGGCGCTCGGCATACCTGACAGCAGCTGCGTGCTGCCCGCCGGACAGCGAGTGCTGGCGAGCGAGACGGCCGCATATCTGAGCTCGTGGACGCACCGCGCGGTCCAGTTCCAGTACGCGCTCGGCGACTCGCTGCCATTGGGTCAGGCGCAGTGGCTCGGCACGCACAACTCCTTCAACAGCTTCTCGTATGGGCCAACCCCGTCACGAATGGACTCCAACCAGCAGCTGACGCTCTCCCAGCAGCTCGCGATCGACATGCGCGCGCTGGAGCTCGACACCCATTGGATGCCGGCCGCCAACAGTCAGGGAGGCCAGGTCGTGATCTGTCACGGCCGGGACTATTCCCAGGCGAACTTCGGCTGCACGACCGAGTCCCCGCTACCCACCATGCTGAGCGAGGTCGACCGCTGGCTGAACGCCAATCGCAACCAGGTGGTCCTGCTCTACCTCGACGACAACTTCGGTCCGGCGGCGGCCTACGCGGAGGCCACGCAGGAGCTCGACGCCGGCCTGGTGCGCCCCGACGGCTCATCGCTCATCTACCGGCCCCCGCCGTCGGCGATTTCCAGCAGCGGGTGCGCTCGGCTGCCGCTCGATATCAGCCGCAATCAGGTCCGGGCGGCGGGCAGGCAGGTGATCCTGGTGGCCGCGGACTGTGCGAGCGGGTGGAGCAGCGACGTGTTCAGCTGGAGAAGCGAAGAGGTGGAGAGCGGGAGCACGCCCGGCTTCAAGCCATACCCCACCTGCGATGCCAGCTACAGCCGCGAGGTCTATGCCACCCACCTCGTGCGCTATTTCGAGGACAGCACGTTCGTCGCGGCCGTGACCAACCCCACTGAGACACCGGCCGAGCAGCAAGCCAACGCCCTGAGCCCAGCGGACGTCAGCTGGATGACGAGCTGCGGCGTCAACCTGTTCGGCTTCGACCAGATCCTTCCCGACGACGGGCGCCTGGCCGCCGCCGTCTGGAGCTGGGCGGACGGAGAGCCCAGGCTCAACGAGGGGCAATGCACGTTCCAGGGCGCCGACGGTCGCTGGTCCACCGGCGATTGCGCAACCGTTCGCCCAGCCGCGTGCACCACTGCCGGTGGGACATGGCTGCTGAGCGCGCCGGTCGACTACTCCCGCGCCGCGGCAGCGTGCAGCGCGCAGGGCGCCACGTTCAACCTCCCGCGGAGCGGGTTGCAGAACTCCGTGCTTCACACCGTGCTGAGTGGCGGCACGGGCTGGCTGCACCTGCGACTCCGGGGGCATCGAAGCTGAGCCAGCCGTGGCGGCGCCCACGGCGAGAACCTTCGGGCGAGCGCGAACCAGTCCGCTCTCTCCCCCTCTCGTCCATCTCGCGGATCCGTGAACCCCGACCGCGATCTGGAGGCGATGGCCACCGACGGCCTGGGCCGGCGGCCGCGCTAGCGTCGGCGCGTGCTACATCGATCAGCTGCGCGCGGGGCGCACGAGTTGGATCGTGACACCGACCTTGACGGTGGACCATTCACGGTCAGCGGTGACCGCGGGCACTCCGAGTCTCTGGGCCAGCGCGAGACACGCGCGATCACCGAGTGAGAGACCCGCTGCACGGGTGGGAGCCCAGAGTGCGGCCGCTGCGAGGGCGTCCTCGGTGGTGAAGGGCTCGACCGTGACTTGGGCAGCGACGGCGTGCAGGATGCGGTCCGTGTCGCGTTGGTGGCGGACGAGGGCAGCCGCGACCTCGCTGAGATTCACCGTGCTGACCGCGGCTCCCTCGGCGATGACGTCGGCCACGGCGGTCGCGCCGGGCTCCTGGAACAGCATCGTGAGCAGCGCCGAGGCGTCCAGCACCCTGAGGCCAGCCACATGGGCTCGTTGC
>DASZLT010000049.1:0-13886 GCA_035552235.1 Solirubrobacteraceae bacterium
GTCCGATCTGCGTGACCTGGCGCGGCTCGCGATCGCGGCCTTCGGCAAGGGCCAGGGTTCTGGCGTGCTCGGCGTCGACGTGCAGCGCATCCGCCGCTCGTTGGGCCTGCGCACCGAGCCGCAGCCGGACCTGCCGCCCGAAGATCCGCGCCACGACGGCATCTCCCGTGACCAGCTGCGGCGCTTCGAGCAGGCGCTGCGGCGCGAGCTCGAGCGCGCCCAGATCGAGCGCAACCAGGCGCTGCCGCCGAAGCGCGCGCTGAGCGATCTCGACCGCTCGCTACCGGGCGGCCCGGTCCAGGACCTCGCCGCGGTCCACCGCGTCGTCGCGCAGCTGCGCCGGCGGCTTGCCTCGCAGGGCCACGAGCAGCGCGGGCACAACCGCCACGCCCACGTCGACGTGCGAGCGACGATGCGCGCCTCGCTGCAGACCGGTGGCGTACCGGTGGAGCTCAAGTACCGCCCGAAACGGCCGCGGCGGCCCGAGCTGTTCGTGCTCTGCGACGTCTCGACCTCGGTCACCAGCGCCAGCACCTTCTTCCTGAGCATCCTGCACGCCCTGCACGACGTGTTCCGAAAGCAGCGCTCGTTCGTCTTCATCGAGCGCATCTCCGAGGTCACAGAGGTCTTCCACCGCGAGCGTGACTTCCGCGCTGCCGCGGCCGTGATCGCCCGCGACGCGGGCGTCGCCGACGTCTCCGGCTACACCGACTACGGGCGCGTCTGGAGCGAATTCCTGAGCGAGATCGAGGACGAGCTGCACCCGCGCGCGACCGTGATCGTGCTCGGCGACGCGCGCACCAACGGCCGCCCGCCGCGCGAGGACCTGTTCGCCGCCATCACCGCCCGCGCGGGCCGCACCTTCTGGCTGAACCCCGAGCCGAAGCTGTACTGGAACTACGGCGACAGCGTGATCGCCGCCTACGCGCAATTCTGTGAAGCCTTCGAGTGCTGGCGGACCGACCAGCTCGAGGATTTCGTCAAGGCGCTCACGAGGCCAAACGTCAGTTGATCGAGATCGAGGGCGTTTCGCGAACCTTCGCGGGGCGTCGCGGCGGTGAGCCGGTCACGGCGCTGCGCGACGTGTCGTTGAGAGTCGAGGCCGGGGAGACGATCGCCCTCGTCGGCGCCAGCGGCTGCGGCAAGACGACGCTGCTCGAGCTGATCTGCGGCCTGCAGCAGCCAGACGCAGGCACCGTCCGGAGTGGACCGGCCGCGCTGATGTCCCAGCGCGACCTGCTGTTGCCGTGGCTCGCCGCGATCGACAACGCGGCGCTGGCGCTGCGCGTGCAGGGCGTCGCGCGCCAGCGGGCGCGCGAACAGGTGGCCCCGTGGTTCGAGCGCTTCGGCCTGAGCGGCTTCGAGCAGGCGCGCCCCTACGAGCTCTCCGGGGGCATGCGCCAGCGGGTCTCATTCCTGCGCACGTTGCTCGCCGGCAAGCCGGTGCTTGCCCTGGATGAGCCCTTCGCCGCGCTTGACGCGATCACGCGCGCGGAGATGCAGGGCTGGCTCGCGCACATGCTCGCCGAGGAGCAGCGCACGGTCGTGCTTGTGACCCACGATGTGGAGGAGGCGGTGCTGCTCGGCGACCGCGTGCTGGTGATGGCGCCGCGCCCCGGACACGTCGTCGCCGACCTGACAGTCGGCACCACTCGGCCGCGACGGCGAACCGATCCGGTGGTGGTCGAGCTGAGGGCGAAGGCTCTCGGGGTGCTGGGAGTGCCGGTATGAGGCGTTGGCTGCTGCCGCTACTCGCGATCCTCGTGCTACTCGGGATCTGGGAGCTGTATGTGAAGGCCAGCGGCGCCAGCTCGTTGCTCCTCCCCTCCCCTGTAGATGTGTTGCGGGCGCTGCTCGATGACCGCGGCACGCTCTGGCGCAACCTCAAGCCCACGGCGGCCGAGATCCTGCTGGGAGTCGTCCTGGGGGCGACGTTCGCCCTGCTCGCCGCGGTTGCGATGCACTTCTCGAGGATGGTGCGCGAAGCGCTCTACCCGCTGCTGGTGGTCTCGCAGACAATCCCGATCCCGATCGTCGCTCCGCTGCTGATCGTCTGGCTCGGCTTCGGGCTGCTGCCGAAGTTGATCGTCGTGGCGCTCGTCTCGTTCTTCCCGATCGTCGTCAGCACGCTCTCGGGGCTCGCAGCCGTGGACCCCGATCTGGTCAAGCTGATGCGCACCTTCGATGCCGGTCGCTGGCAGACATTCCGGCGGGTCGAGCTCCCGACCGCGCTTCCGGGGCTCTTCTCAGGCGCCAAGGTGGCCGTCGTTTTCTCTGTGCTTGCGGCGATTCTTGCCGAGCAGGCTGGTTCAAACTCCGGACTCGGGATCCTCCTGACCGTGACGATCGAGAACCTTGAGACAGCCGAGGCCTTTGCCAGCGTGTCCATTCTGGCAGCCTTCGCCATTCTTCTGTTCGCGCTCCTGACGTTCGCTGAGCGCCGCACACTGCCCTGGGTCCACCGACAGCGAGAGACTGAAGCTTGATGAAACCGCGCAGCCCCCGAGCCTCCCCGGTGCAAAAGGCCGCCCTCGCAGCCCTGGCCGCGGTGCTCCTGGCCGGCTGCGGCGAGATCAAGAACACGATCACCCCGTCGCCCGGCAGCGCCAACCAGATCACGGTCGCGCTCGCCGGCCAGCCGAACGCGTTCTACGCCGGGATCTACGAGGCTCAGGCACTCGGGCTCTTCCGGCAGACCGACCTCAACGTGCATCTGGTGATCCCGTCGGCGGGCGTGGACCCGCTGACGATGGTCCACAACGGCCAGGTGCTGATCGCGATCTCCTCCGAGCCCAACGTGCTCCTGCACCGCAACGAAGATCAGCCCGTAGTCGGCGTCGCGGCGATCGTGCACGCACCGCTGCAGACGATCACGATCACGGCCCCCAAGGGCGGTCCCTCCGGCGGTGCGGGGGTCGGCACCGCTACGAAGACGACCGCGACGAGGACGAGGACCACCAGGACCAAGCGGCCGACGCACACGACGACCACGTCAACAACCACCGTGCCCACCACGACTACGGTCTCGGACCCAGGAGCGCCGCGCTGGCCCGCCAGCCTCCAGCAGTTGCTCTCCAAGCCGGGCTACCCCACCTACAACGGCCTCGAGATCGTCGTGCGCAAGAACTCGATCGTCAACGAAGCGCCGCTGCTGCGGCGCTTCGTGCAGGCGGTCGCACGCGGCTACCGCGCCGCCCGCGCCAACCCCGCGCAGGCGATCACCAACCTGGTCACGGCGGTGCCGTCGCTGGCGCCGCAGCAGCCGCTCGAGACGGCCATGCTGCAGGCGGCCCTGCCCTACATCTTCCCGTCGGGGCTGAAGGTCTTTGGCTATCAGCGCGCCGCGCAGTGGAACGCCTTCGGCAGCTGGCTGACCGATAACCATCTGCTCAGCAACCCGAACGCGATCTCCGACGCGTCGACCAACGAACTGCTCCCTGCTCAGGGAGTCTGATCAGGCGACGACGGCGTTCTTGGTGACGCCGCCGACGCGCAGCGCGTAGCTGGCCGCGAGTCCCTGCCAGCGGCCGAAGCGCTCGAAGAAGTCGCGCACCTGCTGCTCCTCGGCGCGCGCCCAGGGGTCACCGCCCGAGAGCAGCCGGCCGACGAGCTTGATCAGCCCGAGGTCGCCCGCCGGGATCTGGTCGAGCCGACCCTGCCCGGTCAGCGCCAGGATCTCCACCGTCCAGGCGCCGATCCCTGAGATCGTGCGCAGCCGCCGCCAGCCCGCCTCCTGGCGCTCGGGATCGGGGCTTTCGAGCAGCACCCGCCCGGCGGCGACCTCGCGGGCCACCTTTCTCAGCGCCGCGGCGCGCGAGGCGGCCAGGTCGAAGGCCTCGAGCTGCGCGGGCGCGGTGGCGGCGAAGACCGCCGCGCTGGGCGAGTTGCGCAGGCCACTGAGCTGATCACGGCGGCCGAGCACCGCGATCATCCGCCGCTGGATCGCGGCGGCGCGCTCGTACTCGATCAGCTGTTCGGTGACCGCCCAGGCGAGCGCCTCGAACGCGTCCGGGCGACCGGCCGGACGCACCGTCGGGTTGGCACGCACCGCCGCGCCGATCAGCGGGTCATCGCGGAATTCGTCGTGGAAGGCCCGCAGGTCGAGGTCGACGCCGAGTGCGCGGCGCATGCGCGCGATCGCCTGCTGCGCCAGCTCGGGGTGGGCGGCGCGGGCACCGATCAGCACGTTGCCGGAGCTCAGCTGCGCGACCCGCACGTGCACGGGCAGCTCCGCGCCGTCGAGGCGGTCGTGCAGCAGCCGATGCAGGACGCCGCGCCGCACCGGGCTGAGGCCGTCCATGCCGCTGCGGCGCGTCAGCCGCAACGGCCACAGCGGCCGCACCTCGACGCGGACCTCGTCCGTCATCCCAGCCGGCGAACGGTCACCACGTAGGTGCGTGCCTGGCCGGCGCGCGGCTGCTCGAGCACCGGGGCCACGGCCGCGCGCTCCAGCCGCGACTGGCCGTAGCGGCGCAGCAGCGCCATCGTCGCGGCACCCGCCACGAAGCCGGTGGCCGCCGCCACCGCCGTCTGCACCGCGGGCTGGCCGGCGAGTCCGGGGAGCCGCTCGGTCGTGGCCGCTTCGAGCTGTGCGTGGACCGGAGCGACGAGCTCACCCTCCAGCACCTCGACCTCGTACAGCTCGTTGTCAGTGGGCACGGTTGAGGATGGTGACAGCGTTACCGGCGCTGTCAACGTTACGCTTTCAGAGATGACAGCGATCGACGTTTTTGCCAAGGCTCGCGAGTTCGAGCGCCTCGAGCAACTGCGCGTCGCGCGCGAGATCGACGCGCTGCCCTACTTCCACGTGCTCGAGGGCCCGACCCTGCCGGTGGTCGAGATGGAGGGCCAGCGCCGGATCATGCTCGGCTCCAACAACTACCTCGGGCTGACCGGCGACGAGCGTGTCAAGCAGGGCGCACGTGACGCGCTCGACCGCTACGGCACGGGCCTCACCGGCTCGCGCTTCCTCAACGGCACGATAGATCTGCACCTGCAGCTCGAGCGCGAACTGGCCGACTGGTTCGGGACTGAGGACGCGCTCGTCTTCACCACCGGACACCAGGCCAACCTCGGCGCCCTGGGCACGATCCTCGGACCCCAGGACACGGTAATCGCCGACTCCGGCGACCACGCCTCGATTCTCGACGGCTGCCTGCTGTCGGGCGCCAAGATGCGGCCCTTCCGCCACAACCGGCTCGACCTGCTCGAGAAGCGCCTGAAGGCCGCCGCCGTTGACGGCGGCGGCGTGCTCGTGGTGGTCGACGGCGTTTACTCGATGGAGGGCGACGTTGCCCCGCTGCCGGCGATCGTCGCGCTCTGCAAGCAGTACGGAGCGCGGCTGATGGTCGACGAGGCCCACGGCTTCGGCGTGCTCGGCGCGCGCGGCGCCGGTGCCTGCGAGCTCTTCGGCGTCGAGGCGGACGTCGATCTGCGGATGGCAACCTTCTCCAAGTCGCTGGCCTCCTGTGGCGGCGTGATCGCCGGCTCCGCGGAGGTCATCGAGTTCCTGCGGATCGCCTCGCGGCCCTTCATCTTCACCGCCTCGGGCGTGCCCGCTGCGGTCGGCGCGGCGCTCGCCGCCGTGCGCATCGCGTGCTCCGACGAGGGGCGCGAGCTGTTCGCCAGGGTGCTCGAGAACGCCGCCTACCTGCGCCGCGGCCTCGGCGAGCTCGGCTACTGGGTGCTCCCCCCGGCGCATATGGCCGACGGCACCGAGATCGTCACGCCCGTCGTCCCGGTCGTCGTCGGGGACGACTGGAAGGCCGTCTTGCTGTGGAAGGCGCTGTACGAGGGCGGCGTCTTCGTCAACGTCGCGATCCATCCGGCGGTGCCGCCGGCGGGCGCACTGCTACGCACGAGCGTGATGGCGACGCACGACCGGCCCGTGCTCGACGAGGCACTCGACATCTTCAAGCGCGCCAAGCAGGACTTCGAGGCCGAGCACGGCCCGCTGCCGACCGGCGCCTGAGGCGCCGGTCCACATAGATCTGGCTCGCGAACCCTCCGGCACGCTTCGGCGCGGCGGCGCAGCACCGGCGAGCCGCCGCAGAAAAAACACGCTATGAGCACACGGTTCGAATTTGTGTCCTTGCTGTGACCGGCCCCGGCCCGATAGCTTTCCCTTCAGTTCGAAGAGGGTCCACAAGGCAGCTGCCCGAGTCGTTGAGGGACGGCGAGGTCGGAGCCGGAGCAGGCGCCGAGCGCTGCCGGCACAGGGAAGAAGAGCACCCGCTCGGGTGGGGGATCTGGACGTCCCCGAGCGGTTTTCGAGGTAATGCAAAAGCCTGGTAGGGCAAGAACCAAAGCAAGAGGAAGCCGATGCCGGAGGCCACACAGATGCCGACCGAACCACAGCGTCTACGCGCGCTTGAGCACGCCAACACGATCCGCCTCGCCCGCGCCGAGCTGAAGCGGCGAATCGCGGTGGGCGAGGTCTCGGCGGCCGATGTGATCATGAAGTGTCCCGACGCCGCCAACCGCTGGACGGTCTGCGAGTTGCTGCTGGCGCAGCGGCGCTGGGGCGGCACGCGCTGCCGCAAGTTCCTCGAGCGCAACGGCGTCAGCGAGATCAAGCTGATCGGCTCGCTGACCGAGCGTCAGCGGCGGATGCTGGCCGGGCAGCTGAACGGCTGCCCGCTGCCGGCGGAGGAGGGCACGCTCGAGCTCGCGCTCGCCTAGGCGGGGCGGCGGCTGTCCCGGCTGGGCTAGAGCTCGAGCAGCCGCCAATCGAGCGTCGGGACCCAGGAGAGCCTCTGCGCCTCCTGGCCCGACCGCCCGCAGCCCGCACCCAACGTGCCTCGCGATCGCGGGTCGCTCAGAGGTTCATACCCAGCGGCATCGGGCTGGCACCGGCGAACAGCAGGAACCAGATGCCGAAGACGACGATCGCGATCCCGGCGGTCGTGATCATCACCGACTCGAGTATCCGGTGACCCGGGTCATCGTGCCCGCGGGCGATCGCGATGCTGCGGTGAAGCTGGCTGAGGCGCGAGAGCAGCCCGGCCACCAGCAGCACGGTTGCGAGCACCCCGGCCGCCATCGCCAGCAGCGCGAGGCTGAGCGAGGAGGTGCTGCCCTGGATCTGCGAGCCCACCCACAACCACAGCAATGGCGTGCCCAACCACAGCACGAGGCTGCCGATGAACATGATCGCCACCGCCAGCAGCGCGTCGGCTCCGATCCGGAACAGCTCCCTCATTGGTTGTGGAATAGCACGCCAGCGAGCTCTGGTGCGAGCGCCTGGGTGCTCTGCCAGCGGTCGCCGATCAGCAGTCGCTTGACGATTCCGTCCGCTCCAGCGACCTCGATCAGCGGGCAGACCGTGACACCGTAGAGCTGCGCGACCGCCATGCTCGCGTCGTAGGCGACCGGGATCGTCCAGTGGTGGCGGTGGACGAGCCTGAGCGTGGCCTGCTTGCTGCCACCGGCGGCGACGGCCGCGAAGCCGGTGGCCGGGAAGCGAGTCGAGAGCTGCTGCAGGGCGCTGACGGCCCGGATGCAGGGCTTGCCGTTCGTCACGAAGAAGGCGAGCACCAGTGGGCCGCGGTCGCAGACATTGAGCCCGCGCCTGGCCGGACGGGCGGGGTCACAGCGCGGCGCGGTGTTGGCGGCGACGTACAGGTCGCTCGTCGCCAGCGGCGCCACGAAGCGGGGCAGGGGCTGCCCGGCGCGGACCCCGGGCCGCATGTGCCGCGACGGCGTGAGATACATGACGACCGAGAAGGCGATCACCAGCACCAGCCCGATCGCGCCGATCATCAACTGGTACCTGCGGGTGTCGATCATCGGGCGAGCGAGGGCTCGGACCTCTCGTCGGCGGGAGCGTGGTTCGGTCGCCGCCCTGCGGGAGCTGCAGGGTTGCGGCTGAGGTCGATCAGGCCGAGAGTTGCCGGCAGCACCAGCATCACGCCCGCCAGCGAGACGCTCAGGTCCACGAGCGCCAGCAGCCCGAAGTCGCGCAGCATCGTGATGTTGGAGACGACCAGCACAGCGAAGCCGGCGATCGCCGTGAGCGCCGAGGTCAGCACGGCGATGCCGGTCGTGCGGTAGGCGTCATCGATCGCGCGATCGCGACACATGCCGATCGCCTGCTGGCGGCCGACCCGTTCTGAGAGCAGCACGCTGAACTCGGTCGTGATCGCGATCACAAGCGTCCCGAGCGTCGCTGACATCGGGCTCAGCGGGATCCGCAGGATGTAGACGAGCAGCGCCGACCAGCCCGTGGCCAGTGCGATCGGAATCAGCGGCACGAGCACGCGGCGGGCGTCCCGGAACGCCGCCAGGAGGGCCGCCGCCACCAGCGCGAGGCTGACGAGGATCATCAGCACGCGGTCCGTCGAGGATGCGAGCGAGCCCTCGGCGTCGGCGGCGAGCACGGGCGAGCCCGTGAGCTGGGCGGTCGTCCCCTTCGGAGGGTCGAGTGCGGCTCGCATCTGCTCGATCACCCTGCGCTGGCGGCTGAGCGCCATCAGCCGGATGCCGAAGGCGAGCAGCGCGTGATGGTGGTCCTGGGTGAGCACCGCACGCTGGAAGTAGCCGGGGACGGCGCTGAGCGTCCCACCCGCGGTCTGCAGCAGGCTGGGGAGCGAGAGCGCCGGGCACAGCGTGGCGTGTGCGCAGCTGCTCGAGCCGCCGTTGTCCCCGCCGATGCTCCCGGCCCCGAAGCGCGAGCTCATGCGCTGCTCGTAGGAGCGCATCCAGGCGACGGCTGCTGCGGACGTCACGTCGGCGGAGTTGACCAGCACGTCCACCTCGCCCGAGGTTCCGGTCGTGTGCTCGAGCTGCTCGAGATGGGTCAGCGCCGGCATGCCGGCCGGGACGAGCTTGGTGATGTCTGACTGCACCGCCGTGCTCGTGGTGAGCGCCCAGCCGGCAACCGCCAGGGTCAGAGCTGTCGCGAGCACGCGCCGCGGATGGCGGAGCAGCGCCGGGATCAGACCGCTGAGGATCTCCCCGGCTCCGTAGATCGAGGCGAGTAGCGGCTGCGGGATCAGCCTGGGGGGCTGCAGCGGGATGCCCGGGGTCGGCGGCCCCGCGAAGGCCGCCGCTGTGAAGGCGACCACCACGCCCACGACGAGCAGCAGGCCGAAGCCCTGCACCATCGGCACGGGCGAGATCAGCAGCGCGAGGAAGCCGGCTGCGGTTGCAAGCGCGGCGCTGGCGATCGCGCCGCTCGGCGTGCCCGAACGGAACTGCACGCCGTAGTCGACCGCTAGACCGAGCAGCACCGGGAAGACGGCAACGTCGGCCAGCGTCAGCGAGCCGCCGAACACCGCCGTCAGACCGAAGGTGATCGCCACCGCGCCGCTCGCGGTGGCCAGCGGCAGCAGGCGCAGGCTGCGCCGCAGCACCGCGAGCAGCACGAGCGCCATCACCGCCACGGCGACTCCCAGCAGCAGGATCAGCTGTCCACTGAGCTCGCTGCCGAGATCGGAGAGCAGCACCGGCTCGCCGGTGACCGTGTAGCTGACGCCGGGGATGCGGAAGCTCTCTGAGTCGACGGCCTGGCGGATCCAGCCGATCGCCTGCTGTTGCTGATGCTCGCTGAGCCCCGCGTCGAGCCGCACCTGGATGATCGCGGCGCCGCTGCTGGGGAACAGGTAGGCGAAGCGTGCGACCGGGCCGCTCGTGCTGGTCGCCGAGCCGTACACGATCTGGCGTAGGAAGGCGGGGTCCGCGATCGAGGGCACGCCGGCGAGCAGGCCCTGGGTCGCACTGCCGGCGGCGCTGCTGGCGCCCGTGCGCTTGCCGCTTCCTTCGGCGGCGGCGAGCTCATGCTCCAGCGCCAGCTCTCCGGCCGCCTGCACGGCGGTGTTCGTCTGGGTCTGGTCGAACTGGCGCGCCTTGGCCAGCGTCCGCGCTTCCCCCTCCGCCGCGCGGATCGTCGCCACCGCATTGACGGTGACCGAGCCGACCTCGGTGTTGACCGCGGCGACGGCCCGGTTGAGGAAGGTTGCGGGCCCGTAGACCAGCTTGGCGGCGCGGGCCCGCATCAGCCTGCCGCACGCTGACCCGGCTCCGCCCTCGGGCCGCGCCCTGGCGGCTGCGATCGGCACGTATGCCGCAAGCCCCGTGTCCAGCCGGAGGCGTTGCCCGCCGAGACAGGCCTCGAGCTGGCTCAGTGTCCTGATCTCGGCCGGCTGCAGGAGGCTCGTCAGGCGGCCGCGGACGAGCACCACGACCGGATCGCTGCCGAACTGCCGGTACATGGCCTGCGTGGCCCGATAGTCGGCCGAGGATGAGGCGACGAACGTGTCGAGTGCCGTCGACGGCGTCAGCGTCAGGGCGATGCCCGCGCCGGCGAGTGCCAGCGCCAGCAGGACGAAGGCGCGGATGCGGCGCCGCTCGCGTCCACGGACGCGGAGCCCCTCGAGTCGGCCGACCCGCTGCACCTGTCAGTCCATCGAGAGCGGGCCCTGGGCGTCGCCCGCGAGGAACTGCCGGATAAACGGGTTTTCGGAGTTCAGCATCTCCTCGGCGGGTCCGGCCTCGACGATCCGGCCGCGCCAGAGCACGTTGATGTAGTCGGCGACGCGCCGCGCGCTCATGATGTCGTGGGTCACCACGGCGAACGTCGGCAGGTACTCCTTACCCTCGGCCTTGGCCTCCTCGAGCATGTCGCGATGGATCTCGAGGATCAGCTCGCCGAGCAGCGCCGTGCGCACCGGATCGAGACCCGAATCGGGCTCGTCGAAGAGCACGATGTCGGGGCCGAGCACCAACGCCCGCGCGAAGCCCGCGCGCTTGCGCATGCCGCCCGAGAGCTCGTTGGGGAAGCGGTCGCGAGCGTTGCCGAGGCCGACCTCCTTGAGCCGGCGCATGACGATCTCCTCGATCTCCGACTCGCTCTTCTCGGTGTGCTGGCGCAGCGGGAAGGCGACGTTGTCGTAGAGGTTCATCGAGCTGAACAGCGCGCCGTCCTGGAAGAGCAGGCCGAACTTCTTGCGCATCTCGAACAGGCGGTCGTCGGTCATCTCGGGTACCGACTCTCCGTGCACGCGCACGTCGCCGGAGTCCGGGTAGAGCAGCCCGACCATGTGCTTGATGCACACGGACTTGCCTGTCCCAGAGGGTCCGAGGATCATCGAGACCATGCCCTCGGGCAGGCCCATCGTCAGCCCGCGCAGGATCTGATTTGGCCCGAACGACTTGTAGGTGTCCTCGAACTCGATGATGTTGCGGCGACCCGAGGGATAGACCCTGTAGCTGTGGAAGTCGTAGTAGTCGTCGGGGACGCCCGGAGGCAGGTCCGGCCGGGTGGAGCCGCCGCCCAGCGGGGCGGTGGCCGTATGGGAGCCGCTGCCCAGCGGGGCAGCGGCTGCAGCAGTCAAATCATCACGTTCCGCGGACATACCTATCCCCCGATCGGGGCTCTGGGGTTGGCCCCCCAGAAGAGTTGGGTTCCGAGCATGCTGATCAGATGGACGCCGACCAGGTTGAAGACCATGGATTTGGCCGTGGCGGTGCCCACGCCCACCGGGCCTCCACTGGCGTTGTACCCGTAATAACAGCCCACGAGCACGATCAGCACCGCCATCGCCATGGCTTTGAGCAGGCTGAAGATCACATCCGGTGGGTTCTGGAACTCCCAGAAGATGAGGAAATAGCCGCCAGAGGAGACGTCGCCGATCTGCTGCACCACGGCCAGGTAGCTGGCGAAGAAGCCCGCGCCGATCGAGCACAGGTAGACGAACGGCAGCACGATCATCATGCCCACGAGCCGCGTGGCGCAGAGGAAGGTGATGCCGCTGATGCCCATCACCTCGAGCGCGTCGATCTCATCGGAGATCCGCATCGAGCCGATCTCGGCGACGATGCCGGTCCCGACCTTGGCGGCCATCATGTAGCCGAAGCACAGCGGCACGAGCTCGCGCAGGTCGCACCATGCGGAGAACACGCCCGCGTACTCGGGCGTGCCGACGCTGCGATCGAAGTAGGCGCCCTCGATGCCGCACTGCAGGCCGATGATGAACACCAGGCCCCAGATCACGAGCGTCGAGGAGACGATCAGGATCCCCGACTGCCGCAGTACCTCCCCGAAGTACTTGAAGACCTTGAGGTTGGCGATGTCCGCGAGCACGCGTCCGCTGAAGCGCACGATGTCCCCGAAGGAGTCGAGCCAGCCGCGCGGATACTCGAGCAGATCGTTCATCTACTTCACGATCGTCGTCAGTGCGGGGTGCGTCGCGAGCAGCACCTGCGTGAACACGTAGTTGAAGGCGAAGATCGCCAGGAAGGCGATCACGACGGCCTGGTTGACCGCGCGGCCGACGCCCTCGGCGCCGCCGGAGGCGGTCATGCCCTTGTAACAGCAGACGATCGCGATGATCGCGCCGAACAGGGTCGTCTTCACGAGCGAGCCCCAGAGGTCGGTGGTCGAGGCGTTGTTGAAGAACGTCGCCCAGAACGGGCCGAGCGGGGCGTGGTTCACGAGCGTCGCGAGCACGCCGCCGAAGATGCCGAACAGCAGCGCATAGATGTCGAACAGGCCCGTGACGAGCATCAGCGCCAGGAAGCGCGGCACGACGAGATTCTTGATCGGATCGACGCCAAGCACCTCGAGCGCGTCGAGCTCCTCGCGGATCCGCCGCGCTCCTAGGTCGGCGGTGATCGCGGTGCCGGCGACGCCGGCCAGCACGATCGCATCCACGAACGGTGCGAACTCGCGGATCGAGGCGAGCACGAAGAAGCCGCCGAGTCGATCGAGGGCACCGAAGAGCACGAGGAAGTTCGCCGCCTGCAAACCGGGAGCCTCATAGCCGAAGGCGATCGTCGAGATCAGCAGCGGCAGCCAGCAGAGCCGCAACGCGAACATGAACTGCGAGACGAACTCGGGGCCGTAGGGATACGGCGGCTTGACCGCGGAGACGATCGTGCGACCCGTGAGAATCACCATTTCGCCCGCCTCTTCAAGCACACCACGGGTGGGCGTGAAGGCGCGGTCGACGGCTGTTCTGATCACTCTCTGCTCCTCTCTCACCGACACGGGTGTCGGTCCGCGTCGCGAGACGCAAGCGTACGCGACGCGCTGGCGGACGAACACACGGATACCCCGCCTGCTACCTGGGTATGCTCGAATCCGGTGAGTGGACGGAGGGTCATCGTTGTGGCCGTGCTCGCGGTGGCGGGTCTGGTCGCAGGCTGTGGCGGCACTGAGCAGAACGCCGGCGAGCACCATGGGCAATTCCCGGTCGCGGTTTCTAGCTCGTTCCCGTCAAGCCAGCGGCTGGCGCAACAGACGAGCTTCATGGTGCGCATCAAGAACGTCGGGAAGAGCGCGATCCCGGACGTTGCGGTCACCGTGCTGAACCCCAGGTACGGCTCCGCGGCGCAGGCCTTCGGCACCCTGCTTCGGGGAAACGGCGCCGGACAGCCGATCCTCGCCAGCCGCTCGCGCCCGGTCTGGATCATCAACCAGGCGCCCGGCCCCTGTGGCTACAGCTGCAAGAGCCGCGGCCCGGGCGGCGCCGCGACGGCCTACTCCAACACGTGGGCGCTCGGCAAGCTCGCCCCCGGACGCACGGCCGTCTTCCGCTGGAAGCTGACCGCTGTGGAGCCGGGCGCATACACCGTGGAGTACGAGGTCGCGGCGGGCCTGAACGGCTACGCCAAGGCGGTGCTCTCCGACCGGTCCCCGGCCCGCGGCCACTTCGACGTCCGCATCTCGCCGGCCCCGCCGCACGTGACCGTGCTGAGCAACGGGCAGGTCACGCAGAAGGCGTAGCCCGCTCGCGGCCCTGCACCTAGCTCCGCTAGGCGGATGGAATGTTCACGGATTGGTCATCTTTCAGGCCGCGAGAGCGGCCTGTTTGATCTTCTCCTCGAGGATGCGTTCGAACTCGCGCCAGGCTTTAGCGAGTGGTGTTCGGTTGGTGGTGTCGGCT
>DASZLT010000050.1:0-3897 GCA_035552235.1 Solirubrobacteraceae bacterium
AACGCGTAGTGCCGCTCTTTCAGGCACGAGCCCGTCAGCTAACCCCGCAAGCGCAACAACGAGAAAGAGGACGCGATCTCAATGCCGCCCACGGGGTCGAACTTCACGGACTGGCAGCAGGTGGAAAAGGAAAGCCGCCTGCTGATCGATGAAGACTTCAGCTGGTCAGAGCCGCCGCAGCGCAGACGCCGGCGCATGACCGAAGGTGCTGCGCCCATGCGCAGCGGTCTCGAGGAACAGCCGATTCGCGCCGGGCGCCGTGTCGCGGTGCTCGACTACGAGCCGGACTACGCCGACGAGCCCTACGGGTCGTCATATGCCGAGGAGGCTCACGCCGCCGCCGAGCAGGCTCCCGCTGTCCGCGACCGCGAGTGGGATCAGCCGACCGCGGTTCACAGCCACTTCGACGAGATGATGGAGCAGTGGAACGCCAGCTACGGCGCCAGCGCGCAGCGCGAACCAGCCGAGCGCGCGTTCGATCTCTCCGATCCCGGTGAGGGCACCTCGGGCCACGGCGCGCGGCGCACCGTCCTGATCACCGGCCACGGTGACGAGCGCTACCTGCCCGCGCCACGCCGCCGCTCCTCGGAGCTGCGCTTCCACGAGCGCTCGGGCTTCAGCCCCGACCGGCTCGGCCTCTGGGCCGTGCTGCTCAGCGTCGTGCTTGTGCTCGTCGCCGTCGCACACTGACGTCTCACAGCTGCCCTCGGCGCGCTTCGCGTCTGCGCTCAGGCGCTCCGGCGCTAGGGCAGCAGAGTGTCACGGGTGGAGCGTGCCTCGGCACGCTCCGCATCACTGAGCTTGGCCGCCTGAGCCGGCCTGACGATGCTCCAATGCCTGCCGACCGGGCAGCGCTGAACGCGCCACGGTCCGAGCCGCAGCGCCTTGACCGACGCGCCGGGGATCCAGGTCGTCGTGAACAGGTGACCGCGATGGCAGCGGACGATCGTCCGCAGGCCGACCAACGAGCCGCTGCGGCGCCGCAGGAACAGCGCCTCGAGCGCCATCGTGCCACCCGCGATGGCCAGTCCCCTCGTGCGTTTGCTCATCTTCATGGGCTCTCAGCCTAATACCCACTTGACGCCGCGGCAACGCGGCGTAGACTTACGAAGGGTAAGCGGGTCCGAAAAGTAAAGGACCTGTGAAGTGCCCACTCCCGACGGTCAAATTCTGCGGCCCGTGATGACCTCATCACCGGCCGAGCTCTCTCTCCTCCACAAGATTGCGCGGGTGCCCGACGTGAAGACAGCAATGAGCAGATTTCAGATACACGACGAGCTGACCGCGCCCGAGCGCTCAGCACCGGTGCTGCGCGGAGCACTCGCCGGCGGCGGCCAGCTCCCCAACTTTCTCGGCGTGCTCGCCGGTTCTCCGGCGGCGCTGCGTGCCTACGCGCGCTTCCGCTCGGAACTGCGGCACGGCCAGCTGGGACTGTCGACGATCGAGCGGATCTCGCTCGCCGTCGCCGAGCATCACGGCGCCGAGCAGGGTGTCTACACGCACTCGCGAGCCGCGCGCGCCGCCGGTCTCGGCATCGACGAGATCACGATGGCCCGCCAGTTCGACTCCGAGGACCCGCGCGAGGCGGCGCTGTTGCGCTACCTGCAGGCGCTGATGTCCGAGGGCCGCCCGCCGATGTACCTGCACGAGGAAGCACGCGAGGCCGGCTGGGATGACGAGCAGTTGCTCGAGGCGATCGCCGTGGTCTCGATCGAGGGCTTCGTGTCGATGATCAACGTCGCGGGGGAGGTCCCGGTGGACGGCTCATCGGAGGAATCCCGAATGTTGAAGGCCGCATAGATACAGTTCCGTTGGCATGCAGGCATCCGGAAAGTTCGAGGGCGGGCAGCCCGCGGACGGCTCTGAGCAGGCGGCGCGGCAGGGACCGTGTTGCCCGTTCTACCACGAGGCTGTCGAGCTCGTGGGACGCCGCTGGACGGGCGCGATTCTGCGGGTGCTGATGGAACGCCCGATGCGCTTCTCCGAGGTTGTGCAGGCGGTTCCGGAGCTTTCGGACCGCCTGCTATCCGAGCGCATGAAGGAGCTCGAGGGACGGGGCATCGTCGAGCGCACGGTGCATCCGGGACCGCCGGTCCGCGTCGAGTACTCGCTCTCGAAGATGGGTCGCGAGCTTGGTCCCGCGCTGACCGAGCTGCAGGACTGGGCGCAGCGCTGGCTCAGCCGCAGCTCGGCGGGCTGATCGCCGCGCCTCGGCCGGCGGCTTGTTTGAGAAAGCTCGATTTCTGAGAGTTCTTGAGCATGAGCGATGAATCGCAGCGCAGCCTGGCCAGAAACGAAGTCCTGTTCCGCGATACCAACGAGGCGATAGAGCGCGGCCAATGGCCCGGCGACCGGGACAAGCGCGTGCGCTTTCGTTGCGAGTGCTCGCACATGGACTGCGGCGAGGCGGTCGAGATTACCCTCGGTGAGTACGAGCAGTTGCGCAGCGAGCCGCGCCGCTTCCTCGTATCGCCCGGCCACGAGACGCCTGAGATCGAGACCGTCATCAGCCGCGCTCCCGGCCACGTGATCGTCGAGAAGCAGGATGGTGCCGGCGAGGCCGCGCAGGCACTCGACCCGCGCAGCTGAACCTGCGTCGCCGCGTCAGTGCGGTCCGGCCGGCTTCAGCCGTTCCGCGCCGGACCGGACACGACCGAGGATCCGCGCGGGCGGCAACCGGAACACGATCCGCGCCTCGCTGCCACCGCCGGCACGCTCGGCCAGCGCGAAGTCGTCGGCGGCCTCGGTGATGAAGGCCAGACCCCAGCCGAGGCCCTCGTGGATCGGGGTGGCGTTGTGGCCGCGGCCATCGTCGGCCACCAGAACCCAGAACTCGTCGCCGACCACGCTGGCGGTCACGTGCACGAGCCCCGGCTCGCCGTCGTAGGCATGCAACACAACGTTGCTGACCGCCTCCGAGACGGCCAGGCGCACACCGTCGAGCTGGGCACCGCGGATACCGACCGACTGCGCGTAATCGGCAATCTCGTGACGCAGGGTCGGGATCACATCGGGGGTCGCCGGAAGCGACTCGTTGAGGCTCGCGTGAATTGCGACCACCCGCGAATCGTATGAGGGGTCTCGGACTACTGCCATTTGGCCATGGGGACGAAGATTTCATGCGAATGCTTCCCCGACGTCGCGTGCTTCACGCATGCAAACAAGTAACGTTCCGCCGCGATGACCGATCATCAACAGCTGAACGCCGAGGATGTCCTGGCGCGGGTCGAGCAGGAGGGGATCCGCTTCATCCGCCTGTGGTTCACCGACATTCTCGGAAACCTCAAGGCCTTCAGCATCAACAGCACCGAGTTGGCCGATGCCTTCAACGGCGGGATGGGCTTCGACGGTTCATCGATCACGGGTTTCAACGCGATCGAGGAGTCCGACATGATTGCGCTGCCCGACCCCAGTACCTTCGCGGTGCTGCCCTGGCGCGGCGGCGAGCACGCTGTCGGTCGGATGTTCTGTGACATCCGCACGCCCGAGGGCACTCCCTACGAGGGCGATCCCCGTCACATCCTGCGCCGCGCCGTGCAGCGCGCCAAGGACATGGGCTTTGACCACTTCTTCGTCGGCCCCGAGCTCGAGTACTTCTACTTCAGGGATTCGCGCTCGACCGAGGTGCTCGACGAAGGAGGCTACTTCGACCTGACGGCGCTCGACGCGGGTTCGGATCTGCGCCGCGACACGGTGCTCGGGCTCGAGCAGCTCGGCATCCATACCGAGTACTCCCACCACGAGGTCGGGCCCAGCCAGCACGAGATCGACATGCGCTACGCCGACGCGCAGACGATGGCCGACCACTGCATGACCTACAAGATCACGGTCAAGGAGTACGCGCTCAAGTACGGCTGCCACGCGACCTTCATGCCCAAGCCGCTGTTCGGCAAGAAC
>DASZLT010000051.1:0-147218 GCA_035552235.1 Solirubrobacteraceae bacterium
ATCGTGGCCGCACACACCCCTATCCTGCCTCGGATGGTCAACGCGGCGGAGTGGATCTCATGCGCCTGATGCCGAGGACCCGTTGGGGCGTCGCCTGGCGGGGACTGCTGTGCTTCGTGGTCGTCGTCGGCTGCGCGGCGGGCGCGACTGCGACCGCGGGGCTACTGAAGTTCAAGTCGATCGCGGAGGTCATCAATATCCAGAAGCCGCTCGCGAGCAAGGAGCTCACGGTGCCGCCCCCGGGGGCCCCGCAGACGTTGCTCCTGGTCGGCGTCGACCATCGCTATCACGAGGGCCACACACCGGGCAACACCGACACGATGATGCTCGTGCGCGTCAACGACAACTCCTCGACGATCAACATGCTCTCGATCCCGCGCGACCTTCAGGTCAACGTCCCGGGATACGGTGCCGAGAAGATCAACGCGGCCTACTCCGAGGGCGGCCCGGATCTGCTGATCAAGACGATCAAGGCCGATGTATTCCCCGGCCTCAAGGTCAACCAGCTGCTGCTCGTCGACTTCTCCAGCTTCGCCAACCTGATCAACGCGATCGGCTGCGTCTACGCGCAGGTGGACCACCGCTATTACAACCACAGCATCGGGCTCGCCGATCCGACGACCGACTACTCCAGCATCGACATCCAGCCTGGCTACCAGAAGCTGTGCGGCGGCTCGGGCAGCAACCTCGGTGGACCCGATACCGCACTCGCGTTCGTGCGCTTCCGCCACAACGACTCGGACTTCGTGCGCGAGTCGCGCCAGCAGGACTTCCTGCGCTGGGCCAAGCAGAACTTCAGCGTCGACAGGCTGCTCTCGAACCAGACCACACTCCTGCACGACTTCGCCAGAGACGTTCAGAGCACCAACACGTTGCACTCGACCACTGGTCTCATCGGCCTCTTCGACCTCGCGATCCACGCCGATGGGAGCGCGACCAAGTCGTTCGTGTTCCCCTACGGCCCCTCAATCGGGACGACGAGCAACGTCAGCTTCAGCGAGAGCGCCGCGCAGGCGACCTACAACCGGTTCATGACTCCGACGCCGGCGCCCGTGAAAACCACTCCGCCCCCGGCCACGGGCAAGCACCGCCGCAAGGCCAAGGCGAGCTTCAGGTTGCCGGCTTACATGGCTCCCGATCCGGCCGACGGCAATTCCCAGGCCCTGCACCTCGGGCACCCGGGGTTGCCGGTCTACTACCCGAGGGATATCCCGACCGACTACGCCTACTGCTTCGGGCTGACCGGGAACTGCAGCATCGGCTACGAGCCGGCCTCGGCCTACGCGGACTCCTACCCGCGGGCCTACAAGATCGAGGGCACCGACGGCAGGCGCTACCCGTCCTACGTGATGACGCTCCTGTACCAGTCCGGCGGCGTCACCGAGACGGGCACCGGCGAGTACGCAACGGTTCAGGGCACCACCTGGCCCGGCGCCGCTCACGCCGCGGGGCCGCCGCTCCTGCGGGCCCCGACGAGCACGAAGGTCGTCAACGGCAGGACGCTCTACGAGTACTCACAGGGCGGCCACCTCACGGTCGTCGCCTGGAAGACCCGCAGTGCCGTCTACTGGATCTCCAACACGCTCCAGAACGATATTCCCAAAGATCAGATGGTCGCGATGGCGGCCTCCTTCACGCGCGCTTCGGGCTGACGGTCCGTCCGAGGAGCTGGCGTCCTGAGCGGGTTCGAGCCGGTAGCCTACGGCGCCGTATGAGCAGCGAGCGCGAGCCGATCGCCGTCATCGGCACCGGATATGTCGGACTTGTCACAGCCGTCGGCTTCGCCGAGCTCGGCAACGAGGTCTGGTGCGTGGACATCGACGCCGCAAAGATCGAAGGGTTGAGGCGCGGCGAGATCCCGATCTACGAGCCCGGCCTGGCGGAGTCGGTGGCCACCAACTCGGACCGTCTTCACTTCAGCACGGAGCTTGCGCCTGCGCTCGAGCGCGCGCGGCTGCTGTTCGTCGCAGTCGGTACCCCGCCCACATACTCGGGCGACGCCGACCTCTCCGCCGTCTACGCCGTGATCAAGGCGATGCCGCCTTCCGACCGTCATGCGATCGTGATGAAATCAACGGTCCCGGTCGGGACGGGCGCCGCGATCCGCCGCGAGCTCGAGCGCACCGGCAAGAGCGGCTTCGCATACGTCTCCTGTCCAGAGTTCCTCAAGGAGGGCGCAGCGCTCGCTGACTTCCGCCATCCCGACCGCGTGGTCGTCGGCGACGAGGGTGACTGGGCCGGTGACGCGGTGGCCGCGCTCTACGCGCCGCTGGGCGCACCGCTGCTGCGCACCGACGTACCCAGCGCCGAGATGATCAAGCTCGCCTCCAACGCCTTCCTGGCGACCAAGATCTCGTTCATCAACGAGATCGCCAACGTCTGCGAGGAGACCGGCGCCAACGTGCTCGAGGTCGCGCGCGGCATGGGCCTGGACCGCCGCATCGGCGAGCACTTCCTGCGGCCGGGCATCGGATACGGCGGATCGTGTTTTCCCAAAGATGTGACGGCCCTCAAGCAGCTCGCGGGCAACTCCGGTTACCACTTCCAGCTGCTGACCTCGGTGATCGAGGTCAACGAGCTGCAGAAGCGGCGCGTGATCGCCAAGCTGCAAAAGCACCTGGGCACGCTCGTGGGCAAGAAGATCACACTGCTCGGTCTGGCCTTCAAGGCCCAGACCGACGACATGCGTGAGGCGTCGTCGTTGGTGCTGGCTGCGCGACTGCAGGGCGAGGGAGCGTTTGTCAGCGCCTATGACCCCGTCGCCGGGGAGGAGGCCGTCAAGCTCATGCCCGGCGTGGAGATCGCCGCAACGGCGCGCGCGGCGCTGCAGGGCGCAGATGCGATTGTGCTGGTCACCGAGTGGCCCGAGTTCGCCGAGCTCGATTGGAACGAGATTGCCTCGGGAACCCGCGGCCGGCTGGTGATCGACGGTCGTAACTTCCTTGACAGTGACGGCGCGCGGGCGGCCGGCTTCACCTACGAGGGCATCGGTCGTTGAGCAGCGTCTGCTGCCCGCAGCCGGAGCAGAGGAGCAGACCATGCAGGCGCTGATCCTGGCTGGAGGCGAGGGGACGCGACTGCAGCCGCTTACCTCCAGGGTGCCGAAGCCGGTCGTCAAGCTTGTCGACCAGCCGTTCATCGGCTACATGCTCGACTGGCTGCGCGGTCACGGGGTCGACGACGTGATCATGTCCTGCGGATTCCTGGCGGACGGTGTCAAGTCGGTGCTCGGTGATGGCTCGAGCTTTGGAATCAGCCTCACCTACGTCGAGGAGCCGCACCCGCTGGGAACCGGCGGTGCGCTGAAGTACGCCGAATCACTGCTTCAAAAGCGATTCTTCATGCTCAACGGCGACGTCCTCACCGACATCGACCTGACCAAGCAGCTCGAGCAGCACGAGCGCACCGGCGCGCGGACTACGCTCGCTCTGATCGGCGTCGATGACCCGTCCGCGTACGGGCTCGTGCGCACCCGGGCCGATTGCAGCGTGACCGAGTTCCTGGAGAAGCCGGGCGCCGACGAGGCGCTCGACACCAACCTTGTGAATGCCGGCGCCTACATTCTCGAGCGCGAGATCCTCCTCGACATGGCGCCGGTCGGAACCAACATCTCGATCGAGCGCGACGTCTTCCCGAAGCTGGTCGACCACGGGCTCTACGGGTACGAGGCCAACGGTTACTGGCTGGACATCGGCACCCCCAGCCGCTACCTGCAGGCCACCTACGACATCCTCGAGGGCAAGGTCAACACCAAGGTGGGCGCGCGCCTCAACGCCAGTGGCATGCGGTTACTGCCGGAGGGAGGCGTGGCCGGCCGGATTGCCGCACCTGTGGTGATCTCCGACGGTTGCGGGATCGCGCCGACGGCGAGCATCGGCGGACGAGTGGTGCTCGGTCACCGCGTGCAGATCGGCCCCGCAGTGACCGTCGAGGACTCGGTCCTGCTCGACGGCGTCACCGTCGGTGCGCGCACACATATCCGCGGCGCGATCATCGGTCCGGATGTCGTCATCGGCGAACGCTGCACGATCGACGGGCATGTGATGCTCGGTGAGGGCGTGCGCATCGGTGATGACAATGTGCTGACCGCGGGCGCGCGAGTCTTTCCGGGCGTCGAACTGCCCAGCGGGGCGATCAGGTTTTGAGCGGACGCACCCTCTCGCGTGATGCCGTCGCCGAGGTCGACGTCAGCGGGCAGTTCGACGAGGTTCTGGCGCTGCCTGAGCACCTGCGCGATGCGCTGTGGCGAGTCGAGTCGGCGAACCTGAAGCCCCACGACTCGCCGGGCGGCCTGGTGATCGCCGGCGTGGGTGGGTCCTCCGCCGGTGGCGCGCTGGCACGCGCGGCCCTGGGCGATGCCGCCTCGCGGCCGATCGCGCTGGCACGCGATTACGCGTTGCCGGGCTGGACCACGCCCGACACAACGGTGCTCTGCGCGAGCTACTCAGGCGATACGGAGGAGACGCTGGCTGCATACGACGCCGCGCAGGCGCTCGGCGCACGCACGATCGTGCTGACGACCGGTGGCAAGCTCGCCGTACAGGCGCGGATTGACGGCGTGCCGGTGATTCCGCTCCCTGGAGGCTTCCAGTCGCGCGCTGCGGTCGGCTACTCGCTGGTGGTCGCGCTGGAGGTCGCGCGACTGTGCGGCGCCGGCGAGAGCATGCGAGCGGAGGTGGATGTCGCCGCCGAGCATGCGGCCAGGCTCGCCGGCTCCTGGGGGCCCGAGTCCAGCGAGGACTCACTGGCCAAGACCCTTGCGCGCGGGCTCCACGGCACGATCCCGCAGATCGCCGGCGCGGCTCTCACCGCTCCGATCGCCTACCGCTGGAAGACTCAGATCAACGAGAACGCCAAGGCGCCGGCCTTCGCGGCGGAGCTGCCGGAGCTCGACCACAACGAGCTCATGGGCTGGGACGGCGCGAGGGACTTCGGCCCCTTCAGTGCCGTGTTCCTGGACGACTCCGATCTGCATCCGCGCGTGCGCCAGCGGGTCGAACTGACCCGCGGCCTGATCGCCAGCCGTGGTGGCGCGACCTTTCGGGTCGAGTCGATCGGCCAGACCCGCCTGCAGCGACTCGTGTCGCTGGTCCTACTGGGCGATCTCGTCTCGCTCTACCTGGCGGCGTTGCGTGGGGTTGACCCCGGCCCGGTGACCGCCGCCGACTCGCTGCGCTCGGCGCTCAGCGGCGGCTGAGCGGGGCCCTACGAGCGTCGCCACCGACATATCTGTCGGTTTCCGGACCGACATAGGTGTCGGTTTTTCTAAGAATCGCCTGCCCGACACGCGTGAACCCGCGTAATCATGGGAATACGGACCGATACGCGTCATCCCGACTTGACAAGATGCCGCCATGAGTGAGCGGCAGC
This sequence comes from Solirubrobacteraceae bacterium, assembly GCA_035552235.1. Classification (GTDB taxonomy): domain Bacteria; phylum Actinomycetota; class Thermoleophilia; order Solirubrobacterales; family Solirubrobacteraceae; genus Palsa-465. The sequence continues at coordinate 5,371 of DASZLT010000051.1, forward strand.
GATTGCAGCCGAGCGCGTCCGCGCGCGCCCTGGCACTGAGCGCTCTGCTGCTCGCAATAGTGGTGATCGCCTACCTGGCGCTGAGCAGCGGTTCCTCCTACGAGGTGCGGTTGCTGTTCAGTGACGCCAGCGGCCTGGTCCCCGGCGACCAGGTGATGATCGGCCCCTCGAGCGTCGGCTCGGTGCGGTCGATCACGCTCACGCCGAGCGGTCAGGCGGCGATCGTGATCGGCGTCGACGGCAGCACCGCTCCGCTCTATCAGGGCACGGTTGCGCGGATCGAGGAGAACGGTCTGGCGGGGATCGCCAGCCACTACATCACGCTGCAGCCGGCATCGGCCGCGGGCAGCGCCCAGATCGCCTCCGGGGGCACGATCCCGCAGAGCGACACCTATGCAGAGGTCAGCCTCGATCAGATCTTCAACACACTGAACCCGAAGACGCGCGAGGGCCTGCGCAACGTCATCCGTGGCGAGGCGACGAGCATCAGCGGCAGGGCGCTCGCAGCCAACAAAACGCTCGAGTACCTCGATCCCCTGCTGCAGAGCACGAGCCAGTTCACGGGCGCACTCGATCACGACGAGCCCGCCTTCGACCAGCTGCTCGTGCAGGGCGCAAAGACGATGCAGCTGCTCGCCTCGCGCAGCAACCAGCTGACCGATCTGGTCGGTAAGGCCGATGCTGTCACGGGCGCCGTCGCGGGACAGTCGAAGTCGCTCGAGTCGGCACTGGCGCTGCTGCCCTCAGCGCTCAGCAAGTCCACGACGACCTTCGCCGGTCTGCGCAGCACGATCGCTGCGCTCGAGCCGCTGGTGGCGGCCACCAAACCTCAGGTCAAGGGGCTGGCGCCGTTCGCCACGGCGCTCGACCGCTTCGCGACCGAAGCCACGCCCACGTTCGGGGAACTCGCGGCACTGATCTCGAACCCAAAGGGGTCAGATCTGACGACCCTGCTCAGCGAGGCGCCCGCACTCGAGCGGGCGGCCAGTACGGGCTTCCCGGCGATCATCGCCTCGATCGGCGCACAGACCTCGTCCGGTCAGATCCAGGCGCTCCGCGAGTACACGCCTGACATCGTCGCCGCGCTTGCCAATACCGGCCAGCTCGATGGCTACTACGACGCGAACGGCCACTACGGGCGCAGCGAGCCGTTCTACGGCGCGTATGGCATCAGCGGCGGCACGCTCACCAACCAATCTCCGCAGGACCGCTACAACGGGCTCACGGTCGTAAAGACCGGCCGCTGCCCGGGCGGTGCCACGCAGCCGGCTGACGGCTCGATGCCCGAGTCCGCATCCGGCTGCGATACCTCGAACACGCCCTCAGGGCCATGAGGCGCGTCGCCGCAATCAGCGCCGTCGTGATCGTCGCTGCGGTGATCGTCGTTGTGATCGCCGGCACGGTGGGCTCGGGTGCGGGCGGCTACCGCGTCGAGGCGCTGTTCGACAACGCGGGCTTCGCGGTGCCCGGGGAGCAGGTGCGCGTCGCCGGCGCCCCGGTCGGGACGATCGCGGGGCTCTCGGTCACCGAGCAGAACCTGGCCGAGGTGACGCTCTCGATCTCCAACCGCGACTTCGTGCCGTTCTACGCCAACGCCACCTGCGAGATCCGGCCGCAGTCGCTGATCGCCGAGCGCTACGTGGACTGCAGCCCAGGCAGCTCGAACCGGCACAGGCTGCATCGCATCAAGAGCGGCTATGGCACGGGGGCGTACCTCTTGCCGGTCACGCAGACGAGCTCGCCGATCGATCCGGACATCGTCCAGAACGTGTCCCAGGAGTCGGTGCGCGAGAGCCTCTCCGTGATCCTCGATGAGCTCGGCACCGGGCTCGCCGCTCGCGGCTCGGACCTGAATGCGGTGATCCTGCGGGCGGATCCAGCACTCGCCCAGACTGAGCGCGTATTCACCCTGTTGGCCTCGGAGAACAAGGTGCTCGCAAAGCTGGCGACCGACTCCGACACGGTGCTGTCGCCGCTGGCCAAGACACGTGGCTCGCTGGCGGACTTCGTCGTGCAGGCCAACAAGACCGCGACCGCCAGTGCGGCGGAGCGCACTCAACTGGCCGCCTCGATCAGGTTGCTGCCGTCGTTCCTGAAGGAACTGAAGCCGCTGATGGCCGACCTCGGCCGGCTCGCCGATCAGGGCACGCCGGTGGTCAAGGACGCGGGCTCGAGCGCGGCGGCGCTCGATACGGAGTTCAAGACGCTCGTGCCGTTCGCGAGTCGCGCCAAGACCGCGATCACTGATCTCGGCAACGCCGCGCAGCAGTCGGAGAGCTCGCTGGTCGGCTCCCGTGGTCTGGCCCAGCAGCTGCAGACTGTCGGCACCAATGCCGAGCCCTCGTCCGAGGCGCTGCAGAAGCTGCTCACCAGCCTGGACTCCACCGGTGGCATCGAGCAGCTGATGAGCCTGCTGTTCTACGGCGTCGGGGCGACCAACGGCTACAACGCCAACGGACACTACGTGCGCGTCGCACCGGTCGTCGGCTCGTGTACCGCTTACGCACGCACTGCGGTCGCCGGCTGCAGCGCCAACTTCAGCGGTGCCAGCGCCACCTCGGCCAGCTCGGCCTCGGCGCAGGTCGCACGCAAGGCCGTGGCCGACGTCGTCGGTAAGGCGGGGTCCTCCAAGCGCACCCAGAGCACAACGCTGCGCGGCCTGCTTCGCTACCTGACGGGGAGCAGGCCGTAATGCTCCGCCGCCGCAGCAACTCACCGTTCTCGAACCCGGTGCTGATCGGCGCGCTCGCGGTGCTGGTGGCCGTGATCGCGGTGGTCCTGGCGTTCCAGGCCAACAACGGGCTCCCATACGTGCCGCGCTACACCCTGCACATCGAGGCGCCCAATGCCGAGGAGCTGGTGCATGGGGCGGAGGTGCACATGGGAGGCGCCCTGATCGGCAGCGTCACCCAGGTCAGCGCCTCCCGTGACCGCAGGGGCCAGCCGATCGCGATGATCGACGCGCAGCTCAACAAGAGCGTGCAACCGTTGCCGGTCGACACCCACTTCACGATCCGAATGAAGAGCTCGATCGGCGAGAAGTACCTCGAGGTGACCCTCGGCCATGCCCGCCGCACCTGGCCGGGCGGCGCGACCGTCCCACTCGGGCACACCAGCGCGACGGTCGACATCGACCAGGTCCTTGACATGTACACGCCGGCGACGCAGAACGGCGTTGCCGATACCACGCTCGGCTTCGGCCAGGCGCTTGCCGGTCGCGGGGCGGGGCTCAACCAGGCGATCGGCGCGTTCGTGCCGCTGGTCACTGAGCTCGCGCCGGTGATGCGCAATCTCGCCTCGCCGCGCACCAACCTCAGGGGCTTCCTCAACGGACTCGGCGCATTCGTCAGCGCGCTGGCGCCGGTCAGCCGCCGGCAGGCCGAGCTCTACAGCAACCTCGACGCGACCTTCAAGGCGCTCGCGGGCGTCGCAACGCCGTACCTGCAGCAGTGGATCGAGCAGACCCCGCCGACCTTCCAGGCGGTCGTCTCCGACGGCCCGGAGATCGGCAGCTTTGCGACCGACACCGCCCAGCTGTTCGCCGATCTCAAGCCGGGAATCGCCACGCTGCCCAGGGCGACGCCACAGATCACCGCTGCGCTGCAGGCCGGCGTGCGCACGCTGCCGGGAACCTCGCGATTCGATCAGCAGACGATCCAGCTCGCCACCTCGCTCGACGAGTTCGGCGCAGACAGCACCGTCAAGGCGGGGCTCTCGCGGCTGGCACTGGCCACCGGGAGTCTCACACGGCCGCTCCAGTTCCTGGCGCCGGCGCAGAGCACCTGTAACTACATGACGCTGTTCCTGCGCAACCTGTCGAGCTCGCTTTCGGACAACGTCGGGACCGGCACCGTGCTGCGCTTCGTGCTGGTGGCGATCGACAATGACATCACCGGGGGCGAGGCAGCACCGTCGAGCACCCCCTATACCTCGACCTCGCTCGCCGGCGGCAACAAGCACGGGCCGCTGCACTACGACCCGTACCCGAACACCGCCTCGCCGGGCGAGCCGGTCGAGTGCTCCGCCGGCAAGGAGCCGTACTCCCCCAATGCCGCAGTGATCGGCAACCCGACCAAGAACGTCGGCACCGCGACCGAGAAGACGAGCCGATGAGCCACCCGGCACCACGGTTGAAGATCAGGCGCCACAAACCGCGGGTCTCGAACCTGCAGGCGGCCGCGATCGGCGTGATCGGGGTCGTCATAGCCTGCTACCTGGTGTTCGGCGGCGGGCTGCCGTTCGGCGGCTCGTCATTCGTGCTCAGGGCGGCGTTCACGAGCAACACCGATCTGCACATTCCGTCGCCGGTGCGGATAGCCGGGGTCGACATCGGCCAGGTGACCGCTGTGGAGCGCATCAAGGGCAGCCCCAACGCCGGCATCGTCGTGATGCAGATCAACCGCGATGGCCTGCCGATCCACTCCGACGCGACCGCGCAGATCCGCTCGCGGATCCTGCTCGAGGGCAACTTCTACGTCGACCTGCATCCCGGTACGCCGGAGGCCTCGATCCTCAGCTCGGGCGCGACCTTGCCGGCCGCCAACACTTCCGGGCCGGTGCAGCTCGACCGCGTGCTCTCGTCGCTGGATACGAACGCTCGTGCCAACCTGCAGAAGCTCGTCCAGGGCTTGGGCGCGGCGCTGAACAGGCCAGGGGCAGGTGGCACCGGCGCCCGTGGCCTGAACCGCGCGCTGAGCTACTCGGCCGACGCCTTCGAGGCCTCATCGATCGTCAACCAGGCGCTGCTGGGCGAGCGCTCCGGAGACCTCACGGGCGCGGTCCGCGGCGAGTCCGAGATCTTCCACGGGCTGGCGCAGAGCGGCTCGCAGCTCCCCGGCCTGGTCTCGAGCTTCGACGCGACGATGAGCGCGCTCGCCTCGCACCAGCAGGATCTGGGTGCAGCGATTGCGGCGCTGCCGGCGGTGCTGCGTTTGACCCTCGGAGCCGACAACGCACTCGATGCTTCGTTTGCGCCGACCGAGGGCTTCGCCCGCGATCTGATCCCCAGCATCAAGCAGCTCGGGGCAACGGTCACCGTGGGCACGCCCTGGCTGCAACAGCTGGCCAAGCTCTCATCCGAGGGCGAACTCGGCGGGCTGCTGAAGTCGCTCACGCCGGCCGTCGACAACACCGCCGTTGCCGTCAAGCACACGACGCCGCTGATCAACGGCGCCGCGACCCTGTCGGAGTGCTTCACAAACGTGCTGGTACCGACCGGCGACGAGAAGATCACGGCGGACAGCTCGCCCCCTGCCGGACTCAGCGTCTACCAGCAGCTGTTCGAGAGCGCGGTGGGTCTGGCCGGATCGACCCAGAACCTCGACGGCAACGGCCACTACGTCCGCGCGACGGTCGGCGGCGGCGCCAACCAGATCCAGACGCAGACGCTGAGCGGCGCCGGCGCGCTCTATGGCAACTCCGTGCTTCCGGTGCTCGGGACCTTCCCGTCGTTCCCGTCGACCGGCGCTGCGCCGGCGCTCAAGTCGACGGTGCCCTGCTACACGCAGTCGGCCCCGAACCTGAACGGCGCGAGCAAGGGGAACGGGCCGTGAAGCACGCAATCCAGACGCATATGCGCGACTTCGTCGCGGTCGCTGTGCTGGTCGTCCTGGCGATCGTCACGGTCGGCTACATCCTCGAGCATCAGCCCGCCTTCACCTTCGGGCACAGCTACTACCAGGTGCAGGCGGAGTTCGCCGACGCTTCCGCGGTGACCGCGGGCCAGGGCCAGTCGGTCACGATCGCGGGCGTCGAGGTCGGCCTTATCGGCGGCGTGCGGCTCGAGCACGGCCAGGCGCTCGTGACGTTGGACATCTTCAAGCGGTACGCCCCGGTCTACCGCAACGCCACCGTGCTGTTGCGGCCGCGCACGCCGCTGAAGGACATGTACCTGGCGCTGGACCCGGGCACCCCCAGCGCTGGGGCTCTGCCTGAGGGCGGGACGCTCGGCCTGGCCAACACCCAGCCCGACATCGACGTCGACCAGATCCTCAGCTCGCTGGACGCCGACACGCGCACCTACCTGCTGCTGCTGCTGGCAGGTGGCGCGCAGGCGTTCAACGGCAAGGGCGCGACCGCAAGCAGCCCCAGCGCAGCCACCGCAGCCGCGCTGGCGGCCGACTTCAAACGCTTCGCGCCGCTCGACCGCAGCGCGCTGAACTTCACCAAGCTGCTCTCTCAGCGGAGCTCCAATCTGCGCAGTGCGATTCACAACCTCAATCTGGTCGCGAGCTCACTCGGCGGCGTGGACACGCAACTGGCGTCGCTCGTGAAGCAGTCGAACACGAACTTCCAGGCGATCTCCTCACAGGATCAGCAGCTCTCACAGGGCATCTCGCTGCTGCCCGGAGCACTCCAGCAGACCGGCTCCACGCTTGCCAAGGTGCAGCGGTTCGCCGCCGCCAGCGGCCCCGCGCTCAAGCAGCTGGAGCCGTTCGCACGCGACCTCGGACCGGCGCTCAGGGCGCTGCGACCGCTGGCCGAGCAGACCACGCCGGTGATCGAGAAGCAGCTCGAGCCGTTCGCGTCTGACCCCGGCATCCGTCGGCTTGCACAGACCCTCGCGCCCGCGGCGGCGTCACTCGCAAAGGCGGCGCCGGCGCTCTCGGGCTCGTTCTCGGTGCTGAACAAGCTCGTCAACACGCTCGCGTATCAACGCTCCGGCGGTGAGCAAAGCTACCTGTACTGGGGCGGCTGGCTCGCGCACAACCTCGACAGCCTGACCACGCTGCAGGACGCCGAGGGTCCGATCATCCAGGGTCAGTTCCTCGCCAGCTGCCCGTCGCTGAACCTGCTCGAGGTCGCTTTGCAGCCGGGCACCCCGTCGCTCACCCCGATCCTCGACATGCTGAACGCGCCGGACTGGTCGAAGATCACGAACTGCTACGCCAGGTGAGAGTCAGCGCATGAACACGATGGCGCCCAGCAAGATCAGGATCGCGGTGATGATCGCGTTCGCCTCCTCGTGCGTGGCGCTGACGCTGTTCTTGTGGCTGTCATTCGGCGGGTCCGCACCGTTCGTGCCGCAGGGCTACCGGATCACCGTCGAGTTCGACCAGGCCGTGCAGCTCGGCACCCAGGCCGACGTCGATGTCGCGGGGGTCACCATCGGGCGCGTTGTCAGCGTCGGTCTCGATCACCACACGGGCCTGGCCCGCGCCGTGCTGCAGATCGACCCGAGGTACGCGCCCCGCCCGCTCAACACGCGTGCGATCCTGCGCCAGAAGTCGCTGCTCGGCGAGACCTTCGTCGAGCTCTCCGTCGGCAACCCGCGTGGGCCGGTGCTGCACGACGGGGCGCAGCTGCCGCAGGCGCAGGTCGAGCCGACGGTGCAGCTCGACCAGATCCTCGACTCGTTCGATCCGCGGACGCGCAGGGCGTTCGAGACCTGGATGCAGGACGACGGCATCGCCTTCACCAACCGAGGCCAGGCCTTCAATGACGCGCTCGCAGAGCTGTACCCGTTCGCCGGCAACGTCTCGAGCGTGCTCGCGGTGCTGCAGCGCGACAGGAGCGCGACCAGCACGCTGCTCGATGACGGTGGCAAGGTGCTCGCGGCGATCAGCCGCAACCCCGGCCAGCTGCAGGGCCTGATCCGCAACGCCAACACGGTGTTCGCGGCCACGGCGGCGCGTAACCAGGATCTCGCCGCCGCGGTCAGGGCGTTCCCGGCATTCCTGCAGAGCACGCGCGAGACCGTGCAGACGGTGAAGACCTTCGCCGGCCAGACCAAGCCGCTGATCGACGAGCTGAAACCGGCCGCGGTGCAGCTGAGCCCGGCGCTCGAGGCGATGGCCAGGCTCGCCCCCAACTTCGAGACCGTGATGAGGGGCCTCGGTCCGCTGACCAGCGCCGCACAGACGGGTGTGCCAGCGCTGGAGTCGTTCCTGGCGGTCGATGCCAAGGCCGGCTCGGGCTCGGCCAAGACGCTGCTGCAGTCGCTGACGCCGTTCCTCGGGCAGCTGGTGCCGATCTTCGACTACCTCGGGGCCTATCGCCGCGAGCTGGCGGCCTTCTTCGCCAACGGCGCCGCCTCCACCGAGGGCGCGGCACCGGCGTTCAGCAGCAACAAGCGCCTGAACTACCTGCGCTTCTCCTCGCCGCTGAGCCCGGAGGAACTGACGGTGCATTCGCAGCGGCCCTACAGCAACCGCTCAAACGCCTACGAGGCGCCCGGCGGCTCGAGCTCGCTCACCGGCTCCACCAACACGCTCGGAACGGCGCCGGATGTCTTCGGAACCTACCTATGCACCACCCATCCACTTGCTTCGATTCCAAGCCAATCGGGAAGTGTTAATTACGAAAGTCAGTTGCCGCTGTTCTATGGAGGAGACGACGCTACGAAGGTGCCGACGCCTGCCTGCAAGGCGCAGGAACGCCTGAGCGATGCGCTGGGCAGTGCCGTCGGTTCGGGTCTAGGACCCAAGAGCGGCTTCTATCCACAACTACAACCGCTCCCGTGACCACGGCCGGGTCCGGGGATACCACGTCGTACCGCAAATAAAGGAGAGAGGAATGAAACGCAGATTGGGAGCCATGACGGCACTGCTGTGCCTGTGTGGAGCGGGCGCAGCCTACGCCGCCGGGCCGGTGTCCGCCCCCCCGAACAGCTACACCGGTTCGTTCTCGGTTAGCAGTGCCGCGGGCACCCCGGCCAGGCCGGCCGCGGTGGCGCTGACCGAGACGCTCGGTATGAGCAGCACCACGGCGGGCAACGTCGGCGCTCCGCTGACGGACATCAAGACCACCACCTACGGCGTCAGGGAGCCGAATGGCGGGATGTTCCCGACGTGCAGCATCGCCAAGATCAGCGCCAACAACGGCAACAACGGCAAGTGGAACGCCGTCTGCCCGAAGGGCTCGCTGGTCGCCAGCGGCAGCGTCACCGCCGCGCTCACCAGCCCGTCGTCGAACCTCGCCGGGCCCGGTGCTCCGTGCCAGCTGGGCCTGTGGGTCTACAACGGCGGCCCCGGCAAGCTGACGTTCTTCTTCACGACCACGCCGGCGCAGTGCGACGGACTCACGACCGGCGACGCCGCGCCGTGGCCGGGCACGGTCAGCGAGCAGGGCAAGAACCTTGTCACCAACGTGCCGGAGCCGGCAGACGTCTCCTACAACGCCGGCAACGTCGGTCTCTTCGGCTCGCTCGAGACCGAGGTCCTGCACTTCAAGAAGATGACCGTCAAGAAGCACGGGAAGGTCTACCCATTCATGGAGTCGACCGGCTGCCTCAAGCACGCCCGGGCGTACACGGTGAGCTACATCGCCACCCAGTCCAACACCGGCTCGCCGACCGAGGCAGCCGGCACGGTCAAGGGTTCAGCCAAGTGCTGATCGCCCTGCCCGAAGCGCCGACCAGGTAGTGACCCGGGGACCGTCCAGCGGGACGGTCCCCGGACTGTTCTCGTGACGGATGGCGATCCAGTACGCAGAATGGCTGCTGGATCGCCAAGCGTCGCGGCCTCAGACCTGTTTGGCCTGATGCTCGGCCAGTTGCTTGCGGTAGCTGGCCCAGGCGTCGTCGTAGCGCTCCTGGCGTTGTGCTTCCTTCTCGCTGTCGCCGAGCATGCGGATGATGATGTAGACCAGCGCGGTGGCCATGATCAGCGACTGCTCGAGCGCCATCACCGAGCCCGCGAGGCTCTGATCGGCGTGCACGGTGAGGCCCCAGTAGTGCGGGTGAGTCTCATACCACGGGTAGAGCGCATGGGGCGCGAACACGAGGATGATCCCGAGCATCCCGACGAAGAACTTGGTGACCGCCATGTAGACGATCTTGGCCATCCCGCCGAGCGCCGTGCGCGGCTTGATCGGAGCGAGCAGATGCCACCAGTAGAGGCTCCCGCCGATCAGGAAGCAGAGGTGCTCGAGCTTGTGGATGTTCTCGTGAGCGAGCGCCAGGTCGTACATCCGTGGGACATGCCAGAACGCCATGAAACCGACGTAGAGGAACACCGCGAACGCCGGATGCGCGATGAATCCCGCGCGCTCCTCGATCCGCGTGAGTCGTCGCGTGACCGGCCGCAACAGGCCCTTCGTGAGACTCAGGATGAACAGGATCGGAACGATGTCCAGCAGCAGCACGTGCTGGATCATGTGCACGAACATCACGTTGTCGGAGATCGAATCGACGGGCGAGAGCAGCGCGGCGACCAGAGTCAGCATGCTCGCCGCGAACAGCGCCAGGCGCCCGTAGCCGGGGGGGTGCGGCATACCCGGCTGGCGCGCGCGCCGCCAGGCCCACATGTAGGCGACGCAGGAGGCGCCGACGCCGACGATCACGCTCGGGGAGAACGTCCAGATCAGCGGCGGCGACACGCCCCGATTCTTGCACCGATCCAGTCGGCTCCTCTGCCACGTGCTCCCGAAGAAGTGCCGCAGAGTTGTCTACGACACTTCGACAAACGCCGGAGATGGAACTATCGTGTTACCGACCACGAGTCACTCCCTTCTTCCCCGAAAAGGAGGTCGATCGATGCGTATCGAGGTCAAGGGACGGAACATTCCCGTCTCGGAGGATTTGCGCGAGCATGTGGAGCGCAGGTTCCGCGTAGTCGGCAAGCAGGTGTCGGAGCTTGCCGAACTGGAGGTGGAGGTGTTGCAGGAACACAACCCCTCGATTCCCGAGCGCTTCGTCGCCGAGGCGACCCTGCATCTGAAGGGCGTCACGCTCAGAGCGTGTCACTCAGACCGGGATCTGAACCACTCCGTGCATGTCGTCAGCGAGGAGCTCGCGGTGCAGGTCAAGCGCCACCGGGAGAAGCGGCGCAAACGCCGCGAGGCCCGCTCCACGGTGATGGTGCCGGACGTGACCGGCGCCGTAGCGCCGGCCGACCTCGCGTAGCGGGCTTTCACTTCAGGGGGGCGGCGGCGCTTCGCCGCCCCCTGCACCGTGGCGCCGCACCGGCACGCCTTGACCCACGGTTACGGTTCTGCGAGCGCAGCAGCGCGCTAGTACCCTTGATCTATGTCCTTTCTCGACCGCGCGCTTCGCATGGGCGAAGCCAAAAAGTTCAAGTCCTACGAACAGCGCGTGGCGCAGATCAACGCGTTCGAGCCTGAGATGGAGAGCTCAACAGACGCCGAGCTGCGCGAGCTCGCCGACGAGCTGCGCGAGCGGGCCTCAGGCGGCGAGAGCCTCGACTCGCTGCTGGCCGAGACCTTCGCGCTGGTGCGCGAGGTCGGGCGCCGGACGATGAAGATGCGCCACTTCGACGTGCAGCTGATCGGCGGCATGGTCCTGCATGACGGCGGCATCGCCGAGATGCGTACCGGCGAGGGCAAGACCCTGACGGCCACGGCCGCGGTCGTGCTCAACGCCCTGGCAGGCCGCGGCGTCCACGTGGTCACCGTCAACGACTACCTCGCCCGCCGTGATGCTCTCTGGATGAAGCCGATCTATGACGCGCTCGGGCTGACCACCGGGATCCTGCAGACGATGCAGTCCTACGAGGAGAAGCAGCTTGCCTACGCGTGCGACATCACGTACGGCACCAACTCCGAGTTCGGCTTCGACTACCTGCGCGACAACATGGCCGGCACCCTTGTGGAGAAGGTCCAGCACGGTGGGCGCGAGGCGCCCGACGAGGGTTCGCCGTACCACCACTACGCGATCGTCGACGAGGTCGACAACATCCTGATCGACGAGGCGCGTACGCCACTGATCATCTCCGGCGCTCCCGAGCAGGCCGCGGACCTGTACGTCCAGTTCGCCAAGCTGGCGCCGCAGATGGTGCTGGGCAAGACGCCCGACGGCATGCTCCCACAGGAACGCAAGGGCTTTGTCGCCGAGTTCGACTACGAGATCGACGAGAAGCAGGAGACGGTCTCGGTCACCGAGGTGGGCGTGGCCAAGGCCGAACGCTTCCTCGGGATCGACCACCTCTACACGACCCAGAACGGCCACCTGGTCAACCACCTCTACCAGGCGCTGAGGGCCGAGGCGCTGAAGAAGCGCGACGTCGACTACGCCGTCGTCGATGGCCAGGTCCAGATCATCGACGAGCACACGGGCCGCATCCTTGAGGGGCGGCGCTGGTCCGATGGCCTGCACCAGGCAGTCGAGGCCAAGGAGGGCGTGCGCATCCAGGAGGAGAACCAGACGCTGGCGTCGGTCACCCTCCAGAACTACTTCCGCAAGTACGACAAGCTCGCGGGCATGACCGGAACGGCTGTGACCGAGGCGACCGAGTTCATGAAGATCTACGAGCTCGAGGTCGTGCAGGTTCCGACCAACGCGCCGATGGTGCGCGACGATCGCAACGATCAGGTCTACAAGACCAAGGACGGCAAGTGGAACGCCGTCGTCAACGAGATCGCGGCGCGCCACGCCAACCACCAGCCGGTGCTGGTCGGCACGATCTCGGTCGAGGTCTCGGAACTGCTCTCGGACCACCTCGAGAAGAAGGGCGTCCCGCACACGGTTCTGAACGCCAAGCCCGAGTACGCCGAGCACGAGGGTGAGATCGTGGCCGAGGCCGGCGCGCCCGGCGCGGTCACGATCGCGACCAACATGGCCGGCCGTGGCGTCGACATCAAGCTCGGTGGCAATCCCGAGCACCTGGCGACGCTGGAGGTCGCGAAGCTCGGGCTCGAGCCCGGAGAGCCGGACTTCGACGAGCACTACGAGCGCGTGCTCCCCGAGATCGAGCGCCGCGTCGAGGCTGCCCGGAACGAGGTCCTGGAGGCCGGTGGGCTGTTCATCCTCGGCACCGAGCGCCACGAGTCGCGCCGCATCGACAACCAGTTGCGCGGCCGTGCCGGACGTCAGGGCGACCCGGGCGAGACGCGTTTCTTCCTGTCCGCCGAGGACGACCTCGTGCGTCTGTTCGCGGGTGACCGGATCTACCGGATCCTCGACCGCCTGGGCTCATACGACGAGGAGGGCAACGAGGAGCCGATCGAGGCCGGCATGCTCTCCAAGCAGATCGAGAAGGCGCAGAAGAAGGTCGAGGAGCAGTACTTCCTGATGCGCAAGCACACGCTGGAGTACGACGACGTGCTCAACAAGCAGCGCGAGGTCATCTACAACTACCGCGACGAGATCCTCGAGGGCCGAGACATGGGCGACGTCGCCCGCCAGGAGATGGCCAACCTGATCGAGCGCACCGTCGCCGAGCAGACCGCCAGCGACTTCGTCGAGGACTGGGACATCCCCGGGCTTTTCGTGCGGATCCAGGAGATCTTCCGACCCAGCGACGACATCCTCTCGATCGACCCCGACCGCGTCGACCGCGAGGATCTGACGATCCGGTTGCAGGAGGAGGCGCTGGCGCTCTACGACCAGCGCGAGCAGGAGCTCGGCGAGCTCCCCGACGGCGAGCTCGTTATTCGCGCGCTCGAGCGCTGGCTGCTGCTGGACATCATCGACACGCGCTGGCGTGAGCATCTGCATGACATGGACTATCTGCGTGAGGGCATCGGTCTGCGTGGTGTGGCCCAGCTCGACCCGCTGGTCGCCTACAAGAACGAGGGCTTCACCCTGTTCGGCGACCTGATGAAGCTGCTGTGGCTCGACTTCGCGCGCAAGATCTACCACATGCAGGTGGTCATCCAGGAGGTACCGGATCCGGCCTCGGCGGCCGCCGCGGCGCCCCCGCTGCCGCAGCGCTCGCCGAGCCCCACGTCGAGTTCGTCCACCGGTGGCGGCCGCGTCAGCTACAACGGGGGCGGAGCGCCGATGGGTGCGCAGGCGATGGCCGCAGCCTCCGGTGCCGCGGCCACAGGGGGCCCGGTGGTCGGTCCGCAGCCCGATCCGATTGAACCGGCGCCGGTCCAGCAGCGCCACACCGATGCCAACGAGCCGGGGCGCAACGACCCCTGCTGGTGCGGTTCGGGCAAGAAGTACAAGCGCTGCCACGGCGCCTGATCCGGGGTCGTTGGATTCCGCTGAGCGATGGCGTAGACCAATCATCTGGGCATGTCCGACGATGACCGCGACCATGCGGCTGCAGCGATTCGTGGGCATGCTTCGCGCCGTTCTCGATCTGCACGGTCATCTGGGCCGCGACCGGCGCGCGCTCAGTCTTCTGGCCCGCCTTCCTGCTGATTGCCCCGCTCGCGATCTTGGCGCGAGTGGGTTGGGCGTTCTACGGGCCGGCGCCCGACCACGAGGCCGCTGAGCGCGAGCTCCGGTCCCACCACGCGCGCAACAGAGGCGGCCCGCGGCACCAAAGGCGCCGCGGGCACTACTAGTTCCGAGTCACGACACTAGGACGTCGTGTGGCGGCTATTGGTTGACCAGGCGCACACGCGATGGTTCGAAGACGAACGTCACCCGCTGCTCGCCAGGCTGCAGCCAGGGGTAGTCGCGTCCGATGTACTTGTTCGCAAGCCAGTTGATGTCTTCGGTCCCGCGCTCGGTGGAGCTGGTGACAGTGCCGCGGACCTCGAGGAAGTTCTGCGGATTGTCGGGGTTCATGACCACCAACGTCGCGTGCGGGTCATTGTCGAGGTTGGCCGGCCAGCGACGGCCGAGCGCACTGTTGACGAACAGCTTTCCCCCGTCGAGGCCGACCCAGACGACCGTCGAGAGGATCGAGCCGTCGCCGTTCTGGGTTGAGACGACTGCGTAGTTGGGGGCGCTCAGCAGCTCCTGAACGCCGGGATCGGTTAGAGAGGACATGTCAAGGACTTTAGAGACGGCGGCGTTTCGCCTCGCACCCTTGCTACGTTTCAGCGCGCAATGTCGACCTCACCCTCGGAGCCGCTCTCGCAGCGCCTCACAGCCATCCGTGAGCAGCTAAAACTGCTCTCGGACTATCTTTGACCCGGCTGGACTGGGTGAGCGCACCGCAGCGCTCGAGGCGGAGATGGGCGAGCCCGGTTTCTGGGACAACCAGGAGCGCGCGGCAAAGGTCAGCGCCGAGCACGCGCGCGCGTCGCGCAGGCTGACGAGCTTCCAGACGCTTGAGCGTGACGTGGCGGACCTCGACGCGCTGACCGAGATGCTCGACGAGGACCCCTCGTTGCAGTCGGAGATCCTCGAGCAGGTGGCCAGCGTCGAGCAACGGCTGCAGGCACTCGAGGAGGAGCGGCTGTTCGCCGGGCGCTATGACGCGGGCGATGCATTCGTCACCGTCAACGCCGGCGCGGGCGGCACCGATGCCCAGGACTGGGCCGAGATGGTGCTGCGCATGGAGATGCGCTGGGCCGAGAAGCGAGGCTTCCGGGTGGAACTGCTCGAGGCCTCTCCCGGGGAGGAGGCGGGCATCAAGTCCGCCACCTTCCTGGTCAAGGGCGAGAACGCCTACGGCCTCTACGGCAGCGAGAAGGGCGTGCACCGGCTGGTGCGGCTCTCACCGTTCGATTCCGCCAACCGCCGCCAGACGAGCTTCGCCGGGGTCGAGGTCTCGCCGGTGGTGGAGGACGTGGGGGAGGTGGAGATCGATGATGACGACCTGCAGATCGACACCTACCGCGCCAGCGGCGCGGGCGGCCAGCACGTGAACAAGACCGACTCGGCGGTGCGGATCACACACCGGCCGACGGGTATCGTCGTGCAGTGCCAGAACGAGCGCTCGCAGTCCTCAAACCGTGCCGAGGCGATGGCGATGCTGCGCTCGAAGCTGGCCGAGCGCGCCGAGCGCGAGCGCCAGGAGGAGATCGCGCGCGAGAAGGGCGCGGCACAGGACGTCAACTTCGGCTCACAGATCCGCTCCTACGTGCTGCACCCGTACACGATGGTCAAGGACCATCGCACGGATTTCGAGATGGGTGACGCCAACCGCGTGCTCGACGGCGACCTGGACGGCTTCGTTCGCGCCTACCTACTGAAAGCGGCCCCGATCCAATGATTGGCAGGCTCGGATACGCCCGTGGACGCGGCGCTGGATCACCGCCCACCCATTCGTCAATAACACCAGTATTGACTGCGGGAGCGGTCGGTGCCCAGCGTCGTCCACGATCACCCCGATCGCATCCCTCCTTCCGTCGCGACCGCCGCGCCGCCAATGGCTACTGATCCCGATCCGCACCCCTCCGAGCAGCCGACGGCGCCATATCTGGAGGCGGTGGCGGCGTACGGGCTGCGCGGCTCGACGCGCTTTCACGTCCCGGGCCACAAGGGCGGAGGCGGCGCCGACCCGGGGCTGCGCAGCGCACTCGGCGACCAGGCGCTGCTGCTCGACGTGCCACAGGACATCGAGGGCATCGACCTCGGGCCCTCCCCGACGCCCTACCAGCGGGCGGAGCGGCTGGCAGCCGAGGCCTACGGCGCCGAGCGCTGCTGGTTTCTGACCAACGGCGCGACCCAGGGCAACCATGCACTCTGCCTGGCACTCGCCGGTCCCGGTACCCATGTGCTGCTGCAGCGCAACTCGCACGCGAGCATGATCGATGGACTGGTCCTCTCGGGCGGGCTCCCGCGCTTCGTCTCACCCGAGTACGACACGGAGCTTGGGATGGCCCACGGTGTCACGCCCCAGGCGCTCGAGCAGGCGCTCGCACGTGGCGGGCCGGGCGGGTCCCAGGCCGGGGCGGGTGGTTTCTATTCGGCCGCCTTCATCGTCTCGCCGACGTACTACGGGATGGCGGCCGATGTGGAGGGTTGCGCGACGGTCGCCCACCGCGCCGGTGTGCCGCTGATCGTCGACTGCGCCTGGGGCGCCCACTTCGGCTTCCACGCGGCGCTGCCACGCTCACCGCTGGAGCTCGGCGCCGACGTGATGCTGGCCTCTACGCACAAGATCGTCGGCAGCCTCACGCAGTCGGCGATGCTGCTGGTCGCGGGCTCGGGTCGCATCGACGTGGGCGCGATCGAGCGGGCCATCCGGCTCGTGCGCTCGACGAGCCCCAACGCGCTGCTGATGGCCTCACTCGACGCCGCCCGCCGCCAGTTGGCGGTGCACGGCGAGCTGCTGCTCGACCGCACGATCAAGGCGGCTGCGCGCGCACGCGACGCGATCGAGCAGATCCCGGGCTGCACGGTCGTCGGCGAACAGTGGGTCGGACGCCCGGGGATCGCAGGCTGGGATCCGCTGCGGATCGTGATCGACGTGCGCGGCACAGGTCTGACCGGCTATCACGTCGCGAGCGCGCTGCGCGCCTCCTACGACATCCACGTCGAGCTGGCGACGCACGCGACAGTGGTGCTGGTGCTCGGTATCGGCCAGCCGGTGGAGCCGCTCGATCGCGTGGCCCACGACCTCGCCGAGACGGTCAAGCGAATCAAGCCCGGCACCGGCGGGCCCGAGCCGGACCACAGCGTGCTCAGCCAGATACCGGCCGAGCTGGGGCCGGAGCCCGCGGTGGCGCCCCGCGACGCATTCCTCGGCACGGGCGAGGCTGTGGCCGTCGAGGATGCGATCGGCCGGATCTCGACCGAGTCGATCGCCGGCTATCCGCCAGGCGTGCCGACGCTGCTGCCGGGCGAGCTGGTGACCGCCGAGGTGGTCGCCTATCTGCGGGCACTGGTAGCGGCCGGAGCGCGGCTGCACGGCGCCGCCGATCCGAGTTTCCGCACGCTGCGCGTCCTCTCGTAGTGTGCTGAGTTCGACTAAAGGACACCGGACCCGGCTACCGCGTCGTCGCGATCACGGCGCTGTCGGGTGGGATCGTGAACCAGTAGTCGCCGGTGACGGGTGTGATGGTCTGGGTCTCGGCGCTGCCCTGCCACTGCCCGCCGTTGGAGATCGTCTGCCCACCGAAGCTCGCTGTCTGTGCGTAGGGGCTGGGCGCGGTGAGCGCCCTGACCGTCATCGGCGTGCTGGTCGGCATCGCCACGCGCACGCGCTCACGGCGGAGGTTGTCGTTGATCAGTGCGAGGCTGTAGCCGTTGTCCGACTGCACGGCCCAGACCCTGATGTTGCTCGGCAGCACCCCGTTGACCTGGTCGAGCTGTGCGTTCGGGCCCAGCGTGCTGGAGAAGGCCGCGATGCCGTATAGCAGCGGCTCGGCGCTCAGACCGACGTTCGCATAGGCGTGGATCGCCGAGTTCGGCTCGTTTGCGCGCAGGTGGAAGTTGACGCCGTCGACCCCGGCGGCCACCAGCTCGTAGAGCTGATCGAGACCCCAGAGGCTGGTGGCGAACGTGTCGGTGACCGCCGGCAGGCCGAGGCAGGTCGAGGAACCGAGCTCGGTCAGCCGGTATTGGAGCCCCGCGTTATGAGCGGCGGCGATTGCGGGCGCCATGGTCGACGTCGCCTGGCTGATGTTGGTGGCGCGGAAGTACTTGTGCAGCGCTGGGTAGTTCGACGAGCCGACGGCCACGCACGCGTTGTAGGCGTAGTAGTGCTCGGTAGCCATCCCGACCTGGCCCGAGTCGTGCTGCAGCAGCGAGCCGAGCCAGGGGGCGGAGGGGGACGACAGTTCGGGGCCATCCAGCGTGAGCGAGGGCAGGTGGCGCCTCAGCAGGTTCGCGTAGAGCGAGAAGAGCGTGTCGTAGCGGACAGGGCCGAAGTTCTTCACCCAGCTGGCGTTGGTCTTGTTGATGCCGTCGTATCCGAGCGAGTAGAGGTTGGGCTCGTTGCCGATCGCAACCGAGGTGAGGCTCCCGGCCGGCAGGTCCCGCTCGGCCGCCTGGACGAGGTTGAGCGCCATCTGCGGGTCGTGATCGGCGGCATCCACGTTCAGGATCACGCTGCCGCTCGTCGCCCGCACGACACTTGCGAGCGATCCCAGCCAGGCGTCGTTGAGCGTCACGCGGTCATACGACGGCGCCAGATACTGCGGTGCGACCTGCGAGGTCTCGCCGTTCCAGTAGGCGGAGTCGGCAAAGGTCCCACCCACCCGCAGGACGAACGGTCCGTCGCCCTGGGGGGTGATCAGGCGGATGAAGCTCGGAAAGGCCGACTGTGTGGTGTAGTCCTCCATCTCCTCGACGTTCATCGAGAGCCCCAGGAACGAGGTCGGGACCGTGCGCAGTGCGGTGCCGGTCACGGTCACGCGTGAGGTCGCGACCGGCTGACTCGCACGGGTCTGGCGGGCGCCCGCGGTAGCGGCGCTGCAGACCAGCGCCGCGGCCGCGAGCACGGCGCTCAGCCGCAACATTCGGTTTCGCGCGGGGTTCGATTGGTGATGGAGAACCGGCATGTGGTGCGTTTTCACGTTGAACGGATTGAGATTGGGTTGCATCTTGCCGATCTGTGTCGGGGCGCTGCCACGATTGGACCAACCGCCAGATGCACTTGATACACCGAACAAAACCCGATCACCGTAAGTTGCGGTCAGCCGTTGTAGCGATGGTGATCGCCGGGATCGCGCTGCTGCTGCCAGCCGTCGCGAGCGCACAGGCCAGCCCCCAGATCACCCTATCGGCTTACCCTGTTTCACTCGACGTTGCGCCCGCCGGCTCCAGTTCGCTCGTCGAGCCGGCCATCGCAGCGGCACCCGATGGCTCCGACGCCGAGTGGTTCGTGCTCAGCGGCCGCATCCAGAATCTGATCTCGATTGCGCCCACGGGCCAGCAGTCGACGGTCGCTTCCAGCCTCGCCTCCGATGCCGGGACGCCCGTCACCTATGCGAGCGTCGACGCCGACGGCTATGACTGGATCCTCGACAACGACCAGGGTCCGGGCAACGTGCTCTACGCGGTTGGTGCCAGCGATTCATCGAGCCCCGGGCTGAATCCGGTCGCGCGCTTCGGTGACTACGGGCAGGACATGACGCTCGGACCGGACGGCTCGCTCTACATCGCTGACAACGACGGCATCATCCGCTGCCGCATCACCTCGGCGCCATCGGCCTCCTGTTCGACGATCACGATCCCGTCGCCGTTCTACACCGGCGCCGGAGCGTTCGCGATCGCTGGCGGCGGCAACGCCGTCTGGTTCACGGACGGCAGCAGCGCACTCGGTGCGTATGGCTCGAGTGGCTTCAGCGGTCCGTATCCGGCCGCAGGCTCGCAGCAGGGCAGCACCGACCCCGGGACGATCGTCACCGCAGCCAACGGCTACGTCTACGTGGCCGCCGGTGCCGAGTCGGGCTCGGGCAGCAACTCGCGCATCGTCGCCCTGAGCCCGGGCGATCCCAACCAGGTGCAAACGGTAGCCACCGGTCTGGGTAACGTGGTCGCGATGACGGTCGGTCCCGACGGCAATGTCTGGTTCATCGACGCCGGTGGCAACGGGACGATCGACGAGCTCGACACCAGCAGCAACCACGTCACAAGCTACCCGCTGCCGAGCGGGCTCTGGCTGCCGCCGCGCGGCTGGCGGATCGCCGCGGGTCCGAGCGTGCCGGGCAGCGACGGGACCGGCGAGGTCTTCTTCACGGGCGCAACCGCGGCGAACGGGCAGGGAAACGCCGCCATCGGCGAGGTCAGCGGCATCCCGTTCCCGGTCACGCCGGGCGCGCTCGCGTTCAAGAGCGCGGTCAGCGTCTCCAAGCAGCGCGTCGCGGTGCTGACGCTCACATGCAGCGGCCAGAGCAACGCCGGTTGCACCGGCAAGATGATCCTCGGCCTCAGGGCGAAGCTTCGCGTGAGGGCACAGGTGCGCGGCGCCCGCGGCAGCTCCCGCGCGCGCTACCGGACCACGACCCAGGTCAGGCAGCTTTCCTTGGCGAACATCGCCTACCAGGTGCGCGGAGGTCAGTCCATGCGCTCCACAGTCAAGCTCTCGAACGGCGCCTACAGGCTGCTCGAGCAGGTCGTCGGGCACCGCTGGAATGCGAGCGTCACGAGCGCGGCGACACTCGGGACTGTCAGCGGCACGCAGCTGACGATGACCGGTCCCGCGCCGCCGAAGCCGAAGCCGAAGCCGAAGCCGAAGCACAAGAAGAAGTAGCCTGGCGGGCTGTGCAGCCTCAGGAGCTTGAAGCGCTGGTCAGGCGCGCGCTGGCCGAGGACATCGGCAGCGGAGATGTGACCACGCAGGCCACCGTCGACCCGGGCACGCATGCCGTCGCGCGGATCACGCAGAAGGCTCCGGGTGTCGTCTTCGGGCTGGACGTTGCCTCGGCGGTGTTCCGGGCCGCCGAGCTCGATGTGGTGCTCACGCAGACCGGCCCCGAAGGGGTTTGGCGCGAGAACGGGCCGGTGCTCGAGGTAACTGGATCAGCTGCCGGGCTGCTCGCCGCCGAGCGCACGGCGCTCAACTTCATGCAGCAGCTCTCGGGGGTCGCGACGCTCACCGCCCGCTGCGTGCAGGCGGTCGCGGGCACGGGCGCACGGATCCTCGACACGCGCAAGACGGTTCCCGGCCTGAGACTGCTGCAGAAGCAGGCGGTACTTGCCGGGGGTGGGCTCAACCACCGCAGCGGGCTCTACGACGCGATCTTGATCAAGGAGAACCATGCCGCGATGGCCGGCGGCGTCGGCGCGGCGGTGCGCCGGGCCCACGACCATGCGCCGCAGCTGTTGCTCGAGGTCGAATGCGGCACCCAGGCCGAGGTCGATGAGGCGCTCGCGACCGCAGCCGAGCTTGGGCTGGCCAGCGGCTTCCGCGTCCTGCTCGACAACATGACTCCGGAGCAGCTGCGCGAGGCTGTCGCACGCGTCGCCGGGAGCGCCGAGCTCGAAGCAAGCGGCGGCTTTACGCTGGCGACGATCCGGGAGGTCGCCGACACCGGCGTAGACTTCATATCGGTGGGTGCGCTGACACACAGTGCCACCGCCCTCGATCTCTCGCTCCTACTCGAACCGCTCCCATGAACCTTCCGATGCTCGGCCAGGTAGAGGCTTCCTCACCCGCGCCGCTGATGCTCGAGAACATCCCGGCGCTGCGGGAGGAGGTCCGAGCTCTGGCTCGCGACCGCGGCGCGGTGATCCTCGCGCACAACTACCAGCTGCCCGAGGTTCAGGACGTCGCCGACTATGTTGGCGACTCCCTCGGGCTGAGCCGACGGGCTGCGGCGGCCGACGCCGAGACGATCGTCTTCTGCGGGGTGCACTTCATGGCCGAGACTGCATCGATCCTGTCGCCCGAGAAGACGGTCCTGATCCCCGACCTCGATGCCGGCTGCTCGCTGGCCGACTCGATCACCGCCGAGCAGCTGCGCGACTGGAAGCGGGCGCACCCCGGAGCGATCGTCGTCATGTACGTCAACACCACGGCCGCCGTGAAGGCCGAGACCGACTACTGCGTGACCTCGTCCAACGCTGTCGACGTGGTCGCCCACATCCTGCGCGAGCATGGCCCCGACACGGAGATCCTGTTCGGCCCGGACATGTTCCTCGGCGCCTACGTGGAAAAGACGCTCGGCGTGCAGATGACGGTCTGGGACGGCGAATGCCACGTGCACGCAGGCATCCGCCCCGACGACATCAACGCGGTGCGCGCAGCCCATCCCGAGGCTGACTTCCTGATCCACCCCGAGTGCGGCTGCTCGACCAGCGTGATGGAGTACGTCGCCGCCGGGGATGTCGCCGCCGACGGCGTGCACATGCTCTCAACGGGCGGCATGCTCAGCTACGCAAAATCGCATGAACACGACCGACGCACCGCGATCGTCGCGACCGAGATCGGCATGCTGCACCCGCTGCGGGAGGCCGCTCCCGACGTTGACTTCATCGCCGCCAACGAGGCCGCCTCGTGCCGCTTCATGAAGATGATCACGCTGCCGAAGCTGCGTGACTCACTCCGCGACCTGCGCCATGAGGTCAAGGTCGACGCTGAGACTGCGGACCGCGCTCGCACCCCGATCGAGCGCATGATCGCCATCGGCTGAGGCCATGGCGCGGATCGCCGCGGCACAGATCAGGATCGGCGCCGCCACCACGATTCTGCTGCTGGCGCTCGCCGCCTCGGCGAGTGCAGAGCGCCTCGCGATCCCAAGGCGAGCGCGCGAGCTTGTCGTGGTCTCGAGCCCCACGACCGACCCACCGGGCAGCCAGAGGCTCGCGACGCTGGGCGCCTACGCGCGTGCGCCGCGCAGCGCGCGCTGGCGGCTGGTGTTCGGTCCGTGGGCGACCGAGACCGGCAGCGGCCGGCTGGTGCCGGCCGCTAAGCGTCGCGAGGGCGACCACGCGACGCCCATCGGCGTCTTCAGCTTCGGTCACACGATCTATGGCACCGAAGCCGACCCAGGCGCCCTGCACTACCCGTATCGCCGCCTGAGCTGCGGAGACTGGTGGGACGAGGACCCCTACAGCGCGCTCTACAACCGCTTCGTGCACGTGCCCTGCGGTGCCTCGCCGGGCTTCGGCGGGGACTCCGAGGCGCTGTGGACCGAGACACTCGCCTACCGGTACTTCGCGGTGATCGACTTCGACATCGGGCCGACCAGGGGCGGC
This sequence comes from Solirubrobacteraceae bacterium, assembly GCA_035552235.1. GTDB lineage: Bacteria > Actinomycetota > Thermoleophilia > Solirubrobacterales > Solirubrobacteraceae > Palsa-465. Next base: position 28,541 of record DASZLT010000051.1, read on the forward strand.
TCAGGCGCCATCGGCTCTGGCATCTTCATGCACAGCTGGGTCTACGCCGCGACCGCGGGCTGCGTGGCGCTCCCGGTCACGCGCCTGCTGGAGGTGCTCCGCTGGCTGCGGCCGTCGCAGCATCCCGTGATCGAGATCGGCACCGACGCCGAGCTCGCGCGCCTCAGGTGAAGGCGAGCTCGCGCGGCTCAGGCGAGGGTGAGCTGGCGCGTTCAGGCGAGGGCGAGCTGGCGCGTTCAGGCGAGGGGGAGGTGGCGCGTTCAGATGAAGACGAGCAGGTCGAGCCCGTGCCAGACCGTGTCCTTCACGGCCGGCATCGAGTCCCGCTTGCGCTCGAACTCGGCGCGCGTGTAGCAGTGCAGATCGGCGGGCGCACCCATCTCGAGCGCATCCCACAGCGAGCTCGCGACATATGTGCGCTCGAGCCAGGGGATCTCGTCGAAGGCGTCGGACACGAGCACCACGGTGAACTCGAGCGCGGGTCCAACGAGCGGCTGCTCAGCGGGACCGCCGGTCAGCGCCGATCCTCCCAGGTAGGCGCCATCCAGACGCCAGCGGTCGCTGATCCGCTCGAGGTAGCGACGGAGTTCCGGCCGGTTCAGCGCGAGGGTCGCCTGCACAGCTTGATTGTCGTCACGGCGGAGCCCACTCCGCAAGGGGGAAACCGCCAAACAACAGGGCCTTAACGCGCGCTTCAGTAACGCGCAATCGCCGCCACCACGCGGCTCAACATCGGGTAGGCGAGGTAGTTGGCGGGCCCGTCGATCATCAGCGCAAACGCGAGGTTGACCCCCTTGCGGGCCCGGCAGTAGCCGGCGAGGTTGGTGACGTTGTCGAGCGTGCCGGTCTTCGCCACGCAGTGATTCTCGGCCGGGGTGTGAACACCAAGCGACTGGACGGTGCCCTGCCTGCCGACGATCGGCAGCGCCGCGTACAGCAGCTCGCCGGTGGGCGTGTTCCAGACCCTGTGCAGCAGCGTGACGACCTCCGCCGGTGTGGTGCTGTCGTCGCGATCGAGACCGGAGCCGTCGAAGATCGTCGGGTGCAGCTTGTAGCCGCTCGCGATCGCCTGCTGTATCTCGGTCGCGCCGGCCGGCAGCGTGCCCTGACCGAGCAGGCGCGCTCCGAGCTGCTTGGCGAGCATGTCTGCGATCAGGTCGTCGGACGGTACGTCCATCAGCCGCACCAGCTCTGAGATCGGCGGCGACTGTACAGCCGCGAGCTCCGCGGCACCGGCGGGCGTGTCCTGTGTGCGGCTGGCTGCGCCGGCGCGCACGCCTTCAGCGCGCAGCGTCAGCGCCAGTTCGTGTGCGGCGAATACGGCCGGCGACCTGTGCCCCGAGGTCATGCCGTGGTCGTAGACCAGCGCGCTCATCTCACCGCCGTAGTCGGGGGTATCCGGCAGGTTGTTGGTCGCCGGTCCGCCCAGATCGCTGTCGAACAGCGAGTCGTCGGCGAAGATGTGGCCGGTCACCCGGCGGATTCCGTCGTGGCGGAGCTGACCGGCGAGCTGCAGCGCGGTGGGGCCGTAGCCGTCCTCGTAGGTCAGGTTCCAGGAGCCGTCGCCGAACGTGGGGTCACCACCACCGTGCAGGTAGAGGTTCCCGTGCCAGACACCACCGTGTTCGAGCGTGCCCTGGCCGAGCACGGTCGTCCGCAGCCGCACGTTGGGGCCCAGCAGATTCAACGCTGCGACGCTCGTGTAGAGCTTCTCGACCGACGCGGGCGGCCGCGCGACGTTGGGCTTGGCCGAGTAGACCGTCTGGCCGGTTCCGAGATCCTCGACGACCAGCCCGACCTGGGGGCCGGCGTGGGCGAAGGCCCGCCGCAGGCGCTGCTGAAGCCCAACCGCCGGCCCCGCGATCGTCGATGTGGGGCCTGCCGACGGCCGTCCGGTCGTCGATGGGGGGCCGGCGGACGCCCCACCGGTCGTGTTGGTCGTCGTGGTCTGCGCTCTGCTGAGCCGTGACCGCGCCGATCGCGCGAGCGCCGAGAAGCTGGACTTGGCGGGGCTCGGCGCGCTCTGCCCGCAAGCGCTGAGCAGGGCCGCCGCCACGCAGGCGGCGGCCGCAAACCGCAAGCCCCTGAGTGCCGGTCTGAACAGACGGACCCTAAGCAGGCTGAAACTCTTCGACGGTGTGCGGACCGACGCAGGCCACCGAGTAGTCGGTGGAGATTCCCGCGGCGATGTCACGGACCTCGTCGAAGGTGACGGCGTCGAGTGCCGCGATCGAGGCATCAGGATCGACATCCTGCCCGAACACGATCGCCTGTGTCGCAGCAGTCCGTGCAATCGCGCCCGTGTTCTCGAATGCGATCGCGCGCGCACCGGCGGCGTAGGCGCGAGCGCGCTCGACCTCGGCCTCGGTGGGACCATCGTCGCGCAGCTCCGTGACGATCTCGCCCATGCGGCGGAAGGCCTCGACGCACTTGGCGCTATCGAGCCCGGAGCTCAGCTGCAGGACCGTGACATCCGCGTAGGCATGCGGATATGAGCTGACCGAGTAACAGAGCCCCCGCTGCTCGCGGATCTCGTCGAACAGGCGTGAGCCCATCGAACCGCCGAGCAGCGTCGAGTAGATCGTGAGTGCGGCGCGCTGCGCCGGATCGGTGACGTCGATCGATGGCCGATAGGACATGCGCAGGTGCGACTGATTGGAATCGCGTTCGGTGACCAGTACGCGCGGGCTGTGCCCGGGCGCGGACTCGTAGGCGTCCGGGACTTCGAGCGTCTGGAAGCGTTCAAAGAACTCGTCGAGCAGCGATTCACCGCCGAGCGCCTCGAGGTTGCCGACCGCCAGCGCGGCGCCGCGGCTCGGTGCCCATTGGCGGTTGCGGAAGGCGATGATGCCGTCCCGTGTGAAGGTCTCAGCCAGGTGCTCTGCCGGCCCGAGGACCGGCCGCCCGAGCGGATGGTTGCCGAACACGGCCTCGTCGATCAGGTGCTCGGCGACGGCTGAGGGCTGATCGTTGTAGCGGGCGATCTCCTGGACTACGACGCCGCGCTCCTTGTCGAGCTCGACCGGATCCAGCGCGGGGCGCGCGACGAAGTCGGTCAGCAGGTCGGCGGCCTCGATCCCCTTGGTCGAGCGCGCCGTGATGTGGAAGGCGACGAGGTCGTGGCTGGTGTAGGCGTTGAGCACGGCACCGTTGCGCTCGGCCGCCTCGTTGACGTCGCGATAGGTCCTGTACCTCTCACCGCCCTTGAACACGAGGTGCTCGAGAAAGTGAGCCATCCCGTTCTCCTCGGGACGTTCCGTGCGGGCACCGGCATCGAAGGCGACCATCAGCGTGACCGCGCGCGTGCCGTCCATCGCAATCCTGTGCAGCGGCAGACCATTGCGTAGGACGGAGGTTGTGATCTTGGGCATGGAGAGAAGGTAGCGAGCGGCGTCGGCCGGGTAGGAAATCAGCTCGCGATAGCCAACGCTTTATCTGATTCACCTGCAAATCTGCTTGCATGCCGGTACGCCTCTGGAGTCGCCCGCAGGCGACCGGCTACGCTGGGCCGACCCTATGGCGAACACAGAATCCAGATCCCGCAGCCGCCGGCAGACGTCCCGTTCCGATGCTGCACGCACCTATGCCAGACAGTCCCCGAACCTCATGCGACCCGCCGTTGCTGCGGACCACAACACCGTGATCGAGTTCCGCGGCGTCACCAAGAAGTACGGCACCGGTGTCTACGGCTTGGACCAGGCGACCTTCGCCATCGACCGCGAGGACTTCGTCTTCCTGATCGGGTCCACGGGCTCCGGAAAGTCGACCGTGATGCGGCTCCTGATCAAGGAGCTCGAGCCGACCGAGGGCACGATCAACGTCGCCGGCCGCGATCTTTCGACGATCGCCCGCAAGCAGGTCCCGTTCTACCGCCGCAACATCGGCGTCGTCTTCCAGGACTACAAGCTGCTTCCGAGCCGCACCGTCTACGACAACGTCGCATACGCGCTGCAGGTCACGGGCCACTCGCGCAAGGAGATCCGCGCCAAGGTCCCGGACATCCTGCGCCTCACCGGCCTGTCGACGAAGCTGCACAACTATCCCGACCAGCTCTCCGGCGGCGAGCAGCAGCGCGTCTCGATCGCGCGCGCGTTCGTCAATCACCCGCCGCTGCTGCTGGCCGACGAGCCGACCGGAAACCTCGATCCGGACACCAGCATCGACATCATGCGGCTGCTCTACCGGATCAACCGCACCGGCACGACAGTGCTCGTGGCCTCGCATGACCACGCGATGGTTGACAGGATGCGCCGCCGTGTGCTCGAGCTCTCGCGCGGGCGAGTGATCCGCGACGAGGCGACCGGCCTCTACACCCGCGACGAGACGACGCGCGAATTCGCGCAGCGCCTGCGCAGTCCCAACGAATCCCCGCAGAGCCTGTAGCCGGCGATGAGATTCAGTCTCGGCTTCTTCATCCGCGAATCGCTGCGCGCGATGCGCCGCAACGCGGCGCCCAGCTTCGCCGCGCTCGCGACGATCACGGTCACGCTGATCGTGGTCGGCGTCTTCATTCCGATCGTGCAGGCGACGCAGGGCGCCGCCGACAGCGTCCGCAACCGGGTGCTCGTGGACGTCTACATGCAGTCGAAGGCGACCTCCGCCGACGATGCGCGCGTGCTCGGGAAGCTGCAGGCGCTTCCGCATGTCGAAAAGGTGCTGCTCGAGACAAAGGAGCAGGCGCTCGCGCAGCAGAAGAAGCAGAACCCGGTGGCCTACGAGATCCTCGGCAACGTCAACCCGCTGCCGGACACCTTCCACATCTATCCGAGCAATCCGTCCTACGTGCTGGCCGTACGCTCGGCGATCCTCAACTCGGGCGGCGGGCAGAAGCTCGACTCGTCGATCCAGAAGGTCTCAAACCACACCCAGGACACCGAGAAACTGCTCACGGTGACACGCTTCGTGACGATCACCGCGGCGCTGCTGGCGGCACTGCTGATCGGCGCATCGGTACTGCTGATCGGCAACACGATCAGGCTGTCGCTGTACGCCCGCCGGCGCGAGGTCGAGGTGATGAAGCTGGTCGGCGCGACCGACTGGTTCATCCGCTGGCCGTTCGTGATCGAGGGGATCATCGTCGGCGCGTTCGGTGCCGCGGCGGCGATCGTCGTGCTCGGCATCACCAAGCTCGCCGTGCTCGACCCGCTGGCCAACAACTTCACGCTGATCGCGGCGCCGCGGACGATCCCGTTCGTGCCGCTGCTGCTCGTCCTGGTGGGCGCCGGGATCGCGGTTTCCGCGCTCGGCTCCGGCCTCTCCCTGAGGCGCTTCCTGCGGGTGTGACGGTCGGTGGTCAGCTCGACCACCGACTACGCTCACGACTGTGTTCAGGCAGCCCTCCAGATCACCGCTGCGTGACGTGCTCATCGCCGCTGGGGCGGTCCTGTTGGTGCTCGTCGGCGTCTGGTTTGGTGGGCACCCGAGCTGGCTGCCCGGGCCACTGCGCAGCGCCTTCGTCTCGAAGACCGCGGATGAGCGCCAGGTGCAGACCACGCTCGACCTGATCTCCAAGGAGTACTACCGCAAGGTCAATACCAAGGCGCTGCTCGACACGGGACTCGAGTCCGCGGTCGCGAGCCTCAAGGACCCGTACTCGCACTACTACCCGCCGGTGCTCTACCACTCGTTCCAGCAGGAGACCAACCCGCAGGTCGCGGGCATCGGCGTCTCGGTGGCCGCGCAGCCGGTAGGTGGCGGCATCGAGATCGAGGAGGTCTTCCAGGGCTCACCCGCCGCCAGGGCCGGTCTGCAGAACGGCGACATCATCACGGCCGTGGGCTCCAGGTCGCTGACGGGCAAGACGGTCGCGCAGGGATCGAAGTGGATCCGGGGCACGGCCGGCACGATGGTCCAGCTGACGATCCTGCGCAAGCGCAAATCGCACAGGGTGACGCTCACCCGTGAGGACGTGACCGTCCCCGTTACCGCCTCGAAGCTCGTGCACTACAAGGGCAAGGCGATCGGCTACCTGGAGTTCACGCAGTTCACGCAAGGGTCCGCCGACGAGCTCCGCTACCAGGTGCAGAAGATGGTCAAGGCCGGGGCCAAGGGCCTGGTGCTCGACCTGCGTGACAACCCCGGCGGTCTGCTCACGCAGGCGGTCGGTGTGGCCAGCCTGTTCATCAGGTCCGGCACGATCGTCACGACCCGCGGGCGCAGCCAGCCGACGACCGTCTACGCGGCGCTCGGCGATGCGATCGCCCCGAGCATCCCGATGGCCGTGCTCGTCGACCGCGGCACGGCGTCCTCGGCAGAGATCGTCACCGCTGCGCTCAAGGACCGTGGCAGGGCCAAGGTGATCGGCACCCGCACGTACGGCAAGGGTGTCTTCCAGCAGCTCTTCCCGCTGTCCTACGGCTCCGCGCTCGACATCACCGTCGGCGAGTACTTCACACCCGATAACCAGAACCTCGGTGGCGGCGGCGTCAAGGAGGGGCGGGGAATCAAGCCCAACATCTACGTCTACGACAACCCGAATGCCCCGGGCACGCACGCACTCCAAGTCGCCGAGCAAACCGTCGCAGCCGAGATCCGCTGAGCCCGGTGTCCGCGGGCTCGTCGCCGTGGTCGAGCGGCGCGGCAAGTTCCTGGTCGCCGAGCCGTTCTTCGGCCCGGGCCCGCGGCTGGCGCTGAGCCGCGACTCGCGCTACGACGTCGGCGACCTGGTGCTGGTCACCCCCGGCGTCTCCGGCCGCAAGGCGCAGGGCTCACGGGCGCGCGTGCACCGGCGCATCGGCAAGCCGACCGTCGCGCGCGACGTGATCGAGGCGCTGATGCTCGACCGTGGGCTCGCCCGGAGCTTCGAGGGCCCCGTTTCACGCGCCGCGACCGAGGCGTCGGCGGCCGGGGTCGTCGTCCGCGACGGGCGGCGCGACCTGCGCGCGCTCGCCAGCTTCACGATCGACCCCACGACCGCCAGGGACTTCGACGACGCGATCTCGTGCAAACCGGCCGAGGGCGGCGGCTGGAGTGTCTGGGTGCACATCGCCGACGTCGGCGCCTACGTCGCACCGCGCTCGCCGATCGATCGCGAGGCCTACCGGCGCGGAACGAGCGTGTATGTGCCCGGTGCGGTCGAGCCGATGCTGCCGCAGGAGCTCTCGAACGGCGCCTGTTCGCTGGTGCCCTTCGAGGACCGCTTGGCTGTCACGGTGGAGATGCTGATTCGCGGCTCCGACGTCGTCAGCGCCGCCTTCTACCGCTCGGTGATCCGCTCCGACCAGCGCCTCACATACGAGCAGGTCGATCGCATCTTCGCGGGGAGCGATCGTGCCCGGGACGAGTGGGGGGAGGGCCTTGCCAGCGCCCGTGCAGCGGCACGGGCGCTGGAGAACAGGCGCTCAACCAAGGCAGCTCTGGTGCTCGAATCCTCCGAGCCCGAGTTCTTCTTCGACAAGCAGGGCAACGTCGCCGGGGTTGCGCCCGTCGTGCAGACCGAGTCCCACCGCCTGATCGAGCACCTGATGATCGCCGCCAACGAGCAGGTCGCGAAGTTCCTGGAGGCGCGCAAGCTGCCGGCGCTCTACCGCGTGCACGAACGCCCCGAGCCGACGGCGGTCGAGCGGATGGTCGATCAGCTCAGCAGCCTGGGCGTGCCGACCCCACCGATGCCGGGCGGGCCCCTGACCCCGCAGCAGACCGCGGATGTGGCAGGTGAGGCCTCGCGGCTGGTCGCCGACTGGGTGCTCGCACACGACGGGCAGGGCGCGCGTGCGCTGAACCGCATCGTGCTGCGGTCGCTGAAGCAGGCCTACTACGACGATCGCAACCGCGGGCACTCGGGGCTGCAACTGGCCAGCTACTGCCACTTCACCTCGCCGATCCGCCGCTATCCCGACATCATCTGCCATCGCTCGCTGCTCTCGGCGGTGACCGGTGATGAGCCGGTGCCGGAGAGCTCGTGGGTGACGCAAGCCGGGCCGTGGACCTCGGAGCGCGAGCGGCTGTCGATGACGATCGAGCGCGACGCCGATGACATCGCGCGCTGCTTCCTGCTCGAGTCGATGCTCGCCGCCGAGCCGCACGGCGGTCTCGGTAAGGTGTTCGAGGGGGAGATCGTGGGCGTGATCGGCGCCGGCGCGTTCATCGCGTTCGGCGAGCGGGGCGAGTACGAGGGGCTGCTGCCGGTGCGCCGCATGCGCGACGATTGGTGGGAGCTCAACGAGCACGGGACCGCGCTGATTGGCACGCGGGGCGGAGGCGCGCTGCGGCTCGGTGACTCGGTGGCGGTGACGATCGGCGGTGTCGACGCCCCACGGGGTAGGGTGGACCTGTTACCTGTGGATAGGGATTAGGAATGGCGAAGGGCACCAAGAAAAAGGTGGCACCGGGCGATGTCGCGACAAATCGCCAGGCAGCGTTCCGGTACAACCTGATGGATCGCTTCGAGTGCGGCATCGCGCTGACCGGCACGGAGGTCAAGTCGCTGCGAGACGGCAACGCCCAGCTGAAAGACTCCTACGCGACGATCAAGGACGCCGAGGTGTGGCTGATCGGCGCCTACATCGCCCCGTACCCGGCCGCGTCGCGTGAGAACCACGATCCCGAGCGCTCGCGCAAGCTGCTGATGCACCGCGCTGAGATCGAGAAGCTCACAGGCGCTCTGAACGAGCGCGGCTTTACGCTCGTGCCGACCCGGATCTACTTCTCCGGGGAGCGCTCACGCGCCAAGGTCGAGATCGCGCTGGCGCGCGGCAAGGACCTCTGGGACAAGCGCGACACGATCAAGAAGCGGGACATGGCGCGCGAGGTGCAGCGCGAGCTGCGCGACGTCTCGCGCTGAGTCGCAGCACCGGAAGGCGAGGCCCTGAACTTTCGACGTAACGTGCTCGTTCTGCGACGCGTACGTCGAGAGCTCGCTCAGCGGGGCGATTCCAGACTGGTTTTGAGGCGATCCAGCCTTCCCGCCCAGGCTGCATCGGCGATGCGCATCCAGCTCGCCGCCGGACCGAGCGCCCCGGGGCTCAGGCGGTAGTGGACCCCACGGCCCGATGTCCCCAGCTCGCGCTCCACCAGCCCGGCGCCCGCCAGCGCGGAGAGGTGCTTGGCCACGGCCTGGCGTGTGATCGGCAGCTCCGCGGTCAGCGACGGGACGGATGTCGAGCCGTCGCGGATCAGCGTCTCCAGCATCTGCCGGCGCGTCGGATCGGCCAGCGCGCCGAAGACGAGTCCGAGCTGGTCGCTCACGCGCAGATCAGCTCCATACTCGCCTGCAGCCGTGCGATCGGGACCATTGCGGGCCGGCTCTCGGTGACGGTGACGCGGGTGCCGCCGTCGGGCACGGCGATCACGTCCACGTCAACGTACCGCGCGGGCTCGTCGTCCGAGTCGTGCCACCACCACCAGCTGATGTGGCTCGGCGCCAGCGTGCGCTCGACGACGATCCGGCGATCCTCGTCGGGCTCCAGCCAGCGTTCGCGGCCGTCATCGGTGGAGACGGCCTCCCACACGTCCTCGAGCGGCGCGTCGATCGTGACCTCGCGGGTCACGCTCTCGGTCTCAGTCGTTGTGTCCGGCACGAACCGCCTCCTGATCTGGGCATTCCGGGGTGGATGACAACCAGCTGGTTGCTATGGTCCAGTGACAACCAACCAGTTGTCGAAAGGATAGCCCACATGCCACTCGTCCCGATGGTCATCGAACAGAGCGCCCGTGGCGAGCGCTCATTTGACATCTATTCGCGCCTGCTGAACGAGCGCATCGTCTTCATCGGCTCCCCGATAGATGACGACATCGCCAACCTCGTCGTCGCACAGCTCCTGCACCTGGAGAGCCAGGACCCCGACAAGGACATCTCTTTGTACATCAACTCCCCCGGCGGGGTGGTCTACTCGGGCCTCGCGATCTACGACACCATGCGCTTCATCAAGCCCGACGTGCAGACGATCTGCTTTGGGGTGGCCATGAGCATGGGCTCGCTGCTGTTGACCGCGGGAGCACCCGGCAAGCGCATGGCGCTCCCCAACAGCCGCATCCTGATTCACCAGCCGTCCGGCGGATTCCAGGGCCAGGCCTCGGACATCGAGATCCACGCTCGCGAGACGCTTGCGCTACGCGAGCAGATCGACCAGATCTACGCCAAGCACAGCGGTCAGACCCAGGAGCGGGTGCGCGACGACATGGAGCGCGACCGCTTCTTCACCGCCGAGCAGGCGCGGGAGTACGGCCTGATCGACAGGGTCATCGCCGAGCACGAATTGACTCGGCAGATCACCGGTTTCAGGCCCGGCGCGGGCAACGACTAGACAGCGACTAGACATCGTCGAGTTCCGCGGGCACGGATGGCAGCTCCACCGTTTCATCGCCTGATCCGATGACCTGTGTGTGTGGCTCGGCACGGCCGCGGAGCTCGGCGACGTGGCCCACGACACCTGCCGCCTCGCCGAGCAGCTCCCGCAGGCGGGTGAGCTCGCCGATCGCCTCGGCCTTGCAGCGTTCGAGCACCGTCACCTCGTCGCGGATACGCTCGCGCTCCTGCTCGAGCTCGGCGAACATCACCACGTGATCACGCTCGGCGCGCTCCCGCATCTCTGACGCTGCGCGCTTTGCCTCGGCGATGATCGCCTGAGCCTCCGTTCGAGCCTCGTCCACGAGCCCTGTTGACTGGCTCGTGACGCGGTCACGCAGCTCGCGCGCCTCGGCCTCGGCGAGCGCGAAGATCTCCGCGACGCGGGGGCCGACGGCGGCGTGCTCGTCGAACAGATACTCGGCCTCGGCATCGCGCGCATGCTCCTGGGCGTCGGTGACCAGGCGCTGCAGATAGTCGATGTACTCATCCACCTGCGAGCGGTCATAGCCGCGGATACCGATCGTGAACTCGGCACGTCTTGTTACCAGGTCGGTCATGCGGCCCTCCTTTCGAGCTTGGAATTCCTTGGGGCCGGTGGGCCTGTCAGCCCTGTGCTTAGCGCGGGCCGTTTCGTGCGTCGACCGATGTCCACACGATTTGACGAATGTGAAGTCGGCGTCGAGGGCAGAGCTAGAGAAACTGATGCATGACGCAACAAAAAAGGGGCGGCTAACGGATGCCGATGCAAACTGACGTGGTTGGGTAGCTGAGATGCACATGCAGCGGTCATCTCAAGTTGAAGCAATGGTGGTCAGGGTGGTTTCCGGAAGCGATCCGGCGGGACAGCTGGAGGCGCTGTGCGAGCTCCGGCGGGAGCTCGATGCGATCGAGTCGGAGCTCGCCGCTGAGGCGATCCGGGCCGGCATGTCCTGGCGTGAGATCGGCGCCGCAATCGGCGTCTCCAAACAGGCCGCGCACCGTCGCCACCGCGACAGCGTCGCGCGCCTCGTGAAGGACGCCGACGCGTCGCCCGAGAGCGATGGCAACGCCAACGGCAGCGTCGCCGTCTCCGTGTCGGCCCGGCGTGCCGTGCGGATCGCGCGGCAGGAGGCCGCGAGTCTCGGCAGCAACGAGGTCGGTACAGAGCATCTGCTGCTCGGCGTGCTGCAGTGCGGCGACGAGCCGGCCGCGGCGCTCCTGCGGCGCATCGGCGTCACGCTCGAGGGGGCCCGTGACGCGGTTCAACCGACTACGGAGATGACGCTCGAGGCGGCGCGCCGCGCCTACGCCAACAGCGAGCGGGCCGGCGCGGCGACGCTGGTGTCGCCCGTGGCGCGCAGAATTCTCGAGCGGGCGCTCACGCACGCGGCCGCACGGGACTCCAGCGAGCTCACCGCGCTCGATCTGCTCCGCAGCCTCGTGATGCACGACGAGTCAGGCGCCGCTCGCACGCTGACCCGTATGGGCATCGACCCCAGCCGCCTGCGGACCGAGGTCTCCGCCTCGCAGGAGCTCAAGGCTTTGCCGCGCGTCTGACGTCGCCGGCCAGCTGCTCCAGCTGCTGGTCGATGGTCAGCGCGCGTATGGACGGCCCCGCCGGCTTTGTCTGGCCGCCATTGGTGGCACCGGTCGTTTTCGGCGAGGACTTCTTCGCCGCATCTGCCGTGTTCGCCGTGTGGTTCGCGGCCGCCGGCTGGCCGGGCGCTGGGCCGCCGCCGGAACCGAGGACCGCAAGGGCAATCACGGCGACCGTGATCAGCAGCGCGGAGACCGCTGCGGTGCGGTTGCGGAGTTGGTGGCTGGCCCGGTAACGGCGCCGGTTTCTGAGCGGAAGCGTCCTCGTCGGCTCATCGATCACCACCGGGCGGGGCTTCTCGGGCGGCGGCCTGAGCGTGTCGGGCTGTTGCCCGCCTCGCAGTCCGGTCAGCACTGCTTGGGCGTCATGCGGACGCGCGCCGGCGTCGTGTTGCGTCATCCACGTGATCAGCCGCTGCAGCGGCGGCGCGGCCTCCTCGTCGCCGCGGGCGGTCCGGAGCAGCACGCCCAGCGCATAGAGGTCGCTCTGGCGGCTCGCGGGCTCGCCCTCGATCAGCTCCGGTGCGAGGAAGCGAAGGGTCCCCACGACCTCGTTGGCACGCGTGATCTGAGTCGCGTCCTCGAGCCGCGCCAGGCCGAAGTCGGTGAGCCGGGCATGCCCGTCCTTGTCGAGCATCACGTTTCCGGTCTTGATGTCGCGGTGCAGCACGTTGTGGTCGTGGACACAGGCGACGGCGGACAGGAGTTCCGTCGCGAGCGCGTGGAGCTCGGCATCGGAGAAGCCGCCGCGATCAAGACGCTCGCTCAGCGTGCAGCCGCTGATGTACTCCATCACCAGGTAGGGCTGTGACGCGGTGACGCTGTAGTCGTAGACCTGGACGAGGTTCGGGTGCTGGATGCGGGCGTGCGTGCGCGCCTCGCGGGCGAATCGCGCCACCGCCGCGGGGTTGGCGGCGAGGGCGTCGGAGATGACCTTGATCGCGACCGGACGCTGCAGGCGCTCGTCGTAGGCGCGCCACACCGTAGCCATGCCGCCGGCACCGGCGACGCCGTCGAGCCTGTAGCGCGCCCCGATGACCTCGCCCGAGCGCAGAACCTGCTGCATGTGGTCGGTGTCCAGGTGGAGGTCAGTCACCTCCGCCTCCGATCAAAGATTTCAGCCATTGGATGCAGGCGTTGGGAACGCCCCCAGCGCCGTTGCTCTGGACGATGCGCCACCAGCCCTTGTGCCCGTGAGCGGGGCCGTGTCCGTGCCCCGGCAAGGACGCGCGGGGAACGCCGTAGCACCGATTGCCCTGCGGCTGGTCGTTCGCGGCGCCCGGCGGCGGGCCGTGAGGTGGCGTTGGATTCGCGGCCGGCGAGGTCGTGGTCGCGGGATCAGCGGCCTGCGTCGTGGCGGCCGGGTCAGTGGTCTGCGTCGCGGTCGTGACGGTGCTGGTCCCGCTCGCCCCCTTCGCAGCGGTCGCCGGGTGCAGTTGCCGCGCGGCCTGGGCTGCGGTGGCGCGTGCCGCACGATCGAGCCGCCCGGCCACCGCGCCGCTCAGCTGGCCTGATGTCTTCAAGGTCTTGACGTCGGATACGAACTCGCCCAGCGCCGCGTGCACCGCGCCGCCGTCGTGGCTGGACGCCTCAACGCGCGCGTGAGCGACCAGCGACAGGAGGTGCTTTTCAGAGGCGCTGTGGAGCTTTGGCTGATCGGCGGCTGCTCCGCATCCGGCAACTGCGAGTGCGACCAGTGCCGAAGCGCCCAGCGACCATCGCGGCGTTTTCCAACGAGGCACGGGAATAACGTGTCCAAGGAAGCCCGGCAGTAAACCCTGATCCGCGCTAAAATGTGTGCAGACGTACCCCCGGGGACGACAGGCTTCGACGTGGTCGGATCGTGGGGGTGGTTGCGAGTCGAGGTTCCCGGGAGGCCTCGTAAAAAACCTGGGAAACAATAAGTGCGGACACGCACAACTTTGATCTTGGCCTTGCTGCTTAATCTCAGCTAGCTAAGACTCATCTCGGCCTCCGTTCGCCCACGGCGGTTGACCCGGGATCATTAGTGGGCTTGCTCAGAGCGGATTTGTTCCCTCCGATCTGAGGACCACCAGGGAGCTGGCTCCCCACAACCCGGCCGGCGAGGCTAGTGGGGAGTGAGATCAGAGCGCCGGCTACGCTCGTAGACGCCATCTCTTACGCGACCGCGGACGGGGGTTCAATTCCCCCCGTCTCCACTGGTTGCAAAGAATTCGAACCGGCCTCCGCACCAACGGAGGCCGGTTCTGTTTAGAGCGACTGCATAGGTGACAGCGTGCATCCGCGAACACGTGGTTGAGGCGCTCGGGTGGCCAGGTCCGGGCCGGATGGCCAGGTCCGGGCCGGATGGCCTCAAGGGCCTTCCCAAGCTTGCCGATTGTTAGGTAGACCGGGCCTCCGGCATGACGCTACTGTGGTCGGGCGCCCTGGGCCATGTGTGATCGGAGGGTCGTATGACGAACGTTCGTATCGCCAGGCAGCCGATTCTGAACGACGATCAGATCGTCGAGGGATACGAGCTGCTGTATCCGACCGGCGAGGTCGACGAGACTCTCGCCGCGGCACGTATCACGATCGAGGCGCTGAGCGAGATTGGACTCGAGCGGCTCGTTGGAACGAGTCGTGCGTGGATCAACATCACCCCGGAGTTTTTGGCCGGCGACATGGTCCCCAACCTGCCACCGGACAGAGTCGTGCTCGAGCTGGGCCCGGAAATGGGTCAAGAGCAGGCGACACTCGAGCGGTTGGCGGACCTGCGCGCCGTGGGCTACACACTCGCGGCCGATCGCTTCCGTCTGTCATCCGCGTCCCAGCCGCTGCTCGGACTCGTCGACTTCGTAAAGATGGACATGCGAGAGCTCGGTGCCCGCGAGGTGGCGCGCCATGCGTTCGAACTGAGATCACTCGATGTCACGCTGGTCGCGTCTAAGGTCGAGACCGGCGATGAGTTCGAGCTCGCTCGGGCGGCCGGGGCGGAGCTGTTCCAGGGCTTCTTCTTCTGTCGGCCACATATGCTGGCCGGTCGACGCATCACGCCGAGCCGAGTCGCGATGCTGAGGCTCTCGAGCGCGCTTCAAGAGCCAAACGTCCAGCTCTCAGATCTCGAGCGGGTGATCAGCAACGACGTGGCGCTGAGTTACCGGCTGCTCAAGTACATCAACAGCGCGTACTTCAGTCTTCGCAAGGAGATCACATCGATCCAACACGCGCTCGCGCTGCTCGGGATCGAACAGCTACGGCGATGGGCGACACTGTCGATCTTCGCCGAGGTCGGCGAGCAGCCGCGCGAGCTTCTGGTCACAGCGCTGATCCGCGCACGCTTCTGCGAGACCGCCGGCTCGAGCGAGGACGGGACGCCCGCCGAGCTGTTCACGCTCGGCCTCTTCTCTGTCCTCGATGCGCTGACAGCCACCCCGATGCACACCGCCATCGCCGACCTGCCACTGGCGCCGGGCCTCCATGACGCCTTGATCCATCACTCCGGACCCGGCCGACTACTTGACAGCGTGATCGCAACCGAAGCGGGCGAATTCGACCGCGCGAACGACATCACTCCCGACAGCTCCAAGTGGTATGTCGACGCCGTCGCGTGGAGCAACGAAACCGGCGCCAGCATGCTCGTCTGAGGAGAGTCTGTGCCGACCCTTGGCCGCATCGACGTAACGTCCGCGCGGTCTCTAAGCGCCGCCGCCGGGAGCGTGCGTGGGAGCTCACCGCTGTGTTGGCTCAGGGCTCGTGCGATCAGGACGCGCTGGCGAGCCCGTCCTTCGGTGCGTAGCGGTGATGGAGAGACAGCGGGTTGCCGTCAGGGTCCAGGCAGATCGCCTGCCAGCAGACGCCCGAATCGAACGTCTCGCTGACGAAGCGCACGCCCTTTGCCTCCAGCTGCTCGCGCGCAGCGGCCACATCGCTGACCTGCAGCGCGATCGGCATCGCGTTGGCCGAGAACGTCCCGCCGAAGTCTTCAGTACGCAGAATGGCCAGCGTGAGGTTGCCGGCCTGGTACTCGGCGCCCGGCCGGGCGCCGTACCGCTTGACGAACGGCAGGCCGAGGGTCTCGCCGTAGAAAGCGGTCATCGCATCGAAGTCCTGCGCCGGGATGCAGACGAAGTCCACGCCGGCGATGAGTTGAGTCGTATCGGTCATGCATCGGACACTAATGGGCTCCTGGGCCGAGCGCTCAACTGAGAAGGGGATCGTCAACCCGTTCGACATAAGCCGCCTGCGGGAAGTCCGATGCGAGCTGGCCGCGGACCTCGAGGTCGATGCAGATCTGATCGATCAGCTCGTTGGATGCCAGCCATTCTCTCACTCGCCAGAGCGCGACAGGCGCCTCCTCACCGGTGCGGGTTGCCGCCACCGTCCACGGCTTTCCGAAGAGGCTGCGCCCGACCAAGCCGACGGCGAGGATGGACCCGAGGAGGATCAGCTCGATGCCGAACAGAAGCAAGGGCACCACGATGAAGACGACGCTCCAGCCGCTGCCGTCCGGCGCGATCACGTGACGGGGTAGGCCGGATTTCACGGTGGCAGCCTCTCAGGCCAGGCGGATGCGTTCAATGCAGCGCCCGACACGCTCGGGACGTGAGCGCCGCTGGCGCGATCGTCATCCACGACGCCAGCGCGTCCGATCGCGCGTGGGCGATCCGGAGCGCGCGATCGAAGTTCCGTGCCCCCACAGTCGTCGGGTATCGGGTGCGTCCCGGCGAATCAGCGTGTTACGCTCGCCGCAGTTATGAGCAACTATGCAAATCCCGTTCTCTCCAGCACGACCTTTCCGGGCCCGCGCGTGCTCGGCGACACGCTTCCAGGTGAGCGCGTCCGTGACGTCCTGCTCGTTGTCGCCGGCGCCGGGTTGGTCGGCCTCCTGGCCCAGATCTCGATTCACCTGAGCTTCACCCCGGTCCCGATGACGGGCCAGACCCTTGGGGTGCTGCTGGTCGGCACCTCGCTCGGCCTGCGCCGTGGCACGGCAGCGTTGGTCCTCTACGCGGCTGCCGGTCTCGCTTTTGTCCCATGGTTCGCGGGCGGCGTCAGCGGGTTCCCCGGCGGCGCCGACTTCGGCTACATCGTCGGGTTCATCTTCTCGGCTGCTGCCTGCGGGTATCTGGCCGAGCGCCGCGCCGACCGCAAGGTGCTCTCGGCGATTCCGGCGATGATCATCGGTGAGGTGATCATGTATGTGATCGGCGTCGCCTGGCTCGCGGTTGACCTGCATCTCAGCATCGGTACCGCAATCTCCGAGGGCTTCGTGCCCTTCTGGATCGCCGACGCAGTCAAGTGCGCGCTCGCCGCCGGACTGCTTCCGAGCGCCTGGCGGATCGCCGGCAAACGCACGTAGCGCGCTACTTCCGTTGATCTACCTGGGTGCGCGCCCGCTGGCGCGCACCCTCTCGCTCTACAAACGCTCAGCCCCAGGCGTGGCCCGGAGGCCGCGGGCTCGGTGGAGCGCCGCGGATCTCCTGAACGGAGATCCGGGCATGTGCGGTCTGCTCCATACTGCGATCGTGTCCACGCGCGGTTGCCATGGCTGAGCGATCCGTTGGCGCGTCGGTCGCGCGAGGGCTGATCCGTGCGTCGCGCTGGACAGGCCGCCAGATCCGTGGTGAGGTCGTGCGGCGCGTCGGCGGCGCGGCGCGTGCGCGGGTGGTGGTGGTGTTCGGGCTTGTGCTGGCGCTCAACGGCGCCGACGCGTCGACGGTCGGCGCGATCGCTCCGCAGCTGAAGTACGCCTTCCACGGTACGGTGATCGGCACTGGCGGGATCGGGCTGCTGAGCTCGGTGTCGCTGCTGGTGGGCGCGGTCGCGACGCTGCCCGTCGGCTTCTTCGTCGACCGCGTCAAGCGCATCCCGCTGCTCGCGGTCAGCATCGTGCTCTGGAGCATCGCCTCGCTGTTCAGCGCCTTCGCCGGGAGCTACGGCTCGCTGTTGCTGACGCGCTTGCTGCTCGGTGTGGTGGTGGCGACCGCCGGCCCCGCGATCGCATCCCTCACCGGCGATTACTTTCCCGCCAAGGAGCGCGGCAAGATCTACGCCTACGTGCTCGGTGGCGAGATCGCGGGCACCGCCTTCGGTTTCATCATCTCGAGCAGTCTTGCGAGCGCGATCAGTTGGCGTGCCGCGTTCTTCGTGCTTGCGATCCCCGGGTTCTTCCTGGCGCGGGTGCTGTACCGGACCGTGCCGGAACCGCTGCGCGGCGGACAGAGCCATCTGGAGTACGGTGCTGACGATTTGGTCGAGGCGGCGGCGCGCGCGCGGGCCAGGCCACGGGATGAGTGGCTCGACCCCGATGAGCGCCCCACGCAGATCGAGGACATCGCGCAGCAGGCGGCACGGAGGCTCGGGGCCGAGCCCGATCCCGAGCTGATCCTGCATGACGACCCGCGCAGGCTCACGCTGATGGACTCGATCCGCTACGTCATGCGGATCCCGACGAACGTGATGATGATCATCAGTTCGTCGCTCGGCTACTTCTACTTCGCCGGTCTGCAGACGTTCGCGCTGAGCTTCGTCATCGGTCACTACCACGTCGGCGAGGCGACCTCGCAGCTGGTGCTCGCGCTGATCGTGCTCGGAGCGTTGATCGGGACGCTGGTCAGCGGCTGGCTCGCCGACGAACTCGTGCGGCGGGGATACCTCAATAGCCGGGTGTGGATACCGGGAGTCTGTTACCTGGCGGCGGGGGGGCTGCTGATCCCCGGGTTGGTGATGGACAAACTCAGCTCGGCGCTGTGGTTCGACGTCGCCGGTGCGGCTTTGATCTCGGCCGCCAACCCACCGCTCGATGCAGCCCGGCTGGACATCATGCCGGCGGGGCTCTGGGGTCGGGCTGAGGGTGTGCGCACGTTCCTGCGCTCGCTCGCACAGGCGCTGGCGCCGCTGATCTTCGGGGGGATAGCGGCCCTGATCGCCGGTATCGCGACCAGCAACGTCAAAACGGCCCCGATCGGAACCAAGAACGTCAGCGTCACTCCCGCTGAGGCCAGCGGCCTCGAGGTCGCATTCCTGATCCTGCTCGTCGCACTGCTCGCCGGCGGCATTGCGATGTTGCGAGCCCGCCACACCTATGCACGCGATGTCGCGACTGCCGGCGCCTCCGAGCAGGGAACCGGCAACTTCCCGGTCCGGCCACGCTCGGGAGATACCCGGACCATGCGCACCTCGGGGTCACGCACGCTGCCGGTCGGGCCCACGCGCCGCGACGAGCGCAAGGGCACCCGCCGTCGCTGGGACTGACATCACCGGATGTGAACGTTTCGCTCCCCGGCGCGTTCTCGATCCTGGCGGACTCCGGCCAGATCGTTGATCCCAAGGTGACGGTCAGAGGCGGGGGCGGGCTGCCCGCGAGCCTTCACACCGGACAGCACATCAACCTCGATGTGACCGTAGGGTGGTCGAGGGGTCGGGTTCGATCCGCTGGGCGCCACTCGGCCAGAAGGTGCTCGTCGCCTGGATCTATCAGCTCGAGCTCGACTGAGGCGCGCGCCTCGGGCTTTCTCAGAAGCGGTCGCGGTCGGCCGGCGCCTCGAAGTCGAGCGCCGGCATGACCGCGCGGATGCCGGTGGGATTGATCGAGCCGTGCGTGCCGTAGTAATGCGCACGAATCTCATCGAAGGACACCGTCTCGCTGATGCCGGGCCACTGATAGAGGTCGCGCAGGTAGGGCCACAGATTGGCGTACTCGGCGACCTTGCGCACTGAGCATTTGAAGTGGATCTGGTAGACGGCGTCGAAGCGGATCAGCGTCGTGAACAGGCGCCAGTCGGTCTCCAGCGGAGCCGGGCCCAGTAGGAACCGGCTGGAGCCCAGGCGCGCTTCCAGCTCGTCGAGCACGCCGAAGAGCCGGCTGACCGCGAGCTCGTAGACGCTCTGCCGGGTGCTGAAGCCGGCCATGTAGACGCCGTTGTTGACGTGGGTGTAGATGTGCTCGTTGAGGGCGTCGATCTCGGCGGCCTGCGCGGCCGGACAGAGCACCACCGGGTGCTTTGCGAGCGGCGCGAATACGGTCGAGAGCATCCGCAGGATGTCCGCGGATTCGTTGTTGACGATCGTGCGCTGCTGCCGGTCCCAGAGGACCGGAACGGTCACCCGGTCGGCGAAGCCGGCGTCGGCCTCGCGGTAGGCCTCTGACAGGAAGCGGAAGCCGTTGACCGGGTCCTCGTAGCGGCCGGGCTGGCTGAACGCCCAACCGCGCTCGTCGCGGATCGGATCGACGAAGGAGATCGAGATCACGTTCTCGAGCCCCATCAGACGGCGCCCGATGATCGTGCGGTGCGCCCACGGACACGCGCGGGCGACGTACAGGTGGTAGCGGCCGGCTTCAGGGGCGAAGCCACTGCGGCCGTCGTCGGTCACCCAACTGCGGAAGCGGCTGCCCTGACGGACGAAGACGCCGTCGCGATGCTCCTCGGTGCGGAGCGCAAACGGCTGAGGCGAGTCGGCCATCGCAGCTGACTATAGGATCCAATGATGGTGCCGCAGCTCGCCCTGGATGACGTCGGTACCGGTGAACCGCTGGTACTCGTGCACGGGATCGCCACCGATCGCAGCATCTGGGACCTGGTCGTCGGCGAGCTCTCCCGCGGACGCCGGGTGATCACGCCGGACGTGCCTGGCTTCGTCGAGTCCGAACCGGCGGGCGACGAGTTCGATCTGCGCGAGGTGGCCGGTCAGATCGTGGCCGGCCTGGCCGATGAGGGCACCTCGGGACCGTTTGACCTGGTCGGGCACTCGCTCGGTGGCGGTATCTCGATCGCGCTGGCCGCCACCCACTCGCAGCTCGTGCGGCGGGCCGCATCGGGCGCCGGTCCTGCAACGGAGCATCGGGCTGCCGCTGCCGGCGCTGGCCGCGGCGCCAGAGCTCGCGCGCCTGGTCGGCGACACCGTGCTGCCGGTGCTGAGCAAGCACCGGCGCCTGATCACGGGCGTGATCTCCGCGCATGCGGCCCCGTCTGAACGCGCGCGGCTCGCGAGCTCGCGCGAGCGGACGGCCGCCTCGACGAGCTCCTGGACTCCGCCCGCTGCGGTGTCGGAGGCCTGATCGATGACTTGCCGACCTACGCAGATGGCTCGGGTTTCGGCCCGGGCGAGGTGGCTGCCGAGGTACAGCTCTGGCACGGCGCCGGCGACCCGCTGGTGCGCGTCGAGCATGCGCTCCGGCTGGCAGCAGCGCTGCCGCGCTCAGGGCTGCGTAGCGAGCCCGTCGAGCATGAGCTCGAGGACGCGCTGCCAGGCATCGGGATGCACCTGTCGCGATGCCCGTGTGGCGGCGAACACCATGCGGATGTCAAAGGCCGTCGCGTCGGGGCGGATACCGCCCTCGGCACGGGCGAGCTCGATCAGGCGTGCGAACGCCTGCGTTGTGGCCTCGGCGGCGACCCGGACATGCGCGTGGCCCTCGACCTGGTTCCAGGCCTCGCCCAGGAAGTCGTCAGCTGCGTGGCGCTCGACGGTGATCCACAGCATCTCCTTCAGCGCCTGCCAGTGATCGCCCGGCCGGGCCACTGCCGCAGCCGCCGCGGCCTGCGTCTGCAACAGCCTGCGGATCACGAGCGCCGCCAGCAGATCGTGCTTTGACGGAAACTGGCGGTAGAGGCTGCCGATCCCGGCACAGGCTTCCGCGGCCACCGCCGGCATCGAGGCGTCAAGGCCGTCGCGGGAGAACAGACGCCCGGCGGCGCAAAGGATACGCTCGTGCTTCTCCTCGGTGCCGAGCGCCGACCAGGGGAGCTCAGGTTGAGCGTCCAGCCAGTCGTGCTCTGTCGCGGGCGCGACCGGAATGATCATTCCGTTACAGTACCAGCATGACTTCCGAGCCCGCCCACGAGCAGTCGCGCAACGATCAGCCGCAGCTTCCGCAGCGCACGCACGACGTGCATCCCAATCTGATCCTCGCGGTGCTGTGCTCCGCCGGGCTGGCTTACGCGGTGCTGTCTTCGGCGGTGATCCCAGCGCTTCCGACCTTCCAGCACACGCTGCACACCTCCGAGACGGGGGCGACCTGGATCCTCACCGCCTTCCTGCTGTCGGCCTCGGTCGGGACGTCGGTGATCGGCCGCCTCGGTGACATGTACGGCAAGGAGAAGCTGCTGCTCTGGACGCTGCTGATCCTCGCCTTCGGCACGCTGGTCGCGGCGCTCTCCAACTCGCTGGGGCTGTTGATCGCGGCGCGCGTGATCCAGGGAGTAGCCGGCGGCATCTTCCCGCTCGCGTTCTCGATCGCGCGCGATGAGTTCCCGCGTGAGAGGGTCGCCGGCAGCATCGGCCTGATGTCGTCGATTCTCGGCGTCGGCGGCGGGCTCGGTCTGGTCCTCGGCGCGGTGATCTCCGAGCACCTCGGCTGGCACTGGCTCTTCTGGATTCCGCTGGTCGTGACGGTCGTCGCCGCTGCCTGCACCTGGCGCTGGATCCCTGAGTCACCCGTGCGCGCGCCAGGCAGGATCAATTGGCCGGCCGCGGTCGTGATGACGGTTGGCATGAGTCTGCTGCTGATCGGCATCGCCCAGACAACGAGCTGGGGCTGGGGCAGCAGCAAGTCGTTGGCGTTGATCATCGGCGGGTTTGCCGTAATCGGTCTCTGGGTTGGGATCGAGGTACGCAGCGACCACCCGCTCGTCGACATGACGATGATGCGCATCCGCGGCGTTTGGACGACCAATCTCGCTGCGTTCCTGATAGGCGGCGGCATGTACTCCTCGTTCATCGTCTTCCCGCAGTTCGCGCAGCTGCCAAAGAGCACGGGCTTTGGCTTCGGTGCCTCAGTGGTGGTATCGAGCCTCTACCTGCTGCCCGCGGCGATCGGGATGGGCGCGCTCGGCAGCCTCACCGGCCGGGTTGCCCGTCGCTATGGATCCAAGTCCGCACTGGTGGTGGGCTCGGCGATCACCGCGCTGGCGTTCGTCTGGTCTGCCGTTCAGCACGGCCATCCGTACGACATCCTGATCAGCTGCGCGCTGATGGGGATCGGGATGGGATTTGCGTTCGCGTCACTCGGCAACCTGATCGTCGGTGCGGTCGAGCCGCATCAGACCGGGGTTGCAAGCGGTATGAACACGGTCATGCGAACGCTCGGAGGTGCGCTGGGGGGCCAGATTTCCGCCACCTTCATCGCCGACAACACGCTGCACGGGCTACCGGCCCTCAGCGGTTTCACCGACAGCTTCTGGATGGCGACCGGCTTCCTGGTGGTGGCCGCGTTGGCCGGGCTCCTGATCCCGGCGGCCCGCGCGGCGGTTTCGGCAGCCGTGGCCGAGCCGCAGTTGGCGGGGGCGGCGCCGGGGCGTTAGCGTAACGGCCTCTTGCGCCGCGCCTGCATCGATATCGGCTCCAACACCACCAGGTTGCTGGTGGCCGATTGCGACGGCAGCGGGCTGGTCGAGCAACGACAGGAACGGGCGTTCACGCTGATCGGCCGCTCGATTGATGCGAGCGGCGCGATCCCCGCGGCGAAGCTTGCCGAGGTGCTGCAGGCGGTGGTGGCGCACTACACGATCGCCCGCGATCTCGGCGCGGAGCAGGTCCGCTGTGTCGCGACCGCAGCGATCCGGCGGGCGGCCAACCGCGCGGTGCTGGGGCGCCTGATCCACGCCGCGTGCGAGGGGCTCGAGCTGGAGATCCTGAGCGGTGCCGAGGAGGCACGGCTGGCGTTCATCGGAGCGGCCTGGGCGGTCGGGGCGGGAGATGAGCGGGGACTGGGCGTGGTCGACGCCGGCGGTGGCTCCTCGGAGCTCGTGGTCGGCGACGCTCCGAGCCACGTGCGCTGGTGGGTTTCGCTGCCGCTCGGTTCAGGGGATGTCACCCATCGCTGGCTACCCACGGACCCGCCCACAGCCGCGGAGATCGAGGAGGCGATGAGCCACACCGCCGCGATCTTCGCCGATGTGCAGCCGCCGCCCGATGTGCGCCGCGTTGTCGCGGTCGGTGGCAGCGCGACCTCGCTGCGCCTGCTCGCAGGACCGTTGCTCGACGTCAGTGGGCTCGACCATCTGCTCGGTACGGCCCAGCGCTTCAGCGCCATCGAGTTCGCCCGGAACTTCGGCATCGACGTGCAGCGGGCACGCCTGCTCGCGGGCGGGCTGGTGATCCTGCGGGCGGTAGCGGAACTGTTCGGCGCGCCGCTCGAGATCGGCCGCGGCGGCCTACGCGAGGGTCTGCTGCTCGCGCAGCAGACCGCTCACCAGTGAACGCCGCGCATCAGCTTGGCGAACAGCGCCTGCTCGGTTGAGGCGCGCTCGGCCGGGTCGCGCTGGCCGCGTGCTGCGGCGGAATCGGGGAAGATCTTGTAGGCGCTCGAGAGCACCTGGTCGACGAGCTTCGGGAACAGCGCGTAGCTGACCTCACCGACCGTTCCCAGGGTGGTGTTCACCGTCTTGGGCCGGGTTCGGATGGCCTCGGCGATCAGCTCCGCCGCCTGCTCGGGAGTGATCGTCGGGAAGCGGTCGTAGAGCTTGGTCGGCGCGATCATCGGCGTCTTGACGAGCGGCATGTGGACCGTCGTGAAGTGGACGTTGTCGGCGATGCATTCGGAGCTGACGACCCGCGTCCAGGCGTCGAGCGCCGACTTCGACGCGACATAGGCGGAGAAACGTGGAGGGTTGGTCTGCACGCCGATCGAGGAGATGTTGATCACGTGGCCGGAGCGCTGCTCGCGCATGCGCGGCAGCAGGCCCATGATCAGCCGGATCGTGCCCAGGTAGTTGAGCTGCATCGTCCGCTCGAAGTCGTGAAAGCGGTCGTATGAGAGCGCGATCGAGCGACGGATCGATCGCCCGGCGTTGTTGACGAGCACGTCGATGCTGGGGTGCTCTGACTGCACGCGCTCGATCAGCGCGTCGACCGACTCGGGATCCGAGATGTCGGCGGGATACATATAGGCGCAGCCGTCGTCTGCGGTGATCTCCTGACAGGTCTCCTCGAGCTGATCGACGCCGCGCGCGACCAGCAGCACGGTGGCGCCGCTGCGGGCGAGCAGCAACGCGGTTGCCTTGCCGATCCCGCTCGAGGCACCGGTGATCAGCACGGTTTTGCCAGAGACCGCGCTGGTGATGGTGCGGTGACGCAACAGCTCGGGATCCAGATGCCGCTTCCAGTAGCTCCAGAGCTTGTCCGCGTAGCTTTCGAGCGGCGGCACCTCGATCCCCGACCCGGCCAGCGCCTGTCGCGCCCTGGTTGTGTCGAAGTCGGTCGGCATGTCGATGTAGTCGACGATCTCATCGGGCACTCCGACCTCGGCCAGGAGTGCGTGACGGGCGGCGTGCGCGCCCGGCAGGGCCATGATCGCCGAGGCGATGCCGCGCGGCACCCTTGAGAGCGGCCCCGCGTCGACCGTGACCGCGAACTGTGGCGCACCCGCGACCTTGGCGAAGGTGTTGAGCACGTCGACCACGCGCGCCTGGTTCGGATCGGTCAGATGGAAGGCCTGCCCGTTGCCCCCCGGCTCGTGCGCGATGTGGTCGAGTGCCCGCGCGACGAAGTCGACCGGCACGATGTTCGTGCTGCCGAGCTCCGGCCCGATCAGGGGCAGCCAGTCCGGAACCAGACGCTGCGCCCGGCGCAGTAACGGCAGGAAGTAGTACGGGCCGTCGACCTTCTCCATCCGGCCGGTGCGCGAGTCGCCGACCACGATCGAGGGCCGGTAGACACGCCACGGCATCGTGGCCGTCTCCCGCACGAGCTTTTCGGACTCGAACTTCGTGCGGTGGTAGGGGTGCTCGAGCGGCTGGCCGACATCGAACATATCCTCGGTGAACACGCCGCGGTACTGGCCCGCGACGGCGACCGAGGAGACGTGATGAAAGAGGCGAGCGCCGATCGCGTCTGCCAACTCGAGCGCGTGATGCGTGCCCTCGATGTTGGCAAGCTGGTTGACCTCGGCGCCGGCGGTCATGTCGTAGATCGCGGCCAGGTGGAAGACGTGAGCGATCCCGCGCTCCGACAGCGCCGCGATCGCCTCGGGCGCGACCCCGAGCAGCGGCTCGTGCAGGTCGCCCACGACCGGCTTCAGGCGCTTGCGCGCGGTCGCGTCGCCCTTTGTCCAGCCGGCGAGCCGCCGCTCCATGCGCGGGAGCGAGCTCTCGCGCACGAGCAGGTGGATATGACCTGCCGCGCCGCGTTTGCCCGCGGCGCGCTCGAGCAGCAGCGGGATCAGGTTGCTGCCGATGAAGCCAGTGGCCCCGGTGACGAAGTACGCCATGGGCCGCACCCTAGCGGGTGGCTGTTACCAGCCACCCTTCCACTCGGCTGAGCTTGCGCGCCGCTTTGCGGCATCGACACGAGCGTGCTTGCGATGCTCGAGGAAACCCTGGATCAGCGAGAAGACGATGATGATTACCGGGAACAGACCGATCAGGATGAACATCGCGTAGGTGACCGTGGTGGCGCTGGTCCCACCCCAGATGCCCTGGCCGCCGTGTGTGACAGCGAGCGCCGAAGGGGCGGCCACGAGCATGGCTCCGACGACGCACAGCGCGAGAAGGACGGTCCGCCTACGACTCATTGGCCGCAAGGCTACCTGATGTCACGGCCGCACGTAGCGCGTCCAATGCCGCGATCAGGACGGGGTTGTAGCGCTCGGCAGACTCCGCCGAGGCCATCGCCGCGACCTCGAGGTGACGCACCGGCGCCTCGAATATGGTCGCCCCCAGCGCCGCCGCCAGCTGCTGCTGCTTGAGCGGCGGGACGGCGTCGTCGGCGCTCGTGAGCACGACCGCGGTGGGGAACGGAAAGGGCGCGAGCCACGGCCGCGAGTCGAAGCGACCGAGCTCCCGTCCCGCCTCGGCGATGTCACGCGCGCTGTGGCGGGTCATCTCGGAGTGCACCCAGGACAGCTTCGCCCCGGGCCGGAAGCCCGCACGCTTGAGTGCGGCGCGCCAGCCACGCCCGGGGGCGACCGAGAGCCCGAAGCCGACGAGGGGCATCGCCTTCCAGCTGCGCTTGAGCTCGTCCTCCTGCCAGTGCTGGGCGGTGCCACTCAGCACCAGACCGGCGACAACATCGGGATGGTCACGCGCCAGCACCTGCGCGATCGCCCCGCCCATCGAATACCCGTACACGATCACTGGTCCGAGCTCGAGCGTGCGCATCACCGCCGCGGCGTCAGCGGCGCAGTCGACCAGGCGGAAGGGCACCAGCGGCCGCGGTCCGCGTCCGTGTCCTCGATGATCGATCGCGATCACGCGGTAGCCGGCCGCGATCACGTCCTCGTAGAGGCCTCCGAAGTTCATGTCAGCGCTGGCGACCCACCCATGCAACATGAACACGATCGGTGCCTGCGACGACGGATCGGAGTCGCGCAGGAAGAACTCGCCGCGCTCTGGTACGAGGACTGTCCGCGCCGGCGGGAAGTCACGTGGCGGGACCGGTGGAGGGCTGCTGCTGGCCACAGACTGATGTTA
Organism: Solirubrobacteraceae bacterium; assembly: GCA_035552235.1. Lineage (GTDB taxonomy): Bacteria > Actinomycetota > Thermoleophilia > Solirubrobacterales > Solirubrobacteraceae > Palsa-465. Next base: position 55,778 of record DASZLT010000051.1, read on the forward strand.
CGGCGCCTCCGCATACCATCAGGAACATGGCCGTGATCATCGCCTCCGACCTCAGCAAGGACATCTCCGGTGAGCCGCTGCTGCGTGGCATCTCGTTCAAGCTCGAGCGGCGCGACCGCATGAGCCTGTCGGGCCGCAACGGCGCCGGCAAGACGACGCTCCTGCGGATGATCTCAGGAGAGGCATCGATCGACGGCGGCGAACTGGTGCTGGCCAAAGGCACCAAGATGGCGCTGCACGATCAGCGCCCACCGCGTGACCAGCGGATGACGCTGCGCGACTACGTGCTGTCGGGCGCGCCCGAACTGATCGCGCTCGAGGCCGAACTGCAGGCGCTCGAACAGCGCATGGCCGCGGGCGACTACGAAGAGCAGACGCTCGCCGCCTACGCCGACGCGCAGGCTGCGCTCGAGCACGCCGGGGGCTACACCTGGCGCGAGCAGGCGCTCGCGACGCTGCACGGGCTCGGCTTCAAGGACGACTCGGCCCTGGACCGCCGGCTCGAGACCTTCTCCGGCGGCGAGCTGACGCGCGCGTCGCTCGGTCGCGCGCTGGCGGGAAGTCCGGACCTGCTGCTGCTCGACGAGCCCACCCACCACCTCGACATCGAGTCGCTCGAATGGCTCGAGGCGCATCTGAACGCACTCGACGCGGCCGTGATCCTGATCGCCCATGACCGCTGGTTCCTCGAGTCGGTGGCGACCGCGGTGCTCGAGCTCGAGGCCGGACGCGGGAAGTTCTTCCCCGGCACCTGGCATCAGTGGCGAACCGAGAAGGCCCAGCGCGAGCTCGCGCTCGGACGCATGATCGAGCGCCAGCAGGCCGAGATCGAACGGCTCGAGAAGTTCGTCACGCGCTTCCGCGCCGGCACCCGGGCGCGGCAGGCGCAGTCACGCCAGAAGCGCCTGGACCGGATCGATCGGATCGATCGCGGCGACCGTGACCGCGACGGGCTCGCGTTCGCGTTCAAGCCGCCTGAGCGCAGTGGGCGGGTCGTCTTTGAGCTCCAGGACGGAAGCATGCAGATCGGCGAACGCGTGCTGCTTTCAGGAGGCGAGCTGTGGCTCGAGCGCGGCGAGCACGTGTCGGTAGTCGGGCCTAACGGCGCCGGTAAGACGACGCTGATCGAGATGCTCGCCGGCGCCCGCCCGTTTGCCAACGACGGCGCCGACGCGCGCGATGCGACCGGCATGGCCATCAAGGGCGACCAGCAGGCTGCCATCACCGAGGGTCCGGCCGTGACCGGCAAGCTGCTGACCGGCCACAACGTCAAGATCGGCTTCCTCTCCCAGCACTCCGAGGACCTGCACGCCGGCAACGCTCGCACCGTGCTCGAGGCGTGCACCCACCGCACCGGGCTCACTCCTGCCAACGCGCGAGCGCTGCTCGGCCGCTTCCTGTTCAGCGGCGAGGAGGCGGACAAGTCGCTCGAGGGTCTCTCGGGCGGCGAGCGCCAGCGGCTGTCGCTGGCGATCCTCGTGCAGTCGGGCGCCAACGTGCTGATCCTCGATGAGCCCACCAACCACCTCGATGTGGAGAGCCGCGAGGCGCTCGAGGACGCGCTCAGCCAGTTCACAGGCTCGCTGCTGCTGATCTCCCACGATCGCGCGCTGCTCGACGCCGTCGGGACGCGCACGGTCGCGTTCGAGGACGGCACCCTGCACACGTACCTAGGCGGTTGGGCCGAATACATACGTGTGCGTGACGAGCGCGCGGCCGAGGAGGTCGCGGCGAAGCAGGCGGCGGCTCAGTCGAAGCCCAAACCGGCGGCGAAGCGCGCCGCCGGCCGTACCAACGACAGCGGCGGTTCAGGCCGGGAGCAGGCAAGGCTCGAGGATCGGATCGAGCAGGCCGAGGCGGCTCTGCGGGCCGTGGAGGAGGAGCTCGCGGACCCGTCCGCCTGGAGGACACCCGAGCGCTCGGCGGCGTCGAGCGCCCGCCATGAGGCCGCCAAGCACGCAGTCGACGAGCTCTACGCGCAGTACGAGCAGGTCGTCGGGTAACAGCATGGCGCGGCCGCGGGCGCTTGTTTTCGCCCGCAGCCGCATGGGGACCGACGTTTGGTCAGGACCGGAGCGCTTCGGTGGGGCTGAGTCGGGCGGCCTTGGCGGCCGGGTAGAGCCCCGCCAGGGCGCCGATGATGAACCCGGCTGTTGGTGAGGCGATCAGCGCATAGAGCGGGACGACGAAGGGCTCGTGTTTGGCGGCCGCGTAGATCTCCGTCGCGCCGGCACCGATCGCCAGCCCGAAGACCCCGCCGATCGCCGCCAGCAGCGCCGACTCGGTCAGGAACTGCATGCTGATGTGGCCGCGGGTCGCGCCGAGCGCCCGGCGCAGGCCGATCTCACCACGGCGCTCGAGCACCGAGATCACCATGATGTTTGCGATCCCGATCGCGCCCACCAGCAGTGCGACCGCGCCAAGTCCCAGCAGCAGGGTCGTGAACTGGCCCTTGGCCGCGGCACGGGCCTCGAGCACGTTGGAGGGCCGCGTGACGCTCACACCGCTCGGGTCCTGGGGGTTGGCTGTCGCCGGCAGCAGGTTGGAGACGGGGGTCACGTCGTTCTGGGTGCTTCGCACATAGATCTCGCTCGGCTCCGGAAGCGCCTGGAAGTACTTCTCGGCCATCGGCAGCGAGATGAACGCGACCGAGTCCAGCGAGGAGTCGAGCTTGACCGGGTTGAGGATGCCGACGACGACGAACCACTGGTTGCCGATGTAGAGCATCACGTGGCCGGAGACCTGCGTGATCTGCAGAGTGGCGGCCGCCTGGGCTCCGAGCACGATCTCGGGGAAGTGCTGGGCGACAGCGCCGAGGAAGTGACCAGAGGCCAGCGTCGTGCCGACGACCTTCGGGAGGTCCTCGCTGGCCGCGTCGACACCGATGCCGCCGGTCTGCTCGGCCGGCACGAAGGGCGTGCGATAGACGTTGGCGTTGCTCAACTGATAGATCGGCGCATCGCTCTCGACGTGCAGCATCTGCTTGATCATCGGGACGGAGCTCGGCGCGAGCACCGCGGCGTTGCCGAGGAAGTCCGTGCCGGGGGAGACGGTCAGCAGGTTGGTGCCGAGCGAGTCGATCTCGGCGATCAGGTTCGCCTGGGCCGAGGAGGAAACGCCGACCACGGCGACCATCGCGCCGATGCCGATCGCGATCCCCAGCGCCGAAAGGGCCGCACGCAGCTTGCGAGTGCGGATGCCCTGCAGAGCGACGCCGAGCAGCTCACGCAGCGGGAGGCGGGCACGGCCGATCTGCGGGGTGGCCGGCGGCGGTGGCTCGCGCGCAGGGACGCCCTCGGCGATGACCATGTCGGTCATCCGCGCTCGTCCTCAACGATCTCGCCGTCATGCATATGCAGACGCCGCGGGAACTCTCCGGCGATGTTGACGTCGTGCGTGATCAGCACGAGCGTCGAGCCGTCGGAGCCTAGCTCGTGCAGGACGTTGAGCACGCCTGCGCCGGACTTCGAGTCGAGGTTTCCGGTCGGCTCGTCGGCGAGGATGATCGCCGGGCGCTTGGCCAGAGCACGCGCGATCGCCACGCGCTGGCGCTCGCCGCCGGATAGTTGCCTGGGCTTGAAATCGAGCCGGTGGCTCAGCCCGACCCGCTCCAGCGCCGCGCGCGCGAGCTCCCGCCGCTGCCCGAGCGCCATGCCTGTGTAGAGCATGCCGGTCGCGACGTTGTCGACTGCGGTCATCGCTTCCTGCAGGTGGAACGCCTGGAAGACGAATCCGATCTGATGGGCGCGCAGGCCCGCGAGCTGCCCGTCGGAGGCCTGCACGGTGTCATGACCGGCGACTCGCACATCGCCCGAGGTCGGGCGCTCGAGTGTTCCCAAGATCGTGAGCATGGTGGTCTTGCCCGAACCCGATGGCCCGACAACCGCGACCTGGTCACCGGCGGGGATCACCACGCTCACGTCGCGCAGCGCCATGACGCCGCCCGAATACTCCTTGGTCACCTGTGAGAGCTCGACGCTCATCCCTGCGAGTCGGTCACCTGAAGACCGGGGTAGATGCCGGGACCGGAGATCGCGACGTAGCCGGCGGCGAACAGCCCCGTCTGCACGGGGATCAGGTGGTGCGGGCGGGACGCCTGCTGCACGGCGAAGCTGCTTCCGGAGGTCGCGAGCAGCGCCGTCACCGGCACCGACAGCACGTTGCGGGCCTTGCTCTGAACGAAGTTGACGCTGACCGACGCCTGGTCGAGGCCGCCGCCCTTTGCGCGCCTGTTGAGCACGACGGTCACCGGGACCGTTGAGGTTCCGGAGCCGCTCCCACCATTGCCGCTGCCGCCGGACCCATTGGCGCCGCTGCTGGAGCTCTGTGCGACGGGGCTGACGGCCGTCACGCGCCCGCCGACGGTGCTGCCGTTTGGCATCTCAACGGTGACCTTCTCGCCGATCGTCGCCTCGGATTGCGAGCTCGCGCTCAGATCGACCGTCACGACGAGCTTCGTCGACGAGGTGCTGAGCACGGCCACGGCGCTGCCACCACCGGTGTTGCCGGTGTTGCCGGTGTTGCCGGAGTTGCCGGAGTTGCCGGAGTTGCCGGTGTGGCCCGAGTTGCCGGAGTTGCCGGAGTTGCCCGAGTTGCTGGAGTTGCCGGTGGTGGAGCTGGGGTGATGATTCGCCCGCTCCTCGGCCGCCAGCTGACGCTGTTGCTGCTGGACGAGGCGCAACAGCGCCTGCAGCGTGCGCTTGCTGAGATTGTCCCCGCCGCTAACGGTGGTGCTCGTCTTCGGTGTGGTGCTCGTCGCCGGGCTCGTGGTGGTGCCCGCATGGGTCGTGCCGGTGCCGGTTGTGTCCGTCCCGGTGCCGGTCGTGCCAGTGCCTGTTCCGGTACCGCTCGTCCCGGTCCCAGTCCCGGTCCCGGTCCCGGTCCCGGTCCCAGTCCCAGTCCCGGTGTCGGTGGTGGTGGTGCCGGTGCCCGCGCTCGAGTCGTTGGAGTAGTCGACGAACAGGGGTTGCCGCGCGCCACCGGTGTAGTCGGCGGCCGTCGAGCCGACGGTCGTATCGACCGTCTGGATCATCTGCGGGCCGGGGAGGAACACCACCTGGCCGAGCGTCAGCTTGCCCGTCTCGGTCTCGCCGAGGTCGTATTGCATGCGGTCGATACCCGCCGTGGTGGCGTACTGCCACTCGTCATCGATCACGATGCCGTCGGGGTCGTAGCCCAGGTCGACGAGGTTCTTGTTGAGTTCATACACGTCCGGACCGCTGACGTCGGTGGCTGATAGCTCGCGGTAGGCGGGGGTGGAGCCGTTCATCAGCAGGACCGGCTTGTTGTCGACATCGAACAGCGTCTGGCCGGCCTTGACAACCCGGCCGACCTGCGGCACCCAGGTGATCGTCCCGCTGAGGCGGTTGTAGACCGTCTGGGTGTTCGCGTAGCTCAGCGTGCCGGATTCAGTGTCGGTGGCGACCAGGTTGCGGCGCTGAATGGTGGCCGCGCCGGTCGCGGTCGTGCCGGCGCCGGTGCCCGCCCTCGAGGGGCTGCTGTTCGATACCACGACCACAACCACGATTGCGGCTGCAATCAGCAGTGCCAGGCTGGCGATCCAGCGGCCGCGGGGTCGTGGGAGGCTGGGCTTGGGCAGCGGCATCGTTTACTTACCTACTCTCTGCTTCGGGCCAAAGCCGCCCATCAGCGACTGGCAATGATTCTGCGCGTTCTGGAATGCCGGCGATCGCGGATTGATCGCGCCCGGGCTACCGCTGGAGCCGGGAGGCGCACCGATCTGCACCTCAATTCCATGGCCGCCGGGACCGCTCCTGACCTTGGGGTCGGGGAAGTTCGGAACGCCGTGGGCACGCATGCACTCGGCCATCTTGATCGCGCCCTGCTTCATCTTGGCGAGCTGTGCACCGCTGATCGGCGGGCCCTGCGGCAGCTTGCTGCGGCACTGCCGCATCGCGTTCTGGAAGGCGGGGCCGCTCACGTTGAGGCTGTGGCCGCCGACCGAGATCGTCGCGGTGCCGCCGCCCGCAGATGCCTGAATCCCGAAGCCGCCTCCGCTCGAGGGGTCGGGGAAGTCGGGCACGCCGTGCGTGCGCATGCACTCGGCGAGCTTGAGTCCGTCGCTTTTCTGCGCTGTTCTGGACGCTGTATTGCTGCTCGATGGGCTCGAGCCACCGCAGGCGGCGACCGCAATCGTGGTGGCGAGCATGGCTGTGAGAACGCTAGCTGTGCGAAGCATGGCCGCATTTCTACGGGGCGGGGGGTTACATCCCGGGAACAGCGCTCGTTACTTTCACGTAACCGCCTGCTAAGGATGCTCTCTGAGACACCATGCGCGTACTTGTCGTAGAGGATCACTCCGAACTGGCCGAGGCAGTCGCGTCGGGGCTTCGCCGCGAGGGAATGGCGGTCGACGTCGCCGGCGACGGGCCATCGGGCCTCAGCAGCGCGCGTGTGTACGAGTACGACGTGATCGTGCTCGATCGCGACCTCCCGCGCCTGCACGGCGACGAGGTCTGCCGGCAGCTGACGGCAGACGGGATCCGCGCCCGCGTACTGATGCTCACCGCCTCCGGCGGAATCGAGGATCGCGTAGAGGGTCTCAGCCTCGGCGCGGACGACTACCTGCCGAAGCCGTTCGCCTTCGCCGAGCTTGTTGCTCGCGTGCGCGCCCTCGCGCGGCGTGCGCAACCGGCGCTGCCGCCGGTGCTCGAGAGCGGCGACCTGCAGCTTGACAGCGCGCGGCGGCGCGCCAGCCGCGGCGGCGAGCGGCTCGATCTGAGCGCCAAGGAGTTCGCCGTGCTGGAGCTGCTGATGGGCGCTCAGGGCGCGGTGATCTCATCTGAGGAGCTGCTCGCTCGAGGGTGGGACGAGGCCGCTGACCCGTTCAGCAATGTCGTGAAGGTGACCGTCAGCCGCCTGCGCCGCAAGCTCGGCGAGCCTGACCCGATCGAGACGGTGCCCGGTGGCGGATACAGGATCTGAGCCGCGCCAGCGGCGCAACGTGCGCGTCACTTTGCGGCTGCGACTGACGCTGCTCTACGGGCTCGTGTTCATCGTTGCCGGTGCCGGGCTGCTGACGGCCACCTACGCCCTCTTCAAGCACAGCCAGGCGACGTCACAGCGGGCGGTGTCGATTCGGAGTGGCCCGGTCCAGTTCAGCCTGCCCAGCGGCGCGGCGTTCGATGCCGTCGTCACGACTGGTTCGACGCAGTCCGGTGCTGGCCTGTCGAGGCCGACGCCGGCTGGTGGTGCGCTCACCCGTGTCGGGAGCACTGCGCCGGGCAGCGCTACCACGAACCGTAACGTGAAGCGTCTGAAGGGTCCGGCGCGGGCGCAGATCTTGAAGCAGCTCCAGCGTTCAGGGCAGAATCAGCTGCGCAGGAAGGTCAGTGCGGTCGTGCGTCGGGCCAACGTGCAGCTCAAGGCTTCTCAGGCGAGCGACGCCTCCTCGTTGCTCGAATGGTCGGCGATCGCTCTCGCCGTGGTGGCGCTGCTGTCGATCGGCATCGCCTGGTGGTTGTCCGGCAGAGCGCTGCGACCGCTGCGAACGATGAACGCGCGTGCGCGTGAGATCAGCGCCGAGAGCCTGCACCAGCGCCTGGGGGTCGATGACCGCGACGACGAGCTCGGCGAGCTCGCCACCACGTTCGACGCGCTCCTTGCTCGCCTGGAGTCAGCTTTCGAGTCGCAGCGGCGCTTCGTCGCCAACGCATCGCACGAGCTGCGGACACCGATCACGCTCGAGCGCACGCTGGTGGAGGTCGCTCTGGCCGATCCCGACGCCTCGGTCGATTCGTTGCGGCGCGTGTGCCGGCGCGTGGTCAGCTCGACCGAGGAGCAGGAGCGCCTGCTCGACGCGCTGCTGACGCTCGCGCGCAGCGAGGCTGGCGTCGGTGCGGGCGAGAGCGTCGACCTCGCGCCCGTGGTCGAGGACGCACTGCTGGCGCGCGAGCCTCGGCTCAACCGGATCTCAGTCGAGAGTCTGCTCGAGCCCGCGGTGGTGATCGGCGACCAGGCGCTGCTCGAGCGGCTCGTGGGCAACCTCGTCGAGAACGCGATCGTGCACAATGGCGGCGAAGCGCCGTGGATCAGGGTCTCGACATTCGAGTCCGGTGCGGTGTCCGGCGTACGGATCTCCAACGGCGGCGCGCTGATCGACTCCGGCGAGGTCGATGAACTCTTCGAGCCGTTCCGCCGCGGGGTCGGCGAGCGCCTGGGAACCGACGGCGACGGGCTGGGCCTCGGGCTCTCGATCGTGCGAGCCATCGCGGTCGCGCACGGCGCCGAAATCCACGCCAACGGACTGCCCGACGGCGGCCTGGAGTTCGAACTGCGCTTCACCTCCGCTGCTGGTGCTAAACCCCCGGTTGGGGGTTTGGAAACTGTGTCGGCTTAGTCACAGTGCGTTCGGGGTCAACCCCCGCTGATATGGGGCGCCGCCGCGATTCTCGGCGATCGACGCCTGCAGCTCGGATCTGTGAGAGACGCACCTGAGCTGACCGCTCGACGAACCAACCTCAGCGTCGTCGGGGCCCTCTAGACTCGGAGGCACGATGTCAGCGCCCGCTGAGGCCCGACAGGTACGGATCGCGCTTGTCGACGACGACAGCGGTCTGGCAACGATCCTTCAGCGTCGTTTCGAGGCGTTGCGCTGGGAATGCGAGGTCATGGCGTATCCGCCCACTCCGGACCAGCTCGCCGCCATGCGCCTGCACGCGATGCTGCTGAACCCCGAGCTCTCCGGGCTCGACTACATCGAGCGCGTCAGCGGCGCCGTCTCGGCGCTCGCGATCCTCGCGATCTGCCGCCCCGTGCAGGTCGCCGACCGCGTACGCGCGCTACGCACCGGCGCCGATGACTGGATCACCAAGCCCTGCCACCCGGAGGAGCTGATCGCCCGCATCCAGGCCGTCATGCGCCGCCGCCGCATCGGCGAGGTGTCGCTCGAGGACTCGCCGACCACCGCCGGCGAGCTCACGATCCGCCCGGATCAGTTCGACGCCTACGTCGGCGACGAGCCGGCTGGCCTCTCATGCAAGGAGTACGAGCTGCTGCGTCAGCTCTCCTCCGCCGAGGGGCGCGTGCTGGAGCGTGAGGTGATCTATCAGCGAGTCTGGGGCTACGCGATGGTGCGCGGCGACCGCTCGGTCGATGTGTTCGTCCGCAAGCTCCGCAACAAGCTCGAGCGGATCTCTCCCGAGTGGCGCTACGTGCACACCCACTTCGGCGTCGGCTACCGCTTTGCCGCTGAGCGTGACGATTCCGCGAGAGGTGATGAGGGTGCGCCAGATCCGCCTGGTGATCGCCCCGCGAAACCGGATGTACGCTTGGACCTGACAGCATCCCGCTGACAAGGCCCAGGAATTCCGTGCAGCTCAACTCAAACGTCCGCAACGTCGCGGTGATCCTCCTGATCGCAGCGGTGATCTACGCCCTGGGACACACGGGCGACTTCGCGCTCGCCTTCCTCGAGACGGCGATCTCGCTGGCGTTCATGGCCACCCTCGCGTGGATCGCATCACGGCTCTATCGCGAGCACCGCGTCGAGATCTACGGGCTCGGGACCCGCCGCCGCGCGATCGCCTACGCGGCCATCGGCGTCGGTGCGCTCTCGCTCACCGCGGTCGACCGCTTCTGGAAGACCGGCTTCGGGACAGTCGTCTGGCTCGTGCTGCTCGGTTGCTGTGTCTACGCGCTGTACGCCATCTGGCGTTCATCGCGCGAGTACTAGGCCTTTCCAGCAGTCGGGGCGGTCGCGCTCGACCACCCCGACTGAGACACGCCTGAGGCCGGACCGCTCCTATGAGTGGAGGTCGAACCGGTCGAGGTTCATGACCTTGTCCCAGGCGGCGACGAAGTCGTGCACGAACTTCCCGCTCGCTCCGTCGCTGGCGTAGACCTCGGCGACGGCGCGCAACTCGGCGTTGGCGCCGAACGCGAGATCCGCACGGCTCGCGGTCCAGGACTGCCCGCTGGCGCCGGTGCCGCTGTAGAGCGCCGAGCCGTGGTCCTCGGCGGTCCAGCTGGTGCCCAGGTCGAGCAGGTTGACGAAGAAGTCGTTCGTCAGCCGGCCTGGCGTGGCGGTCAGCACGCCGGTCTGGGAACCGTCGTAGTTGGCGCCGAGCACGCGCAGGCCGCCGACCAGCACCGTCATCTCGGGGGTGCTCAGCTTGAGCAGGTTCGCCCGGTCGACGAGCAGATGCTCGGCGGGGAGGCGCTCTCCGGCCCTCTTGTAGTTGCGGAAGCCGTCGGCTCGCGGCTCGATCGCGTCGAAGGACTCGACGTCGGTCTGCTCCTGGCTGGCGTCGGTACGGCCGGGTGTGAACGGGACTGTGATCGCGTGGCCGGCCTCAGCTGCCGCCCGCTCGACTGCCGCACAGCCGCCGAGCACGATCACGTCGGCCAGCGACACCTGCGTACCGCCGCTGTTGAACGCCTGCCGGACGCCCTCCAGCGTGCCGAGCACCTCGGTCAGCTGCGCCGGGTTGTTGACCTCCCAGCCGCGCTGTGGCTCCAGCCGGATTCGCGCGCCGTTGGCGCCGCCGCGCTTGTCGCTGCCGCGGAACGACGCGGCCGAGGCCCACGCCGTCGAGACGAGCTGTGACACGGTCAGGCCGGAGCCGAGGATCTGCTGCTTGAGCGCGGCGATCTCGGCTGGATCGATGAGATCGGCCGGAGCGGCCGGGACCGGGTCCTGCCAGATCAGCTCCTCGCTCGGAACCTCGGGGCCGAGGTAGCGGACGACCGGACCCATGTCGCGATGCGTGAGCTTGAACCAGGCGCGCGTGAAGGCGTCCGCAAGCTCACCGGGGTTGTCCTTGAAGCGGCGCGAGATCGGCTCGTAGATCGGGTCGAGCCGCAGTGCCAGGTCGGTCGTCAGCATAGTCGGCCTGCGCGGCGCGCCACCGGCGTCCGGGGCCGGCATGGTCGCCTCGGAGTCCTTTGCGACCCACTGATTCGCGTCGGCCGGGCTGCGCTCGAGCTCCCACTCGTAGTTGAAGAGGTTCTCGAGGAACTGGTTGCTCCACCTGGTCGGGGTCGACGTCCAGGTCACCTCGATGCCGGAGGTGGTCGCGTCCTGCAGGACGCCGGTGCCGTGGCTGCTCTTCCAGCCGAGACCCTGCTGCTCGATCGGCGCAGCCTCGGGCTCGGGGCCGACGCAGCCGGCTGGTCCGGCGCCGTGGGTCTTGCCGAAGCTGTGGCCGCCGGCGATCAGCGCGACGGTTTCCTCGTCGTTCATAGCCATCCGCCGGAAGGTCTCGCGGATGTCGCGCGCCGCGGCGAGGGGGTCGGGGTTGCCGTTGGGGCCCTCGGGGTTGACGTAGATCAGGCCCATCTGCACGGCTGCCAGCGGACCTTCGAGCTCACGGTCGCCCGTGTAGCGCTCGTCGCCAAGCCAGGTCGTCTCCGGGCCCCAGTAGACGTCGTTATCGGGCTCCCAGGCATCGACGCGGCCACCACCGAAGCCGAAGGTCTGCAGGCCCATCTGCTCGAGTGCGACGTTCCCGGTTAGGACGATCAGGTCGGCCCAGGAGAGCTTGTTGCCGTACTTCTGCTTGACAGGCCACAGCAGGCGGCGGGCCTTGTCGAGGCTGACGTTGTCAGGCCAGCTGTTGAGTGGGGCGAAGCGCTGTTGCCCCGAGCCTGCGCCGCCGCGACCGTCACTGATGCGGTAGGTGCCGGCGCTGTGCCAGGCCATGCGGATCATCAGCGGGCCGTAGTTGCCGAAGTCGGCAGGCCACCACTCCTGGGAGCTGGTCAGCACCTCGGCGATGTCCTGCTTGACGGCAGGGAGGTCGAGGCTCTTGAACGCCTCGGCGTAGTCGAAGTCCTCGCCCAGCGGGTTGGCCACGGCTGGATTCTTGGCCAGGATCTTCAAGTTCAGGCGCTCGGGCCACCACTCCGTGTTGGCGTCACCCTGTGTCGGGTGGGTCAGACCGGTGTGGGCAACCGGGCAGCCGCCGTTCGTGGGGGTGGCGGTCGTGTCGTTCATTTCGCCGACGACGGCGTCTGGGCGTTCAGACACAGGGGGTCCTCTTTCGGAGTCAGTGGGTGTGAGCGGAGCAGGTGGGGCAGAGGCCCCAGTAGATGACCTCGGCCTCGTCGATCGCGTAGCCATGGGCCTCAGACGGAGTCAGGCACGGCGCGAATCCAACCGAGCAGTCCACATCGGCGACCGCCCCACAGGAGCGGCAGACGATGTGGTGATGGTTGTCGGCCACACGCGCCTCGTAACGTGCCAGCGAGCCGGATGGCTGGATACGGCGCACGAGGCCGGCGGCGGTGAGCGCCTGGAGCACGTCGTAGACGGCCTGGTGCGAGACCTCGCCCAGGTGCCGGCGCACATCGTCGATGAGCGAGTTGGTGTCGGCGTGCGGATGCTCGTGCACAGCGGACAGCACCGCCATGCGCGGACGCGTCACGCGCAGCTCGGCGGATCGCAGGATCCGCTCGATGTCGAGGCTCGAGGGCACTGGCCACCAGTGTGCGGGCTTTTCTGGAATGAGTCAAGTCTTGTTCACCTGGTGGTGACAATCGGCGCCGTTGCGTTCGCGACTCGCGCACAGCATCGAGTTCAGAAATGCCTCCCAGGCCGGCAGTTGTGAACGCGCTCCAATCCATCGAGTTCGGAAATCCCCCTGTGAGGGGGAAAAGTGAACTCAATCGCTGCCGGGTGTCCGCGGCGCACGGCGGGGTTCCGCTTCGGCGGCCGCAGGCATTTGTGTCGCAAATGCCTGCGGCCGTATTTGCGACACCACGCCCCAGCGGACAGCCGTGGACCGCAGCGCGGGCGCGGGCCCCGAATGCGGACCGGAGCCGACCTAGACTGACGATCGAATGTCGATCGTCACCGCCGACCGCCGCCGCGACCTGCCCGATGAGCCGGGCGTCTACCTGTTTCACGACGCGCGCGGCAAGGTGATCTACGTCGGCAAGGCGATCTCGATCAAGAAGCGCGTCGCCTCGCACTTCTCCAACCCGAGCACGCGTGCGGGGCGCGACCTGCTACCGATGATCGACCGCGTCGAGGCGCTCGTCGTGCAGACGGAGTCCGAGGCGCTGATAGTCGAGCAGAACTTCATCAGGCAGTACCAGCCGCGCTTCAACATCCGCCTGCGTGACGACAAGTCCTATCCGTACATCGCGATCAGCCTCGACGAGGACTTCCCGCGCGTCTACTTCACCCGCGAGCGCCACCGTCGCGACCGCGCCTACTTCGGCCCGTTCAGCAGTGCAAAGCGGGTCAGATCGACGCTCGACGTGCTCGGCAAGGTCTTCCTGTTCCGGACCTGCGAGGGGTCCGAACCGGGGCGGCGCAGCGGTTCGCCCTGCCTCGATTACTACATCAAGCGCTGCGAGGCGCCCTGCGTCGGCTACGTCAGTAAGCAGGACTACCGCGCAGGGATCGATGGCGTGATCGGCTTCCTCTCCGGGCGCTACAAGGAGATCGAGCAGCGCCTCGAGTTCGAGATGAACCAGGCGGCGGCCGAGCAGCGCTACGAGGACGCCGCCCGCGAGCGCAACCGCCTGCAGGCCGTGCGCCGGCTGCTCGAGCGCCAGCGCGTCTCGGTCGAGCAGGGCGGCACCTTCGACGCGATCGCGATCGCCGTACATGACGGCGAGGCCAATGCGCAGGTGTTGCAGGTGCGTGACGGCGTGCTGTCCGATCGCCAGAGCTTCTACCTCGACAACGCTGCCGACGCCGAGCCGGGAGAGGTCACGGAGGCGTTCGTGATCCAGTACTACGCCTCGGCGATGATGATCCCGCCGCTGGTGGTGGTCGAGTCCGGAACGCCCAACGTGGCGGCGCTCGCCCAGGCCCTGTCGGAGCGGCGCGGCTCAAGGGTGGAGGTGCGTGAGCCCGAGCGCGGTGACAAGCGCCGGATCCTCGAGCTCGCGCAGCGCAACTCGCGCCTCGCGCTCGACCAAGAGAAGCTCCGCTCGGAGCGCCGGCGGCAGCAGCGCACCGAGGCGCTCGACCGGCTGCAGCAGGCGCTCGGGCTCGACACGCTGCCGCTGCGTATCGAGTGCTACGACATCTCGACACTGATGGGGACCAACACGGTGGCGTCGATGGTCGTGTTCGAGGGCGCGGTGCCGAAGAAGTCCGACTACAGGCGCTTTCGGGTGCGGACCGTCGGCGAGGCCGCCACAGCGACGGCGGCGAGCGAGCGCGCCGCCGCCGGAGAGACCAACGGTGCAGCCAAGGGCGACTACGGTCCCGACGACTTCGCCTCGATGGAGGAGATCCTCGGCCGGCGGATGGCGCAGTTCGAGGCACAGGCCGACCTCTCGCCGCACGACAAGGAGTTCGACCCGAGCTTCGCGGCGCTGCCCAACCTGATCGTGATCGACGGCGGTAAGGGCCAGCTGGCCGCGGGCCTGCGTGCGCTGCAGGGCTTCGTCGATCGGGGTGTGCCGGTGGTGTCGCTGGCCAAGCGGATCGAGGAGGTGTTCGTCCCGGGACGGGCAGACTCGCTGGTGCTGCCGCACGACACGCCGGAGCTGCAACTGCTGCAGCGGCTGCGCGACGAGGCGCACCGCTTTGCGATCACCCATCACCGGCAGCGGCGTGACCAGGCGATGACGGCATCGATCCTCGACGGGCTGCCGGGGGTGGGGCCGGCGCGCAAGCGCGCGCTGTTGACGCACTTCGGCTCGCCGGACGCGGTGCTGGAGGCCTCGCGCGAGGAGCTCGAGGCGGTTCCGGGCATTCCCGGCAAGCTGGCGCGAGAGCTGCACCGCGAGCTTCACAAGACCGGCGTCTGATTATCCGCTGAGCCTGGTAAACCCCACGTTGGGGGATCAAGTGATGTCACAGAGCCGACACACACCGAGACGGAGCTGACACACATGTCGCCGTCCGCCGAAGAGAGCGCGCTTGCGCTCCGCGACCTGGTGGTGATCACCGGCTACTCCGGAGCCGGCAAGTCGACCGCGATGGCCGCCTTCGAGGATGAAGGCTACTTCTGCGTGGACAACCTACCCTCGGAGATGATCCGCTCGCTGGTCGAGCTGTTCGCCCACGAGGGCTCGAAGGTCGCCTACGCCGCGATCGTCTCCGACCTGCGCGCGGGCAGCTATTTCGAAGGGCTCGCAGAGGTACTCGACCGCCTGCAGGAGCTGGGCTTCAGCCATCGCGTGCTGTTCCTGGAGGCCAGCGAGGAGTCGCTGCAGACCCGCTACAAGGAGACGCGGCGGCGCCACCCGCTCTCGCCCGACGGCAGCGTTGCCGACGGCATCGCCCGCGAGCGCGAGGCGCTCGCGCCGATTCGCGCTCGCGCGGACTACGTGATGGACACCACCGGGCTGACCGCCGCGCAGCTACGGCGCAAGCTCTCCGACGCGATGCTGCCGACGCACACGCCGGGGCGCCTGGCGGTGACGTTCGAGAGCTTCGGCTTCAAATACGGGCCGGCGCGCGACCCGGACCTGATGTTCGACGTGCGCTTCCTGCCCAACCCTCACTACGAGCCGACGCTGCGGCCGCTGACCGGGCTCGACCGGCGCGTCGTCGACTTCATCGACCGCGACGGATCGCTCACACGCTTTTACGACCTGCTGCACCCGATGCTCGACTACCTGCTGCCGCAGTACCTCGCGGAGGGCAAGTCGCACCTCGTGGTGGCGATCGGATGCACCGGCGGGCGGCACCGGTCCGTGGCGATCGCCCGGCATCTTGGTGAGCGCTACGAGGCCGATTCCGAATACATCGTCGAGGTAATCCACCGCGATGCCGAGCGGGCAACGTGATCGACCACATTGGCTTCGAGGTCTCTGACCTCGAGCGCTCGGCGAAGTTCTATGACCCGGTCTTCTTCGCGCTGGGCGCGCGGCGCATGTTCGAATCCGGGCACGCGCTCGCCTACGGCGTCAACAGCCCGGAGTTCTGGCTGGTCACGCGTGGGCGGCCCCCGGCTTCCGGTTATGGCCACGTCGCGCTGCGCGCGACCGGCAAGGCAGCGGTCGACGCGGCCTACCGCGTGGGCCTCGCCAACGGAGGCCAGGACGACGGCGCGCCCGGTCTGCGCCCGCAATACGGCAAGCGCTACTACGCGGCGTACATGCACGACCCCGACGGGCTCAGGGTCGAGGTGGTATCGCGCCGCTGAGGCGCGGGTCGTATCCGTCGCCGGGCAGCCAGCCGGCGAGCGACTGGTGGAAAACGGCTACCCGTTAGCCTTCGATCGGCCTGCCCCTCGCAGTGGCGCGGGTCTTCAGCGCGAACTTCAACAAGTCGGAGGGTCTATGGCAGTTCGAGTCGGCATCAATGGTTTCGGGCGAATCGGGCGCAACGTTTTCCGCGCGGCGGTCGACCGCAACGCGGACATCGAGTGGGTTGCGCTCAACGACCTTGTGGACCGCAGGACGATTGCGCATCTGCTCAAGTACGACTCGAATTACGGCCCCTTCAAGGGCACCGTGGAGGTGACCGCCAGCGGCATTGCCGTCAACGGCAAGGACCTGCGCGTGATCGCCGAGCGTGACCCCGCCGCGTTGCCGTGGGGAGACCTTGGCGTCGACGTCGTGATCGAGTCGACGGGCTTCTTCACAGACCGCGAGAACGCCTCCAAGCACATCGACGCCGGTGCCAAGAAGGTCGTGATCTCCGCACCGGCGACCGGCCCCGATGTGACCGTTG
This sequence comes from Solirubrobacteraceae bacterium, assembly GCA_035552235.1. Lineage (GTDB taxonomy): Bacteria > Actinomycetota > Thermoleophilia > Solirubrobacterales > Solirubrobacteraceae > Palsa-465. The sequence continues at coordinate 72,384 of DASZLT010000051.1, forward strand.
TGCTGGGTGTCAACTTCGACAAGGCCTACGACCCGGCGTCGCACACGATCATCTCCAACGCGTCCTGCACGACCAACTGCCTGGCGCCGGTCGCCAAGGTGCTGCAGGAGACCGTCGGCATCAAGCACGGTCTGATGACCACGATCCACGCCTACACCGCCGACCAGCGCCTGCAGGACATGCCGCACAAGGACCTGCGCCGCGCCCGCGCCGCAGCGGTCAGCCTGATCCCCGCCACCACCGGCGCCGCCAAGGCGATCGGCCAGGTCATCCCCGAACTCAACGGGAAGCTCAACGGCTTCGCGGTGCGCGCCCCAGTCCCGACCGGCAGCGTCGTCGATCTGACGATCGAGGCGGAGCGCGAGACGACCAAGGAAGAGATCAACGCGGCGCTCAAGGCGGCCGCCGCCGATGGCCCGCTGCAGGGCTACCTCGAGTACACCGAGGATCCGATCGTGTCCGCCGACATCGTCGGCAACCCGGCGTCGTCGATCGTCGATGCTGAGCTGACCTCGGTGCTCGACGGCACAATGGTCAAGGTCGTCGCCTGGTATGACAACGAGTGGGGCTACTCCAACCGCGTCGTCGATCTGGTGCAGAAGCTCTAGGCTCGCGGGCAACGACCAGGGGACACAACGGTATGCGGACGCTCGAGGACCTCGAGAACCTGAAGGACAAGTGGGTGCTCGTCAGGGTCGACTTCAACGTGCCGCTCGATGCGGGCGGCGGGGTCGCTGACGACACACGCGTGCGTGCGACCGTGCCGACGCTCCAGGAGTTGCGCCGCAAGGGGGCTCGCCTGGTCCTGGTCTCGCACCTCGGACGCCCCAAGGGTCGGGAGCCGGAACTGTCGCTGGCGCCCGTTGCGAGGCGGCTTAGTGAGCTGCTCGGCCTGCCGGTGAAGATGGCGCCGGCCGTCGTCGGCGAAGACGTCAGCCAGCAAGTCGACTCTCTAGGCAGCGGTGAGATCCTGCTGCTCGAGAACGTCCGCTACGAGTCGGGCGAGACCGAGAACGACCCGAAGCTCGCCAGGGCTCTGGCGGCGCTCGCCGACATCTACGTCGACGATGCGTTCGGTGCCGCGCACCGCGCTCACGCCTCCACCGTCGGAGCCGCGCGGCTGATGCGCGACCGCGTGGCTGGGCTACTGCTCGAGCGTGAGGTCAACACGTTGCGCGAACTGATCGAGGCGCCCACGCGGCCACTGGTGGCGATCCTCGGCGGCGCCAAGGTGAGCGACAAGATCAAGGTGATAGAGCGCTTCCTCGACGTCGCCGACATGATTCTGATCGGCGGCGCGATGGCGTTCCCGTTCCTCAAGGCCAAGGGCCACGCTGTCGGCAACTCGCTGTGCGCCGACGAGGATGTCGAGCACGCACGCCGGCTGCTCGCGCTCGAGCAGCGCGGCCACGGCCGCCTGGTACTGCCGTCGGATCTGGTGCTCGCAGAGCACTTCGGCGCCGACGTGACACCGCAGCAGGTGGATGGAGTCGACATCCCGGACGGGCTGATGGGGTTGGATATCGGCCCGAAGACCGTCGCCGAGTACACGTCGCTTGTGGCCATCGCCGGAACCGTGTTCTGGAACGGGCCGATGGGCGCGTTCGAGCTCGACCCGTTCGCCGCGGGTACCCGCGCGGTCGCCGAGGCGCTGGCGACGGCTTCCGCCGTGACCGTCGTCGGCGGTGGCGATTCTGCCGCGGCGGTCCAGAAGTTCGGGATGGCCGACAAGATGACGCACGTCTCCACCGGAGGCGGCGCCGCACTCGAACTGATAGAGGGCAGGACACTGCCCGGGGTTGATGTCCTCTCCTAGCGGACATTGCGTATGTATGGAGGTCTGTAGTGACCACTAGGACGCCGCTGATCGTGGGCAACTGGAAGATGAACAAGACCGTCTCCGAGGCGGAGGAGTTCATCCAGGCGCTGTTACCGCGTGTATCAACCGCCGACCACGCAGACGTCGCGATCTGCCCGCCGTTCACGGCGCTCTTGCCGATGGTCGACTCGACGCGCGGATCGCGTGTGCAGGTCTTCGCGCAGACCATGCACCAGGCCGAGTCGGGCGCGTTCACGGGCGAGGTCTCGGCGGTGATGCTGGCCGAGCTCGACGTCCACGGTGTGATCCTTGGCCACTCGGAGCGCCGCCAGCTGTTCGGTGAGACCGACAAGGCGCTGGCGCTCAAGGTCCCGGTCGCGCTCGCCGCCGGGCTGGCACCGATCCTCTGCGTCGGCGAGACCGAGCCCGAGCGCGAGGCCGGCGACACCGAGCGCAAGCTGCGCCACCAGGTCCAGGAGGGCCTGGCCAAGGTCCCGACCGAGCAGATCTCGCAGGTCGCGATCGCCTACGAGCCGATCTGGGCAATCGGCACCGGCAAGGTCGCCGAGCCCGAGCAGGCGCAGGAGGCCGCCGCGTTCATCCGTGCGCTGATCTCGGGACGCGATCCCGAGCAGGCCAAGCAGGCAAGGATCCTCTACGGCGGCAGCGTCAAGCCCGACAACGCCGCCGAGCTGCTCGCACTGACAGATGTCGACGGCGCGCTCGTGGGTGGCGCGAGCCTCGATGCCGAGGCGTTCGCGGCGATCGTCGCCGCTGCTGGATGAGCGCCGGGACGGACGTGGACTCGCTGTCCGGTGGCCCCGCTGGGCCACCGGTTGCGTCGGCGGTGCTGGTGGTCCTCGACGGCTGGGGACTCGCACCGGCAGGTCCTGGCAACGCCGTTTCACTCGCGCAGACCCCGGTCTTTGACGCGCTGTGCGAGCGTTATCCGCACACGACGCTGACCGCCTGCGGGCTCGCGGTCGGGCTGCCCGACGGGCAGATGGGCAACTCAGAGGTCGGGCACATGAATCTTGGCGCGGGCGCCGTCGTGATGCAGGATCTGACCCGCATCGACCTGGCCGTGGCCGACGGCGCACTGGCGCGCAACGAGGTTCTGCGTGCGGCGTTCAGCGACGTCCCCGCGGGCGGCCGCGTACATCTGGTAGGTCTCGTATCAGACGGCGGCGTGCACTCGAGCATCGAGCATCTGCATGCGCTGATCGACCTCGGCAAGGAGCTCGGGGTCGAGGACCTGGTGATCCACGCCTTCACCGACGGGCGCGACACACTGCCGCACTCCGGCGCCGGTTACCTCGAGCAGGCCGAGCGATGGATGCAGGCGGCGGGGGTCGGACGCGTGGGCAGCGTGATCGGGCGCTACTACGCGATGGATCGCGACCGGCGCTGGGAGCGGATCCAGCTCGCCTGCGACCTGCTTGTTCACGGCACCGCGGAGCACCACGCCGACAGCGCGGCGCAGGCCGTACGCGACGCCTACGAGCGCGGCGAGACCGATGAGTTCGTGAAGCCGGTGACGGTCGGTGCCGAAGCGTGCATGCGCCCCGGGGACAGCGTGATCGCCTTCAACTTCCGTCCCGATCGGATGCGTGAGATCACGCAGGCGCTGGCCGCTCCAGATTTCATGGACGTGGACCGTCGCGGTGTCCCCGCCGTCGACGTCTACACGACGATGACCGAGTACCAGGAGGACTGGCCCTATCAGGTTGCGTTCACGCCGGCTCGCCCTGGGGTCACGCTCCCGCAGGTGATCGCCGCGCACGGCGGGCGCCAGCTGCACGTCGCCGAGACCGAGAAGTATCCGCATGTCACGTACTTCTTCGCCGGTGGCGAGGAGACCCCGCAGGAGGGTGAGCGGCGCGAGGTGGTGCCCTCGCCGCGTGACGTCCCAACCTACGACCACAAGCCCGAGATGAGCGCCCCCGAGGCCGCCGCCGCGTTCGTGAGCTCGTGGCGCGAGGACGGGCCTGTCTTCGGGATCATCAACTTCGCCAACGCCGACATGGTCGGCCACACCGGCGTGATCACGGCCGCCGTCACGGCGATCGGAACCGTCGACCGCTGCCTCGGCGAGGTCGTGCGCGCGGTGCACGAAGGCGGTGGGGTCCTCGTGATCACCGCCGACCACGGCAACTCGGACCACATGCTCGAGCCCGATGGCAGCCCCAACACCGCGCACTCACTGAACCCGGTGCCGGTGATCGTGACGATGCCCGGGCTCGAGTTGCGCGACGGTGGCGTGCTCGCGGATGTTGCACCGACGATCCTGCAGCTGCTCGGCTACGAGCAGCCCGCAGAGATGACAGGCGTCTCGCTGATTGAGCAGTGACGCTGGGGGACTTTTTCGGCGTGGGGCCGGAAAACTCCCCCAGCGTCGCCTCCACTCAGGTGTCAGCGGCGGCGTAGTGCAGCCACAGGTACTTCGCGGCGTAGGAGCGATACGGGCGCCATGCGAGCGCCCGCTCTGCGGCTTCAGGAATGGTCGGCATCTCGCGCAGCGCATACAACGACTCGATCCCGCGTCGCAGGCCGAGGTCGCCGGCCGGGAACACATCGCGACGACCCATCGAGCGCAGCAGGAACATCTGTGCCGACCAGGTCCCGATGCCCGGGAGTGCGACGAGCCTGGCCTCGACCTGGTCGTCGTCCATCGTCGCCAGTGCCTCGAAACTGAGCCTCCCGCTCGCCACTGCGCAGCCGAGTGCCTGAACGGCTCTTGCCTTCGCACCCGACAGCCCCACCGACCGCAGCGCGGTCTCGTCGGCCTCGGCCAGTGCGGCGGCGTCGATCCGGCCGCCGAGGGACTCCTGCAGTCGTCCAAAGACCGCGAGCGCGGCCCTCACGCTGATCAGCTGACCGACGATTCCCAGGGTCAGCCGCTCGAGCGGGTCGCGCAGCACAAGACGGTGCGACGGGAGCGAGAAGTCGACCGGTCCGTGCTCACGGGCGAGCCGTGCGAGCGGGTCATCGAGGGCGGCTAGGAACGCCTGCGCCGCGGCCGCCTCGTCCTGCTGCGAATCGATCGTTGGCGCGTCCATCGCCGCTTCACCCTACCGGTCTCCACCCCGGTTGGAGACGCAAGTTAAGCCCACGATTCAACCCCTGCGTCGATGTGCAAACCGGCCGTGGAATCGATCATTACACCCATGAACACAAGCACTTACATCATCGATTCAGCGCTCGTACTTCACGGCCTGCTCGGTATCGCCAGCGGTGTCACCGTGATCATGCACCGCCGCCCGGCTCGGGCCACTAACTGCGATCGGCGAGCGGAAGCCAAAGCGGGACGTCGTCCTGGATCGGTGCGGGACGCGCGATGTGGTAGCCCTGGGCCAGGTCGACGCCGCGGCGGCGCAGGAAGAGCTCGGTCTCGTGATCCTCGACGCCCTCGGCGATCGTCTGCTTGTTGAGGCCGTGGGCCAGTGACACGAGCGCCTCGATCACCAGCTGGTCGGTGCGGTTGTGCAGGCAGTCGGTGACGAACTCGCGGTCGATCTTGAGGTAGTCGAAGGGGATGTGCTTGAGGTAGTAGAAGCCGCCGAAGCCGGCGCCGAAGTCATCGAGCGCAAAGCGGCAGCCAAGCAGCTTGAGGCGCTCCGCGAAGCTCCGGGCGAGCGCCATGTGCGAGATCGCGGCCGTCTCGGTGACCTCGAATATCAACCGACCTGGGTCGATCTGGTGGCGGGCGACCTCGTACTCGATCAGATCGAGCAGGCGGTCGTTTGCAAGCGACTTGGCCGAGACGTTGATCTCGACCGAGCCCTGCCCGCCGGCCGCCTCCTCGCGCGCGACGAGCTCGATCGCCTGCTTGGCGACCCACTCGTCGAGCTCCTGGATCAGGTCGTAGCGCTCGGCGATGTAGAGAAAGGCACCGGGGGGGATCGTGTCGCCGGTGGCGTCGACCATCCGCAGCAGCAGCTCGCACTGGGTGACGCGCTCGCTGTGGAGCTCGAGGATCGGCTGGGCGTGCAATGTGAACTGGCCCTCGTCGAGCGCCGAGCGGATGCGGTCGATCCACTCGAGCCTGGCCTTCATGCGCGGCTGCTCGTCGCGACCGCCGGCGTGGATCGCGACCTGATCGCGACCCGCCTCCTTGGCGTCGTACATCGCCAGGTCCGCGTCGACCAGCACAGCCTCGGAGTTGACCTGACCCTGGGTGAACATCGTCACCCCGACGCTGGCCGTCACACGGCGGCTGGTCTGCCCGTGCTCGACCACGGCCTTGTTGTGGATGTCGGCGACGATCTGCTCGGCCACGTGCTGGGCGACCTCGGCGTTCGCGTCGGGCAGCAGGATCGCGAACTCATCGCCGCCGAGGCGGGCAACGGCGTCGGAGCTGCGCAGGCGGCCGCTCAGCAGCGTCGCGACGTTGACGATCAGCCGGTCGCCGGCCTCGTGACCGAGCGTGTCGTTGACGGCCTTGAAGTGGTCGAGGTCGAGCACCAGCAGCGCGCCGCGGTCACCGTACCGGTTGACATGGGCGACGTGGCGCTCGAGTTCGGCTTCGAGGCCGCGACGGTTCAGCAGGCCGGTGAGCGGGTCGTGGTCGGCCATGTGGCGCAGCTCGCGTTCCATCGTGCGCCGCTCGGTGATGTCGACGAAGTGTGTGAGTGTCTGCATCGGGTTGCCGTCCTCGTCGCGCAGCATGCGCACGTGACGCGAGACCCAAACAGCGTCGCCGTTGGCGCGCAGCAGCCGGCCGTCGCGGATGTGGCTGTCGATCTCGCCGCCCCGCAGCTGCTCATCCAGCTGCGCACGCTCGCCGAGGTCCTCTGGGTGCGTGATGCTCGCGAGGTTCATCGTCAGCAGCTCATCCCGGGTGTAACCGGTGATCTCGCACATCGAGTCGTTGACCTGGAGCACACGACCATCGGCCATCGCGATCGTCATGCCCACCGGCGCGTTCTCGAAGGCGACGCGGAAGCGCTCGCGCGCGGCATGCGCGTTGCGCTCGATCGCGCGCAGCTCGGTGACGTCCTGGGCGGTGCCGGTGAAGACGCCGGGACGCTCGGGATCGGCGCGTCCGAGCGCGTGCAGGATGCGGCGAGCGCCGTCGCGGGCGGTGATGCGGTATTCCACCTCGAACATCGGGTCACCGGCGACGACCTGCTGGTAGGAGCGGGTCACCAGCTCGCGGTCGGCCTCATCGACGAAGTCGAAGTACCCCTCGGAATCAGGCGCGAGGTCCTCCGGGCTCAGGCCGAAGATGCGCTTCATCTGATCTGACCAGGCCAGCTCGTTGCTGGCGGCGTCCCAGACCCATGATCCGACCTTCGCGATCTCCTGCGCCTCGGCGAATGCCTGGAGGGCCCGGTCGCGGCCGGTGTCGGCCTCCTTGCGATCGCTGATGTCGATCCCGAAGGAGCCGACCGCGTCGAGCTCGCCGTGTTCGTCGAGGACCGGGTACCTGACGATGTGGTACGTGCGCTGCCCGCGCTGCGGGTGATCGATCGTGATGTCGTGGGAGACGGGCTGCTTGGTCTCCCAGACGGCGCGGTCGTCATCGGCGATCTCGGTGGTGCGCGGCGTCTGCGCGAAGTCGGTCGGGTGGGAGCCGACGAGCCGCTGCTCGTCGACGCCGTAGACCTGCGCGAGCTCGTTGTTGACGTTCAGGTAGCGACCATCGAGTCCGCGCACCGCCAGCCACACAGGGGCGTGGTCGAAGATCGCCCGCAGTCTGGAGTTGGCCGAGCGCAGCCCATCCTCGGCCTCGCGCTGGGCGGTGATGTCGATGAACTGCGCGATGAAGTACAGCGGACTACCGTCGTCGGCCCGTGCGAGCGAGACCGACTGCTCGAGCCACAGCGTCCCGCCGTTGCGGTTGAAGTAGCGCTTCCTGACCTCGTAGGACGTGCGCGACCCGCCGAACAGCTCGACGATCTGCTGCTGGTCGGCGAGCGCATCATCGGGGTGGACGAACGTCTGGAAGTTGGATCCGACGAGCTCGCTCTCACCGCGTCCGCTGATCTCGCAGAGCTTGCGGTTGACACGGATCAGCGTGCCCGTCAGTGACGCCAGCGCCATGCCGATCGGCGCCTCGCTGAAGACGTTGTCCATCTGCTCCTCGGCGGTGCGGACTGCCGAGTCAACGGCGGCCTCGATGCGGCGCCTGCGGGAGTGACGGTCCTCAGTGAGCACGTGCGAGACGGCGTCGACGATGTCGTCGGGCCGGTCGATCAGGGCGAAGTCGGCCGCTCCGAGGCGCAGCGCCGCTGCCACCTCGGCGCCGTTGAGCTCCTCACCGACGACCACGACCGGCCGCTGGCCGGCCTCGCTGACCACCAGGCGCAGCCGCTCGTGAGCCTCCGGCAAGGAGGGGTCGTGCTCGAGGATCACCGTGTCCCACGTGCCGTCCCGCAGCAGTTCGCGCAGATCGTCGCTGCTGTCGACCTGCTCGCAGGCCCAGCTCGACATCGCAGCGAGGTGGCGCGCGACCGCGTGGGCCCGCTCGGAGAGCGGCGCCGCGACAAGCACTTTCAGACCCTTTGGTTGAGGCCCCCCATTGGCCATTGGCGCAGTAGGTTAGAGCCTGGGTCAAGGCGCGAGTGGCGGTCTGGACAGATTGCCCAGCGTCCTGCAGCGAACGTTTGCAGGCGCGCAGCGCGTCAATCGCCGGTCACGGCCGGCGGGCGCCCTCAGGCGCCGAACATCGCGTAGGTGGCCTCACTCACGGGCTCGGCGAGGTCGCGCAGCGCCGCGCTCGAGCCTGTGCGCAAGCGGTCGCGAATCAACTCGTCAAGGCCACCGGTGAAGAGCGCGAACACCGCCGCCGGGAGCTCGCGCACGGCGCTGTCGTCGCGGTGGGCCAGCTCGCCGAGGTTGGCGATGCGCGAGGCGAGCACGCCGAGCAGCTCAGCACGATGCTCGAGTGCGGCGGGGCCGGCGGCGAGTACCTCGACGTGCAGGGTGGTCGCGAGGGCGGGCTCGTCCGCGAGCACGTCGAGGTAGGTCGTCAGATCGTTGCGCACGCGCTCACGCCAGCTCTGCGGGGATTGCGTCCGCGCGGTCGCGGTCATCCGTGCCAGCGCGTGCTGCATCGCAAAGTCGTAGGCGGCGATGAAGCACGCCTCCTTGTCGGCGAACTGTGCGTAGAAGGTGCTGCGCGAGACGGCTGCCCCGGCCACGATGTCAGCGACCGTGGTTGTGGGGTATCCGGCGTCGGCAACACAGTGCAGCGTCGCCACGAGCATGCGGTCGCGCTGCGATCTTGCGACCTCCTCGCGTGCGAGGTGGTGGCGGCCGGGCCGCAGGCGCTCGGGATCGGGGAGGCTCGCCATGGTTCCGGTACGGAACAGTACACGGACGGTCGGCCGCGGCCAAGCTGACTGCTCGCCCAGCGGACGCTCAAGTCATGCTGCCGTCCGCAGATGCTGTGGCTATGCCGAACACTCCACCACGCGTGCTGGTGGCCGAGGATTCAGCGACGCAGCGGGTGGTCTGTGTGACGGTCCTGCGTGACGCGGGACTCGAGGTGCATGAGGCGCCCGATGGCCGCTATGCCCTCGACATCTGCCGGATCATCCACCCCGATCTGCTCGTCCTGGACCTCGGTCTGCCGCGAGTGAACGGGATGGACCTACTGCGAAAGCTGCGTGACGATCGCAAGATCGGCAGGACGCCCGTGATCGTCGTCACAGCCGACGAGCGCGAGGAGACCGGGCAGGAGGCCTACTTCGAGGGCGCGACCGACCTCGTCACCAAGCCTGTGGACGCGGGCGGACGCGGGCGATCTGGTCGCGCGCGTGCACGAGGCGCTGGGTACGTCGGCCGGGCAGGTCGGCAGCGGCCCGAGCCAGCTGCCGCTGCCGAGACGCAGTCGTCAGGCGTCGCGCCGCAGCAGCAGCACGGCCGCGATCGCGATAACCGCGACCGTGTAGCCGCAGAACAGCGCGAAGCCGCCCCACGCCGAGAACATGTTGGGGTCGAGGAAAGCCTGGGCGATTCCCCCTCCGGCATTGTTCGGCAGATATGGGTGGATCGGATTGCTCATGCTGCTGGGCAGGATTTCGACGATGACCGGAAGCACGAAGAAGACGCCGACGAACGCTGCGATTCCTCCGGCGGTGCGCCGCACAATCGTGCCGAGCGCAACGCACAACGCTCCAACTCCCGTCGTGAACAGGGCAGCCCCGACGATCGTGCGCAGCGCGTGCGGCGCACTTATAGAAACGTTCACGTGGTGTTCCGTAAAGATCGCCTGGCCGCCAAAAAAGCCGATGAACGCGGCGACCAGCATCAGCACCATCGTCACCGAGCAGAAAACGATCAGCTTGGCCCACAGCACCGGCAGCCGCTTTGGTGTCGCCATCAAACTGGAGCGGATCATTCCCGTGTGGTACTCACCGGTGATCGTCATCACGCCGAGGATTGCCACCGCGAGCTGTGCCAGATGCCAGCCGACCAGGCTGCGATCGATCGAGTTGATCGAGAGGCGATCCTGCAACGTCAGGTGCGACCAGCGCGCCATCTCTATCAACGCGACCAACGGTCCGAGCCCGGCCAGTGCCACGAACGCTATGAACAGCGACCAGCGCGTCGAGCGCAGGCTCCAGAGCTTGGTCCACTCGGAGTGGATCACGCGCGGGAGCGTCACGCGCTCTTCAGAGCGCTCGGGGCGAGCGGAGAAGCTCGGCGTGGACGGGGTGGTCGTGGCGCTCACGGCTCGGCTCCTGCGGACACGGCGCTTGCTGGGGTCGCGACGTCGGTCCTCGACGTGGCCGAGTGCTGGTATTCGACCGAATCCTTGGTGATGTCCATGAACGCATCCTCGAGTGAGACCTGAACCGGCGTCAGCTCGTGCAGCACCAACTGCTGGGCGGCGGCGAGCTCGCCGATCTGCTCGGGAGTCATTCCGAAGACCTGGAGCGCATTGTCGTCGGGCTTGGTCGAGGTTCCGCCGGCCGCCGTGACGGCGTCCGCCAGCGCCGCAAGCTGTGGCGAGCGCACGCGCACGGGCGCGCCGGACGAGGCCTGTGCGACGAAGCTCGCCACGTCCGTATCGGCGATCAGGCGCCCGCGCCCGATCACGATCAGGTGATCTGCGGTCTGCTCCATCTCGCTCATCAGATGTGAGGACAGGAAGACCGTGCGGCCCTCGGCGGCGAGGCCCTTGAGCAGGTTGCGAATCCAGCGGATGCCCTCGGGATCGAGTCCGTTGGCGGGCTCGTCGAGCACGACCGTCGCGGGATCGCCGAGCAACGCGGAGGCCACACCCAGACGCTGCCCCATGCCGAGCGAGAAGCCTCCTACCCGCTTGCGCGCGACCGAATCCAGGCCCACCAACTCGATCACCTCGTCGACGCGGCTGCGGGGGATGCCGTGCGTCTGCGCCAGAGCGAGCAGGTGGTTGTAGCCCGAGCGGCCCGTGTGCACGGCGCGCGCCTCGAGCAGTGCGCCGACCTCGTGCAGGGGTGCCCTGAGGTCGCGGTACTGCTTGCCGTTGACGGTCGCGCTACCGCTGCTCGGCCGGTCGAGTCCGAGGATCAGGCGCATCGTCGTCGACTTGCCGGCACCGTTGGGTCCGAGGAAGCCGGTGACCGTGCCGGGCCTGATCGTGAAGCTCAGGTCGTCTACGGCGACACGCTCTCCGTAGTGCTTGCTTAAGCCGCGGACCTCGATCATCTACTTGGCACTCTAGCCACTGAGGAGATCTGCAGACGCGGCTTTAGCGGCTGTTTACGGACTACCACCTCCGACTGAGTCCTTGCGGGTGAGCCTCGGCACCGTCACCGCTACCTGCTCGTGAGCGGATGCGCCGAAAGGCCGATCGGTCACGCGAGAGCAACGCGCCGGTTGCGAGCTGGCTACACCGGGCGGCTGCGTGGAGCAGCGACTCCCGCCGAGCTCACAAGCGTTCATCCATCCGGCGTTCATCCATCCGGCCGGTGTTCGCCGACGACGAGCCGCGCGCAACTCAGGCCCTTCGCGGGGATGCCGTGACGCGCACCGCCGCGGCGGAGACCGTGGCGCAGGCGCAGAGCTCAGCACGGGGCACCCAACAGCGCCCTGTCACCATTGCCGTAACACATACCGAGGAGAGCTAGTACGCAGCCATGACCGGTACTGAAGTAGGTCTTGTTGCATCCGTATTCATCGCCTGCACGGTTGAGGCCGTCGAGGCGCTGACGATCGTGCTGGCGGTTGGCGCGACCCGCAGTTGGCGCTCGGCGATGATCGGCGTCGGCGTCGCGCTCGTGGCACTCGCCGCCGTGACCGCGGCGCTTGGCCCGGCGCTCACCGCGCTGCCGATCAATGTGCTGCGTGGCGTCGTTGGCGGGCTGCTCCTCGTGTTCGGCCTGCAGTGGCTGCGCAAGGCGATCCTGCGCGCCAGTGGGCTGAAGGCGCTCCACGATGAGGACGCCGCCTTTGTGGAGGAGACGGAGGCGGCACGCGAAGCGGGAGGGGTGGAGGTCGGCTTCGACGGTTACTCCTTCCTCGTCTCGTTCAAGGGCACGTTCCTCGAGGGGCTCGAGGTCGTGTTCATCGCGCTGACGTTCGGCTCCAACCAGAAGGATGTGCCGCTGGCCGCGGCGGCCGCGCTGGCAGCGGTGCTGGTGGTCGTCGCCGCTGGAGCCGCGCTGCGCGCGCCGCTCGCCCGCGTACCCGAGAACAGCCTGAAGTTCGTGGTCGGAGTGATGCTGACCTCGTTTGGAGTGTTCTGGGGTGGCGAGGGCGTTCACGCGCACTGGCCCGGCGGCGACACCGCTCTGCTCGTGATCATCCCCGTTGTGCTGCTGTTCGCGCTCGCCAACGTGCGGCTCCTGCGTCGCTCGCTTGCAGGCGGCGCTTCTCGCGCTGAGGCGCTGGTCACGTGAGTCGCGTGAGATCCCTGCTGCGCTTCCTCTGGGACTTCGTGATCGGCGACGACTGGCGCATCGCCGCCGCGGTCGCGGTGACGCTGGTCGTGATGCTCGTGCTCTCCAACAACGGCGCGGCCGTCTGGTGGCTGCTGCCGGTGGTGGTGCTCGTGATGCTGGGCGTCTCCGTGTGGGGCGTCGCGCGCCGCCGCCGCTGAGCTCTCCGGGCAGCGTCAGGAGACCGTGATCGGCATGCGACCCGGCGGGTCCTTGCTTCGGGCACCCCGCAGGGGAGAGAATGGGCCAGGCGTCAGGGCGGCGCCACCATGCAGGCGATGAGCACAGGGGGAAGAAGAGATGACAGCAGTCGATCCAGCTTTCGAGCTTCGGTTCGAGCCACCGGGTCCGGGCCCCTGGGAGCTCGACGCCGTGCATTTCCCGCGGCCCGCAACGCGCTACTGGAGTGAGATGCACCCGGCGGCCCTTGTGCGCGGCTTCCGTGAGTTCACCAGCTTCTACGGGATGTTGCTGGACACCCTCGACTACGCGTATGTGAATGGCTTCGCGTACCACGCTCCGCGGCCGGTGGCACCGGAGCAGGCACCCGAGCGCTTCCAGCGCGCCGAGGAGGTGTTCGCGAAGAAGCTTTGGCGCGAGCAGCTGCGCGAGTGGGATGAGATCTTCAAGCCTGCTTCGATCCGCAAGCACAAGGAGCTTCAGGCTGAAGACCTCGAGCAGCTCTCGGATGCCGAGCTGAGCGACTACCTGAGACGCTGCTACGAGCATCACCAGGAGATGGTCTACCAGCACATGCGCCACACGGGCGCCGCGATGGTGGCGATCGGCGACCTGCTCGCTCACGCGGGCGAGTGGACCGATGTCCCGCACGCGGAACTGCTCGGGATGATGCGCGGGACGGCGCCCGTTTCCGCCGGCGCCTCCGGCGAGCTTGCCACGATGGTGAGCGCGATCAACGCCGATCCTGCCGCGCAGGAGATCCTGAGCGCCGACGGGGACGCGGGCGAGACGCTCGCGCGGCTGCGCACTCTCGACAGCGATGCGGGCCGTGCGGTGTCCGCCTACCTGGAGCTCACGGGCTACCGCCTGCTCGACGGCTTTGACATCTCCGGCCGCTACGCGCTGGAGATGCCCGACGCGCTGCTGCGGGCGATCCGCGTGCAGATGGCGGGCGGGCGCGACTCCGACCCGGCAGCCGAGGCCGAAGCCAAGATCGCGGAGATCAGAGAGAAGGTCCCGGCCGAGCACCGCGAGCAGTTCGACGAGATGGTCGGGGAGGCGCGGCTGATGTACCGGATCCGCGACGAGCGCGGCGTCTACAGCGACATCTGGGCCTCTGGGATCATGCGCCGTGCCGTCCTGGGAGGAGGGCGCCGGCTTGCCGCCGACGGCCGGCTCCACGATCCCGAGCACCTCGTCGACGCCTCCTTTGCCGAGATGCAGGCGCTCGTACGGGGTGAGGACGGGCCCTCGGCGGATGAGCTGGCGGCGCGCCACGACTGGCGGACGACGCACTCCGCCAAGGACGCCCCCATGCACCTGGGACCACCGGCGTCGCCGCCGCCCGATCCCTCGGGCCTGCCGCCTGCGGAGGCGCGGATGATGCGCGCCGCCGGACTCACAATCGACGCCATGTTCGCACCCTCACAGGAGGCGCACGAGGAGAACCTGTTGCACGGGCTGGCCGCGAGCGCCGGGGTCTACGAGGGGCCGGCACGGCTGGTTAGCGGCCCGGCGGAATTCGACCGCATCGTCCAGGGCGACGTGCTCGTAACCGAGTGCACCACCGAGGCCTTCAACATCCTGCTGCCCCTGCTGGGCGCGCTCGTCACCGATAGCGGTGGCCTGCTCTCGCACCCCGCGATCGTGAGCCGCGAGTACGGGATCCCGGGTGTGGTGGGTACGCGCGACGCCACCGGCCGCATCCGGGACGGCGCCCGCGTGCGAGTGGATGGTGGCGCCGGTGAGGTGGCGGTGCTCGGGTGAGTCAGGTCGTTCCACTCGTCGAGGCGCATGACAACGCCGTCTTCGGCTCCAAGGCCGTGGGACTCGGGGAGGCCGCACGCGGCGGCCTCCCGCTGCCGCCGGGGATCGCCCTGGCCGGCCCGCTTGTCGAGGCCGTCGCGTCCGGCGAGGACGAGGCGATCCGGATGGTGGCCGAGGCGGCCGGCGGTCTGCCCGTGCCCCTGGCCGTGCGTTCCTCGGCGGTGGACGAGGACGGTGCCCACGCGAGCTTCGCTGGCCAACACATCACTCTTCTGAACATCCGTACCGTTGCGGGGGTGAGCGACGCGGTGCGCGAGATCTGGTGGTCGGCCAACTCCGACTCGGCGATCACCTACCGTCAGCGGGTTGGTCTCATGCGGCGGCCGAGCGTCGGTGTCGTGGTCCAGAGTCTGCTCGATCCCACGGTGGCCGGGGTGATGTTCACCCAGAACCCGATCACCGGGGCCGACGAGCGCATCATTGAGGCGAGCTGGGGGCTTGGCGAGGCGGTGGTCGCCGCGCAGGTGATCCCGGACACCTTCCGGATCGCCCCCTCGGGAGAGATCCTTGAACGTACCGCCGGGCTGAAGAAGATCGCGATTCGCGCACGGCCGGACGGAGGTACGTTCGAGGACCCGGTCGCACCAGAGCTCATCGAGAAGCTGTGCGTCAGCGACGACGAGCTCGGTGAGCTCCACGCTCTTGCCACACGCTGCGAGAGCCTCTACGGACCGGCGCGCGACATCGAATGGGCGATCGCCGACGGCGGGCTGTACCTGCTCCAGTGCCGCGCAATCACGCGCGCGGGAACATAGGAAGGCAACGTGGCCGGAGCCCCCGTCGAGGTCCTGCAGCATGTCCCACTGTTCGCCGAGCTTGGTCCGGACGACCTGGAACAGGTGGCCCGGCTGTTCAAGAAGCGCCAGTTCTCGAACGGCGAGACGGTCACCAAGGAGGGCGCCGGCGGTGCGGCGTTCTTCCTGATCGAGTCCGGCGAAGCGATCGTCACCGTGCGAGGTCGGGCGCGGCCGCCGCTCACGGCCGGGGCGCACTTCGGCGAGGTCGCGCTGATCGACGGACAGCAGCGCTCGGCGACGATCATCGCGAGCACCGAGCTCGTCTGCTACGGGCTCACCTACTGGGACTTCCAGCCGCTGGTACAGGAGAACGCCGCGATCGCCTGGGCCCTGCTGCAGGCGATGGCGAAGCTGCTCCGCGCTGCCCAGAACGACTAGCGGCCGGCGGTCCTGGGCGGCGATCGGCCTGGGCGGGGACTCGACGGGCCGCTGAGCACACGCTTGAATGGGCCGATGCGAGCACTTCACCGGCGCTGGGACAGCGCGTCGCTGCAGTGGAAGGTGTTCGCCGCCAACGTGATCGTGTTCGCGGTGGCCGTTGCCACGCTCGCGTGGACGCCGGTGACGGTTCACCGGGTCGCGACGCCCAGCGAGCTGGCGGTGCTCGGGATCGGCCTTGTGCTGATGCTCGCGTTCGACCTTCTGCTGCTGCGCCGCGCGTTCAGACCGCTGCGGACGCTCGCCTCGACGATGCAGACCGCCGAGACGTCGCTCTCGCACGAACACGCCGCTTCATACGCGGGCACAAGCGCCGAGGTGCGCGCGCTGGCCGAGGCGCTCGGCGGAATGCTCGATCGCCTGGAGCGAGAGCGCCGGGACAGCGCGCTGCGAGAGCTGGCTGCACAGGAGCGCGAGCGGCAGCGGATCGCACGGGAGCTGCACGACGAGGTGGGGCAGATGCTGACCGCGATCGCTCTGCGTGCCGAGCGCGCCGCCGACGACGCCGGCCCGGCGGAGCGCGGCGCGCTGCTCGAGATCTCACAGACCGCGCTCGGCAGCCTCGAGGACGTCCGGCGGATCGCGCGCGAGCTGCGACCCGAGGTGCTCGACGATCTCGGACTGCTCAACGCGGTCGTCGCCCTCTGCGGTCGCGTCGACCGGCAGCCCGGGATCCGTGTCCGGCGCGAGCTCAACTGGAGCCTGCCCAAGCTCGCCCCCGAGGTGGAGCTCGTCATCTATCGCGTCGCGCAGGAGGCCCTCACCAACGTGCTGCGACATGCCGCGGCGACGGAGGTTGTGGTTGAGCTGCGCGCAGACGACGGTGGCGTCGTGCTCGAGGTGGCCGACAACGGCCGGGGCGTCCCGGCGGATGCGGGCGAGCGGGGTATGCGCGGAATGCGCGAGCGCGCAAGTGTGATCGACGCCGAGCTCGATGTGCACGCGCGCGCTGGCGGCGGGACCGCCGTCGTGTTGAGGGTCCCGGCGTAGCGGATGGTCACGCCACTGAAAACCCGAGTGCTGCTCGCAGACGACCATGCGGTCGTGCGCAGCGGCCTGCGGGCCGTGCTCGACGCCGAGCCAGACATCGAGGTGGTGGCCGAAGCGCAGGATGGAGCCGAGGCGGTCCAGCGCGCCCTCGCCGGGGACGTCGACCTCGCGATCCTCGACGTCTCGATGCCGCGCTTGACTGGCCTGCAGGCGACGGCCCAGCTGCGCAGCCGCTCCGACGTTCGTGTCCTGATCCTCTCGGTCCACGACAACGAGCAGTACTTCTTCGAGGCGCTCAAGGCCGGGGCGTCCGGATACGTCCTCAAGTCGGCGGCGAACCGGGACCTGATCGAGGCGTGCCGGGCAGCGATGCGCGGTGAGCCGTTCCTCTACCCGCAGGCGATCATGGCGCTGGTCCGCGAGTACCTGGAGCAGGCCCGCCGCGGCGAGGCCGCCCCAACCGATCCGCTCACGCCACGCGAGCTGCAGATCGTCAAGCTGATCGCGGAGGGCCTCACCAGCGATGAGATCGCCGCCGCGTTGGTGATCAGCCGCAAGACCGTGGACCACCACCGCGCGAACATTCTCGGGAAGCTCGAGATGCGGAGCGTCGCCGATCTCACCCGCTACGCGATCCGTCGCGGCCTGATCGAACCGTAGGGCTCCGCTACCCCATCTGCACCGCTTGTGCAGATGGGTACTTCCACCTATTCCGATGGCCCGGCGGACCCGCGACCCTGGTGGCTGTGACCGAGATCTCGATCGCGTTGGACAGGCCTGCCCTCACACCCGAGGTGCGGGCCTGGATCAACAACCATCCGGGTAAGCGGCGTCCGGTACTGACGCGTGGGCACGACGCGGGCCTGAATCGCGGGACCGTGCTGCTGCGGATACACGTGGACGCCTCGACGGAGGCCGACGTGCAGGATGAGGTCGAGTCTCTCCTGACGGATTTGCGGATGCTGGGGCTTCGACCGAAGCTGCTGGACAGAGACGTCGCGTAGCTCACGCCCCAGCCGTGAAAATCGTTCCCGGACACAAGAGCCTCCACGAAGCGGGGCATAAAGCGGGATGGTCTGGCCAGGATCACCCCGCGCACGGTCCCCGGCGCAGCTTCAACGAGGCCGCCCACAAGCTCGGTTCCTGGCAGATCAGCTCTGAGGCCGCGCCGCAGAAGTCAGGCATTGAGCTCGAAGATGTCGACGACCAGCGCGACGTCGTCGCGCACGGCAGCAAGGTGGTGCTTGCCCTCGGTGCCCTCGGGGTCGTCTACGGCGACCTGGGCACGAGCCCGATCTACACGATGCAGGTGATCTTCAACCAGCACAAGGATGCTGCTCACGCGACCCCGGCGGGCGTCTACGGCGTGATCTCGCTGATCTTCTGGGCGATGACGCTGATCATCTCGGTGAAGTACGCCGGCTTCCTGATGCGCGCCCACAACCGCGGCGATGGCGGCGGGATGGCGCTCGTCGCACTGATCCAGCGTCGCGGAATCGGCCGCACCGCGGTGCTGGTCACGCTCGGGATCTTCGGCGCGGGGCTGTTCTTCGGCGATGGCATGATCACGCCCGCGATCTCTGTCACCTCGGCCGTCGAGGGACTCAAGGTC
This sequence comes from Solirubrobacteraceae bacterium, assembly GCA_035552235.1. Taxonomy (GTDB): domain Bacteria; phylum Actinomycetota; class Thermoleophilia; order Solirubrobacterales; family Solirubrobacteraceae; genus Palsa-465. The sequence continues at coordinate 90,921 of DASZLT010000051.1, forward strand.
GTCGACCACGGCCTCGGGCATCTCATCGTGCCGATCTCACTGGGGATACTGATCGGGCTGTTCGCGGTTCAGCGCAAGGGAACCGGCGCGGTCGGCTGGCTCTTCGGTCCGCTGATTCTCATCTGGTTCGTGGTGATCGCGGCGCTCGGTGCGCGCGAGATCGTCCAGTACCCCGGGGTGTTCCAGGCGCTATCGCCGACCTGGGGTGCCCGCTTCATGGTCGACCACGGCGCCGACGCATTCCTCGCACTCGGCGGTGTGGTGCTCGCATTGACCGGCGCCGAGGCTCTGTACGCGGATCGCGGCCACTTCGGAGCGCAGCCGATCCGCCGCACCTGGTTCGGGATCGTCTTTCCCGCAGTGCTGCTTTCGTATCTGGGACAGGGCGCGCTGATCTTGGCGCACCCCACAGACATCGCGAACCCCTTTTTCCTGCTGGTGCCGTCGAGCGTCCTGATCCCGATGGTGGTGCTCGCGACGATCGCGACGATCATCGCCTCCCAGGCCGCGATCACCGGCTCCTTCTCGATCACGCGGCAGGCGGTTCAGCTCGGCTTCCTGCCGCGGCTCAAGATCTCGCATACATCTGAGCTCGAAGGGCAGATCTACGTTCCGTTGATCACGTGGGTGCTTGGCATCGGCGTGATCGCTCTGGTGCTCATCTTCCGGCGCTCCGGAGCGCTTGCCGACATCTATGGCGTGGCCGTCACCGGCACCTTCTGCATCGACACGATCCTGTTCCTGGCGGTCGCTCGGTCGATGTGGAAGGTGAGGCGCTGGAAGCTGGTTGTGCTCGGGACCGTGCTGCTGATCGTCGAGGTGTCGTTCTTCTCCTCGAACGTCAGCAAGGTCAGCCACGGCGCCTGGATCCCCCTGTGCGTGGGACTGCTCACCGCCCTGCTGATGGTCACCTGGCGCCGCGGCTACCAGATCGTCACGCGATACCGCACCGAGGAGGAGGGGGACTTCGGCATCTTCCTGACTGAGGTCCGAACGACCGACGTGGCGTGCCACCGCGCGCGCGGTGTGGCCATCTACCTCAGCCCGAACAAGAGCACGACTCCGCTCGCGCTGAAGGCCGACCTCGACCGCCACGGGATCTTCCACGAGCGCGTGCTGATCGTGTCGGTGGCGCAGCTTAGCGTTCCCCATGTCGACCCGACCGAGCAGTTCCTCGTCGAGATCCTCGGCAGCGGCACGTTCAAGGTCCGGCACGTCACCGTCCGAGCCGGCTACCACGACATCACCGACATCCCGGCCGCACTGACGCTGGCGCGCAAGCGCGGGCTGCTCGAGCGCAACCTCGATCTGGAGCACGCGTCGTACTTCCTCTCGCAGATCAGGGTGTCGATGACGAACCGGCCCGGCATGAACCGCTGGCAGAAACTCGTCTTCGTGGCGATGGCCCGCAATGCCGCGAGCCCGATCGACACCTACAGGCTGCCCGTCGACCGCACCGCCACCGTCGGCGCGCTGATCGAGATCTGAGAACCGCGTCCTGCGCCCACCCCCGTCGCGAGGTTCAAGCGATCTAGTGGCGCACTGCCGCGATCGGCGCCGGTCTGCCGATGTGGAAGCCCTGAGCAAAATCGGCGCCGAGCTCGCGCACCAGTTCGAGCGTCGCTTCGTTCTCGACCCCTTCGGCAACCGTGGCCAGATCGAACTGCTTGGCGATCCCAATTATGCTCTGCACCACCCGTCGGTCATCCAGGGACTCGACCATTCCGCGCACGAAGCTAACGTCGATCTTGATGAAACTGAGTGGGAGCTTTCGCAGGTAGGTGAATGAGCCGAACCCCGTGCCGAAGTCGTCAAGCGCGAGCCTGCAGCCGAGACGCTCGATGTCCTTGGCGAACGCGAAAGTGGCGTCCAGGTGGGTGGCGGCGGCCGTCTCGGTGATCTCGAACACGATTCGGGCGGCGGCGGCCGGCGCGCCGGCCAGCAGCTCGACTATCTCGCGCCGCGCGGCCGGATCGGACATCGTCACGGCCGAAATGTTGACCTCCAGCACCACGGGATCGGACAGGACAGTGGCCTGTCGAACCATCCAGATATCGATCGGCTGAATCAGCCCAAAGCTCTCGGCGGCGGGCAGAAAACGACCAGGCGCCAGGGTCTCTGGGCGCTCGCCTGCGCTCTGTAACCTGACCAGCAGCTCGCTGGCTGCGTGCGCGCCTGAGCGCAGGTCGATGATCGGCTGGCCGAAGACGAGCATCCGGTCCTCAGCCAGCGCGGACGTGATCTGCTCGGCGCACTCGGCCCGCTCACGACGCGTGGTCTCATAGTCGCGGCGCTCGGTGACATCGGTTGCGATGGTGCAGGTCTCGAGCGCGAAGCCCTCCTCGTCGGGGAGCACGAAGGTGGAGGTGACGTAGTTGCGCGGCTCGCCGTTACGGACGAACACGACGTCGTCGTAAACGGGGTCCCCCTCGCTCGCCGCGCGGGCGTCGTTGGCGCGCTGGGCCTCGGCGATCTCCGGCGGGAACAGGTCGGTGCAGTACTTGCCGACGATCTCATCGGTCTCCATCCCCAGCACCCGACCCGATTCGAGATTGCTCATCAGGTAGCGACCGGATAGGTCCTTCACCGAGATCACGGACGGCGAGTTGTCGATGATCGCTCGCATCCGTCGCTCGCTGGCACCGAGCGCGCGCTCGATCCGCGCGCGCTCGGTGACGTCGTAACAGACACCGACCAGGGCCTCCGCTGAGCCGTCCGAATCCGCGATCACGCGCCCCTTTGACAGCAGCACGCGCTCCTCGCCGTCGGGTCGCATGATTCTCTCTTCGAAGATGAACGGCTCGAGTGTCTCGACCGAGCGGCTGACGGTCGCCCAGACGCGCTCGCGGTCCTCGGGATGCAGATAAGAGATGAACGCATCGACCGTGCCTCCGAAATCACCCGGCGCAAGCCCGTAGATTCGATGCAGCTCGTCGGACCAGCGCACGCGACCGCTCCGGAGTTCCCATCTCCAGACCCCGAAGCCGACGATTCGCTCGGCTTCGAAGTTACGATCGAGGTGCTCGACGAGCTCGTCATGCGCAAGTTGCTCGTCAGTCACGTCCCGGAACACGATCACGACGTCCCCGTCGTGTGGCAGAACACGAAACTCAAACCAGCATCCAAGCTTCGCGCTGCGGCCGACCAGCCGGTCAGCGACTCCGGTCTCCGCCGCGGCCTCGCATGCTTGCCGGAGGCCCAGCCGGAGGTCCTCCGGCAGCTGGTTCCAGAGCCGGCTGCCCAGCATCCCGGCGGGCGCCTGGCCGAGCATCGCCCCCGCCGATTCATTCAGATAGATGCACCGCCCGTCACGGTCCAGCACCGCTATCCCGTCGGCCACCCCGTCGAGAATCACCGGGAGCAACCCAGGTGCGGCCAAGGGCAGCCCGTGAGGCCCACCCGCAAGCGGATCGCCCACGATCAGGCCCCCTCCAGCGTCATCGTTGAGCTCTGGTTCAACACGGTCCCTGCCTGTCGGGTCCTCGTGAAGTGAAGCGGGCGACGGGGTTCGAACCCGCGACCTTCGGCTTGGGAAGCCGACGCTCTACCAACTGAGCTACACCCGCGTCGGGGCGATTCTAGCCCGGCGCGACCGGGCATAAGCGCCTCGGAGGTGGGTCTGAAGGGGCGTTAGTCCCGGGGGTCATCCGACAGCCCCGCTTCCGACGGCCCTAGGCCGCGGAGGACTGCGGCAGCTTCGGTGCGTGTGCTGACCTCGAGTTTCTCGAATACGTGCTCGAGGTGCGTTCTGACCGTGTGTGGAGAGATCCACAGCTTTTCTGCGATCTGACGGTTGGTCGCGCCGCCTGCCGCTGCTTGGAGGACTTCCCGCTCTCGCGCGCTGAGGTCGAACACGCCTTGAGACACCGGGGCGCTCCAGCCGCCCCGCCAAAGTACGAGATGGGGCCGGAGCAGTTCGAGAAGTTTGCGCTCTCGCTGTCTTAACCCCCAGTGTTCCTGATCGAACCAGAAGAAGCGGGACATCGCATTCGGGGCCGGCAGGAACAGGCGAACGCAATCCGCCGTCCCGAATGGGTGGTGGACGTGCTGGAAGTACTCAAGATGGTGGAATGTCCGCATACTCACCCGATCGGAGACCGCCATCGGTTCGACGGCCCCGGAATGAACGCGACACACGATCGGGTCCTGGAGCCACCACCGCCTGACCTTCTCCTCGAGCCATGCCGGTTCGGTGCGATTCATGAGGCGCCGTTGGACGGCGTAGCCCTGGCCGCCATCGGTGATCGAGAACTCGCCATAGCCTGCTCGTCGCGCGCCGAGCAGTGTGCCGAGGCGATCGACTACCAGCAGCGGAAACGGATCAGCCGATGGCAGAGAGCCGAGTTCGTAGAGAAGATCCAGTGCGCCTCGGAGGTCCGAGTTTGTGAGCTTCGCCACGATCACAAGATACGACGATCGTCGTATTCCCGCCAGCTCGCGCCCACACGAGAATGGACGCAGGCCGCCACCAGGCAGCCACGCGCACGACGCGAGCAAAAGGGGAGAGGGAATGCACAAAGCACTCATAGGGGCACTCTTGGCGGCATTCATTGCGGCTCTGTCAGCGGGCTCGGCGCTCGCCGGCGAGGTGAAGGGGCCGCCAACTGGCGGGACTCCGACCAGCAATGACACCGCGGCCCCGGCACACTCGAACTCACTCTGCGCCTACAGCGGGCTCAATGACTACAACAACGGGCAGACCGTCAGGCAGACGCAGACTCCGAAAGATGCAGCCCCTGGATCGGCGGCGCACGGGTGGACGATCCCTGACGGCATCGGGGGGACCATCACCATTTCGTGCAACCCGAACGGCGTGGTCGGATAACGCGCGGACGGGAGCGTTCGTTGTGGGCCGCTGCGCCAGACGCGGCTCGCCGGACAGGAGCATCCACGGGGAGGCCCGCCACTCGGCGGGCCTCCGGCGTGTACGCCGGGCATGTCACGTCGCATCTGAGGTCCCTGCGCTGTTCTTGTCCCGCGGGAACCAGGCTGAGGCGCTGATGCGGCGCTCCCGGCGAACTGCTGTCGAGGTACCCTGACGGTGATGCGCAGGTTCGCCGTGCCGGGTGTCATATCGCTGATCGTGGTCGCCTTGTTGGCGTTGCTGGGCTTCGGGGTGGCAAACAACGGCCCTAGCAACGCGCTGGCGGCCCGGGTCAACCGCGGGCAGACACCGCCGGCGCCGAATTCCGCGATGCAGCTGCGCCTGCTCGGCTCCTCGCAGAGGGAGAGCCTCAAGGATCTGCGCGGCAAGGTCGTGATGGTCAACGTGTTCGCCGGCTGGTGCGTTGCCTGCCAGCAGGAGGTGGCGATCATCAGACATGCGCAGCAGGTGCTCGAGGCGCACGGCGGCGAGGTGGTGGGCATCACGTATCAGGACTCCACGGGCGACGCCCAGGGGTACATGCAGAAGTACGGCCTGCACTACCCGGTGCTGCTCGACCCGGGCGACAACTTCGTCGCCTCTTACGGTGTCAACGGCGTCCCCGAGACGTTCATCATCGGCCGTGACGGCCATGTCATCGCCGCGCGCACCTATCAGCTGAGCAGCTCGTGGATGGACCGGACGCTGAGCCGTGTGCTGAGCACCCACGCATGAGCCTCCGCCGCATCTTCGTCGTCGCCGCGCTTGTGGTCACGCTTGGTGCCGGCGCGAGCTTCACGAGCTCCGCTGGGGCCGACGTCAGCTACTACTCGGCCGTGGCGCAGTTCATGTGCGTCTCCTGCCACGAGCCGCTCAACCAGGTGAACTCACCGCAGGCGATCTCGGAGAAGCAGACGCTGCGCGGGCTGATCGCCAAGGACCTGTCGCTCGGCGAGATCAAATCGGCGATGGTGTCGCAGTACGGAACCCAGGTGCTGGGGCGCCCGCCCGCCAGCGGGTTCAACCTGACCGTGTACATCCTGCCGCCCGCGGTGTTCCTCGGCGGCCTGGCGTTGCTCGGCTTCACGTTGCCGAAGTGGCGCGAGCGCTCCAGACGTGCCGCCGCGACCAAGCTCCCGGGTGCGGCGCCGCTTGACTCAGACGACGCCAGACGCCTGGACGACGAGCTCACGAAGTTCGTGTGAGCGCGCGCTACATCGAATCGGGCGCGCTGACACCGAGCAGTCTGAGCACCAGCGCCAGCTGCCCCTTGGTCGCCACGCACAGGGCGATCCGGAAGGACTCGAGCGATTCCGGCTCGGCGCCGACGACCTTGCAGTCGCGGTAGAAGGCGGTGAAATCCTGCGCGAGCTCGAGCGCGAAGCCGGCGATGCGGTGCGGCGCCCGCCGCTCGGCGGCTTCGGCGATCTCCTCGGGCAGCGACAGCAGCTTCTTGATCAGCTCGCGCTCGGAGGTGTGGAGCTCAGCCGCCGGCGAGCTCCAATCGGCTCCCGCCGGCACGGCGAGGCCGACGCGAGCCTCGCCGAGCCTCGCGAGCATCGAGGCGATCCGCGCGTGCGCGTACTGGATGTAGTAGACGGGGTTCTCCGCCGACTGCGAGCGCGCCAGATCGAGGTTCAGATCGAGGGTGCGCTCGTGCGAGCTCTGCAGCATGAAGTAGCGGGTAGCGTCGACGCCGATCTCGTCGAGCAGCTCGTTGAGCGTGACGAACTCGCCGCGGCGCTTTGACATCTTTGTGCGCTCGTCGTTCTCGATCAGGTGCACGAGCTGCATGATCAGCGTCTCGAGCAGCTCCGGCTCACCGCCGAGTGCCTGGAAGGCGGCCTTGAGCCGGCCGATGTAGCCGTGATGGTCGGCGCCGAGCACGATGATCTGGCGCTCGAAGCCGCGTTCGCGCTTGCTCTCCATATAGGCCACATCGGAGGCGAAGTAGGTCGGCTCGCCGCCGCCACGCACGAGCACACGGTCCTTGTCATCGCCGAAGCTGGTGGTGCGCAACCACAGCGCCCCGTCGTGTTCGTAGACGTGGCCGTCCCTGCGGACGTCCTCGATCGCGCGGTCGACGGTGTTCGGCGAGCCGGCGTGCAGCGAGCGCTCGCTGAAGTAGGTGTCGAACGCGACGCCGTAGCGCGTCATCGTCGTCTTGATGCCTTCGACCATCGCCGCGACCGCCTGGTCGGCGAGCCGGCCGATGTCGAGGGACTCGTCGGCCGCGCCCGGGAGCTGCGCCGCGATGTCGGCCACGTAATCGCCCTGGTAGCCATCCTCGGGCGGGTCCTGTCCGAGCGCTCGCGCCCGCACGGACTCACCGAGCCGCAAAACCTGCGACCCGGAGTCGTTGACGTAGTACTCGCGCGCGACCGAGTGACCGTGGTACTCGAGGATTCGGCCCAGCGAGTCGCCGTAGGCGGCGTGGCGCCCGCTGGCCGCGACGATCGGGCCGGTTGGATTGGCGGAGACGAACTCGAGCAGGATCCGCTCGGACCGCGGGGTGCCGTCGGCGCCGAAGCGCGCGCCCGCTTCGAGCAGCGCCCGCAGCGAGCTGCGGTGCCAATCGTCGGACAGCACCAGATTCAGGAAGCCCGGGCCCGCGACTTCAAACCGGGCGAGTGTCGCGCCCAGGACCGCGGTGAGCTGGTCGCCGAGGCGGACCGCGATCTCACGCGGGGCGGACCCGAGTGACGGCGCCAGCAGCATCGCGGCGTTGGTCGCGTAATCGCCCTGCCGGGCACGCTTCGGCCGCTCGAGCCTCGCCGCGGAGCCGACGTCCGTCTCGCTGCCACTGCCACGCAAGGCAGTGGCAGCAGCGTCAAGCGCGGTGCGCAGCTCGGAGACCGGATCGCTCATCCTTGCACCGCCGGGGTGAGTGCGAGCCGTGCCATCTCGGCGCCCGCCATCGTGTAGGGCGAGATCACCTCGTCGGCGCCGGCGTGCAGCAGTTTGCGCTCCGACTCCTCGATCGCGGCGCGGGCGATCACCCGCACCTTGCTCGAGAGCTCGCGCGCGGTGAGCGCGATGAAGATGTTGTCGGCGTCGGAGTCGACGCAGGCGATGACCGCGGCGGCGCGCTCGATCCCGGCGTGCAGCAGCACCTCGTCGTGCGTCGCCTGCGCCTCGATGTAGGTGACGCCGTCGTGTTGGGCCGTCTCGCGGTTGGCGGGGTTGTGATCGATCACGACCACCTGAGCGCCCCCGGTCCGCAGGTCTCGCGCGACCTGCTGGCCGACGCGGCCGTAGCCGCAGACGATGAAGTGGTCTGTGTAGGAGTCGATCATTCTCTGGATGCGGCGCTGCTCCAGCAGGCCGCTGAGTTGCCCGGAGACGAAGAACTCGGCGACCGTCGCCAGGCCGTAGAAGAGCGTACCTATCCCGAACAGCTCGAGGATCGCGAGCAGCACACGCCCGGCGAGGTTCGCCGGGGTGTGCAGATCGCCGACGGTAGTGACCTTGTCGAGCGCCCAGGCCAGGCCGTAGGCAGCCGACGTACCCTCGATCGCCGTGAAGGCGATGCCGCTGCCGAGGATCACGCCGGCGAGCGCTGTGAGGAGCAGCAACAGTCTGCGGGCGAAGTGGCGTTCTGCCATGTCTAATCATCCCGCACGGGAACCCGGCGGTGGCGGGCCGGTCGGCCCGGGGGTGTTGGCCAAGCGGGCCCGGGTAGTGGCGGCCCAGCGGGGCCGCCACCGCCACAGCCCGACTCCAACCTAGTGGTGGTAGGGCTCGCCGGCGAGGATCTTGTGCCCGCGGTAGATCTGCTCGAGCAGCACGACGCGCGCGAGCTGATGGGGGAGGGTGATCGCTCCCAACGACAGCGTGTGGTCAGCACGCTGCAGCTCCAGGTTGCCGAAGGCACCGCCGATCACGAAGCAGAGGTCGCGGCCGCTGGCACGGCGCTGCTCGAGGAAGTCACTGAAGCCGAGCGAGTCGTACTGCTTGCCCTCTGCGTGGAGCAGCGACACGAAGGCGCGCTCGGGGATGCGAGCGGCGACTGCAGCATCCTCGCGCACCTCGACCAACTCGAGCCGGGCGTAACGGCCGAGCAGCTTGGCGTAATGGGCGATGTCGTCAACGAATGGTGGCCGTAGGCGACCGACGGCGACGACGATGATCCTCACCGATGGGATACTAAGTAGATATGGATCAACCGCAGCAGCCAGAGCGCCACATCAACATCCACTTCTCACCGGAGTTGATGGCAGGCCACTACACGAATTTCGCGAACGTCAGCCACTCCGACTACGAGTTCACGATCACGTATGCCCGCGTCGACCATGAGATCGAGGACGAGGAGGTCCCCGGCGTGGTCGTGGCACGCGTGAACCTCTCACCGAAGTTCATGCGCGAGCTGATCGATGCCATGCAGGACAACTACGCCAAGTGGCAGACCCGCGAGAACATCAAGAACCTTCCGGAGTTCGGCGGGAATCGGCCGCTGGGAGACGAACCGCTCGATAGCGGGGAGTAGCCCTCCCCGCGATCGCGTCGCGCGACACAACTGATGCCGTGCGGGTAGCGATCGTCACTGACATCCACGCCAACCGGCAGGCGCTCGAGGCCGTTCTCGAGCAGATCCGTGTCGCCGAATGCGACGCCCTGTGGTGTCTCGGGGACGTCGTCGGTTATGGGGCGGATCCGGACGCGTGCACCGAACTGGTGCGCGAGCACGCCGACATCTGCCTGGCCGGAAACCACGATCTGGCCGTCACGGGTGCTCTCTCGGTTGCGGACTTCTCCGATATCGCCCGGCGCGCCGCCGAATGGACCGGGAGCGTGATCTCGATCGACACACGTCTGTTCCTGGAGTCGCTGACGCCCAAGGACGAGGACCAGGTCGTGAGCCTCTACCACGCGAGCCCGCGCGATCCGGTCTGGGAGTATGTGCTGTCTCCGCTTCAGGCCGAGCTGTCCTTCGATGTGGCACCGCAGCGGATCAGTGTGGTCGGCCATACGCACGTGGCGCTCGCGTTCCATCGCTTCGACGGCGAGGGCGCCACCGGCGAGACCAGGCACGAGGGAGACGAGCTCGACATCAGCGTCGGCCATTGGCTGCTGAACCCCGGAAGCGTCGGTCAGCCCCGTGACGGCGACGCCCGCGCCGCCTGGCTCGAGCTCGACACCGAGGCGTGGACGGCAGCCTGGCGCCGGGCCGAGTACGACATCGAGGGCGCCGCCTGGGCGATTCGAGCCGCAAGGTTGCCCGAGGCGCTCGCCGAGCGCCTCAGCTTCGGGCAATAGCTTGCAAACTGCCGGTTTGAACGGCCGACCAGGGGGATTTGGCCGCAACAGTGGCTAAAGTCGAGCACGGATGGGCTTCGCACACAGGGCATTTGTCGCTGCAGGCGTTGGTTTTGCCGTGTCCGCGATCGCGGGCTGCGGCAGTAGCGGAGGTTCGTGGCTGTCAGGGGCGCAGGGTCGCAACCTGACCGCGCAGCTGAACCGCGTCACACAGGCGCTCGATAACCAGAACTGCGCGCAGGCGCAGCAGTACCTGGCCGACTTCCAGTCGACCGTCGACAACATGGGCAACGTCAACTCGACGCTGATCAACGACATCGATCAGGGCTCGAGCACGGTCCAATCGCTCGCCACCCGGGACTGCCGGACGGTCACCACGACGCCGAAGAAGACGCACCCGAAGACGAACACGACGACCACGACGACCGCCACCCAGACGCAGACGTTCACGAATCCCTCGACGCAGACGTACACGGCGCCGACCTACACGCAGGCGACCGACACGACGAACTCGACCACCAACACGACCGGTGGCACCTGCCCGACCTGCTACCAGACCGTCACGACGACGAGCACGACGAGCACGACGTCTTCGACGACCACGCCCAACGGCGGGACGGGCCTGGGCGGCGGCACCGACACGTCCACCGGCAGTGACACCACCACGGCCAGCACGACGGGCACCTCCGGGAGCGGCTTCTGATGAGCGCCTCGGTCATCAACGGCCGCTACCGGGTCGAGGGCCGGCTCGGGGTCGGAGGCATGTCGACGGTCCTGCTTGCGCTGGACGAGCGGCTCGAGCGCCACGTCGCGGTGAAGCTGCTGGCCGAGCATCTGGCCGATGACCCGACCTTCGTCTCCCGCTTCAGGCGCGAGGCGCTGGCCGCGGCCCGCCTGGTTCACCCGAACATCGTGCAGGTCTTCGACTCAGGCTTCGACGAGTCGGCCCATCAGCACTTCATCGTCATGGAGTACGTGCCGGGGCAGTCCTGCGCGGAGATCCTCCGCGACCGCGGGCACCTGGATGTCGAGCAGGCTGTCGACATCGTCGCCCAGGCCTGTCGCGGGCTCGACTACGCCCATCGCAACGGCGTCGTGCACCGTGACGTCAAGCCCGGCAATCTGCTGGTCTCCGAGAGCGGCGTCGTGAAGCTCGCCGACTTCGGCATCGCGCGCGCCACCGGCCAATCGAGCATCACGCAGGTCGGCTCGGTGCTCGGCACCGCGGCATACCTCTCGCCAGAGCAGGCGCGCGGCGAGGAGGCCGGGCCGCAGGCGGATCTGTACTCGCTCGGCGTGGTCGCCTACCAGCTGCTCTCGGGGCGCCTGCCGTATGAGGCGAACTCCCTCTCGGAGCTCGCGCTGAAGCAGCAGCGCGAGTCACCGATCCCGCTGCAGCGCATCAACCCGCACGTCCGCACGACGCTCTCGGAGGCGGTGGCCGTCTCCATCTCGGTCGTGCCCGAAGAGCGCCCGCGCACCGCCGGCGAGTTCTCGGAGATGATCGTCGACGGTGCGGCCGGCGTCTCGCCGTGGTCCGATGACGCGCCCACCCGTCACACCGGAAAGAGCGGCGCCGCGACGCGCGTGCTTCCGGCGCAGCAGCGCAACTACCCTACACAGGAGACGATGGTCGTCTCACGGGAGCCTTCGCGGGCCGCCGCTGCGCGTCCGCCGCGGACCGTGCCCGCGCGGCGCCCGGTGCCCCAGGAGACGCCGCCGGTGCGGGCAGAGCAGCGTGGCGGCGGCCGCCGTGCCGCTCGTCGGCTTGGCTGGATCTTCGCTCTGGTGGTGGTGATCGCGGTGATCGCCGTTGTCGCGGTGCTCGCGCTGCATCAGAGCTCGGCCTCGGTGGTGCAGGAGAAGCGCGTGATCGCCAACGATTGGCGCACCGCGATCAATCAGCTGCAGAACATCATCAACCAGTACACGAGGTAGCCCCCTGGGCTGACGGCCGGGGTTTCAGGCTGGCCCTAACGCGCCGATGGAGCGGCGCCGGCCAGGCAGGCCGCGACCGTGTCGGCCAGCACCCCCCGATCGATGGCGTCGCGCAGGTCGGCCATCAGCCGCTGGATGTAGCTCAGGTTGTGCAGCGTCAGCAGGCGCGGCCCGGTCGTCTCGCCGGCCTTGGCCGCGTAGTTGATGTACCCGCGCGTGAAGCCCGCGCTGCAGGCGGGGCAGGGGCAGCCCTCCATGATCGGCTCATGTGAGCCGCGGTAGCGCGACTTGGCCAGATCGACGCGCCAGCGGCCGGCCGGGTCGGGCACGATCGCGACGCCATGGCGCGCGAGCCGGGTCGGCATCGCACAATCGAAGGTGTCGATCCCCAGCCCCACACCGACCAGCAGGTCGTCGATGTCGCCGATGCCGAGCAGGTGCCTGGGGCGCTCGGGTGCGACCCGCTCCAGCGCGGCCGTGGTCCAGTCGACCACCTCGTGCATCTGCGGCTTGTCCTGCCCCAGTGATCCGCCGATCGCGATCCCGCCGCAGCGGCTGGCCGCGACGGTCTCGGTCGACTCGATCCGCAGGTCGTGCTCGACTCCGCCCTGCACGATGCCGTAGACGGCCTGATCGTGCGGGCCGTTGTGCTCGTGCCATTCGAGACAGCGCTCGAGCCAGCGGTGGGTGCGCTCGGTCGAGCGGGCGGTGTAGTCGCGCGTCACGTGAAACGGGGTGCACTCGTCGAGCACGAGCGCGATGTCCGAGTGCAATGCGGCCTGAACCGCCATCGACGTCTCGGGCGCCATGAAGCGCTCGCCGCCGTCGATGTAGGAGCGGAAGCGCACGCCCTCCTCGGTGATCGCCAGGATCGCGCCGCCGGACCCTCCCGTGGTACCGCTGCGGCCGCGGCCCTTGATCTCGTCGGCGACGCCGCCATGCCCCATGGAGAAGATCTGAAAGCCGCCGGAGTCGGTGATGATCGGGCGTGGCCAGCGCATGAAGGCGGCGAGCCCGCCGTAGCTGTCGATCAGCTCAGGGCCGGGGGAGAGGAACAGGTGGAAGGTGTTGCCGAGCACCAGCTCGTACCCGAGCGCCTCGACGTCACGCGGCTCGAGGATCTTGACCGCGCCGCGTGTGGCGAGCGGCACGAACGCCGGTGTCTGCACGTCACCGTGGGCCAGGCGCAGCGTGCCGGTGCGGGCGCGGCTGTCGCTCGCGCGGGTGCGGATATCGAACATGATCGGGGAATAGTGGCGGACCGAGCTCTTTGGCGCCTCTACGCTGCTCGCCATGCGGCGGAGGTGCAAACGGCGTGTCCCGGCGATCAGCATGGTGGCTCTGTTCGTGGCCGCCGGGCTGTGCGGCTGCGGCGCCGCCGCGCGCCGTGGCCACGGTCACGGCAGCGATGCGAGTCTCAGGCCGATGCCGGTGATCGGTGCTGCTCCGCTCAGCAGGGAGGCTCCTGCATCGCTGGCCCGGAGAGCGCTGCCACGGGTCGGCGCAACTGAGCTCGTCGACGCTTCAGGCGCGCGGCTCGCCGTGACCCTGCGACGGGTGATCGACCCCCTGCCTGCGTCCGGTGCGCGGCTGCCCCGTGGCACCCGAGCCGTGGCCGTGATCGTCCAGATCCGCAGTTCCGGGCCGAGGACCTACGACAGCTCGGCCACCGGCGACATCACGATCCGCACCTCGGGCGGGGTCGTCACACCGGTGCTCGCGACCCGCGGAAGCTGTAAGACGCCGCTCAACGACTTCGACCGTTACATCACACAGGGCGAGGATCGCGCCGGCTGTGTCGTATTTGCCGTGCGCAACGGCGCTACGCTCGACGCCGTGTGGTTCTCACCGCACGCTCACCGTCTTGGAAGGCTGACGTGGGCGCCCTGATCGGCCGGCGAAACTGTCCGCGGCCCCACAGAGGTGTGTAGGGTCACGGGCACACTCCCGTCAGCCTGCCTCAGCAAATCAGCAAAAGTTTCACGTATCCAAAAGGAGTAAAGATGCCGCAGGCCCGTACAGCCGGAACCAGCACGAGCAAACCCACGGCGGCCAAGCCCGCAACCGTGAAGGCCGCTGCGGCCAAGCCGGCCGCAGCCAAGCAGGCTGCGGCCAAGGCAAAGCCCGCCGCAAAGCCCGCCGCAAAGCGCGCCGCTGCCAAGCCCCTTGTCGCGAAGTCGGTCGCTGCCAAGCCGGCAGCCAAGCGCGCCGCAGCCCGGCCTGCCGCAGCCAAGACCGCTGCCGCCAAGCCCACAGCAGCCAAGTCGGCAACGGCGAAGACCACGGGCGCCGGCAGGACCGCTTCAGGCTCGACGAGCCGGCCGCGGGTCAACATCGACGGAGCTCAGGTCGAGGCCCTCGCCGAGCGGCTGCGCAAGCTGAATGAGAAGATCATCGAGTTCGGGCGTGAGGCCGGCGAGAATACGCTGGCGAGCTATGAGAAGGCGCTCAAGACGATCGCCACCGGCGTCCAGCAGAGCCCTGCAAAGGATGAGCTCGAGTGGATCTCGCACCTGGCCGCCTCTCAGGCCAAGTTCGTTCGCGAGATCACCGACAGCTGGGCCAAGGCTGCCCGGGACCGGCTCAAGTAGTCCGGCGGCATCTCACGCTGATCGGAACTCGGTAAGAGCACCGGGCCAGGAACTGCCTGGCCCGGTCTCTATGGGACAATCACAACTCGCATGGACCCGAATCGCAAACGCGCGATCCGGCTGACGGTCGCCCTCAGCGCAGCCCTGCTGCTGGCAACTGCGCTGATCTACGTCAGTTTCACCGCCGGCCGCGACGAGCTCGACGCCCCACAGCTGCTCAAGGCGGCCAAGTCCGGCGGCCAATACATCCTGGCCGGTACCGTGGAGAACGGCTCAATCCGCCGGATCGGTGAAACGACCGTGTTCAGCGTGCTCGGACCGCACCGCGAGGTGGCGGTACGGGTCAGGTACACGGGACAGGTTCCCGATCCGTTCGCGCAGGGCCGTGCGGTGATGGTCAACGTCACAGATCAGAGCGGCCGGTTCATCGGCCAGCAGAACTCGCTGACCACCAAGTGCCCGTCGAAGTATCAGGCCGCCTCGGGCGCCCTCAAGAACACCGCCGGCGTGCCTGCCGGCCCCGCGGTGGTCAACAGCTGATGGCACAACTCGGGCGCGGGATTCTGCTCCTCGACCTGGGCGTCTGCCTGTACGGGATCGCCGCCTCGATCTATGGAGCGCGGAGCAACCGACGGGATTGGGTCGACTCCGGCCGGCGCGCGGTCTATGCGCTTGCGGCGCTGAGCATCATCGCCTTCCTCCTGCTGGAGATCGCGTTCGTTCGCAACGACTTCGCCTACAAGGTGGTCGCCAACACCTCTTCGACCACGATCCCGCTCTTCTACAAGCTGACGGCACCGTGGTCATCGCAGCAGGGCTCGTTGCTGCTGTGGGTGACGCTCTCATCGGTGTGGTCGACGCTCGCGTTGTATCTCACGCGCCGCCGGCTGCGGGAGATCGCTCCCTACGCAACGGCCGTGCTGCTGGGCATGGAGGGGTTCTTCGCGTCGCTAGCGTGCTTTGCCGCCAATCCGTTTCAGACGGTCCCGGCGGCGTCGGCGCCGACGGACGGCGCGGGCCTTGACCCGCTGCTGATGCACCCGAGCATGATGTTCCACCCGCCGATGCTCTACACGGGCTACACGCTGATGGCGATCCCGTTCGCGTTCGCCGTCGGCGCGCTGATCACCGGCACGCTCGGCTCCGAATGGATCCGCGACACGCGCCGCTTCGCGCTCGCCGCTTGGATGTGCCTGGGTCTCGGCATCATCCTCGGTGCCCGCTGGTCCTATACCGAACTCGGGTGGGGCGGATACTGGGGCTGGGATCCCGTGGAGAACGCGGCGCTGATGCCGTGGATCGTGTGCACCGCCTTCATCCACTCGATCCAGATCCAGGAGAAGCGCGGCATGATGAAGGTCTGGAACGTGTCGCTGGTGCTGCTATTCGGCACGCTCTCGATCTTTGGGACCTTCCTCGTACGCTCTGGCGTGCTCGATTCGATCCATGCCTTCGGCGCCTCGACGCTCGGCGTGCCGTTCGTCGCGCTACTCACGGTCATGGTGGTGGGCGGGGTCGGGCTTGTGATCTGGCGCCGCGACCTGCTGCGATCCGAGCACCGGCTCGACTCGCTGATCTCGCGTGAGGCGATGTTCCTGCTGCAGAACCTGATTCTCGTCGCCATCACGTTCGTGATCTTCTGGGTGACGCTGTTCCCGTTGATCTCACAGGCGCTGACGGGAACCAGCGTCTCGGTCGGGCCGCCGGCGTTCACTCCGTTCGTTGTACCCCTGGCATTGATCCTCGTGTTGATCATGGGCGTCGGGCCGCTGATCTCATGGCGTCGCGCCACGGTCTCGAATCTGCGCGGGCAGTTCGTGTTTCCCGTCAGCTTCGGGCTGCTGATTACGATCCTGGTGCTGACGCTGACCGACGCCGGTCGCAAGCCGCTCGCGGTCGTGATGTTCGGCTTCGGGGCGTTTGTGATCGGGACCGTCGCGCAGGAGTTCTTTCGCGGCGCGGCGGCAAGGCGGGCGATCACGCGCGATCCCTGGCCGCTCGCGCTGCTCGCTCTCGTGCGTCGTAACCGCCGGCGTTACGGCGGCTACACCGCCCACCTCGGGTTTGCCGTGATGCTGATCGGCGTGGCGGCGTCGTCGTCCTTCCAGCATGTGCGCCAGGCGTCGCTGCGGCCGGGGCAGAGCGTCTCCGACGACGGCTACGTCTTCCACTACGTGCGCCCGACCGAGGCGGTGTCCCCCGAGCGGATCTCATTCGGCGCGATCATCAACGTGACCAAGAACGGCAGCGAGGTCACGCGCCTGCACACGATGCAAAGCTTCTACCGCACCACAAATGGACAGGGCGGACTCGTCGGCCAGTTCTTCGACGCCGACAACGCCGACAGCACGATCGGGCTGGACGCGGGACCGATCCGCGACATCTGGACGGTCGCCGCGGCCGACACCGGAGCGCTGCTGCCCGCCATCAACCGCGACAACAAGCTCTTCGCCGGCGCGTACAACTCGCTTGTGCGCACGGTCGAGAAGCTGCCCGTATCCCAGCAGCAGACCGTCCTGAACGAGACGCTGGCCAGGACCGAATTCTGGCAGGCGCGCGACCTGGCCGTCGAGCGCATCGCCGGGCGGTACCTCAAGCACCGCTATCCGATCGCGTTCAACCTGATCGTCTCGCCGCTCGTGACCTGGCTGTGGGCCGGCGCGATCATCATCTTCTGCGGCGGACTGATCTCGCTCCTACCACCGGGGCTGCTGGCCCGCCGTCGCAGCCCGGCGCCCGAGCACTCGCGCGTCGCGGTGCGCGAGCTCGCATAGCTGGATCTCCTGGATCCTGGCGATGGCGTACGTGATCCTCCTGCTGTTGCTGCTGGCCGTCGTCTGGCTGGTGAGCGCGCCGCTGCGCCGCGGTCCACGCGCGGCGTCCGAGCTGGAGGACCAGCAGTCCGGCGCGTCGATGCGACGCATCGACCTCGAGGCCGCGCGCGACGCGAAGTACCGCGAGATCCGAGACGCCGAGCTCGACCACCTGACCGGCAAGCTCTCGGAGGACGATTACGAGGCGATCGACTCGACGCTGCGCGCCGAAGCGGTCGAGTTGCTGCATGAGCTCGACGCACTCGACGCGGCCGCGGATTTGGAAGACGATGCCTGAGGCCGGTCTCCGTCAAAGCGGCTACCATCAGCGCCCGAGATGACTTTCGTCCTTGACGTGATTCAGGTGTTTGTCGCCGTGATGCTCGTGTTCCTGATCCTCATGCACTCGGGTAAGGACGCGGGTTTGTCGGGCTTCGGCACGGGCGGCGGCGGTGGCGGCCAGAGCCCGTTCGGTGGCTCGATGGTCGAGCGCAACCTGAACCGCTGGACGGTCCTGTTCGCCATGCTGTTCGTGGCGAACACGATCGTCTTGATCAAGGTCTGAGCCTCCGGGCTCGGAGCGGCTTGGCCGGGCGGGCTACTCGCCGAGCAGCAACGCGAGGATGCGCTGGCGGTCGGAGACGAAGGCGCTGAAGACGCGGACCATGTCAGCCTGCTCGTACTCGACTGCCTGGAGCCCGGTGCTGCTGCACTCGTAGATGACCGCCTCGGGGTAGGCCGCGATGATCGGCGAGTGCGTGGCGATCACGAACTGCGAGCCCTCGCCGACGAGGTCATGGATGCGTCGTAGGCAGGTCAGGCAATTCTGCGCCGAGAGCGCCGCCTCGGGCTCGTCCATGACATAGAAGCCGTCCGCACCGAAGCGATTCATCATCACCGCGAGGAACGACTCGCCGTGAGACTGCTCGTGTAGTGAGCGCCCGCCGTAGGAGGCGAGCACCTCCGGCCCGGATTCGCGAGCAAGCTCGTCCAGGTAGCTGGCCGACGTGAAGACGCTCTCGGCGCGCAGGAAGAAATCGGCTGCCGGCCTCCTCACGCCGCGCACGAGCCGCAGCGACTCCCACAGCTCGGAATGGGACTCGCGCGTGGAGAACGCGAAGTTGGAGGTGCCGCCCTCGGGGTTGAGCCCCGCGGCGACCGCAATCGCCTCGAGCAGGGTGGACTTGCCGCTGCCGTTCTCGCCGACGAAATAGGTCACCCTCGGATGCAGGGCGAGGCCCTGCTCGAGTGCGCGGATCACCGGCAGATTCCAGGGGTGCCGGCCGGCCACACCCGGGTCCGGGGGTGTGGCCAGCTCAACCGCCCTCACCAGCGGCTCGTCTGCCCGCTGCCTGACCCTGACAGCGGCCAGGCGTCGGTCCGTGCGGCCCATCTCAGTCCATGTTGATGGCGACGTACTTGGTCTCGAGGTACTCGGCGATGCCCTCGGGGCCGCCCTCACGGCCGAAGCCGGACTGCTTGATGCCGCCGAACGGGGCGGCGGCGTTGGAGACGATGCCCTGGTTGAGACCGATCATGCCCGTCTCGAGCGCCTCGGCGACCCGCAGCGCCCGCTTCAGGTTCGTGGTGAACATGTAGGCGGCAAGCCCGTACTCGGTCGCGTTGGCGGCCTTGACCGCCTCGTCCTCGCTGGAGAACGTGATCACCGGGGCGACGGGACCGAAGATCTCCTCGGTCAGCAGGTGCGTGCCTTCCTGTACGCCACCGAGTACGGTCGGCTCGTAGAAGTACCCGGGCCCGTCGACCGCGCGGCCGCCGGTGAGCGGCTTGGCGCCGCGATCGAGCGCGTCGGCGACGAGCTCCGCCACCTTGTCACGCTGCTTGGCGTCGACCAGCGGCCCGAGTTCGACGCCGGGCTCCGTGCCGCGTCCCAGCTTCATGCTCCCGAGGCGCCGAGCCAGGCGCTCGGAGAACTCGGCGGCGACCGACTCGTGCACGTGGAAGCGGTTGGCGGCGGTGCAGGCCTCACCGCCGTTGCGCATCTTGGCCAGCACCGCCCCATCGACGGCCGCATCCAGATCGGCGTCGTGGAAGACCAGGAACGGCGCGTTCCCGCCGAGCTCCATCGAGAGCCGCAATAACGTCTCCGAGGCCTGCGACATCAACAAACGTCCGACTCCCGTCGAGCCCGTGAAAGAAAGCTTGCGCAGGCGCTGATCGGCCAGCAACGGCTCCGTCGTCGCGCCGGCGTTGCGGGACGTAACGACGTTCACGACGCCGCCCGGCAGTCCGCATTCCTCGAGGATCTTGGCGAAGGCGAGCGTCGAGAGCGGTGTCTGCTGGGCCGGTTTGATCACGACGGTGCAGCCTGCGGCCAGCGCCGGGCCCGCCTTGCGGGTGCCCATCGCCAGCGGGAAGTTCCAGGGCGTGATCAACAGACATGGGCCGACCGGCTGACGCATGGTCATCAGCCGTCCGACGCCGTTGGGTGAGACGCTGTAGCGGCCGTCGATGCGCACGGCCTCCTCGGAGAACCAGCGCAGGAACTCGGCCGCGTAGATGATCTCCGAGCGTGACTCGGCCAGCGGCTTGCCCATCTCGAGCGTCATCAACAGCGCCAGATCGTCGGTGCGCTCGATGATCGTCTCAAATGCTCGGCGCAGGATCTCGGCGCGCTCGCGGGGTGCGCGGGCAGCCCACTCGGGGCCCGCCGCCGCGGCAGCGTCCAGCGCGGCTACCGCATCTGCGGGCGAGGCGTCGGCGACCTCGACCAGGGTCTCCCCGGTGGCGGGATCCTCGACTTCAAGGGTTCCGTGCTCACCTTCCAGCCACTCTCCGCCGATAAAGAGTTGATGCGGGAAAGATTCAAGGACGCGACGTTCGTCGCTTGCGATAATCGTGCTCATCAGTAGAGGGTACGTCACCGGACGCGCCGGCATGGCGCGAGCGCTCGCCGCGGCTGCGGCGGCTGCGCTGATAGCAGGCTGCGGCGGGAGCGGCGGTTCACCGACGCCGCCGGCGACATCGCCTGCCACGCCCACCCCGGTCGTCTCCGGCTCCGGCGCAGGCGTCCAGGATCAGGCCGGGGCTGGATCCTCAGGCACCGGTAGTGCAGCTGCCGGCAAGCTTTCGACCGCGGCCACCGGATCGATCTCGCACGCAAGCACCGGTTCCTACAGCAAGGCGCCGAGCTCACAGGTGAACCAGGGCTCGCAAGGCTCGGCCGTGATGACGCCCGCGCAGGCGAAGGCCGCCGAGAACCTGGCCAACAAGCTCAACAACCTGATCAACCAGAGCGCGACGAACACGCCGCCGCCGTCGACGACGACCACCAAGCAGTCAACGACCCCGCCGCCGACGCAGACATCGACCCCTCCGAAGACGAAGGTCGTGGTCGTGATCAGAACCAAGATCCACACTGTCTACCTCAACCGCACGACCACGAAGAGCGTTCCCAAGACCGTCACCAAGACGGTTACCAAGACCGTGGCCCCGAAGGTGCCCACCGGTGCCTTCCTACCGTCCAAGCACCCCGAGCTCGGACAGCAGAGCTTCACGATCACGGGGTCCAACCTGGGCTGCATGATCAGCCAGACTGGCGTGCACTGCGGGATCAAGAACCGCAGCTGGACCCCACCGGTGCAGCCGTCGAGCTGCAAGTCGACTTGGGGAGACACGATCGCACTTGCCTCCAAGGGCCTGCCGAAGTTCGCCTGCGGCGGGAACAGCCCGATCCAGGCCGGCGCCAAGGTGGTCCCCTCCGGCTGGGACGACAAGGTCGGCAACTACACCTGCCAGGTCCGCAGCTTCGACGTGAACTGCTTCAACAGCACCAGCAACAGCGGCTTCATGATCAGCCGCACCGGTTACTCGGTCTACTAGTGGGGGCGGACTAGAGGTGCCGGCCCGCTGGCCGGCACCGACGGGGCTGCCGGTCCGGTGACCGGCAGCCCCGCTATGCGTTGCCCTGGTAGAGAGGGTGTGCCCGGCGGTCAGGCCGCGGAGGTGATCTGCGCGGGTTCGAGCGCGACGGCGAGCACCTCGTCGATCGTCATCGCGAAATGGAAGCGCATCGCCTCGCGGACCTCCTGAGGCACCTCGTCCATGTCGCCGCGGTTGCGCTCGGGCAGGATCACGTCCGTGAGTCCCGCGGCGTGCGAGGCGAGCACCTTCTGCTTGACGCCGCCGATCGGCAGCACCCGGCCCTGCAGCGTGACCTCGCCGGTCATGCCGACCGTGTGGCGGACCGGGCGCCCGGTCAGCAGCGAGGTGAGCGCGGTGACCATCGTCACGCCGGCGCTGGGTCCGTCCTTGGGGATCGCTCCGGCCGGGACGTGCACATGGAACGTCTGCTCGTCGAACTGGCTTGCTCCGATGTGGAGCTCGTCTGCGTGCCCGCGCACGTAAGAGAGCGCGATCTGGGCCGACTCCTTCATCACGTCGCCGAGCTGGCCGGTGAGCGTCAGACCGGGGGTGCCCGGCATCGTCGTCGCCTCCACGAACAGCACGTCGCCGCCTGCGCCGGTCACTGCCAGCCCCGTGGCCACACCGGGAACGGCGGTGCGGACCGCGGACTCCTGGAAGAACTTCTGGCGTCCGAGGGCCTCTCGCACGGCCTCGAGTTCAAGCGGCACGGGTGCCGAGCTCACGCCGGAGGCGATCTGTGTCGCCGTCTTGCGCAGCAGCGTGCCGATCTCCCGCTCCAGATTCCGTACGCCGGCCTCGCGCGTGTATTCGGTCACGATCGTGCGCAGCTGCTCGTCGCTGATCGAGACCTCATCAGCGCGCAGGCCGTTGCGCTCGAGCTGGCGTGGCCATAGGTATCCGCGCGCGATCGCGACCTTCTCCGAGGTCGTGTAACCGTCGAAGCCGATCACCTCCATGCGGTCAAGCAGCGGGCCGGGGATCGTGTCGGCAACGTTTGCCGTGGCGATGAACATCACCCCGCTCAGGTCCAGCTCGACGTCCAGGTAGTGGTCGCGGAAGCTGTGGTTCTGCGCCGGGTCGAGCACCTCGAGCAGTGCCGAACTCGGATCGCCACGCCAGTCGGCGCCGACCTTGTCGACCTCGTCGAGCATGATCACAGGGTTCATCGTGCCCGCGTCGCGCAGCGCCCGCACCAGGCGGCCCGGAAGCGCGCCGATGTAGGTGCGGCGATGACCGCGGATCTCGGCCTCGTCACGGACGCCCCCGAGTGACATGCGGATGAACTCGCGCCCCGTGGCGCGCGCGATCGACTCGCCGATCGAGGTCTTGCCGGTGCCGGGAGGGCCGATCAACGTGAGGATCGCGCCCGAGCGCTTGTCCTCGGTGATCCCGCGCTCCTGGCGCAGCTTCTTGACGGCGATGTACTCGACGATGCGGTCCTTGACGTCATCGAGGCCGGCGTGATCGGCGTCGAGCACCTCACGCGCATGCTGCGGCTCCAGGCGCTCCTCGGAGCGCTCGCCCCACGGCACCGCCAGCAGCCAATCGAGGTATGTGCGAATCACGCTGGACTCGCCGGATTGCTCGCCCATGCGCTCGAGGCGTCCGAGCTCCTTCTCGGCCTGCTGGCGCACGTCAGCGGGCATCGCCGACTCGTCGATCTTGGTGCGGTACTCCTCGACGACCGAGGCGTCGTCCTCGTCGAGCTCACGGCGGATCGACTCCATCTGCTTGCGCAGGAAGTACTCGCGCTGCTGTTTCTCGGCGCCGGACTCGACGTCGTCGCGGATGCGCTTACGAACCTGCAGCTCGGCCAGGCGCTCGCGCTGGAACGAGAGCGCGAGCTTCAGGCGGTCGACAACGTCGACCTGCTGCAGTAGCTCCACACGCTGCTCGTAGTTGAGGTCGGGGGAGTAGCCGGTGGAGTCGGCCAGGGCGCCGGGCTCGGTGATCCCGCGCAGGAACGACTGGATGCGGCTGTCGGCGTCGCGCAACTCGAGGATCTCCTCGACGACGGCGCGGTACTCGCGCTCGAGCTCGCGCGTCTCGCGGCCCGGGACCACGCCCACGGGATCGGGGCGCTCCTCGACGTCGACGTAGAGACGGCCGTTGGGCTCGGTGATCGCGGCACCGGCGACACCGCGGTGCAGGCCGTCGACGACGACCGCGTGTGCGCCGCCGGGGAGACGAACTCTCTCGCTGACGTTTGCGACGGTGCCGACGGCGGCAAATTCATTCTCATGACGGGGGACGAGCAGTACGCGCTCGTCATCGGCGGTATCGACGGCAAGCGTGACCGACATGCCGGGGAAGACGACCGCATCGTCAAGCGGGACAAGTAGCAGGCGGGTCATCAGGTCTTCACTTTCACCAAGGGGCTTACGAAACGTAAGTACAGAATATCACCAGGCGGGGATCTGGTCCAAAGGGATCTTAGTGGCCGCGACTCAAATTATCGCATGGAGCTAGTGAGGTCTTGATTCGTCGCCGTGGTTTGCGAAAATCACTGCCCGTGAGTTACCAGCGAGTTGAAGCGCCTGCGACCGATGTGCTCGCGGCCGAGGAGTTCGGTGTACCGGCACCGGATCCAGCCTTCCGCTCGCGCGTCGGGCCTGCGACCGACGTGCTCGCCGCCGAGGAGTTCGGAGTACCGGCTCCCGACCCGGCGTTCCGCCCCGAGGATCTGATGCTGCCGGCGGATCTTGTCGGCTCCGAGGCGCGCGACGTGCTCGCCGCCGAGGAGTTCGCGATGCCGGCCCCAGACGAGGCACGCGTGCGCCCGCGAGCAGTCGTGCACAGGGGGTTGCCGGTCGTCGGGGTCGCGGTGATCAACATGGCGCTGCTGCTCGCGGCAGCTTGGCTGTTACGGCGGCGACGCCGCCGAAGCTCCTAACGGCGCTTTTTCGGCGGGAGCAGGTCGGTGATCGAGCCGTCCTGGATCTCGGCCGCGAACGCGATCGTCTCCGAGAGCGTGGGATGCGGGTGGATCGCGAGCGCGATGTCCTGTGCGTTCAGACCCGCCTCGAGCGCGAGCACGGTCTCGGCGATCAGATCGCCGGCACCCACGCCGACGATCCCGGCGCCGAGCAGACGATCGGTATCCGGCTCGAAGAGCAGCTTGGTGAAGCCCTCGGGCCTGCCCAGCCCAAGCGCACGGCCCGAGGCCGCCCACGGGAAGGTCGCCTTCTCGTACTTGATGTCATGTGCCCGCGCCTCGATCTCGGTGAGGCCCATCCACGCGACCTCAGGGTCGGTGAAGGCCACGGAGGGGACGGTCAGAGCATCGAATTCGATGTGTGCCCCGCCGGCCCCGGCGGCGATCACCTCGGCCGCGGTCTTGGCCTCGTGCGTCGCCTTGTGGGCGAGCATCGGGCCGCCGACGATATCCCCGATCGCATAGATGCCCGGCACGTTCGTGCGCTGCTGGCGGTCGACGGGGATGAAGCCGCGCTCGTCGACCTGGATGCCGGCCCTACCCGCGTCGAGGGCGCGCCCATTGGGCGTGCGTCCGACGGCCACGAGGATGCGATCGAAGGTCTGGTCCTTGCCCTCCGAGAAGGAGACTCTGAGCCCACTCTTCGACGCCTTCACCGCGGTCACCTGAGTGCCCAGGAGGATGCCCTCGTAGCGCTCCTTGACACGATTGAAGAGCGGGCGTACGAGGTCAGGATCGACGCCGGGGATGAGCTGGTCGAGCATCTCGACGACGGTGACCTTCGCGCCCAGCGCGTGGTAGACGGTCGCCATCTCGAGGCCGATGATGCCGCCGCCGATCACGAGCAAGCGGCCGGGAACGTCATCCGGTGAGAGGGCCCCGGTCGAGTCGATGACGCGGGGATCGTCGGGCAGGAACGGCAGCCTCACGGCGCTCGAGCCGGCGGCGATGATGCAGCTGTCGAATTTGATCTCGCTGCCGTCGACCGCGATCGACCTGGGTCCGGTGAAGGCGGCGACGCCGGTCACGACCTCGACCTTGCGCTGCTTGGCCATGGCCGCCAGGCCGCCGGTGAGCCTGTCGACGACGTCCTGCTTCCACGATATGAGCTTCTTGAGCTCCACCTTGGGCTTGCCGAATGTGACACCGTGCTCGGCCATCTCCTCGCCCTCGGCGATGACCCGAGCGGCATGCAGGAGCGCCTTTGAGGGGATGCAGCCGACGTTCAGGCAGACACCGCCGAGAATCTCGTATCTCTCGACGAGGGTGACCCTCAGGCCGAGGTCGGCTGCCCTGAACGCGGCGGTGTAGCCGCCCGGTCCGGAACCGATCACGACGACATGCTCGCCAGAACCCGCAGGCCCGGCCGCGGGCGGGGTGGGCGCTGCGCTGGGTGCCTGCGCCGCAGCCGGTGTCTGCGTTGGCGGTGCCGGCTCGCTCGACTGCGGCGTGTCGGTAGCCTCGGGTGCGAGCGGCTCGAGCGTGAGCAACAGCGATCCCTCAGCGACCGTGTCGCCGACCTTGACCCTGAGCTCCGTGATCGTGCCCGCCACGGGCGACGGAACGTCCATCGTCGCCTTGTCGGACTCGAGCGTGACCAGCGGGTCCTCTATGGCAACGACGTCGCCCGGGCCCACGAGGATCTCGATGACCGGGACATCGCCGAAGTCGCCGATGTCCGGGACCCTGACCTCGACGACGCTCACAGCAGCGCCCGGCGCAGGTCGCTGAGGACCTTGACCAGGTGCGCGACGAACCGCGCGGCAGCCGCGCCGTCGATCACCCTGTGGTCGTAGGAGAGCGAGAGCGGCAGCATCAGGCGCGGCACGAACGCACCGCTCGATTCGTCCCACACCGGTTTCACGGCGGCGCGCGTCACGCCGAGGATCGCGACCTCGGGCGCATTGATGATGGGCGTGAACGACGTGCCGCCGATCCCGCCCAGTGACGAGATCGTGAACGTGCCGCCGGTCATCTCGGCGGGGCCGAGCTTGCCGTTGCGCGCCTTGCCCGAGAGCTCGGAGAGGTCGCCGGCGATCTCCAGCAGGCCCTTGCGGTCGGCCTCCTTGATGACCGGCACCACCAGGCCGTTTGGCGTGTCCGCCGCGAAGCCGATGTTGTAGTACCTGCGCAGCACCAACTGCTCGCCGTCCAGCGAGGAGTTGAAGATCGGGAATTCGCGCAGCGTCGCCACCGAGGCCGCGACCAGGAACGAGACCACCGTCAGCTTGACGCCGTCCGGGTGGGCGGGATTCGATTCCGCGTTCAGCTGCTTGCGCCATGCCTCGAGCTCGGTGATGTCGGCCTCGTCGTTGTGCGTGACGTGGGGGATCATCACCCAGTTGCGCGCCAGGTTCGGTGCCGAGATCTTCTGGATCCGGGTGCGCTCGACGCGCTCGACCGGCCCGAACTTCTCGAAGTCGACCACCGGCCAGGGCGCCAGGGCGAGCCCGGCCAGGCTGCCGTTGGTCGGCACGGCTGCGCCACTGCCGCTGCCCGACGAAGCGGTGCGCACATCCTCGGGCGTCAGCCGCCCCTTGCGCCCCGTCCCCGCGACACCGTGCAGATCGACGCCAAGCTCCCTTGCAATCTTCCGGACGGACGGACTGGCATAGACCCCGGAGGACCCGTTCGCCCCCGATCCACCACCGGCTCCCTCAGCTTTAGATGGCGCCGCGGCGGCGGGAGCGGGGGAAGCGATCGGCTCAGGAGACCCGGCTGCAGGCGAGGAAACGGGCTGTTCGTTGGCTGTGGCCGGGGTCGGCACCGGAGGCTCCTCGCTCGGAGGCGACGGGGCCTGACCCCCGGCTGCGGCCCCAAGGTCAAGCAGCAACGACCCTTCCGCCACGTTGTCTCCGACCTTCACATGCAGAGCCCTGACCACACCGGCGGCAGGCGATGGCACGTCCATCGTCGCCTTGTCGGACTCGAGCGTGATCAGCGGGTCCTCGACGGCGACCGTGTCCCCGACCGCCACGAGGACCTCGATGACCGGCACCTCACCGAAGTCCCCGAGGTCGGGGACGGTTACCTTGAGGCCTTCGGCTGTGGCACTCATACGGTGGTCGGCATCGGTGCCGAGGAGTCGATCTCGTAACGCTCGATCGCCTCCGCGACCTGCTTGACGTCGACGGCACCATCGTCGGCAAGCGCCTTCAGTGCAGACACCGCGACGTGATGGCGGTCGACCTCGAAGAAGCTTCGCAGTGCCTTGCGGTAATCGCTTCGCCCGAAGCCGTCCGTGCCGAGTACTCGGAAGATGCGCGCCTGGCCGCCGGTGCCCGAGCCGTCCACCCAACCGCGGATCTGGTCGGGATAGGCGCGGATGTAGTCGGTCGATGCGATCACCGGGCCCTGGCGCTTGCCGAGCTGCTCGCTGACGTAGGCGACCCGCGACTTCTTGGCGAGCGGATTGAGCGTGTTCCAGCGCTCGACCTCGATTCCGTCGCGGCGCAGCTCGGTGAACGAGGTCACGCTCCAGACGTCGGCGAGCACACCGAAGTCCTGCTCCAGCAGCTCGGCCGCCGCCAGCACCTCGCGCAGGATCGTGCCCGAGCCGAGCAGCTGCACCCGCGGCTTCTTCGATCTGGCCGCGCCCGCCCCGCCTGCGTCGCGCAACAGGTACATGCCGCGCAGGATTCCCTCCTCGACGCCCTTGGGCAGCGCCGGATGCGTGTAGTTCTCGTTCATCAACGTCAGGTAGTAGAAGACGTCCTGCTGTTCGGCGACCATCCGCCTCAGGCCCTCCTGGATGATCACCGCGACCTCATAGGCGTACGTGGGGTCGTACGCGACGACGTTCGGCACTACCGAGAAGAGCACATGGCTGTGTCCGTCCTCGTGCTGCAGGCCCTCGCCGTTGAGCGTCGTGCGCCCGGCGGTGCCGCCCAGCAGGAAGCCGCGTGCGCGGCTGTCAGCCGCGGCCCAGACAAGATCCCCGACGCGCTGATAGCCGAACATCGAGTAGTAGATGTAGAACGGGATCATCTGCTCGGCGTGCGCGCTGTAGGACGTCGCCGCGGCGATGAACGAGGACATCGAGCCCGCCTCGGTGATCCCCTCCTCGAGGATCTGACCGGCCTTGTCCTCGCGGTAGTACATGAGTTGCTCGGAGTCCTCGGGCTTGTACAGCTGACCGACCGAGGAGTACACGCCGACCTGGCGGAACATGCCCTCCATACCGAACGTGCGCGACTCGTCAGGGACGATCGGCACGATGCGCTTGCCCAGCTGCTTGTCGCGCAGCAGGGTGGCCAGCACGCGGACGAACGCCATCGTCGTCGAGATCTCGCGCTCGCCGCTGCCGTCGAGCTGCGACTGGAAGGCCGCTAGCTCGGGCACCTGTAGCGTCTCCGCCGTGCGGCGCCGTGCGGGCAGCGAGCCGCCCAGCGCGGCGCGACGCTCGCGCAGGTACTGCATCTCCGGCGAATCCTCGGGCGGCTTGTAGTACTCGGCCGCGCGCACCTGCTCGTCTGTCAGCGGCAGCTCGAAGCGGTCGCGGAAGGCGACCAGCGCCTCCTCGGCCATCTTCTTGGCCTGATGGGCGATCATCTGGCCCTCGCCGGAGGCACCCATGCCGTAGCCCTTGATCGTCTTGGCGAGGATCACCGTCGGGCGGCCGGTCTCGCGCACCGCGTTCGCGTACGCCGAGTAGACCTTCTGCTGGTCGAGCCCACCTCGGTTGAGCTGCCAGATCTCGTCATCGCTCATGTGTGCGACGCGGTCCAGCAACACCGGGTCCTTGCCGAAGAAGTGCTCGCGCACGTATTTGCCGTCGCGCGACTTGTAGGTCTGGTACTCGCCGTCGACCGACTCGTTCATGACGTGCACGAGGCGGCCGTCGATGTCTGACTCGAGCAGCGAATCCCAGCGCGAGCCCCAGATCACCTTGATCACGTTCCAACCGGCGCCGCGGAAGTCCGACTCGAGCTCCTGGATGATCTTGCCGTTGCCGCGCACGGGGCCGTCGAGGCGCTGCAGGTTGCAGTTGACGACCCAGATCAGGTTGTCGAGCTGCTCGCGCCCGGCCAGGCCGATCGCGCCCATCGTCTCGGGCTCGTCCATCTCACCATCGCCGAGGAAGGCCCAGACCTTGCGGCCGGTGGTGTCGCTGATTGAGCGATGGGTGAGGTACT
Source organism: Solirubrobacteraceae bacterium (assembly GCA_035552235.1). Lineage (GTDB taxonomy): Bacteria > Actinomycetota > Thermoleophilia > Solirubrobacterales > Solirubrobacteraceae > Palsa-465. Next base: position 120,341 of record DASZLT010000051.1, read on the forward strand.
GCATGAAGCGCGCCTGGTAGATCGAGGTGATCGCACCGATCCCGAGCGACACGGTCGGGAACTGCCAGAAGTCGGGCATCAGCCACGGGTGCGGGTAGGAGGAGAGGCCGTTGCCGCCCACCTCCTGGCGGAAGTTGTCGAGCTGTTCCTCGGTCAGCCGGCCCTCGAGGAAAGCGCGCGCATAGTTGCCGGGGGAGGAGTGACCCTGGAAATAGACGAGGTCGCCGCCGTGCTCGGTGGAAGGCGCATGCCAGAAGTGGTTGAAGCCGACCTCGTACAGGGTCGCAAGCGACTGGAAGGACGCGATGTGGCCGCCCAACTCCGACGAGTGCTTGTTGGCGCGCACGACCATCGCCATCGCGTTCCAGCGGATGATCGAGCGCAGGCGGCGCTCGACCGGCGAGTCGCCGGGGATCGGTTCATCCAGCGACGCGGGGATCGTGTTGACATACGGCGTGTTCAGCGTTCCGATCGGGCCGCTGCCCGCGTGTTGAGCACGCTCGACGACGCGCGTCAGCAGATGTCGGGCGCGGTCCACGCCGTCGTGTTGGACGACGGCATCGAGCGCGTCGAGCCACTCTGTGGTCTCGGTTACGTCGATGTCGCCATTGCTGGAGGATCCTTCGATGGTCTCAGTCATCTGACACTCGGTGCAGTCTGTGTGGGGAGGGAGATACGGCTGACTATAAAGGTCGGTAACGGGATCGGCCCTTAGGTCACCCTGTCCTGCAGGGACCGTTTCAGCTACGGTCAGCGAGTGACTCTGCGAGAGCTTCAGGAGCCGCCTGGACCGCCCTGGCGGCGCCCACTGACGGGGGCTTTCGAGGAGCTCGTGGTCGAGTCCGAAGCGCTCGCCGGCAACCCGCTGGGAGACCCGGCACAGCGCCCCCTGTATGTCTACAGCCCACCCGGCGTGAGCTCCGGCGCTGCCAGTGGCGTGCCCGTCGTCTATGTGCTCCAGGGCTTCAGCGGCCAACTCGACGGATGGCTTGCGCGCAAGCCGTTCGAGCCGCTGTTCGTGGAGCGCTTGGACGCGATCTTCGCCGCCGGTGACTGCCCGGACGCGCTCGTCGTGTTCGTCGACGCCTGGACCTCGCTTGGCGGCTCACAGTTCCTGAACTCGAGCGCGACCGGCAACTACAGCGACTACCTCTGCGATGAGATCGTGCCGTTCATCGACGCGCGCTATCCCACGGCCGGGAGCCGCGAGCGGCGCGCCGTGACCGGGCACTCGTCCGGTGGCTACGGCGCGCTGGTGCTGGGAATGCTGCGCCCCGACAGCTTCGGCGCGCTGATCGCCCATGCCCCCGACACGCTCTTCGAGGCCAGCTACATGGGCGACTTCTCGCGCGCGGTACGGGTGCTGCGCGACCACTACAACGGCTCATACGAGCAGCTGCTCGATGCTTTCCGACAGTCCGACCGCTTCGACTGGGGCCGCTGGGGCGAGGCGCTCAACGCCTACGCGATGGCCGCCGCCTACTCACCCGACCCGGAGCGGCCGGGACACGTGCTGCTTCCGTTCGACACGCGGACGGGCGAGCTGATCCCGGAGATCTGGGAACGCTGGTTGGAGCGCGACCCGGTGCGGATGGCATCGCGGCACGTCGAGGCGCTGAAGTCGCTGCGGCATATCCACATCGAGGCGGGCCGCGGCGATGAGTACATGCTCGACGTCGGCAGCGGTGCGTTCGCGGCCGAGCTCGAGCGACTCGGCATCGAGCACAGCTTCGAGCTGTTCGACGGTGGCCATGGTGGCATCTCCCACCGCTACGGGCCCGCGATCAGGAACCTGCTGGTGAAGCTCGAGGATCTGGAAGACTGAGTGGCGTGAGTCGCGCCGAGGAGAACGAGCTCGCCTTTGCCGGGCCGATCGAGCTCGCACGACGCGTCCGCGAGCGCGAGATCAGGGCCCGTGAGCTCGTCGAGATCTTCCTGGCGCGGATCGAGCGGCTCGACCCGCGCCTGAACGCGTTTCGCGAGACGCTGCAGGATCTGGCGCTGACGACCGCGTCCCAGATCGACGCGGGCGCGATGGAGGGCATGGGGCCGCTGGCGGGCGTGCCGATCGCGGTCAAGGACGACATGCCGTTCGGCGGACATGCGCGCACGCGCGGCTCGAGGTCCCCGACGCAGCCACAGGCCAGCGACGCCGAGGCGCTGCGCCGGATGCGCCAGGCGGGCGCGATCCCTCTGGGCATCACGCGCGTCCCGGAGCTGATGCTGTTCCCGTGGACCGCCAGCGACGCCGGGGGCGTGACCCGCAACCCCTGGGATCTGACACGCACGCCCGGTGGCTCCTCGGGTGGTTCGGCGGCGGCGGTCGCGGCCGGCCTCGTACCCGCGGCGGGGGCCTCGGACGGCGGCGGCTCGATCCGCATCCCGGCGGCCTGCTGCGGCCTCGTCGGACTCAAGCCGACGCGCGGACGCGTGTCCACGCAGCCGCTCGGCGACGATGTGCTCGGTCTTGCGACCTTCGGAGCGCTCGCCCGCACCGTCGCCGACAGCGCGCTACTGCTCGACGTGATCCATGGCTCGGTGGCCGGCGACACCGAGAGCGTCGCGCCGCCGCGCGGGACCTTCCTGCAGGCTGCCCAGACGCCGCCGGCGATTCCACTGCGAATTGCGGTCTCGTCCAAGCTTCCACCGGGAACCTTCGCGCGGCTCTCGGCCGATCAGCGGCGGGCCTTCGATCAGACGGCGCGGCTGCTTGCCGAGCTCGGCCATCAGATCACCGAGGCAGCCCCCAATTACGGCCTCGTCTCGCTGGAGTTCATCCAGACCTATCTGCGCGGCGCGCACGAGGGCTTTACCAGCCTGGAGCGCCCCGACCTGACCGAGCGCTCGACCCGCCAGATGGCGGCGATCGGCGGGCGGCTGATCTCGGCCAAGCGCCGTGAGCGGTTGCTCGCAAAGCGTCCGTCGACGATCGCCCGGATCATGAGGCTCTGGCATGACCACGATGTGCTGCTCACGCCGGGCCTCGCGACCACTGCGATACGGGCCGAAGGTGGCTACCGAAAGCACGCGCTGACGGCGCTCGACAAGGCTGGGCGCTTCATGCCCTGGTACCCCGTCTTCAACCTCACCGGCCAGCCTGCGATCTCGATTCCCGCCGGGTTCGGTGCCGACGGCCTGCCGCTGAGCGTGCAGCTGGTCGGGCGCCACGGCGAGGAGGAGACGCTCTACTCGCTGGCGGGCCAGATCGAGGCCGCTCGCCCCTGGAGCTCGGAGCGGCCGCCGATCGCGATGCTCTAAGGGGCGCGCGGCTCGGTGCAGTCGGCCAGCGGGCCGAGCTGCACCGCTGACACGCTCTCAGGCGCTCCGGTAGGAGCTGCGCACCGAGGATGCGAACGGTGCCGGGGCGACGGTCGCGCGGATCTCGACCTGCGTGTGCGGCTCGACCGCGGGCTTGTGCGAGTTGGGCGATTCGCCCCACAGCACGGTGACCTCGGAGCCCACCGGCGCGCGTGCGTACTCGACGCTCGCCAGCGAGACGAACGAGCGCTCGTTGTAGATGTAGCCGCAGTCGTGTGATACGCCGATCTGCTCGCCGTCGCGCAGGACCGTGTCGGCCTGGTAGAGCCCGTAGCGCGCCTTGGGGAACTCGATGAACTTGGCCGCGGCGCCCTGCTCGAGCGCGCTGCCGATCGCGTCCGCCACGTCGCTGGGGTTCCAGACGAGCGTCACCTTCTCGCGCGTGGCCGTCCCGCCCGTGCGCTGGCCGGCCATCGCCTCGAGCGCCTGGCGGCCGAGGAACTCATGGTCGAAGGCGATCACCTTTCCGTAGCCGAGCGCGTGGGGTGTCAGGTAGTAGTCCTCGACCCTCGGCGCGCTCAAACTGCCGGCCAGTGACCCTGCCCTGGCCGCCGGGAGCCACTCACGGTAGGCCCTGGTCTGCTCACCCGAGAAGATCGCCGGCAGCGGCGCCGGCACCCAGCCTGACTCGAGGTTGGCGGTCGAGTAGGCGCGGGATCCGACCTGCACGAGTCCGTGCCGCTCTCCCGCCTGCAGCAGCGCCTCGCGGATCCGCTCGCCCTGCGCCCACGGGCCGAACAGCTCGAAGCCGGGCTGGCCGGCCATCCCGTGGCGCAGCGCGTCGACGCGCTGACCCGCGATCTCGAAGCTCGCCATGTTGAAGAACTTCACGTCAGGGAGCTCCCTGCCCGTGAGCTGCTCGACGATCGCGCCCGCGTTCGGACCCTGCAGCTCGAAGCGATATTGCCTGGGTGGGCCGGAGCTGCGCACGATCGAGTTCTCGTCGCGCTCGAGCTCGACCTCGGCGCCCTCGGCCAGCGCGTGGAACTCGACCCAGTCGAGCACCATCGGATGGCCGACCAGGTCGAAGCTGCCGTCGGGCAGGTGAAAGAGGATCGCGTCGCCGATCATGAAGCCGTCGCCGTTCACGGCGACGTACTGCTTGGCCTTGCCCGGGGCGAAGTTGGCGAAGCTGTTGACCGCCAGGCGCTCGAGCAGGCCGAGCGCATCCGGCCCCTTCAGGAAGAGGTCGGTCATGTGGTGGGATTGATCGAGCAGCGCACAGCTCTCGCGCCACGAGGCCTGCTCGCTGCGCCAGTTGCTGAACTCCGCCCGCACCGGGAAGGTGTGTGGTCGAGCCTGCGCGTTGCGCAGGAACTCCACAGCGCCGCCCGCGCGCTCGATGGCTGCTTGAAGGGACTGTTCGCTCATGTCGGGGATCCTTCCTGCACCGAGCCCAGAACTAAAGGGGAACTTGTTGGGGAGCTTCATGAGCGATACTCATGAAGTGCTGAACCTTCGCCAGGTCGAGGCGTTCGTCGCCGCTGCAGAGGAGGGCTCGATGACGGCTGCCGCCGAGCGGCTGCAGGTATCGCAATCGGCGGTGTCGCTGGCTGTCGCCGGGCTCGAGCGCACGCTCGGTACGGTGCTGTTCCTGCGTCACCGCGGGCGCGGGCTGACGCCGACGAGCGCCGGGCGCGAGCTGCTGCTTCCCGCCCGCAACCTGATGGCCGACGCCGACGCGATGCTGTCTCAGGCCGATGTCATCGGCCGCGGCCTCTCAGGACGGCTCACGGTCGGCTGCTTCGGGACCGGCGCGCCGCTGGTGCTGCCGGCGCTGATGGAGACCTTCGAACGTCGCTATCCGGGGATGGTGCTGGACTTCGTCGAGGGGTCGACTGACGTCCTTGAGTCGGCGCTGCTCGAGGGTCGCTGCGAGATCGCGCTGATGTACGACGTCGGCCTGCACATCGCGCTCGTGAAGGAGCCGCTGTATGCGACCGTTCCGTACGCGCTGTTCGCGCCCGAGCATCCGCTCGCGGGGCGCCCCAGCGTGATGCTCACGGAGCTGGCGGCGTATGACTTCGTGGCGCTCGATGTCCAGCCGGTGCACGAGCACCAGCTGGGGTTGTTCGCCTACGCCGGCGTGAGCCCGCAGATCCGCTACCGCACCTCGAGCTACGAGCTGCTGCGCTCACTGGTCGCGCGCAACCTCGGCTTCACGCTGCTGATCAGCCGTCCGTACGGCGATCTCAGCTACGAGGGGCGGCCGCTGGTGGCCGTGCCGCTGAGCGGCGAGGTCAAGACCGTCGAGGTGATGCTCGCTCGCGCGCCGGGTGTGCGGCCGACGATGCGGGCGCAGGCGTTTGCGGCGCACTGCCGCGAGCTGCTGCCGGAGCTCTCGAGCTACGACAAATCGCTGGTGCCAATGCCGCAGGCCGGGCCCAACACCGGGTTCGCGGCGGGAATTTCGGCAGCCGACGCCGATCTTGGAACCGGATCGGCTCCATGGTCGTTAAGCAGTTAGTGGACGTGCAGCATCACCACACAAGCTCGCGGCGGCGAGTCCTTCATCACGACGACGAGTTCCGGCGGTTCGCCAAGACGCACCTGCCGACGCTGCTCCGCGGCGCCTACCTGCTGTTGCGCGATATCGACCTCGCCGAGGATGTTGTGCAGGCCACCATGCTGCGTGTCTTCCGGCACTGGCGCGAGGCCAGGGAGGCGCCGGAGGCCTACAGCCGCACGGCGCTGATCAACATCTGTCGCGACCACTGGCGCCGCCAGCATCGGCTCCCGCCCGAGGTTCTGGTGGAGGAGCTCCACGACCTGGGGGAGGAGGTCCCGGCCTTCAGCCATCGCCTGGCAGAGCGTGAGGCGATGACGCAGGCGCTCGGGGGGCTTCAGGATCTTCAGCGCGAGGTGCTGGTGCTGCGCTTCTACTTCGACTTCTCGGTGACGCAGACCGCGGAGATGCTCGAGCTTCCCGAGGGCACGGTGAAATCGGCCACTCATCGCGGCCTGATCGAGCTGCGCGGGTTGCTCGAGGCTCTGGCCCGGGACGGGCGCTCGTCATGAGCGACCTCGAGCAACTGGCCGACAAGCTCCGCGAGCAGCTGCAGGCGCTCGTCGAGGATGTGACCCCGAGCCCCGAACTGCTGGCACGCGTGAAGGCAATCCGGTCGACTCGCAGGGCCGGGTTGCGCGGGGCGCTCGGGCGCATCAGGCGCCGGCGACTCGCGTTCGCGGTGCCGCTGCCGGTCGCCGCCCTGGTGGTCGCCGCCGTGTTCGCGTTCGGAGGCACAGACGTCGCACCCTCCTACGCCCACGCGTTTCTTGTCCTGCCCGATGGCGAGGTGAGGGTCACGATCACGGAGATCGTGAATGTCGCGGGCGCCAACGCCGAGCTGCGAGCGCATCACGTCCACAACATGGTCGTGCGGCCGATGAGCGCCTCGTGCGCGTCGCACCCGTCGATGAGCTACACCGGAGAGGCGGAGGTTCCGGCCCCGCGGATCACACTCACGCCGAGGACGGTACCCCGCGGCTGGACGATCGTGATCGCGGCCGAGCAGATCGGAGCGAACAAGATCGAGACGGCGATCGGGCGCTTCATCGGCCGGCTGCCCAAATGCGTCTCCTCCGATGGGACCGGCCCCGGGCTGGGCAACTGGGAGCCGACCAAGGCCGACAAGGCCAACTACAAGAAGGCGATCAGAGCGCAGCGGCGCCAGCAGGCGCGGGCCGCTCAGTGAGCCGTCTGCGCGGCCTGCGGTGGTTCTGAGTCCGTGCGGCGGCCCTCGAGCTCGCGCAGCGCGACCACGACCTCCTTGGCCAGGCCGCGTCCGGTCAGCAACATCGCCGACAGGCCCCAGAAGATCACGACCGCGTCGATGCTCTTGCGCCCGGCGCTGTCCCAATAGTCGTCGGCGAGATCGAACCACAGCGCGAACTCGTCGAGCGTCAGCGCCGTGGCCAGGCCCGCGGTCAGCGCGGCCGTGCGGGAGGCCGCGCGGCGCTTCGGGTCCGTGCCGACGGCGACCTGCCAGGTCCATAGGTAGCCGAGCGTGATCTGGCCGATGATCCCGGGCGTCGAGTGGTGCAGGTGGTGACCACCGGCCGACATGTTGCGGAAAGGCCCGCGCCCGGCGCGGATCGCGTGCGTGACGACGCGGCAGCCGGCGAAGCCGGCCGTGAATCCGACGGAATGCAGGAAGGCGCGCTCGCGCCGGTGATCGGAGAAGTACCGGCGGTATGCGTCGCGCAGGGCGAAGCGCTCGGGCAGGGCTGCTTCGGGGTGCTGGGGATCGCGTTGCCGTGCCACGGTCGGCTCAGCTTACGACTTAGTTCGTCGCAGTTGAGCCGACCGGGAAGGACAGGGAGCTAGGAGTTCTTGAAGCGGGGCTTGCCCTGGCGCTTGGCGCCGAGCTGGCCGCCGCGGCCGGACTGCCCTTCGCGCTTCGGTCCACCGTCACGCTGGGGACCGCCGTCGCGACCGAAGCCGCCGTCACGGTTGAACCGGCCGCCGCGGGCTGCCGGCTTGCCGCTGCGCGCAGGGGCGCCCTCGCGAGGCGGCCGCCCCTCACGGGCCGGCTTGCCGTCAACCGGGTGGCGCCCAGCGGTCGGCTTGCCGGCGCGCTGCGAACCGGCCGCACCGTGCTTGGGGTATCCGGACCGGTGGCCACCGGGCCTGGCCGCGGTGTCCTGCCGGTAGCTGCCGCCCTGGCGCTCCGTGCCATCCGCAGCGGCCGGCTTCTCGGCGCGGCGGAAGCCGCCGGCGCCGACGCTGGTCTTGCCGCCGAGCCCGGTGTCGAGGCCGAGCGCACCGACCATGCGGTTCATGTCCTTGACCTGATCGCCGGAGACCAGCGAGATGGCGATGCCCGTGGCACCTGCGCGGCCGGTACGGCCGACGCGATGCACATAGGTCTCGGAGTCGTGCGGCGGGTCGAAGTTGATGACGTGCGAGATCCCGCTGACGTCGATTCCGCGTGCCGCGACGTCTGTCGCGACCAGCGTGTCGACATCAAAGGCCTCGAACTGCGCGAGCGCGCGCTCGCGCTGGCGCTGGGTCTTGTTGCCGTGCATCGCGACCGCTGCGACGCCGGCATTGGACAGCTTCTTGACGAGCTTGTCGGCGCCGTGCTTGGTGCGCACGAAGACGAGCGTGAGGTCGCGCTTGCCGCCGAGGTGCTCGAGCAGGGCGTCGATCCGGCCCTCGTGCGTGACGGGGACGAAGAGGTGCTCGACGGCGTCGGAGGCGCGCCGCTCTGCGTGGCCATGCTCGTGGAAGCTGGCGTCGTTGGTGTAGCGACGGGCGGCCCTGCCTGCCTCGCCATCCAGGGTCGCTGAGAAGAACAGCGTCTGCCGGGTGGGCGGGCAGAGCGCGACGATGCGGTCGAGCGCCGGACGGAAGCCCATGTCGAGCATGCGGTCGGCCTCGTCGATGATCAGCGTGCGCACGTGGTTGAGCGTGAAGGCACGGCGCTCGAGCTGATCCTCGAGGCGTCCGGGGGTGGCGACGATGATGTGCGACTTGGCAGCCGTCTGCGCCTGCTTGAGCAGGCCGACGCCGCCGTAGACGGCTGAGATCCGCAGCGCACGAGCGTGTGCGATCGGGCGCAGCTCGTCGACGATCTGGGTCGCCAGCTCACGGGTGGGCGCCAGCACGAGGGCGGCGGGCCTGCGCGAATCGGCCGCGATGCGGTCGATCAAGGGGATTCCGAACGCGAGCGTCTTGCCCGAGCCGGTGGGGGAGCGAGCGAGGACGTCGCGACCGGCGAGCACGTCGCCGATCACCGAGCGCTGGACCGCGAACGGCTCGTGGATCTTGCGGGCCGCGAGTGCGTCGACGACCGCGGTTGACACGCCGAGATCGGCGAAAGACTGCTGGGACATGTGTTCTCCTGTGTGGGCCCATTGGGGGAACCACAAAACGATTCGGGGAGGCTTATTCGCTGACCCGAACCGCGCTGAACGCGTCCACTGAAAGCAACTGCCTCACGGCCAGCGGCGCCGACCGTGCCCCTGAAGGTAGCAGGGCGGCACAAAATGCCCGCTCACAGGCATTCATAAGCGATAGCCCTGGCAAGATTCGAACTTGCGTCTCGCCGGTTATGAGCCGGGTGCTCTGACCGCTGAGCTACAGGGCCGCCGCGAGGAAGCTACCGGTTTCAGAGGCGGCGGCCAACCACATACAGAGCCGGCGGTGAAGCACGGGCGAACCGCCGGTAGGGAACGCGCGATCGCGCATCCGTCGAAGAAGCTCCGTATCATCTGGGCCATGCACTTCGTGATCGCTTCGGGGATCCTCGACCTCGGGATGTCGCCGAGTTCCTTCGGCACGACGCTCGCGCTCGTCCTCACGTGGTTCGTCATCATGGGCGGCGTGGTGAACTTCATCGTCGGCTACATCGTCAGCCAGGTGATGGTCGAGAGAAAGCAGAATCAAGAGCGCGCACGCGAGTACGATGCTCGCCAGAAGTCCTGAGCGACGCGTCATGTCGTGAACGCCGGATAAAGCGGCGGAGAAGGAACGGCAGCAGGCTGCGTCGAATCAGACGCTGCCTATGAAGCAAGCATCAGCTACCACCGCGGCGCCTGAGGCGCCCCACGGCCATCAGGCCCTATCCGCGTACATCACCGCTCGTTTCGACGAGTTCTCGCGGTCGCAGAAGGACGTAGCGCAGTACATCGTCGATCACCTCGATGAGGCGGCATTCCAGACCGCTGAGGAGCTCGCGCGCCGCGCCAATACCTCCTCGAGCACCGTCGTGCGCTTCTCCCAAGCGCTCGGCTTCGAAGGCTTCCCAGAGCTGCAGCAGGCGGCTCGTGACGAGTATCGCCGCCGCACCGCGAACGGTGCGGCGGAGACGTTGGGCTCGGGTGCACCGCTGTTCTCGCTCGACCACACCGAGTTCGAATCCTCGCTGGCCGCTGACCACGTAAACGTCGAGGACACGGCACACAAGCTGTCGCGTTCCGAGGTCGAGGCCGCAATCGACGCGATCGCCACCTCGGAGAAGGTGCTGATCGCCGGGACCGACCAGATGGCTTTCTTCGCGAGCTATCTGCGCCACCTGTTGATGTTGCTCGACGTGCGCGCCGAGATCGTGGCGAGCCCGTCCCAGGAGGCGCTTGGACGCCTGTCGCGGATCGACGAGCAGACGCTTGTGATCGGACTGTCGGCCGGGCGCCCGCACCCGCTGATCACGCGCACCATGAAGCTCGCCCGCCACCGCCGTGCGAAGACGCTGGCGATCACCGACGCAACGCTCTCAGAGGTCGCGCGGTTGGCGCGGATCCGCCTGTACTACTCCTCGAACACGCCCGCGTTCGTGCGTTCGCACACGGCGCTGCTGTCGATCATCCAGGCACTCGCCTACGGGGTCTACAGCCGCGACGCGCAGCAGTACGACGTCCGCATCAAGGCCTTCCGCCTGAAGTAATTCCCACCCTCCCGCCGCAGCAGCGTGCCGGCGGGAGGGTGGGACCAATGCCGCCGGCCCACTCAAGCCTCCGAGGTTGGGCGAGGCGCGACGTAGAGCGACTGCAGTGAGCGGCCGATGCGGCCCTGGGTGTCGAAGATCGATGCCTGGGCGAGCGCAGATCCTCCTTCTGTGATGCTGGTGTGCGCCTTGAGCGCGACCCACTCGCCGACCGGATCTCTTTCGATGTAGACCGTGAGGTCGGGGTTGATGAAGAGCCATTCGTCCCACGAGAGCTCGCTGCTGATCCCGTTGGGGAAGTCGGCGGCGACCAGCATCCTTTGGAGTGGCGTCGGCTCCTCGCCGGCGATCACGGGCACCCTGAGACGAAACCACGCGGTGGCGGGCCCACGCTCGGTCAGCGCGCCGTCGGTGAACCGGATCTCGACGGCGCCGCCGGGGAGCGCTTCGGCGCCCCAGGGCGCGGGAGAGGCTTGGGCGGTCTCCGGGCCGGCCGGAGTCTCCTCGAGAGGGGTGCCCGCGCCCAGCGGGGCGCGGGCGACGCGCACGGCACGGGCACGTACTAACTCGGTGCCGTTGGGGTCCGAGAGCGTCGCCTCGAGCAGCTGCACCCGCCTGCCGGGGCGGGTGATCTCTGTGTCGATGCGCAGCTCGCCTAGCGGGACCGGTCTGAGGATCTCGTAGGTGATGCGGACGATGCGGAGGTCGGGGTTCGGGTCGAGCTTCTCCAGCTCGCCGCCGAGCAGCGCAGCGGGTGCGCCGCCGTGCTGGGCGCCCGGGTCCCACGGTCCGCGCGCGAGGTCGGTCGCCCAGAAGGCCCCGCCGCGGCGCTCGAAGATGGCTTCAGTCACGTTCAGGCAGGCTATCTGGGCGGAAGCTATGGAGGTTTGCCGCCATTTGTGGCGGTAAACTCCCCGAGCTTCTGCCGGAGCGGCCAAGCGCCGCCGGGTTACACTCGTGCTATGAGCACAAACGGCCACATCGCACGCGACGAGTCCACTTTCACCGTCAAGGCTGGTCTAGCCGAGATGCTGAAGGGCGGCGTGATCATGGACGTGGTCACGCCCGAGCAGGCGAAGCTCGCCGAGGACGCCGGAGCCGCCGCGGTGATGGCGCTCGAGCGCGTTCCGGCCGACATCCGCCGTGACGGCGGTGTCGCCCGCATGTCGGACCCGGAGATGATCAGGGGCATCCAGGACGCGGTCACGATCCCGGTGATGGCCAAGGCCCGCATCGGCCACTTCGCCGAGGCACAGGTGCTCGAGGCGCTCGAGGTCGACTACATCGACGAGTCCGAGGTGCTGACCCCGGCCGACACCGTCAACCACATCGACAAGTGGGCGTTCAAGGCCCCGTTCGTGTGCGGCGCGACCAACCTCGGTGAGGCGCTGCGCCGCATCGGCGAGGGCGCCGCGATGATCCGCTCGAAGGGCGAGGCGGGAACCGGTGACATCGTCAACGCGGTCACGCACCTGCGCAAGATCCGCAGCGAGATCCGCTGGCTGACGCAGCTCGGACCGGAGGAGCTCGCATCCGCCGCCAAGGAGCTGCAGTCGCCACTGCCGCTGGTGCGTCAGGTGGCCGCCGATGGCAAGCTCCCGGTGGTGCTGTTCTGTGCCGGCGGGATCGCAACCCCGGCCGATGCCTCGTTGGTGATGCAGCTCGGCGCCGAGGGCGTGTTCGTGGGCTCGGGCATCTTCAAGTCCTCCGACCCGGAGCGTCGCGCCCGCGCGATCGTCGAGGCCGCCACGCACTACGCCGACCCCGCGCGTGTGGCTGCCGCCTCCACCGGCCTCGGCGCCGCGATGGAGAGCATCGAGACCTCGAAGCTCGACTCCGAGCAGCTGCTCTCGCCGCGCGGCTGGTGAGCGCGGCGTCGAGCGCAGACGCAGCGGCGGCGGCTGACCCGACCCCGCTCGTCGGGATCCTCGCGCTGCAGGGCGGATTCGAGGCGCACGAGCGCGTGCTCAGGCGCCTGGGCGCCAGCACACGTCAGGTGCGCGTGCCCGCCGACCTCGAGGGCCTGGATGCGCTGGTGCTGCCCGGCGGCGAGTCGACGGTGATGACGCTTGGGGTGGAGCGCGAGGGGCTCAAGCAGCCACTCTGCGAACTGGCGGCCGCCGGCACTCCGATCCTCGGCACCTGCGCGGGGATGATCATGCTCGACCGCGCCCACCTCGGCATCCTCGACGTGCTCGCCGAGCGCAACGCCTTCGGGCGCCAGCTGCACTCGTTCGAGGCCTCGTTCGAGGTCGACGGCGTCGAGGGCGGCCCGGTCCATGCGATCTTCATCCGCGCCCCCTGGATCGCCGAACATGGACCCGATGTGACGGTTCTGGCGGATGTCGACGGGCACCCCGTCGCGATCCAGCAGGGAAAGATCCTCGCGCTCTCATTCCACCCCGAGCTCACCGGGGAGGATCGCCTCCACCGCTTCTTCCTGGCGCTGGCAGGATTCGGCGACACGGGGAAGAAAGGGTCATAGATGCGGTTCCGCCTCTCCGCCTTCCCCGCGACCGCAGCGGTGACCTGTGCCCTGCTGCTGGCCGCCTGCGGTGGTTCCAACAACGCCTCCAATCAGACCCCGCCCACGGTGACCGTGAACCACACGGTCACCGAGCCCGCGAGCACAGCCTCGACCACCACCACCGCCACCGGACCGCAGACGGACACCACGGCGACCAAGACCTCGACCACTCCGGGAGCGGTCGGCGCAGCCTGCACGGCCTCCGAGCTCACGCCCTCGTATCTGGGCTCCAACGGCGCCGCCGGCACGATCGTGCTCGGCTTCGCACTCAAGAACACGGGAAGTACGACCTGCCACACCTACGGCTGGCCGGGCGTCGAGTTCCTGTCCTCCGCGGGCGCGGCGCTGAGCACCAACGCGACCCGTACGACGGGCGACGTGGTCGGCTCGAGTCCCGCCAACGTGCTGACGCTGGCCCCGGGGCAGGAGGCCTCTTTCCGCTTGGTCACCAGTGACATGGGGCCGAACGGCAGCGCCTGCCCGACGGCTTCCGCGCTTCAGATCTACGCCCCCGACGACACGGTCAAGATGAAGGTCTCGCTGAACGGCGTCGCCGCGTGCGGCAAGAGCACGCTCTCACCGATGCTGCCGGGTGATAGCGCCTTTTCCGGGCAGGGCGGCGGGGGTGGCCAGTCCGGCAGCAGCTCGGGAGGTTCCGGGATCGGCTCGGGTGGCTCCAGCGCCGCCACCGGCCAGGGCACGTCCACGAGCGGCGGCTCGGGCCTCTCAGACAGCAGCGAATAGGCTGACGTCATCTGCCTCGGTCTCGCGCGCGGTGCCCGCGGCGAGCAGCAGGTCGAGGTGTCCCAGCACCTCGGACAGCGTCAGGTAGGCCTGTTTGATCGCGATCTCGCCCCACATCTGCTGTGCGATCTGGTGGGCTGTCAGCGGCTGCGCCGAGACCAGCGAGAGGATCTTGCGGGCGCGGCGATCCTGGTCCTGGAGGCGTGTATCGATCAGCATCGTGTGGTCGGTGATCTCCTCCCCGTGCCCGGTCAGCACGGTGCGGGCGGGCAGCTCGCGCGTGGCGCGCAGCGAGTCGCTGTAGGCGATCAGCGGCGTCGGGCGCGGCCCTTCGGTGTTGCCGTCGAGCGGGCGTGTCAGCAGCGCGTTGGAGGAGATGCGCGCGAGCAGGTGATCTCCGCCCACCAGCAGCCCGCTCTCTGCGTTGAAGAAGACCAGGTCTGAGGGGCTGTGCCCGGGGCGGTGATGCACTCCGTAGTCGCGCCCGCCCATCGTCAGCGTGTCGCCGTCGTGAAGCGGCAGCGTGACGGTGCCCTTCGACCCAAAGGAGTGCATCCCTGAGGTCAGCAGCCCGAGCACCATGTTGATGTCATCGGGCAGGCCGTGGCGGCGCATCATGGTCTGGGCGTAGGCGTCGTCGCCCTTGGCGTTGGCGCGGTAGTCCGCGATCCAGGGAACCAGTGGCGCGAAAGCCGCCACCTCTGCGGTCGAGCGGCGCTCGAGGATCTCGAGCAGGCCCTCGTGGTCCATGTGCTGGTGGGTGAGGACGATCAGCTCGAGATCCTCGACGCGGAGCTTCAGCTCGGCGAGCCCTCGCTCGAGGTGATCGAGCGAGGTGCCTGAGTTCGGGCCCGTGTCGACCAGCGTCAGCGGCGCGCCGGTCAGCAGATAGCAGTTGATACGCCCGACCGCGAACGGGGTGGGTACCGCGATCCGGTGGACGCCCGGGGCGAGTTCGTCGGTGAGTGTGCCGGTCACGCCCGGATCAGCGCCAGCACCTCGTCGCGCTTTGTCTCCATGTCCTGTTTGGAGACCAGCGACTCGAGGCACAGGCGCAGCAGCGGCTCGGTGTTGGAAGCGCGGACGTTGAAGTGCCAGTCCGGATAGTCGATCGAGATCCCGTCCAGCCGCTTCTGCTCGGCGTCGGAGAACCTCGCGGCGAGCTCCTCCATCTTCGCCTGGCCGTCCGCGACCTCCGAGTTGATCTCGCCCGAGATGAAGTACCTGGCGCGCATCGGCGCGAGCAGCTCGGAGAGCTTCACGCCCTGCTGCGAGAGCTCCTCGAGGATCAGCAGCGCCGGGATCGTGCCCGAGTCGGCGCAGTAGAAGTCCCTGAAGTAGTAGTGGCCGGAGACCTCGCCGCCGAAGATCCCGCCCTCGGAGCGCATGCGGGACTTGAAGAATGCATGGCCGACGCGGTTGACCAGGGCGGTGCCGCCGGCGGCCTCGACGGTGTCGGCGACGGCGCGGCTCGCGCGAATGTCGTAGAGGATGGTCTCGCCGGAGTTCTTGCGCAGCATCGAGCCGGCGAGGATCGCGGTGAGGAAGTCGCCGTCCACGAACGCGCCGCTGTCGTCGATGAAGAAGCAGCGGTCGGCGTCACCGTCCCAGGCGATGCCGAGGTCTGCGCCCTGGCGCCGGACCTCGGCCATGATGAACTCGCGGTTCTCGGGGAGCAGCGGGTTGGGCTCGTGGTCGGGGAACTCGCCGTCGGGCGTCCAGTAGGCCGTCACCAAGTCCAGGCCGAGCTGCTCGAGCAGCGGACCGACCATCGGACCGGCCATGCCGTTGCCGCCGTCGACAACCACCTTCAGCGGACTGACGGCTGAGGGGTCGATGAAGCCCATCACCTGCCGTTGGAAGTCGTCGTAGATCTCGACCGCTTCGACGCTGCCGCCGCCCGGCTGATCGCCCATGCCGCCGGTCACGAGGTCCCTGACGTCACCGATGCCCTCATCACCGGAGAGCGCAACCGCGCCGCGGCGGACCAGCTTGGCGCCGGTGTAGGCCTTGGGGTTGTGCGAGGCGGTGCACATCAGGCCGCCGTCGAGGTCACGCGAGCCGACCAGGCAATACAGCATCTCGGTGCCGACCTGGCCGGCGTCGTGCACGTGGGCGCCCTCGGCCGCCATGCCCTCGGCGTAGGCGGCTGCCATCTCGGGCGCCGTGAGCCGCATGTCGCGGCCCAGGCCCAGCCTGAGCTCGGCTGCGGGCCGCTTCTCGAGCTCGGCGATCACGCGGGCGAAGGCGCGCCCGATCTCACGCGCGCCGGTCGCGTCGAGGTCGCGGCCGTGGATGCCACGAATGTCGTAGGCCTTGAAGATTTCAGGGTTGGTCATCGCGCGGGATCGTACCCGGGACCGCGCGGTGATCATGCGCTTGTGCGGCCCCAGCGTCCAAAAATCGTGAGCGCGACGTAGACTGAATCCCCATGTCAGGGCACTCAAAATGGGCTTCGATCAAGCACAAGAAAGCCGTCGTCGATGCGCGTCGCGGCCAGCATTTCACCAAGCTCGCGCGTGCGATCACGGTGGCAGCCAAGGAGGGGGGCGCCGACCCCGAGGGCAACGCGGGGCTGGCACTCGCGATCCAGAAGGCGCGCGATGCGTCGATGCCCAAGGACAACATCGAGCGCGCGATCCAGAAGGGCACCGGTGCCGGCGTTGACGCTGAGACCTGGGAGTCCGTGACGTACGAGGGGTACGGTCCGGGCGGCGTCGCGATGCTGATCGAGGCATTGACCGACAACCGCAACCGCACCGCCGCCGACGTGCGCCACATCGTCGGCAAGAACGGCGGGTCCCTCGGTGAGCCGGGCTCGGTCGCCTACCTGTTCGACAAGCAGGGCGTGATCGTCGTCGACGGCGACCTCTACGGCGAGGACGATCTGATCGTCGCGATCGACGCCGGCGCGCAGGACATCGTGCTCGACGACGACGTCTACGAGATCATCACCGAGCCGGGGGAATTGACCGTCGTACGCGCCGCTCTGGCCGGCGCCGGGATCGAGATCGAGAGCGCCGACGTGACGCAGCGACCGAAGTCGCGCGTCCCACTCTCAGAGGACGACGCGGCAAAACTTATGAAACTCATCGACGCCCTCGAAGAGTCCGATGACGTGGGGGCTGTTCACGCCAATTACGACGTGGATGCCGAAGTTCTCGAGCGGATTGCCGGCTGAGCGCACCGCGCCCGCGAGCCACTCCCGCTACCCTCGCACCGCGATGACTCTGAAAGCTTCGATGACGGCCATTACGGCCGCGGCGGCAGCCCTGGGCCTGGCCGCCTGTGGAGGCGCCAGCAAGACCGGCGGCGTTGCGCTCGCCCCCGGCGGCGGCCCCACCAACACCACGATTTCTACGGTTGCTGCGACAACCACGACGGCCACCACGACCACAACCGCGTCGGTGGCCACACCCACGAGCGGCCCGCTCGCCAAGGAGCCGACGATCGCGCTTCCGAAGGGCGCCGCGCCCAAGAAGCTGGTCGTCACGAACCTGATCAAGGGCACCGGCACGGCAGCGGCCAAGGGCGACACGCTGTACGTCAACTACGTCGGCGAGCTCTACAAGACCGGCAAGGTCTTCGACGCGTCGTGGAAGGACACGCCCGGCAAGACGTTCAGCTTCGTGCTCGGCGAGAACCAGGTGATCCCCGGCTGGGACCAGGGCCTGCTCGGCATGAAGGTCGGCGGACGCCGTCAGCTGATCATCCCGCCGGCGCTTGCCTACAAGTCCCAGGCGTCGGGGCCGATTCCGGCCAACTCGACGCTCATCTTCGTGGTCGACCTGGTCAAGGTCGGCAAGTAACGCTTGAGCCACCGCGGCCGCCCCGCTGGGCGGCCGCGACAGGTTCATTCCCCGGTCCGAACCTCCACCTCGACCTTGTCGGGATAGAACGCGACGTACTCGGCGATCTCGCCGACCGCGGCGTACGGGTCTGGGTAGTGCCAGACGGCGTCATTGACGGCCTGCAGCGTGTGCGGGTCGATCACGTCGTAGTAGGAGGCCTCGCCCTTGTAGGGGCAGCGGCTGGTGGTCTCGCTCGGCCGCAACGCGGCGTGGTCGACGTCGGTCAGCGGGACGTAGTAGACCGGCGCGTAGGACGCCTCACGCAGCGCGAGCGCGTGGCTCGTGTCGGCGACAGTGTGCTGGGCGTAGGTGACGCGCACGTGGCCGTTGAACGGCTCGACGTCGATTGGATGGTCCGGGCCTGGGATGAGAGGTTCAGTCGGCGCGCTCATTCGCGTTTCGTCTCCTTGGTGGACTCGGTCGCCGACAAACGTTAGTCACCACGGTCGTGCTCGATGGAGGCGTCCGGCCAGAGGCGTTGAATAGGCGAACACATGATCGTTTTGGGAATCGACCCCGGAATCGCGAACACGGGATACGGCGTCGTGTCGGGGAACGGCTCGCGCCTGCAGGCGCTCGAGTTCGGAGTGATCCAGACGCCGGCGTCGGCGGCGACCGAGACGCGCCTGGCCGAGATCCATTTCGACGTCGGAGAGCTGATCCGGCGCTTCGAGGTGGAGGCCGTGGCGGTCGAGGATCTGTACTTCGGCGCGAACGTCGTCAGCGCCATGGCGGTCGGGCAGGCGCGCGGCGTCGTGCTGCTGGCTGCCGGGCAGCAGGCGATCCCCGTGCACGCCTACACGCCCCAGCAGGTCAAGGCCGCCGTCTGCGGCAGCGGCCGTGCCGACAAGCAGCAGGTGTCGCGGATGGTCGCGCGGCTGCTGTGCCTGGCATCCCCGCCGCGGCCCGACCACGCGGCCGACGCGCTCGCCGTGGCGCTCTGCGAGCTCAACCGCGCGCCCCTTGCGAGCGCGATCGCCGGAGCACGCGGATGATCGCGCTGGTCAGCGGCAGCGTGGCCGTACGGCGTTCTGACCACGTCATCGTCGATTGCGGCGGTGTCGGCTACCGGCTGGCCGTGTCCAGCGAGACGCTGCGCCAGGTCCCCGCCGTCGGCAAGCACGTGATGCTGCACACACATCTGGTCACGCGTGAGGATGCGCTGCTGCTCTACGGCTTCGCTACCGAGGAGGAGCGGGACCTGTTCCTGATGCTGCTGGGCGTGCAATCTGTCGGTCCGAAGGTCGCACTCGACGTCCTCTCCGGCGGCCCGGCACGAGATCTGCTGGGCGCGATCGCCGGGGGCGACACGGCTCGCTTCCAGGCCGTCAAGGGGGTCGGCAAGCGCACCGCGGAGCGGATCATCGTCGAGCTGCGCGAGAAGGTCGACGTCAGCCTCCCGGAGCGGGCGATCAGCGTGATGCGCAGCGACGACCCGCACGTGATCGCGCGCGAGGGCCTGATCGGGCTCGGCTACAGCGCTCAGGAGGCCGATTCGTTGCTTGACGGCCTTGCGGGGGACGCGCCAGAGGAGCTGATCTCAGAGGCGCTTCGAGCCGCCCGGCGATGACGATCCTGAGCGCAGAGCAACTCCCCGATGACGACGTCGATCGCTCGCTGCGGCCGCGCCGGCTCGAGGACTTCATCGGACAGGAGGCGCTCAAGGACCAGTTGGCGGTATCGATCGCCGCCGCCGGCAGCCGCGATGAGGCGCTCGACCACGTTCTGCTCGCCGGTCCGCCCGGCCTCGGCAAGACCTCGCTGGCGCAGATCGTCGCGGCCGAGCTCGGCGTTCCGTTCGTGCAGACGGCCGGGCCCGCGCTCGAGCGCAAGGGCGACATCGCCGCCTTCCTGACAGCGCTGGAGCCGCGCTCGGTGTTCTTCGTCGATGAGATCCACCGTCTGCCGCGGGCGCTCGAGGAGACCTTCTATCCGGCGATGGAGGACCGCTGCCTGCCGATCACCGTCGGCCAGGGCGCGGGCGCCCGGGTGGTCACGATCGACCTGCCGCCGTTCACGCTGATCGGTGCCACCACCCGCACGGGGCTGCTCAGCACGCCGCTGCGCGACCGTTTCGGGATCCAGCACCGGCTCGACCACTACGACCCGCGTGAGCTCGCCCGCATCGTGCGGCGCTCGGCGCGCCTGCTGAGTGTGGAGATCGAGGATGGGGGAGCGCTCGCCATCGCCGCGCGCTCCCGCGGCACGCCGCGCGTGGCCAACCGTCTGCTGAAACGCGTGCGCGACTTCGCGGAGGTGCGCGGTGCAGGCGTGGTCAGCGCCGATATCGCTGCTGCCGCGCTCGACCTGCTCGAGGTGGATCACGTCGGACTCGACCGGCTCGACCGGGAGATCCTGCGCACGATCTGCGAGAAGTTCGCGGGCGGGCCCGTCGGGCTCTCCACGCTGGCCGCCTCCATCGGCGAGGAGCAGGACACCGTCGAGGATGTCTACGAGCCCTACCTGCTGCAGCGCGGGCTGATCGAGCGCACCCCGCGGGGGCGTGCCGCGACCAGGCGCGCATTCGAGCACCTGGGGCTCGAGCCGCCGGCCGCGCAGCTCGGCCTGCTGTAGGGTCGCTGCAAGCCTTCCCGTCACGCACCGGCCGCCTCTCCGTACTGACTATCCTGGGCGCCACATGTCGCACGAGCACTACTTCATCTGCCCCCACTGCGGGAACCGTTCGATGGGAACTGACCGCAATGCCGGATTCCGGCGTGAGGCGCGCGGCTGTGAGAAGTGCGGGTTCGCGTATCTCTTCGAACTGCTCGACGACTACTACCCGGCTCCGGCCGCGGCGTTCTTCGCCTGCGACGGCGAGGGCCGGATCGTCGACTGCGGCCGCGGGTCGTTCGAGTTGACCGGGTTGCGTACCGAAGCCGCGATCGGGCAGCCGCTGCAGCAGGCGCTCGGTCTGAGCTTCGCCGACGGCGTCGATCATATCGCCACCGCGCTCGAGTGGGAGGTGCGCGTGACCGGCAAGCCGGCGGTCGTGAACGCGGGCCCAGAGCAGGCGAACGCCGTTGCTGACATCTTTCCCGCGTACGATGATGAGGAGGGCGGCCTGCTGGTTGTGCTGACGCCCTCCAACGGGCGCTGAGCCGGCGCGGCCTTAACGGCGCCAAAAACAAACCTCTTCTAGCATCAACCTTCCGCGATGACTGACCGCAAACGCCACGGATTCATCCTGCTGCTCGTGGCAGGGCTGATCGCCGCGTCCTTCGCGCTGATCGCGACCCGCCCGACGCGGCTCGGCCTCGACCTCAAGGGCGGCGTCGAGCTCGTCTACAAGGCGGAGCCGAATCAGGAGACGCCGGTGATCACGCCGGTCGCGCTGCAGCGCGCCGTCGACGTGATGAACAACCGCGTCAACCAGCTCGGCGTCTCGCAGCCGCAGATCACGACCGATGGCAAGAACCTGATCGACGTACAGCTGCCGAACGTCTCCAACGTCGCCCAGGCCGAGAGCCTCGTCGGCAGTACGGCACAGCTCTACTTCTACGACTGGGAGGGCTCGGTCCTCGACCCGTCGACGAACGCGCCCGCGGCCAACGGGGTCCTGACCCAGGACGCGAGCGCGGTGACGCTCAGCCAGGGTGCTGGAAACGCAGCACCCGGCTCGCATTTCGGGGCCGCCGGGGCGATGGGCTTCTACCAGGCGGTCAAATACGCCTCGACGCGGCCCGCGGCCAGCGGCATCAAGAACACATCAGGGACCGGAAATCAGTTCTTCATGTTCGGCTCGCCCGGAAGCTCGGCATGTGCGGCCTTCGCTGCGGCTTCGAACACGAAGCTGCAGAAGGGCGTGCACTGCCTGATCGCCTCGGCCCAGGGAGCGGGCCTGACGGCCGCGCGTGCCACTGCGCAGATGACCTCGAACCTGAGCAGCGCCGAATCCGCGGGCACGCAGCTGCTCGAGGTCAAGGCCGGCATCCAGGTTCTGCAGGCGGTGCCGGCCAGCTACGCGACAGGGTCGTGGCCGAAGTACGGCACGCCGAACGCCGGCTACTACGTGATCCGCGACCAGGTGGTGCTGCGTGGCAATCAGATCGCAAACCCACAGTCCGGCAACGACCAGAGCGGTGCGCCCGACGTCACGTTCGGCTTCCAGAACGGCGGCGCGAACCTCTTCCAGAGCATCACTGGCAAGATCGCGTTCCGCGGCCAACAGGACAACCCGCCTGGCGTAAATCCGCCGTACTACCAGCACTTCGCGATCGCGCTCGACAACCAGCTGATCAGCGTCGCGAACATCAACTTCAACTCCTTCCCGGAGGGCATCCCGGCCAGTGGGGGCAGCGAGATCTACGGTGGCTTCACCACAACCACCGCGGCCCAGCTGGCCACGCAGCTGCGGCTCGGAGCGCTGCCGGTGAAGCTGGAGCAGATCTCCGAGAACCAGGTGTCGGCGACACTCGGCTCGACAGCCCTGCACCAGGGCCTGATCGCGGGCCTCGTCGGCCTCGCGGTCGTAGTGCTGTTGCTCCTCAGCTACTACCGCGTGCTCGGCCTGATCGCCGTCGGCGGACTGATCGCATACGGGATCTACTTCTACGCACTGATCAAGCTGATCCCGATCACGATGTCACTGGCGGGCATCGCCGGTCTGATCCTGACGATCGGTGTGGCCGCGGACGCCAACGTCGTCATCTTCGAGCGCGTCAAGGAGGAGATCCGTGGCGGGCGCTCGATCCGCCAGGGCATCGCGATCGGCTACCGCAAGGGCATCACCGCCATCATCGACGCCAACGTGGTCACGATCATGACCGCGTTCATCCTGTTCGTGCTCGCCACCTCTGATGTCAAGGGGTTCGCCTTCACGCTCGGTATCGGCACGTTCGTCTCGCTCTTCACGGCGGTGCTCGCGACGCAGGCGATCCTCACCACGATGGGCGACTCGCGTGCGATCCAGAGCCCCTCCGCGCTCGGCGCCGGGGGTGAGCGCCGCCACGTCCGCTTCGACTTCATGGGCGCCAGCCGGTACTTCTTCTCGATGTCCGGCGTGATCCTGCTGATCGGAGCGCTCGCGATCGGCGGCCGCGGGCTGAAGCTCGGCATCGACTTCACCGGCGGCACGCAGATCTCGGTGGGCCTGCAGCGCAGCGCCGGGGTCTCCCAGGTGAAGTCGCTGGTGAGCGGCGCAGGCGGCAGTGACGTCACGGTCCAGGCGGTGCACAACAGCAAGACGCTCGGCACCTACGGCTACCAGATCACGTCCAAGTACCTGTCTCAGCCCCGCTACGAGCACCTGCGTTCGATGCTCGAGAACAGGTTCGGGATTCACGGTGGAACCAAGGGCTTCAACGCCACGTCGGTCGGACCGGCCTTCGGCTCGTCGATCACGCACAGCGCGCTGGTCGCGATCATCGTCTCGCTGATCGTGATCTCGCTGTACGTGGCGCTGCGCTTCGAGTGGAAGTTCACGGTGCCCGTGCTGATCGCGTTGATGCACGACCTGCTGATCACAGCGGGCGTCTACGCGCTGGTCGGCCGCACGGTCACCGCAGACACGGTGGCGGCCCTGTTGACGATCTTGGGTTACTCGCTCTACGACACGATCATCGTGTTCGACCGAGTCAGAGAGAACGTGCCACGAATGCCGCGAGCTGCGTTCTCGCAGGTCGTCAACCGCTCGATGTCCGAGGTCATCACGCGGTCACTGATCACGACCTCCTGCACGCTGCTGCCCGTGATCGCGCTGCTGCTGTTCGGTGGAGCGACGCTCAAGGACTTCGCCTTCGCGCTGTTGATCGGCGTCGCCTCCGGCGCGTACTCATCGATCTTCATCGCCTCTCCGGTGCTGACGCACTGGAAGCAGCGCGAGCACGCCTACCGCGCGCGTCAGGACCGCATCGTCGCCGAGCTTGGATACGTGCCGGCCTATGCGGAGGGCGGCGACGTCGACCCGACATCGCGCCGCGCACGTTCGGTGACGATCATGGCTCCGCAGGACGAGAACGTGTCCAACTCCGAGTTCGAGCAGATGAAGCGCGACCTCGGGCTCGACGAGGACTCCTCGCGCGGGCGCCCGTCGCGCCTGTCCGAGCGCACCGCCCACACGACCGAGGAGGACGACGCTCCGGGCGCTGCCCCGCGCCGTGGCCCCAGCAGGAGCAACTCGACGCTGACGCCCAGGCCGCCCGCGCACTCCCCGGTGCCGGGCGTGATCCCACCCGTGAGCCCGAGCGCTCCGGCGGATGATGCGCTCGATGTGACCGAGTCTCGCGACCCCGAGGACGGGCCCGTCACGCCCGCTCCCGACGAGCCCGAGAACGAGAGCGTTCCCAAGCCGCCACCGCCGCCGCGCCGGTCGTCGCGGTCGTCGCGGTCGTCGCGCAACCGCCGCCACGGAAGGAAGCGCTAAGTGATCCGCATCTACGGGAGTGACCACTAATGGGCCTGCTCGCATGGGCGATGATGGGTCTCGCGATCTGGCACTTCACGATCTGGCTGCCTGACCGCTACTGGGGCGGGATCGTCGGCGCCTTCGTCGGTTCGCTCATCGGCGCGGTGCTGATCGGCCTGCTCATCCACGGCTTCTCGATCCCCGGTCCGCATAACACCCATCTTGTGACGGCGCTCGAGGGCATCCCCGGCTCGCTGATCGGCATCGGGCTGATCTACGCCGAGGGTGTGCGCCGCGAGCGTGGCACCGTGGCTCCTGGCATCGCCTGAGCTGACGCGCGCCACGCGCGGTTGACGTCGACGCCCGCGAGCCTTCCGTCGGAACTGCCGCCTACTCTGGCCTGATGGCCAGCGTCGATCTGCTCGATCCAAGAACCGCGGGGGGGGACGTGCTCGCGACCGAGCCGCTGCTCGTCGCCGCTCGGCTAGAGCTCTGCGGGTATGACCTGGCAGCGGCCCTGCGGCTCGAGCAGGAGCTCGGGCTCAGCCACGTGCTGTCGCAGATCCTGGTGCGCCGGGGTCTGCAGGAGCCCGATGCCGTACGCACGTTCCTGGCGGCCGATCAGCGGCACCAGCCGAGCCTGTTCGCCGGTATCGACCGCGTGCTCGAGCTGATCTGGCGGCACGTTCGCGGCGGCAGCCGCATCGTTGTCCATGGGGACTACGACGTCGACGGTGTCTGCGCCACCGCCGTGCTGGTGCGGGCGCTCCGCGCGCTCGGCGCCGACGTCGGCTGGTATCTGCCCAGCCGTAGCGAGGACGGGTATGGCCTGTCAGCGGCCACGGTCGAGCGGCTCTGCCAATCGGGCACCGGTCTGCTGGTGACCGTCGACTGTGGAATCACCGCGGTCGAACAGGTGCAGGCCGCCCGTGCGGGCGGATTGGATGTGGTGATCACCGATCACCACGCCCCCCGCGCAGACGGCGAGCTGCCGGATTGCCCGATCGTGCACCCCGCGATCTGCCGCTACCCGACCGCCGAGCTATGCGGCACCGCGGTCGCGCACAAGCTAGCCGAGGCGCTGGGAGCGCCGACGGCCGTCGAGGACGTGGAGCTGGTCGCGCTCGCCACGGTCGCGGACCTGATGCCGCTGCATGGCGAGAACCGCCGGATCGTACGCGAGGGCCTGATCCAGATGGCGGGAACCAGGCGCCCGGGGATGCGCGCGCTGATGGCCGTCTCGCGCACCGACCTGAGCGCACTCGACGCCAGCTGCCTGGCATTCAGGCTGGCGCCGCGGATCAACGCCGCCGGGCGCATGCGCCGGGCCGACGCGGGCCTCGAGCTGCTGCTCACCGACGATCCGCTGCGCGCCGATGAGATCGCCCGCGAGCTCGACGCCGTCAACGCCGAGCGCCGCGCCACGGAGCAGCAGATCACCTGGGAGGCGGACGCGATCGCCAAGGAGATGGGGGAGCGCGCCGCCTATGTGCTGGCCGCCCCCGGATGGCACGCCGGCGTGATCGGGATCGTCGCCTCGAAGATCGTTGAGCGCCACAACCGGCCGGCGATCATGCTCGCGCTCGACTCTGGCGATCCGGCGGCAGCCGCGCACGGGTCCGGGCGCAGCATCCCCGGATTCGATCTGCTGGGTGCGCTCGAGGCGACCGGCGAGCATCTGCTCACCTTTGGTGGTCACCGCGCCGCTGCCGGGCTGAGCATCCTGCCCGAGCAGATCGCCGATTTCCGGCAGGCGTTCGAGCGCCGCGCCGAAGCGCTGCTGACTCCCGATCTGCTCAACCCGGTACAACGTGCCGATGCTGTCGTCTCCGGCGCCGACATGTCACTGGATCTGGCCGAGCAGCTGGAGCGCCTGGCTCCGTTCGGGAACGGCAACCCCGAGGTCCGTCTGTATGTGACCGGCGCGACCTTCGACGCGGTGCGCACGATGGGCGACGCCGGCCAGCACGTGCGCTTCAACCTGAACTCGGGCGGGGCCCGCGCCAACGCCGTCGCGTTCAGCTGTGACGGCCGCGTCGCCGGTGCCGATGGCAAGCCGGTGGATGCGACGTTCAAGCTCGAGCGCAACATCTGGAACGGCGTCGTGGAGCCGCGCCTGATTCTGCAGCACGGCGTCCCCTGTAGCCCGCTTCCGATCCACGTCCTCGGTGAACCCGAGGACTATCTCACCAGCGTCCTGATGGAGCTCGACCGCGACCTCCCCCTGGACGCGGACGACCTGGTCGCGAGCGAAAGCGAGCTGCTAGCCGAGTTGATCCCTGCCTGCGGGCGAGTGCTTGTCGACCGCCGAGCCTGGAGTCCCCTCGCGACCATTGCGGACGCTCAGGCCGCCTCAGGCCCGGGAAACCCAGTCTTGGTGATCTGTGCAAATACACCGCGGCGACTCGCGGCTCTTGCCAGTCGGCGCGGTGGATTTGCACTGATCAGCCACGACGGACTACTCGAAGAACCCGAGCTAGCTGCCGAATACATGCACATAGTGGTCCTCGACCCACCCACATCCCGCGTCAGCGAAGCGATGACGAAGTTAGGCCCAGGCTTTACCCACTTGGCCTACGGCGAAGCTGAGCTACGCTTTGCACAGCAGATACATGAGTTGGAGTACGGACTCCGTGCTTCGCTCGTGGCCCTCTACCGAGCCCTGCGGGAGCGGGGGAGGGTCGCCGGTGAGGAGCTGGAGCAC
>DASZLT010000052.1:0-14317 GCA_035552235.1 Solirubrobacteraceae bacterium
AAGCGCGTCGGCGCGACGCCGAAGCGCACGGGCACGTCGAGTGCGCGGCGAGCGGCGGCGAGCACCGCGTCGATCTCCAGCCGGGCCAGCGCCGAGCCCGCCAGGCCACGGCCGGCCGCTCCCCCGTGCAGCCGCAGGAGCCCGCGCGCATCGAAGCAGACGAGGCCGGGGCGCAACGACTCGACAGCCGCCCCGATCGACTCCAATGAGATCAGCATCTGCTCCCAGCGCTCCTCGACACCCGCTGGATCGGGCGGGATCAGCGTCAGCCGCTGGCAGCGCGCGAGCGCCTCACCGAGCCGTATCCCGGGGCTGACGCCGAAGGCCTCGGCGGTGGCGGAGACGGCGCCGATCCGCTGACTGCCGGGCTCTGGCGCGATCGCCGCAGGCACCCCCAGCAGCTCGTTGCGGCCACCGGCGGCCACGACCAGCTCGAAGCGGGGCAGCAGCACGCAGGTGATCAATTTCGGGGTGGCCGACATGGCGAACACATGTTCGCATGAGGCCCGCTGGATCTCAAGAAATCTGCCTGCGCGCCGATAACACGCATACCGGCGCAGATGCTCCGGGGCGGGACGCGGTCGTCCCGGCCCACGAGCTCCGGGCCCGGGCTCACTCGTTCAGTAGAACGAACGTCTAGACGACTCACTAGATCAAACGTTTAGATAGGAGCACCGATCGTTGTAGACGGTTGATCGATGGTCGATCCTGATTGCGGTAATGCGCGTCCAGCTACTTCGTGTCCTGCGCACAATGCGCCGCGATGAGTCGGGTCAGTCCCTGCTCGTGATCGTCTCCTCGATGACGGTGCTGCTGGCGATGGCCGGCTTCGGCATCGACACCGCGAGCTGGATGGTGCGCCACCACAACGCCCAGGTCGTGGCCGACTCGGCGGCGCTCGCGGCGGCGCAGTGCCTGGCCAGCCCCAACCAGTCGAGCACGATGTTCGTCGACGGTGCGCAGACGACCGTGCCGAAGTGCACCTCGTCCACGGACTCGGCCGACGCGCAGACCGTCGCGGTTGACTACGCGGCCGCCAACGGTCTCGCGATCACCGCCGCGAACGTGAGCGTGGACACCACCAAGAAGGTCGTGACCGTCACGGCGACGACCACTTCGCCGGGAATCTTCGCGAAGGTCTTCGGGATGGCCAGCTCCACGCAGTCGGCGCAGGCGGGTGCCGGCTGGAAGCCGGGTGGCGGCTGCACGACCGCCGGTCAGAACTGTGACTTCATGTTCGCCAACAGCGACAGCTGCCCCGGAATCGCACTCAACGTCGCAACCCAGGGTGCCTCCACAATTAACGGCGACATCCAGACCAACGGCGGCCTCGACGCCTCGGCGACCGGCAACGGCGGCGGGATCTACGGGACCGGCAACTTCGGTCCCGGCGCCTGCACGAGCACGACCGGCGGGAACCACGACCCCTGGCAGACCTCGCAACCGACCCAGGCGAGCTCGATCATCACCTGGCCGATCGACTACTCCAAGGACTTCCCGGCCTGCGGCGGCAACGGCGAACCGGCGTGCGTCAACGGCTACCCCAGCTTCTGCACGAACGAGAGCACCAATTCCACGATCCCGCTGAACAACCAGATCGTTGGCGACCAGCCAAGCGCAGGGCAGGTCTACTGCGCCATCGGCCCGCCGCCCGCCAATCCCCACGATCCGAGCACCTGGACCGGCTCGATCACGCTCAACATGAGCGGCAACAACCCGATCGAGGACACCTTCGTCGCCGGCACGATCAGCTACACCGGAACGGGCGGCGACACGATCTCGCCGTGCGGCTACACGGCCAGCGGCTACTCCTCCAGCACGTGCTCGGCTCCCGCCCCCGCAGGGAATACCAGCAACTATCCGGTCTTCTACGCGACCGGCCTCGATCCGAATCCCACAGCATGCGCCGCCGGCACCAACGTCGCCACATCGTGCGCCTTCTCCATCACCTCGGGCGGCAACCTCACGCTCGACGGCGACACCTTCATCGAGAACGGGACCGCATCGCTCAATTTCCAGGGGAACCAGTCGGCCGGAAACACGTTCTTCGAGGCCAATTCCATCACCGCCACCCTCAACGGCAACTTCAATGGGGACGGACCGCCACCAAGCAGCGGTGGTGGCGGCGGCGGCAGCGGCTCGGTCTCGCTGGTTCAGTAGAACGACCCGGCTCGGGTCAGGGCCTGCAGCCGGGCCTCCGGCCAGCGGGCCGGTGGCCCGGGAGCCGCGTTAGATCGGCGTACCCGACCCCGACACGACCCCGCCGACCGTGACCGGAGCCAGATGCCGGCGGTGCAGTGCTCGTACGAGCGCGTGCAGCTCGCGCCACGCCGCCCCGGTGTTCTTGATCTTGATCTCGATGATCTCGCCCTTCTTGAGCGAGCGCGGGATCTGACCGGCCCTGCTGATCTTGATGGTGCCGGCCACGAGCTTGCCGCCGGTGCTGTCGCCGAACAGCACCTGCATGAGGCTCGGGCCGCTCGAGGTGTAGAGGAAGTGATGACCCCAGCCGTAGCGATGCTGCAGCGCACTCAGCCCGAGCTCGCGCTCGAGCCTGCGCAGATCCCCCTTGGTCCTGGTCCAACCGAGCAGGCCGCTGTCGTTGAGCTCCGGCACAGGGTCGTCGCGGAAGTCCATCAGCCGCTCAGCGACCGACGCGGAGGCGGCCGGCAGGGCGAAGGAGACGTGGATGCCCTCGCGTCTGAGCTGCCGTGCGAGCGCGACCGCCTGCGCGCTGGCGCTCGCGTCGACCATCACGCCGACCTGTGCGGCCTTCGTATTGACGTGCGTCAGCGGGCTGGGCCCGCCGAGATCGGAGACCAGGCCGTAGGCGACGCTCGAGAGGAAGACGGCGAGGACGGCCGTCGCCGAGGCGACCGCACGCGTGGCCGTACGCACCGTGCGCACGCGCCACTTCGGCAGTGGCTCCACGCGGCGGGTGCTGTTGAGGATCATGGCGGCACTCGTCGGCCGCGCCGCGAAGCTCGTGTTCGGCTCGGGCTGCTCGGCGAGCGCGTGCTCGATCGCGGGGCCGAGCTCGGCCGCGGAGGTCGCCACCTGCGCGAGCTTGAAGCGCTCGAGCGCATGGTTGGAGACGCGCACGTGGCCGTAGCCGAAGCCGTAGGAGATCACCGGGCAGCCGCGCATGATCGCCTCGAGCACGGTCAGGCCGACGCTCGAGTGGACCAGCACATCGGACGCCGCCAGGATCTCGCCCATGCGGTTGGTAAAGCCCAGCACGCGCACGCGCGGGTCGCCGGCGAAGCGCTCGCCGACGCGCTCGCGCAGCTGCTGGTTGCGGCCGCAGAGGCAGAGCACCTCGGCGTCGGGCGCGACCGCGAGCGCGACCTCGACGGCGCCGGCGACGTCGCCGACGCCCCAGCCACCGCCGGAGACGGTGATCAGCGTGCGGTCCTGGGGCATGCCGAGCGTCGTGCGCGCGTCGCTGCGCGAGCGCGGTTCGAGCACGGCGTCGGCGGTCGGCGGGCGCGACCAGCGGACGCTGCCCGGGCCGGCGATCTGCTCGACCTCCTCGATCGACTCGGGGTGGGAGACCATGTGCAGGTCGATGCCGGGGTGGGCCCAGTAGCGCAGGCCGGCGATGTCCGTGATCGATGAGTAGACCGGGATCTTGAGCCGGCCGGTGTGGCGCATCTCGCCCAGCACCTGCGTGGTCCCCGGATATGTGGAGACGATCAGATCGGGGTCGTGGGCCCGGATCAGCCGCCCGAGCCCGCGCCTGCCGGCGCCGGTCAGCAGCTTCGACGCCAGCCAGCGCGTCGGCGGGAACTCCATGAACAGCCGGTACTGCAGGTCGAACAGCCACGGCACCCAGCGGAACATGAACGCCGAGTTCTCGCGCAGTACCGCGGTCGCCACCGGACCCATTGCCGGGAGCCCGTTGACGACCGCTACGAATGCATCCGGATCTTCCTGCTTGAATTCCCGCGCGATTGAGCGCGCGGGAAGATCATGCCCCGCCCCGATGTCGGCGGAGATGATCAGGACCTTCCGCGGGCAAGCCTCTACTTCGTCAGACTCGCCCGCCACTGCTAAAGGGTCGGGGGTCCCTCCGGTCGTGGCATCGGCTTTCTTGGCGGCCTGCTCGCGACGCCAGCTGACATAGCGGCGGATGCCCTCGCCGATCGGCGTCGACGCCGACCAGCCGAGCTCATCGCGGGCGCGGTCGGACAGCACGATCTTCGAGCCGAGGTCGCCGGGCCGCGCGGGGCCGAAGACGATCTCCGTGTTACCGACGATCTCCTGGACCAGCTCGGCGATCTGCCTGATCGTCACGTCCTCATCGCTGGAGAGGTTGTAGACGCGGTTCTCGGCGAGGTCGCCGAGCCCGGCGACGACACCCTCCGCCAGGTCCTCGACGTAGACGAAGCGGCGGGACTGCATTCCGTCGCCCGACAACGTCAGCGGCTCTCCGGCGAAGGCCTTGTTGACGAACGCCGGGATCACGGCGGCCTCGCGGGCGCGCGGCCCGTAGGGGATGCCGAAACGCAGGATCGTGTAGTTGATCCCGTAGAGCTCCTGGTAGGACTTGCAATAGAGCTCGCCCGCCAGCTTGGTGGCCGTGTAGAGGTGCGCCGGGGGCGGCAGCAGCGTCGTCTCGGAGACCGTCGTCTCCTCGGTGTCTGAGTAGACCCAGATCGTCGAGGCGTAGACCACGCGGCTGACGCCGGCGAGCCGCGCGCCCTCGAGCACGGCCGCCGTGCCGCGGGCGTTGACCTGCTCGGCGTCGTGCGGCTCGGCGTGTACGTCGTTGACGTCGGCCACCGCGGCGAGGTGGGCGACCGCATCGCAGCTCTCGAGCGCGGCGGCCAGCGCCAGCGCGTCGGTGACCTGGCCGATCACGGTCTCGACGTCGGCGTGCTCCGGCCACGGCGACCGACGCAGGTCATAGATCACAGGCTCGTGGCCGTGATCGCGCAGCTTGTCAACGACGTGGGAGCCGATGAACCCGGCACCACCGGTGACTAGGACTCTCATACTTCGGTTCCCCTGTCGGTCATGTCCTCTGCTTCGAGCGGACGGTAATAGAGCGGCGGGCAGGAATGGTTCTTCGCCACCCAATCGGAGTTGGGCAGATCGACCTGGTGACCGAGGAGACGGTGACACGGTTCGTCGTAGACGCGTCCGGTTGATTTCTCAAGCCAGTCGAACACAACGTACTTGTACAGCCCGGACACCATACCCTCCGGAAGCTCGAGTTTGGAACCTGTGTACTGCGGGTCCATGAACTCGCGAGCGGTCTCGTTCTTCCAGGCGACGATCTCCGGCATCCGCTCGACCTGGATCAGGCCCAGCGCGGCGGTGAACTCGTTCATGCGGAAGTTGAGGCCCTGCACGTCGTAGCTGGGCTTGCCGTAGTTGCGGAAGCCGCGCGCGAACTCGAGCAGCTCGGGGCGCTTGGAGACGAGCATGCCGCCCTCGCCGGTGGAGATCGTCTTGGTCGCGTACATCGAGTACACGCCCGCGTCGCCGTAGCTGCCGGCCTTGCGGCCGTTCCAGGAGGCGCCGTGCGCGTGCGCGCAGTCCTCGATCAGGAAGATGCCGTGCTCGGCGCAGTAGGCCGCGATCTGCTCGGACTCGAAGGCGATGTGCCCGCCGATGTGCACGAGGAAGGCGGCCCTGGGCTTGTGCTTCTCGGCCTTCTGCTCGAAGTCGGCAAACGACATGCAGAGATCGTCGCGGTTGCAGTCGACGAACTGCACGTTCGCGCCCGCGCGGATCGCCGCGAAGGGCGTCGCCATGAATGTGTTGGACGGGCAGAGCACCGTCTCGCCCTGGACTCCGGCGAAGTGCAGCGCGGCCAGGGTGCCGCCCGACCAGCTCGAGGTCGCGACGGCCGGAACTTCGTTCCACGCCTCCCACGCCTGCTCGAAGCGGGTCGTCATGGTGGCCTCAGACCACCGGTTGGAGTCGAGCACCTGATCGATCATCGCGTGCAGGCGCGCGCGATCACGGTGGTCGAACCCGATCGCAAAACGCCCGTAGTCAGGCGTGATCTGGGTCTCTTCAGGAAAAGTCGTCATGAATCCTTCACGGGTCTTTTTACATTGACCGGACCAGGGCTCGTGTCCGATCACGGACGCCCCCAACCCTGGGGCCTTCAGTTGCCGCTCGCTTCAACGTAAGTGCGTTAGGCGTGCGTTAGGCGTATGTCACGGTACCGAGTCCGGCGGACTTCAGCGTTTTCATTATTTCCGGCAACGCCGCCGCTGTACGGCGATGCGAACACCGGGCACTGTAGTAGTCGGCGTCGTGGAGCAGGATCACATCGCCCGCCTTGACGCCGTTCACGACTCGCGCCGTGATCTGCTCGGGGGTCGTCACCTTGCGCCAGTCCCTGCCCCACTTCGACCACAGCAGCGGCTGCAGCGCACGCTCCCGCGCGATGCGCAGGCTGGCGGGGCTGTAGATCCCGAACGGCGGGCGGTGCAGGCGCGGCTGCGTTCCGGTTGCGTCCTCGATCGCCGCGACGCCGCGCTTGAAGTCCTCGGCCAGGTCCGCGGCGGACCGCAGCGGGTGCGGGCGGTGCACGAAGCCGTGGAGCCCGATCGCGTGCCCCTCGGTCACGATCATGCGCGCGAGCGCGGGGCGCTTGGCCACCTGCTCGCCGATCACGAAGAACGTGGCCTTCGCGTCGAACTCGGCGAGCGTCTCGAGCATCCTCGGCGTGCCCTCGGGGTGGGGACCGTCGTCGAAGGTGATTGCCAGAGATTGGTGTTGCGTCACGGCTGCTGGCCCGCTGGCCAGCAGCTGTGGTCCGCTGGTCACCTGCAGTCCCGGCCCGCCGGCCGGGGGTGCTGCTGGAGCGAACCCTGCGGCCTGGAGCTCGCCGAGAGTCAGCGGCAGGTTGAGGGCACGACCGAACGGCGGGACGTGCATCGCGAAGACGTATCTGATCATTGGTGGTCACTCACGTGGGTACGGTCGCACCGAGAGGCGTGACTGGCGGATGCTGAACAAGGACACAGGAGCCGTGGCGTGGCAGCGCCACGCAAGGCGACGAGGACGAACTCCGCGCCGCCAGGCGCGTCTCGAATGCGAACGTACTCGCGCGAAGGGCCACAGGTGTCATTTTCGGCACAAATCGAGCGCTCCCGCCTCATCTGGCTCTAAGTTCATCCTCATGTCTGAGCCGTTCGACCGTGAGGTGACCATCCGCCGCCAGCGATTCGCCAATGCGGACAACGGTTTTGCCGTGCTCGACGCCGAGAGCGCCGATCAACAGGTGGTGCTGGTCGGCCCGGTCGCCCACCTCGAGATCGGTGAGCGCGCGCATGTGACGGGCACATGGGTCACCGACAGCCGCTTCGGCGAGCAGGTTCAGGTGAGCGCGGCACGCCCGCTACCTCCGGAGGACCGGGCCGCGCTGATCTCCTACCTGCGGCGGATCCGCAACATCGGCGGCGCCCGCGCGAGGAAGCTGATCGATCGCTTCGGCTCCGAGAATGTCCTCGACGCGATCGACGAGGAGCCTGCGGCGGCGTTCCGGCGGGTGGGTCTGAACCCGTTCCGCGCGGAGGAGGCAGCCGGCTCCTGGAACGAGCTGCGCACGCTCCGCCAATTGCACATGCTGCTCGCGCCATACGGATTGGCGTACCTGGCCAAGCGCATCAGCGACGAGTACCCGAGCACCGCGCGCCGGGTGATCATGGAGAACCCCTACGAGCTGACGCGCCTGTTCGGGGTGGGCTTCAAGGTCGCCGATCGCATCGCGCGCGCGCACGCGGACTCAGTTGAGGCGATCCCGGGGCGCGTCAACGCAGCGCTGATCTATGCGCTCTCTGAGGCCGAGGGGCGGGCCGGCAGCACCTGCCTGCCGATCGGACAGCTGCTCGCCGCGGCGCGCGATCTGCTCGGGCAGCTCCCCGACGACGATGCGGTCGACCAGCTCGTGGCCGATGGGGACCTCGCCCGCGACGAGGACTGGATCTACCGCAGACCGACCTGGGAGCTCGAGCACGAGCTGAGCGAGCGGGTGCTGGCGATGCTCTCCTCCGACGCCGGGGCCGGGGCCGGCCGCCTGCACGCCGTCGGCGAGGAGGTGTTGAGCGGCGGCGAGCTCACCCTGACCGCGGAGCAGGAGGCCGGCGTACGCGCCGCCTTCGAATACCGCCTGTCGGTCGTCACCGGCGGCCCCGGAACCGGCAAGACGGCGTCGATCCGGACGATCGCCAAGCTCGCGGAGTCCCGTGGCGCGAAGGTGCTGCTGGTCGCGCCCACCGGCCGCGCCGCGCGGCGCATGACAGAGGCAAGCGGCGTCGACGCCAAGACGGTCCACTCGGCACTCGGCTGGATTCCGGGCGAGCTGCCCGAGCACGATGAGGACCAGCCGCTGCCATACGACCTGCTGATCGTCGACGAGTCCTCGATGGCGAACCTGGAGCTGATGGTCACGCTGCTGCGGGCGGTCGCCCCGAAGGCGCACATGGTGCTGGTCGGCGACGCCGATCAGCTCGCGCCGGTCGGGGCCGGCAAGCCGTTCGCGGACCTGGTCGGCTCCGAGGTCGTGCCGACCGCGCGCCTGCGCCACATCTTCCGCCAGGCGGCAGGCAGCATGATCGTGCAGGGCGCGCACGCGATCCGCCGCGGTGAGACACCCGAGTTCAACGCCGCCGAGGGCATGCGCCACGATCTCTTCCTGATGGAGCGCACCAGTGCGCGCGACGCGCTGGAACTGATCGTCGAGCTCGTGAGTTCCCGGCTACCCAAGCACTACGACATCGATGCCGCCGAGGACATCCAGGTGTTCGCCCCTGTCTACAAGGGCGACGTCGGGATCGATGCCCTGAACCGCGCTCTGCGCGATGCGCTGAATCCGGCTGGCCGGCCCGTCGGCGGCGGGCGCCTGCGGATCGGCGACAAGCTGATGATGACCGGACGCAACCTGCACGAGAAGGGTCTGATGAACGGCACCGTCCTGTACCTCGAGGACGAGATCCCCGGCGCCGACGGCGACGATGCCGCGCTGCTGCTGCGCAGCGACGAGCAGCTCTTCCGGCTGCCGCCGGAGGAGGCCGAGAGCCTGCGGCTCGGGTACGCGTGCTCGGTGCACCGTGGCCAGGGGATCGAGCTGCCGGTGGCGGTGATCGTGGCGCACGAGGCGGCGGGCGGGACGTTCTTCCTGCGGCGCGAGATGCTCTACACCGCGATCACGCGGGCGAAGCTGGCGACGGTGATAGTCGGGAGTCGAGCGGTTGTGGCTCGGGCAGCACGGACTCCCGATACGGATCGGCGCTACTCGCGGCTGGGCGAGCGGTTGCTCGCTTCCGCTGGATCGTCGTAGTCGCGATCCCGCCGAGCAGGATCACGCCGCCGATCGTCTCCGAGACCGTCGGCACCTGACCGAGCGCGATCCACGCGGTCGCGATGCCCGCCGCCGGCACCACCAGCGCGAACGGCACGACCGAGCCGACGGGGTAGCGCGACAGCAGCGAGTTCCAGACTCCGTAGCCGAACAGCGAGCAGAGGATCGCGGTGTAAAGCGTGCTCGCGATCGTCACCCAGCCGATGTGCGAGACGGCGTGATCGATGGCGTGCGGGCCGTTGATGAGGAAGGCGAGTGCGAGCGCCGGGATCGGTACGACGATCCCCGACCAGACCGTCAGTCCGAAGCCGCTCGTGATCTGGTCGCGGGTGCTGCGCGAGATCACGTTGCCGATCGACCACGCCAGGCAGGCAAGGATGATGATCACCAGCGGCAGCAGCCCGGCCGTGCTGGCGCGACCGGCGATCAACACCGCAAGGCCCACCAGGCCGATGCCGACACCGACCAGCTGCTGCCTGGTCGGCCGCTCGTTGAGGAACACGCGCGAGATCGCGATCGAGAGGATCACCTGCACCTGAACGAGCAGCGAGGCAAGGCCGGCCGGCATGCCCAGATGCAGCGACAGGTACAGCAGCCCGAACTGGCCGAGGCTCATGAACAGGCCGACCTGCAGGATCGTGCGCCACGGACCAGGGCGCGGCACGAGGAAGATCACCGGGAACAGCACGACGAGGAATCGCGCACACAGCAGCAGGAAGGGCGGGAAGCCCTTCAGCCCCTCGTCGATGACGACGAAGTTGGCGCCCCAGATGGTCGCGACGAGCGCAGCCCGGAAGTTGTCGCGGCGAGTCATCTCCCGATCGTACGGCGAGCCAAGGTGCCGCCGCGCTCAGCGTGACTGTCGCGCTCGGCTCAGCCGGCGGCGCTGATCCGGAACTCCCACTCCCCGACCTCGATCAGGTCGCCGTCGTGGAGCTGGCGGCCGCGGCGGGTCTCGACGCTGCCGTTGACCAGCACCGCCTCTGAGGCGAGCAGGTCCTTGCCCTCGGCCCCGCTCTCGACGACGCCGCCGAGCTTCAGCAGCTGGCCGAGGCGGATCATGTCGCCGGTGATCTTGATCTCTTGCATGCGCGGGGAGCTGTACCGGAGTGGAGGTGAGGCGGGGCGGACGGGGTGAGGCGGGGCGGAAGCTATGGACGTTTAGGGGCGAGAACGCCCCGAAAACGCCCGAGCTTCGGGGTAGCTATGGACGTTTACCGCCAAATCTGACGGTAAACGTCCATAGCTTCGATTAGGACCACCGCGGCTTCACCGTGGGGCCATCCGGATCGCGCCGTCCAGGCGGATCACCTCGCCGTTCAGCATCGGGTTGGTGATGATGTGCTCGGCCAGGTCGGCGTATTCACTGGGTCGTGCGAGGCGCGGCGGGAAGGGGATCGAGGCCGCCAGCGAGGCCCGCACCTGGTCGGAGAGCTCGGCGAGCATCGGCGTGTCGAAGATGCCGGGCGCGATCGTCATCACGCGCACGCCCTTGGAGGCGAGCTCGCGGGCGACGGGAAGCGTGAGCGCCACTACACCGCCCTTGGAGGCGGAGTAGGCGACCTGCCCGATCTGGCCGTCGTAGGCGGCGACCGAGGCGGTGTTCACGCAGACGCCGCGCTCTCCTTCAGCGTTGGGCTCGTTGCCGATCATCTTCGCCGCCGCCAGCCGCAGCGCGTTGATCGTGCCGAGCAGATTGACGTTGATCACGTTGGCGAAGTGATCGAGCGGCGTGGGCCCCTCACGACCGATCAGCTTGGCCGGCCAGCCGACGCCGGCGCAGCACACCGAGATCCGCAGCCCCGCGGGGGCCGAGCCGGCGGCCGCATCGACAGCACGCTGCACGGCCTCGGGATCGGTCACGTCGGCAGATTGTGCGATGCCGCCGATCTCGCTGGCGACGAGCTCCGCGCGGGCGACGTTCAGATCCGCGACCGTGACCATCGCGCCCTCGGCCGCAAGACGTCTGGCCGTTGCCTCACCGAGACCAGAGGCGCCGCCGAAGACGATTGCTGCCGTGCCCTGGATCTGCATGCATCCTCACTTCGCGTCTAGGAGATGGAGTCGACCCGCAGCTTGCGAACCCCGGCGGGGATCGCGATCTCAACCTCGTCGCCGGCGCGGCTGCCGATCAGCGCCTGCGCCACCGGCGAAATCGACGAGATGAGCCCTTCCTTGGGGCTGGCCTCGTTGGGCGAGACGATCTTGAAGCTCTGAGTGCCGCCGGTGCCGAGGTCGGTGACATCGACCCTGGACCCGTGGCGCACGTCATCGCCGGTGGCGCCGGCGTCGACCACAACCGCTGCCCGTACCTGCTCGCGCAGCCTGAGGATGCGGGTCTCGAGATGCGCCTGGGCCTCCTTCGCGGCGTGGTATTCGCCGTTCTCCTTGAGGTCGCCCCACTCGCGCGCGGTCTTGATGCGAGCGGCGATGCCCGCCCGTCCGCGGCTCTCGAGCTCGTTCAGCTCCTCCTGTAGGCGCTGCAGCTCACCGGCGGTCATTTCGATTGTGTCCATCAGGTCCTCTGCCCTTTCCGGGCACGCCGCTTCAGCACGCCCCTGTACGACGTTAGCTCAGAGCCGGCAGCCCGGGCAATCAAAGCACCGGAGGCAAAGGGAACCGGCCCAGGCGAGCGATCGCGGCGAATGCCTGCTCAGGTTTCTTCAGCAGTGGCCTCAGACTGTGTAAAGTGCGCCGCCATGGGGGAATGGCATCGCTCGCGCGGCGCCAGATCCATCGTCGCTCTGGGGGCGGCGTGTGTGCTTCTGGTTTCCGTATTCGTGACTGTGGCGTCGGGCAGCGGCGGCACGCTGACCGGTAAGGCTGCGACCGTTCATTCGAGCGCGAGCGCGAGGACGATCTCCGCGACCGTCACGGTGTCGGGGATCTACTGCGGCCGCGTGGGGCGGCGCCAGTACGCCGGACAACGCGCCGGCGTCCAACTGCTGGGCAGGTACCGCGACCGCGGTGTCACCATCTACCCGCTGGATTTCTCGGGCTACTACAGCTATTGCAACGGCAACCGTCCGGTCTACACGCCCGAGTTCCTGGCGAGCAACCCGCGGACCGGGCTGCTGCACTTCAAGCCCTCCGGCTTCAAGATCTCGCCCGGCGATCCGCTCAAGGTCAGCGCCACGCGCACCCGTTCCGGGGTAGTCCTGAGGATCTACGACGTCAACACCAAGCGGCTGCGGACCTGGACCGTACCGCCGCTGGGTAGCAACGCCGGCTGGTCGGCAGGGGCGCTCGAGCTGTTCGCCCGCCCGTCCGGCAAACCGTTCCTGACCGGCTACACCCCGCTGCTGCAGCTCTACTCGCCGACTGGTGGCCCCGCCAACGTGCCGGGGCCGGTGCCGTGGGCCCCGATCATCTTCACCCACCTGAAGGTCAATGGGCACCTGGTTGGTCGCCACACCCGCGGCCTGCTGCTGACCACCTGGCAGGTCGGTGGCGGAGTCGCGTCCGCCCACGGCGCCGAAGCTCATGTGCTGGGGACCGCCGCCGGCACGACGCCGACCAACGCGACCGTGACCCCTCCGAGCAACGGAAGCTTCGAATCCAGCGACGGTGGGCTGCCGCCGCCGGTGCTCGGCAAGAACTTCGACATCACGCCGGTCAGCGGCGCCGTAACCGTCCAGGAGACCGGACACAAGGGATTCAAGCGTGTGCCGGTGGGCGCTCGGGTCCCCGACGGGTCCAAGGTCGACGCCAGCAACGGCTCTGTCCAGATGACGCTCGCGCTGCCGGGCGGGAGTTACGAGAGCGGCGTCTTCTACGACGGGCAGTTCCAGCTTCACCAGGACGGGAAGTCCGGCGCGACCACGGCGACTCTGACCGGTGGCAAGGGCGTCAAGTACTGCCCGGTCACGGCCATCGGCGCCGGTGATCCGATCGGGATCGCGTCGGCCGCAAGGGCGACCGCCTCCATCGCCAGCGCCAAGGGCAAAGGCAAAGGCAAGGGCAAGAAGGTCCAGAGCCTCTGGGCCAACGCCCACGGCAGCTTCACGACCAAGGGGTCCGGCGGCGCCGCATCGGTCCTCGGCACCAGGTGGTACACCGAGAACACCTGCGCCGGCACCTACTTCCGCGTCGCGCGCGACAAGATCAAGGTCCTGGCCTACTACCCGCACCCGCACACGGTGACCGTCACCGCCGGACACTCCTTCTTCGCACCGAACGAGTCGGTGCCGATCATCCAGGTGTCGCCGGTCACGACCACCGGCGGGCGCTTCAACGTCCATGTCACCGACACCTACAGGCTGACCGTGCTCAGCGCCGAGCAACCGTCCTACGTGGACGCGGCCGTGGTGCCGAACCTGCCCGGCAACGGCACCACACGTCTGTTCCCCGACGGCAGCGTCGGCGGCGTCCCGCGCTGGTACGTGCTGTTCAACATCACGCCCAACCTGATCAATTTCCAGTACTGGAACGTGGGCGTTCAGATCGGACCGACGATGTATCTGGTCCGGCTGCGTGTGAACGGCTGACCCGCGGGTCAGCGTGTCCGTTCGGCGCCTGACGGCGGTTCAGAGCAGCGCGCTGACGAGCAGGGCCGCGCCGAACAGCGCGATCATGTGCAGCGCCTGGTCAACGATCGCCGCAACCACGTGGTTGGCGACCGGGTCCATGCCCTTGACCCTGCGAAGATAGCCTCGCAACAGGCGGCCGTCGTCCTGGACCAGGTGGGGAAGCGAGATCGCGACCGCGACCAGCAGCGTGTCCCAGCCGAGCCGGGCCTGGATCCAGATGAAGGCCGGAACGTAGGCGAGCGAGTACGTGAACGTGTGCGTCAGCAGCGCGCGCCGGGCAACGGGGTTGCGGCCGAGGCCGTTGCGCTTGTGCGTCGCCTGCCAGTCGGTCTGCAGCACGTAGTCGCCGCACTGGTGCGTGACAAAGAAGACGACGAAGATCGCGGGCCAGGTCATTTAGTCGCCTCGACTCCTTCATCGGCGGAAGCCGATGACGAGTTGAGGCTTGGCGAGCGCGGACCCG
>DASZLT010000053.1:0-24173 GCA_035552235.1 Solirubrobacteraceae bacterium
GCCGTGCACTCGTCAACTACTGCGCCTAAAACCGCGGAATCAATCATCTAGAGGGCACTGGTGGTTTCGAACCACCGACCACTCGCGTGCGTGTGAAGCGGGCTGGCATCTGTGCGACACCGCATGGACACTACGCGAGCAGGGCGCGCCAACCCTCAACCAGCCTCAGGTTTAGGACGTGAAAAGGACGTGGCGCCGAAAATGCCCAGGCCACAATCCTGTCCAAACACCAGAAAAGTCGCCCCAAAAGTGGCGGCTTTGCAGGAGATTCATGAAATGGCGAGACCCGGACTTGA
This sequence comes from Solirubrobacteraceae bacterium, assembly GCA_035552235.1. Lineage (GTDB taxonomy): Bacteria > Actinomycetota > Thermoleophilia > Solirubrobacterales > Solirubrobacteraceae > Palsa-465. The sequence goes on from DASZLT010000053.1 coordinate 297, forward strand.
ACCGGGGACACCACGATTTTCAGTCGTGTGCTCTACCAGCTGAGCTATCCCGCCGCGAGGGCATCGATCGTAGCGAAACTGGCTCGACCGGCGGCCCTCCCGGGCAGGCACCGCATGACGCGCCACTCAGGGGCGCTGACTGTGTCCGCGGGATGACAGTTAGTCCCACACGCCCGCCTGGCGGTGCTAGACCACGTGTATGTCCGTTCAAACCGGCTGGTCCGGTCTGAGGTCGGCGAACCTCTATGACCGGATCATCACCGAGCGTCATAACCGCATGGTGGACAGCGCCGCCCGCCGGTTGGCGCGCGAGCTGAACGCCTACGGGTGCCCCGCTCCGAGGTCGGAGCTGGCCCGCCGCTGCGGCGTCGAGCACTGGAGCAAGACCACGCTCGACGAGGCCGCGGCCGCGGCAGAGCGCGCCGGCCTGCTGAGGTCTCTGCCACTGGGCTGGGTCGCCCCGGCCGACCCGCTCGGCGGCACGAACCGCCGCCGGGGTATGGGCCTGCACCCGTGGCCGACGCGTTTGGGAGGCCGGACACCCCGCTAAGGCTAAGTGCTCTGGCTCGGAAGTTCGCCGACGTATTCGTGGGTCAGGCTGCTTGGGCGGCGGGTCGGTCGAGCTTGTCGGTGAGGCGGTTGAGATCGGTGCGGGTGAATTTCCATTGGAACGGGGCGGCGATCTGTTGGTAGCGGCGGCCGAACGCGAGTAGTTGCTGCTCGAGCGTGGGCAGGTCGGGGAAGTCGTTTGGGGTTAGCACCTTGCGCTGCACGATCGAGAAGTAGATCTCTGCCTGGTTGAGCCAGCTCGCGTGGACGGGGGTGTGAACCAGGGTCAGGTTCGGCCAGGCGCCTTGTAGTCGGTCGATCGAGCGCTGGCCGCGGTGCGCTGAGCCGTTGTCGGCGATCACGAACACGCGTCGGGCTTTGCTGTAGGGCTCGACGCTCATGAACTGCTCGACAAGCTGATCGAATGGCACGATTCCGTCCTTGTCGGCGCAACGGTCGAACAGCCTGGCGCGCTTGGCGTCCCACGCGGCCAGGTAGCACAGCGCTCCCTTGCGCTCGTACTCGTGCTCGACACGCTGCCCGCGCCTGACGCCAGCCTTTGCAGGCAGCGTCGGGTGTTTGCGGTGCCGGGCTTGGATCGAAGGGCTTCTCATCGCAGCAGACGACGTAGTCGCCGGGGTGCAGCAGCTCGCCCTCCCACCGGCCCGCATAGAGGTCCAGGATCCTGCTGGCCTTCTCAGTGAACTCTGGGTCACGGGGGAAGATCCAGGAGCGGTACTGCCACGGCTTGATCGCGTCCTCTGAGAGCCAGCGCCACACGGTCACCCCGGAGATCTGCTCACAGATCCCGCGCGTCACGATCTCCGCGGCCAGCTCCGCCGATGACCAGCGCGCCAGCGGCACCTCGCTAGCGGCGGGCCGCTCGCACGCCAGGCGGATCACCTCAGCGCGAACCTGAGGGGGGGAAAGCCGGCGGTCTGCCGCGCCGGGGCCGGTCCTCCAGGCCGTCCAGGCGCTGCTCGAAGAACCGCTTGCGCCACTGCGAAACGACATCGCGTCCACAACGCAGCTGGGCGGCGATCTGATCGTTGCGCAGCCCATCAGCGGCCATCAACACCATCTGCGCCCTCATCACCTGCCAATACGGCAACGTATACGAACGCGCCAGCGACTCCAACACCACGCGTTCATCATTAGACAGCTCGATCCGATACGGGCTATGCCTCGGCATCAACTCCCCTTCACCAGAGGACAGGATGCCACACACGCTACGGCCGCGCTCGGACGCTAATACGTCGCCTTATTTACGAAGAGGAGCACTAAGCCAGCGCGAGCGCCTGCAGCACGGTCGCCGGCGCGCCGAATCCGTCACGGAAGGCGCGCCCGGCGTCCAGCCGCTCGGCGCTCGCGGCACCGCCGATCACGACGTGAGCGCGGCCGCGCGCTGCGAGCTCGTCGGCGAGCGTGTGCTCTGGCTCCTGCCCGGCCGCGATCACAACTGTGTCGGCTGCGATCCGCTGCTCGCTGCCTTCCAGCAGCACGACCACCGCGTCGGCCTCGATGCGCTCGTACTCCACGCCCGTCAGCAGTTCCACACCCGCGCGCTGCAGCTCCTGCACGACCACCCAGCGGGTCGACGCGCCGACCCCGTCGCCGATCCGGCCCGCACGCCGCATCAGCGTGATCGCCCGCGGTGCCAGCGCGGAACCACCGGGGCTTTGGACCCGTTTTTGAGCCATGACGTCCCGAGCTTCGCCCGCCGCCGCCACGTCTGGGGGCTCGAGCCCGTAGCGTTCGTAGAAGCTCTCGCCGCCCGCCGACAGCATGTGCGCCACATCGGTTCCGATCCCGCCCGCGCCGATGATCGCCACCCGCTCGCCCACCAGCACCACGGGGTCCTCGGCGAGCAGCAGTTCGGCGTAGCTCAGAACGTGCGGCAGCTCGGCGCCCGCCAGCGGCACGCTGCGCGGCGTAACACCCGTCGCGACCACCACCGCCGCAAACCGATCGAGCTCCTCGGCACCAATTCGCCGTCCCAGCGAGACCTCGACCCCGAGGCGCGCGAGCTCATCCTCGAAGTAGCGTCCCGTCATCCCGAAGTCCTCCTTGCCGGGGATCCGGCAGGCCATACGGAACTGCCCGCCGAGCCGCTCGGCCGCCTCGAACAACGCGACCTCGAACCGGCTCACCGCGAGCGCCCGTGCCGCCTCCATCCCCGCCGGCCCGCCGCCGACGACCGCGACCTTCAAACCGACCCCATCCACGACCGGCTCGACCTCATATCCTGCCCGCGGGTTGACCGCGCACGACACCCGCCGGTCGAAGATCGACTGGTCGATGCACTGGTTGCAGGCGATGCACATGTTCACCCGCCGCCCCGGCTCGCGGCTCCTTCGCACGAACAGCGGGTCGGCCAGGAACGGCCGCGCCATCGAGACGAAGTCCGCGAGCCCCTCACCCACCAGCGAATCGGCCAGCGCCACGGTGTTCACGCGGTTGGAGGCGATCACCGGCACCGCGACTGCCGCGCGCACGGCGGCCGACCACGGCGCCCAGGCCCCGTGCGGCACGCCCGACTGCACTGTCGGGACGCGCGACTCGTGCCAACCGATCCCGACGTTCAGTGCGTCGGCCGGCCCGCTGGCCAGCCGACTTGCCAGCGCGACCGCCTCCTCGACCGACGCCCCGCCCGGCACCAGGTCCGCGCCCGAGATCCGGTACACCACCGCGCCACCAGCACCGACCGCCTCGCGCACCGCCGCGGCCACCGCCAGCGGGAAGCGCATGCGCCGCTCGAGGTCGCCGCCCCAGCCGTCCTCTCGCAGGTTGGTCACCGGCGCCATGAACTGACTCAGCAGATAGCCCTCCGAGCCCATGAGCTCGACGCCGTCGAAGCCGAGCTCACGCGCCCGCGCCGCCCCGTTTGCGAAGTCGTCGACCGTCTCGAGGATCTCCTCCTCACTCAGTGCCCGCGGCTCGCAGCGGCTGTAGGGCGAGAACACCGCCGAGGGCGCGACCGGCTGCAATCCGAAGGACTTCTCGAAGGCGTAGCGCCCGGCGTGGAAGAGCTGCAGCAGCACGCGCCCGCCGGCGGCGTGCACGGCGGCGGGGATCGCGGCGAGCTTGGCCGCCTCCGCGTCCTCGTTGATGAAGCTGTAGCTGACGCCGCCGGCGCCGACACGACTGACCGCTGAGCCGCCGGTGACGATCAGACCGGCGCCGCCGGCCGCGCGCTCGGCGTAGAACGCCGCCAGCATGCCGCCATCCGGATCGATCGACTCGAGCCCCATGTGCATCGAGCCCATCACCAGCCGGTGCGGGAGCTCGAGTGGCCCGATCCTCCCCGGCTGCCAGACGTGCTCGAGCACCGGTACCTACGCGAGCAGCGCGCGGGCGATGGTCTGCTTCTGCACCTCGACCGTGCCCTCCTCGAAGCGCTGCGCCCGGGCGTCGCGGTAGACGCGCTCGATCGGGCTCTTGAAGTAGCCGATGCCGCCGAACACCTGCAGGGCACCGTCGGTCACGCGCTGCAGCATCTCGGAGGCGAACAGCTTCGCCATCGAGGACTCGGAGGCCGCGTCGTGCGTCGCCTCCCACCTCGAGGCCGCGTGCAGCGTCAGCTGCCGTGCGGCCTCGAGGTCGGCGGCCATCTCCGCAAGGCGGAAGGCGATCGCCTGGCGTGAGGCGATCGGCTTGCCGAAGGTCTCACGCTGCTTGGCGTGCTCGACAGCGAGGTCGAGCGCCCTGCCGGCCAGCCCGACGCACGTCATCGCGACGGAGATCCGGCTGGGCACGAGGAAACCGCCGAGCGCCACGTCGAGTCCCTCGCCCTCCTCGCCCAGGCGGTTGGCGACCGGCACGGGCGCGCGGTCGAAGATCAGGTGTGCGTGATCGGTCCCGAGCACGCCCATCGACTCGGGCATCAGGTTGTTCTGGATGCCCTCGCCGTGGGCGGGCACCATCAGCGCGACCGTGCCCTCGTAGCCGTACGTGCCCTCGAGTCGCGCGAACAGCAGCAGGTAGTCGGAGATGCAGCCGAACGTGATCAGGTGCTTCTGGCCGCTGAGGTAATAGGTGTCGCGCTCGCGCGTGACCGAGCACTTGATGTCGGCACCAGTACCGGCGTTGGGCTCGGTCAGCGTGAACGCGACCTTGATCTCGGTCGCGACCTGTGCCCTGACGAAGCGCTCGATCTGCTCCTCGTTGGCATAGGGCAGCATCGCCCGCCAGAGGCCGTTCATCACGTGTACGACCATCCGCAGCGAGGCGTGCGGGCGCGAGAACAGCTCGATCAGCTCGAGGTAGCGCGCGAACGGCAGCCCGCGGCCGCCCAGTGACTGCGGCGCCGCCAGGCGCAGATAACCGCGCTCGCGCAACTCGTCCCAGAGTGCGGTCGGCACCTGGCGCTCGGCCTCGATCAGCTCGGTCCAGCGCTCGCCCTCATTCTCGACGTAAGCGCGGATCTCAGCCTTCAGCGCTGCGAACTCCGCCTCGTCGACCGGAGTCGGGTCTGCGTTCATGAGCGGCACTGTGGTCATCGGGGAATCGCCTTTCTCGGCATCGCTGCTGCGATCTGGTCGCGCAGTACGAACTTCTGAATCTTGCCTGACGGCGTGTAGGGGAGCTGCTCGACGATCTCAAGCCGCTCCGGCCAATAGGGCTTGGACACGCGCTGCGCGTCGAGGTACTGCTGCATCTTGTCGAAGTCGAGCTCGCCGCCGTCCTTGAGCACGACAAAGGCGCAGGCGCGCTCGCCCAGGCGCTCGTCCGGCATCGCCACGATCGCCACCTCGCGCACCGCCGGGTGCGCGTAGAGCACCTGCTCGACCTCCACCACCGGCACCTTCTCGCCGCCGCGGTTGATCACATCCTTCACGCGCCCGGTGATCTTCAGGTAGCCGTCGGCGTCGATCCGCGCGAGGTCGCCGGTGCGGTAGTAGCCATCGTTGGTGACAGCTGCGGCGGTCAGCTCGGGGCGCTTCAGGTAGCCCTCGAACATCGTCGGCGTGAGCACCTCGAAGTTGCCCTCCTCGCCGGCGGGCAGCTCGTCGCCGGCGTCATCGACGATCCGCAGCGTGATCCCCTCGAGCGCGCGCCCATCGGTGCTCCAGGCCCGGTCGGGATCCTCGCCCGGGACGAAGGCCGCGCCCAGGCAGCTCTCGGTCGTGCCGAAGGCGCCGCCGACGTCGGCCCCGAGGACGCTGCGAGCCGTGCGCGCCAGTTCCCGCCGGATCGCGGTGCCCGTGGCCACGAAGGTTCTGAGCGCATCGAGCGTCTCGCCACGCTCGCCCGCGACGCGCACGAGATCGGCGAGGAACGGTGTTGCGGCCTGCACGAACGTGACGCCCGTGGCCTGCATCGCGTCGAACGCGGTGGCGGCGTCCCAGCTCGTCTGCACGACCTGCGGCGCGCCGAGCGTCAGCGCGATCCACATGCCGTACAGGAAGCCGGTCTGATGCGCGATCGGCGAGGGGATATAGATGACGTCGTCTGCCGTCAGGCCGAAGTGGCGGATGTGCATCTGCGCCGCCTGGTTGAGCGAGCGGTGGGCCTGCAGCACCCCCTTGGGCTCGCCGGTCGAGCCCGACGTGAACAGCAGCTGGGCGCTCATCTCGGGCGCCAGCTGCGGACCCGCACCCCCGCCCCCGACGCGGTCGGGCCCCACACTGTTGGCCCCCACGCTGTCGGCCCCCACACGGTCCTCCCCTAGAAATGATGCACCCGAATCAGGTGCGCTAGGGTCGGGCAGGACCACGATGTGTTCGACTGACGGGACCGCGTCCTTGAGGCCGCGTGCCATCGCCGCGTGGTCGTGGCGGCGGTACTCGCGCGGGACGATCAGCACGCGCGTATCGCTTGCGCGCAGCATGAACTCGAGCTCGCGCTCGCGGAAGATCGGCATCAGCGGCTCACAGATCGCGCCGATCTTCAGGGTCCCGAGTGAGACCGCGACGAACTCGAGCAGGTTCGGCAGCTGATACGCGACGGGCTCGCCAGGTTTCACGCCCAGTTCCAGCAGCAGGACCGCCCAGCGCTCGGCTGCCTGCTCGAGCTGGCCGAAGCTCCACTCCCGCAGCGCTCCGCCATCACCGACCTCCACCACCGCACGATCGTCCGGCCGCTCGCGGGCGTGCTGCCCCACGAGCTCGGTGATCAGCGCGTCGGCTATGTCAGCTCCCCCGGCGTGCTCAGCACCACGGAGGTGACCGCGATCGGGATCCCCAGCGTGTTCATGTGATCGGCGAACTCGGGATAGGAGATCCGGTAGGCGTGCGGGTAGGAGAGCTCGGTCACGCCGGTGGCGGTCGAGCCCGCGACGGCGAGCGCCATCAGCACGCGGTGATCGTTGTAGGAGGAGAGCTCCGCGCCGTGGAGGCGATCGACACCGTCGAACTCCAGGTCGTTGCCGTCGAACTCGACGCGCGCGCCCATCTTTCGCAGCTGCATCATCGAGGTCACTCGGTCTGATTCCTTGAGCCGCACGTGTGAGACGTGCGAGAGCACCGTGTGCCCGCGCGCGCGGCTGGCGAGCGTCGAGAGGATCGGGACCATGTCGGGGATGTCGCGGCAGTCGAGGCGGCCGGCGACAGGCGGCGTGCCGTCGTGGTCGATCGAGATCGAGAGGCCATCGTCGGCGAACTTCATCGGCACACCGACGCCCTGCAGCTCGCTCAGCACCGATGCCTCGGGGTGGCCGTGGATCGGCACGTGCGTGCGGAACACGACCTTCGATGGGTGAAGCGCGCAGGCGGCGAGGCCGAAGGCGGCCGAGCCGATGTCGGGCGGCAGCAGGTAGTTCTCGCGCGGCTTCGGCGTCTGGTTGGGGGCGACCGTGAAGTGACGCCAGTCCTCGCCGACCTCAACCTCGAGCCCAAAGTCGCGCATCATCTCGACGGTCAGCTCGAGGTACGGGCGCTCGTTGAGCTCGCCGACGACCTCGATCAGCGTCTCCTCCTCGGTGGCGAATGGCGCGATCATCAGCAGCCCCGAGATCCACTGCGAGAGCGTACCGTCGATGCGCACGTGCCCGCCGCGCGGTCGCCCCGGGAGCACCTTCACCGGCAGCGTCTGGCCCTCGTACTCGAGCTGCACGCCGAGGCGCTGCAACGCCCGCAGGAGCGGACCGATCGGGCGGCGCCGGAAGTAACGCTGGCCGACGATCGTCACCGGCCGGTCGCCGAGTGCGGCCAGCCCGAGCAGGAAGTAGAGGGTGGTGCCGGAGCTGCCGACCGAAACCTCGTCGTGTACGGGCGAGAAGCCCGTGGCGCCGTTGACCTTCCAGTGTCGGCCGCTCGAGCTGATGTCGACCCCGAGGCCGCGCAGCGCCTGCACCGTGAAGCTCACGTGGCGCGCGTCGGTGCGGTCGGCGATCGTGCTCGTGCCGGGTGCCAGCGCCGCCAGCATCAGCGCCCGGTGGGCGTGGTACTTGGACGGCGGGATCATGATCTCGCCCTCGAGCGGCGCCCGCGCGCCAGCTACGAGCAGGCGCATGCCGCGGCGTCTACCTGCAAAGTCATTGGCGCGAGATTAGCTCGCGGATCTCGGCCAGTCGCTGAATCTGCGCGAGTGGCTCCCCCGTCAGGGGGGTCAGCACGAACTCCTCGACGCCGGCCTGGACGTAGGCGGCGAGCCGTTCGGCAACGCGTTCGGCGCTGCCGACCGGCGTGTAGCGCGCGACCTTCTCGAACGGCATCCCGTACATCGCCTGGGTGTAGTCCTCGGCCTCCTCGCGTGCCCGTCCCTCATTGGCGTCGACGTGCACGCTGATCGCGAGCCCGACGCTCGGCCGCGGCCGTCCGTGCGTTGCCGCGAGCTCGGCGAGCGTGTCTCCCGTCTCCTTGATGCGCTCGGGGCTCATCCAGGTCGAGAGCCAGCCGTCGCCGATCCGCGCGGCGCGCTCCAGCGCGGGCTCGCTGCGCCCGCCGACCCAGATCGGCGGCAGCGCGCTGATCGCCGGTGAGAGCGCGGGCGTCGAGTGGCCCTGCAGCCAGTCGGGCAGCTCGGCGAGCGCCTGGTCCAGCAGCTTGCCGCGCTGCTTGACGCTCAGGCCCAGCGCCTCGAACTCCGCCGGGAACTCACCACCGACGCCGACGCCGAGCATGAGCCGGCCGGGCGCGAGCGCGTCGATCGTCGAGAGCTGCTTGGCGACCCAGGCGGGCTGGCGCAGTCCGAGCAGCATCACGCCGAAGCCGAGCTTGACGTGTGTGGTCGTGGCCGCCACGGCGGACAGCGCGACGGTCGAGTCATACACGGGCGATGGCACATGCAGGTGGTCGCCGACCCAGACGGCCCCAAAGCCGCAGTCCTCCGCCAGCCGCGCAGCCTCGACGAACTTCGGTCGTCCGCCGACACGCAGCGGGTCGAACGTGGGCAGGTTGATGCCGAGTCGGACCACGGCGCCGCAATCTAGCGGGGTCGCGCTCACGTGCACATCAACGCTGGGGGAGATTTACGGCCTGGGGACCGAAAAGTCCCCCGGAGTCGCTGTCAGGCCCGTTGCATGCGCGCGAGCAGCTCAAGTGATCCGCGCTTGGACAGCGGGTCGTTGAGGTTTCCGCACTTGGGCGACTGCACGCACGACGGGCAGCCGTCCTTGCACGGGCACTCGCCGATCAGGCGCTCGGCGTCGAGCGCCAGCCGGTCGAAGGCGTCGTAGCCGCGGCGGGTGATCCCGATCCCGCCCGGGTGACCGTCGTAGATGAAGATCGTCGGCCCGCCAGTCTGCGGGTGCGCGTTGGTGGACAGCCCGCCGATGTCCCAGCGGTCGCACATCGCGATCAGCGGCAGCACCGCGATCTGGGCGTGCTCGAGCGCGTGCAGGCTGCCGAGCAGGATGTCCGCCGGGAACGCCTCAGCGGGGCTGGGGGCCAGCGGGCCCCCAGCAACCGAGTCGAGTTCGTACCAGAGGGCGCGGGTCGCGAACTCGGTCGTCGGCATCTCGAGCGACTGGAAGTCGATCACGGCGTGGTCCTGGAGGCCCTTGCGCTGGTAGCCGAGCACCGTCTCGGAGTAGACGACCTCACCGTAGGAGAGCCGCACGCCGTGGGTCTCGCGCGTCTCGAGCATGCGCTCGATGTAGGTCATGCTCTCGCTCTTGGCTTGCGTGAAGTAGTTGCCGTTGAACGGCTCGAGGATCGCGCGGCGGGCGGCGAGGTCGAGCTCCAGCACGCTGTAGGAGCGCCCGAGGTGCAGGTAGATCGCCCCCTCGTGCACGGTCGAGTAGGCGCGCGTGGCCTCGATCGTGCCCAGGACCTCGCCCGAGGAGGAGTCGATCAGGGCGAAGTTGTCGAGGCTCGCGGAGCGCAGCGCGACGCGGGCGGCGGGATAGTCCTCGGCGTGCGCGGGCACGAAGCCGGTAACGCGCTCGCGCAGCAGGCCGGCTTCAGCGAGCGCGCGGGCGCGGTCGACCACGTCCTCGCCGAAGTACTCGGCGTCGGCCTCGGTGAGCGGCGCCTCGTGCGCGGCGCAGAGCAGGTGCTCACCAAGGATCTGCGGGCTCGAAGGGTCGATTATCGCGGCCTCGACCGGGCGCTTGAGGAACTCCTGCGGGTGGCGCGCGAAGAACTGATCGAGCGCGTCCTCACCGGCGACGTAGACCGCCAGACCGCGGCCGCGTCGCCCGGCCCGGCCCCACATCTGGCGCAGGCTGGCGACCGTGCCGGGGAAGGTGACGCAGATCGCCGCGTCGAGTTCGCCGATGTCGATGCCGAGCTCGAGCGCGTCGGTCGCGACCACGCCTAGCAGCTCACCGTTGACCAGGCGCGCCTCGATCTCGTGGCGCTGCTGGGAGGTGTAGCCGCCGCGGTAGGGGGCGATGCGTGCGGCCAGCCCGGGCTCGAGCCGGTCCGATGCCATGCGCAGGATCAGCTCGACGCCCTTGCGCGACTTCATGAAGCAGATCGTGCGCGCGCCGGCGGTGACGAGCTCGGCGAAGAGCTCCGCGGCCTCGCCAAGGGCCGATGCGCGTACGCCCAGCCGCTCGTCCAGCAGTGGTGGGTTCCAGATCGCCGTGCGGCGGGACGGGAGTGGCGCTGTGTCGTTGTCGACGAGCCTGATCTCCGGCAGGCCGGTGAGACCTTGGGCGAGCTCGACCGGGTTGGCGATCGTCGCGCTGGCCAGCAGGAAGCGCGGGCTCGAGCCGTAGTAGGCGGCGGCGCGGCGCAGCCGTCGCAGCACGTTGGCGACGTGCGAGCCGAAGACGCCGCGGTAGACGTGGGCCTCGTCGATCACGACGAACGCCAGGTTCGCGAAGAGCTCACCCCAGGCCGCGTGGTGGGGCAGGATCCCGATGTGCAGCATGTCCGGGTTGGTGATCACCAGGTTCGAGCGGCGGCGGATCGCCGGGCGTTCCTGCGAGGGCGTGTCGCCGTCATAGATCGCCGGGCGGATCTGCTTGGTGAGCCCGAAGCTGTGCAGCGCGCGGGACTGGTCCTGGGCGAGCGCCTTGGTCGGGTACAGGTAGAGGGCGCGGGCCGTCGGGTCGGTGACGAGCACCTCGAGCGTCGGCAGCTGGAAGCAGAGCGACTTGCCCGAGGCGGTGCCGGTGGTGACGATCGTCGGCGCCTCGAAGGCGCTCAGCAGGGCGTCGCGCTGGTGCAGGTAGAGAGCGTCGATGCCGGCACGCTGCAGAGCGTCGTGGACACGCGGGTCGAGCTCGTCGGGGATCGGCACCACGAAGGGCTGCTGGGAGAGCGTCTGCTGGTCGTGGACGAGCCGCTGATCCTCCTGGCCGGCGCGCAGCAGCGCGTCCCAAGGCTCGGTCTGAGTTCTGCTCGTGGCCACCTTCTGAGTATGGCGGCGCTGCGGGGTGCTTCAGGGCTCGTACCCCGAGGCACTCCTCGCTGTTGGCGTGCACATGGCGTGCTCATTGCTACGGTCGCCAGCGATGCTTCATGCCGTCTACGTGGATCTCGATGGAACGCTGCTCGGTCCCCGCGGCTCGCTGTTTCGCGCGACCGACGGCAGCTTCACGATGGAGGGTGCCCGGGTCTTGCAGGCCTGCGACCGCGCCGGTGTCGAGGTGGTCATCTACACCGGTCGCGCCGAGCTGGGTGTGGATGATCTGATGCGCCTGCTGAACCAGCGCTCCTACATCTTCGAGCTCGGCTGCGGGATCGTCATCGATGGCGAGAAGGAGTGGCTGACCGGCGAGCTCGTTCCCTCCGAGGAGCGCGGCACGATCTTTCAGCAGATCGAGGCGACCGGCGCGCCGCTGTTGCTGCTCGAGGCCTTCGCCGGCCGGCTCGAGTACCACACGCCGTGGTCGATCGGGCGCGAGGTCTCCCACGTCTTCCGCGGACATGTCCCGGCCGACGAGGCCAGCAAGGTGCTGAAGGAGGCCGGGCTCGACTGGCTGCGGCTGGTCGACAACGGCGTCATCTCCGGTCACGGGGATCCGTCGCACGCGCCCGGTTGGACGATCGACGTCGAGCGCGTCCACTGCTACCACCTGATCCCGAGCCCTGCCTCCAAGGCCCGCGGTGTCGCGCGGCACATGCAGAACCGCGGCTACCTCGCCGACGAGGTGATCGCCTGCGGCGACTCACGTGAGGACATGGAGGCTGCGGCGGTCGTCAGCACCTTCTGGCTGATGGCCAACGCGCTCGAGCAGGACCCGACCCTCGCGGCCGACATCGCCGGCTATGGGAACGTACGCGTCACCACGGCCGGCCACGGCGCGGGTGTGTACGAGGCCGTGGTTACGACGCTTGCGGAGTTGCGCTGACCGGCGTCAGCGAACCGCGCTGACCGGCGTCAGGCAGCATTGCGGGAGCGCGCGAGCTCTTTGGCCTCGCGCGTGATGTCATCCTCGTCACCCACGGCGCGAGCCAGCTTCGCCGTCGCCTCGGCCACGGCACCGAATGCGGTGGCGACGTCGAGCGCATCGGAGCCGCTGATCGCGCGGTTCATCTCCATGACGGCATTGTCGAAGAGCAGCCAGAGATCTTCGGGACCACGACGGCCGCTGCCGGCTCGCAGCTCATAGGGAGGCTCGGCACTCGCGGCACCCGCCACCGGGCGCCACTGCATCCCCGCCTCGTGTGCCTGCTGCCAGGCGAGCTCCTCGGCGCCCGCAGCTTCAGAGAGCTTCTGCAGGCGGCCGGCGAAGCCGTCGTCCGGGGGCGCGAGCTTGTGTCCCCGCATCGCCTCCGCCCAACTGACGCTCGCATGCCGCACGAGTCGGACCACACGCTCGCGTTCGCGTTCCAGCTCGTCACCAAAGCTCATGGCGCCTCCTGAGAGTCCTGGTTCTCCTGCGAAGCGGGCTCGACAGCGCCGACCGGCTCGCCGCTCCAGAAGTCAGTTGCACTCGGGCCTTCGATCGTGGAGGCTGCCGGTGGCGTGCCGCGATACCCGCTCTCAAGGATGCGATTGAGGTCAGACCGCTTGATCCGGACACGCCTGCCCACGCGAATTGCAGGCAAAGAACCGGCGTCGATCCAGTTACGGACGGTCTGCTGGTTCAGCCGCAGCAGATCTGCGACCTCCGCAACGGTCAAGAAAGACTCTTCGAACTCCCCACCCGTCATTGGCATTGATTCTACTCTTTGGCTACGATATCTAATTGAGTCTAATTGACTATAAACGCAACTGTGAGAATGACTTAGCGTCCGGACGGTTAGTTCGGACAACGTGGAGGCGACGAATTGACAGGCCGGGATTGGGATGTCGACGGAGCAACCGGTGGTTCCGCTGGAACAGCCAACGGCACCGGGGCGAGCCAGCCTGGCCGCGAGTCGTCCGAGTCGCAGCCGGCGAACGTCGTGCCCTTCCCCGGGAACTGGTTCGGCTCTGTCGAGGACCTGGTCCCGGTCCATCCCGAGCCACACAGCCCGGTCTTCGCGGCGCCTCCAGCCGAAGACCTCCCTGTGGTGTCCGCCGCCGACGCGAGCGACTTCTGGGAAGGGGACGCCGCAACCTTGCAGGAGGTGTCGGCGCCGACGGAGTCGACATCGTCCATCGAATTGCTCCGGTCGCCTGGGGCCTCGAAGCGTCGGTCCTCAGCGTCGGCGCAGGCGTCGTCCGAACCGGATGCTGAGCCGGAGAGCGCCGCCGGCCCGCAGGGTGCACCCGCGAAGCGCCACCTGTGGCGGCGTGGAGTCCTCGCTCTGGCCTGCATCGCACTTGTCGGTGGGGTGCTGTTGCTTACGCAGGCCGTCCCGGGTCGGCGCGGCTCAGGCTTGACGCGACGACCTGGCCACAGCGAGGCCGCGGCTCGCCAGCAAACGACCCACGTCGTGACGCAGACGGTCACCGCTCCGCTGACCGCTACGTCGACGGTCCCGGTCCGAACGCACCGCGGCCAATCCGCGAAGCGGAGTACGCAGAAACCGTCGAGCACTGCGACCAGCGCGGCATCGGGCGCAGCCACTGGCTCGCATGGCCGTATCGGCGGTCTCGAGACCTCGTCGAATACCTCGAGCCCGCCGGCAGCTCCCAGCCACGCCGCCACGAGTTCCGGGTCCGCGGCCACAGGCTGCGTCGCCCAGAGCCCCGACAGCGGCTGCCGCCCATGACCAGCGGCTTCCCCACACCCTTCGCTGGAAGCGACCAACTCCCCCGACCGCACCGACCACAACGCAAAGGACTCAGATGACGCTCAGGATCAAGCTCTCACACCTGGTGGTCGGTTTAGCTCTGGCCGCGCTCCTCGTCGGCGCCGGGTACGCCCTCGCGACGACCCGCAACCACATCATCCACGCCTGCGTGAACAGCAAGACCCGTGCGTTGACGGTGCCCGCCCACGGCCGCTGCGCACGCGGCTCAAAGGCCCTCCGGTGGAATCAGCAGGGACCGCGGGGCGCGGCCGGCGCCAAGGGCGCGGCCGGTTCGAGCGGCAGTTCCGGGACCGTGAGCGTCGGCGGCGTCACCACAGAGTCCGCCGGCAGCCAGGCCACCGTCACCAACTCGGGGTCTGGCAGCAACGCGGTCCTCAACTTTGGGATTCCGCAGGGGGCGGCGGGTGCAAACGCAACCGGAACGGGGGCGACGGCGTACGGGCAGGTGTGGATGGGGTCTGGCGTGAACTCAGCACAGCTGGCCACCGGGGCCTACAGCTCGAACGTCGAGGGCGTCGGGAGTGGCAATGGAACTGCAGTAGTAGGGGTTAACGGTTGTTCGGCCGCCGGACGCGTCGAGCCGGTCATCAACGTGACGGCGGATCACGACGCCAGCGACACGCTCACCGGTAACAACACGGCTGCGACGGCTGCGGCTTACGTGACCGGCTGGTCAGCCAGTGGAACGGTCCTGAATTTCGGGGTGTCGACGTACAACGCGGTCACTGGTGGGGCTGCCGACTCGGATTTCTCGTTCACCGTCCACTGCTGAGCGCTGAACAATTACGAAAGGAGCAAGAACGTGTTGAGCTTCTCGTCCGCCCACCGTCGTCGGCGCCGCCCTTCAATCGTCGCCCCTTCGAGGAGTGCTACATCTCGCCCGATCTGGAGGGTGGCAGGGGTGCTCTTGCTCACTGCTGCGTTTCCGGCGAGCGCGTTAGGCAACAGCTACAACGGCCTGCTCTATGCGGGCACTCTCAATATGACGTCCACCGCCCAGTCGGAGTCGGGTGGATTTGTTTACGCCTCCCAATCATGGACTGCCCCTGCTGGTGTTCAGTTCAACGGCTTCGCCTACACAAGCGGATCATTCAGCTCGACGAGCGATAACTCAGTTGGCGGGGTCTCCGCGGGGTTCGGCGGGGATGGCTCCGCTGCCCAGCCATCGATCCTGTTTCCGTGGACCGATGACTGCTCGATCACAAATAGCGGCCACTACTGGACGAACACCGGCGGGAGCACACTCGCGGGCTTGAACGGCCGGCAGACATGCAACACGGGCGGCAACACGTCGGGCTGGAACTACACGAACGCCGAGCTCGAGAACACGAACCCGGGCGTGAACCCTCAAGCGAGCTACCACACGCTCTGGCTGACGGTGTTCTGCCAGGCGGGGACCTGCAACTACGACTCTGGGAAGGAGTGGGGAACCGGCGGCGCGAGTGTGACCAACCTGTCTGGGAACTTCGCCGATCCGAACAACCAACCGACCGGCAGCGCGACCTGGGGATCGGCTGTCCGCGGCGGTTCTTGGTACCAGACCAACGGTGGCGGCTTGACGCTCAACCTTTCGGCGGCCGATCCTGCCGGGGTCTGCGCGCTCTACGGGACTTTGACCGGCTCGTCGACACTCACGAGCGGGGTGATCGGCAACCAGAACCCTGGAGTCACAAACGTAGGCGGTGAGATCGGCGGGGAGTTTCAATATGGGACTGACCCGTGCTGGACAGGCGTTAGCGATAGCGGCACCTGGATCGTGCCTGGCGGGATGACCAGCGGCGCCTACACGGTGAACGTGTCCGCGGCGAATCCGGGCAACTACGAGGCGCAGGGCTTCAGTTCTTCGAACAGCCCGCTCGTTGCGTCCTATAGCAACGCCATCGACATCGACGACTCGACGCCCAACCTGAGATGGTCCGACGCACCGGTGGGCTGGACGTCGCAGACGAGCGAGCAGCTGAGCGTCTCCGTCGGCCCCTCAGGTGTGTCTACTGTTACGTGTACGGACAATGGGACTAGCGTGCCGGCGGCGCTGGTATCGGGCTCAACCTCAGGCACCGGCACGACGGTCTGGAGCGTCCCGACCCAAATCACGGGGTCAAACGACGTGTCCTGCACCGCGAGCAACGGCGACGTCAACGGGGCGCTCACCGGTTCGCTCTCCCAGAGTTTCGACGTAGATGCGACGGTGCCGGTCGTCGGCTTCTCGGACACCGGATACACAGAGGGCGCTTGGACAGATCATGCCCAGACTGTGGAGATCAAGGCCAGCGGCGGGCCCAGTGGCATCTACAACGTCACGTGCTCTGTCGACGGAGGCGCGGGCCAGCAGCTATCCCAGCCGGCCGGTGGGCCACTCGTGGTGGCGGGCGATGGCGCCCATACGCTTGGCTGTGGCGCCACATCCAATACGCACGTGTCGGGCGCCGCCTCCTACAACGTCAACATCGACACCCAACAACCCACCCTCACCTTCCTCGTCAACGGCAACCCGCCCGGTGGCGGCTACCTGAGCGGCACGCCGGTCGTCACGGTGATCGGCAGCGAGGACGGCGGTATCCTCTCTGGCCTCAACCAGATCAGCTGCTCGGTCAACGGCGGCAACCCGTTCGCGCTCTCGGGGATCAACGCGAGCACCAACTACACGGGCTCGTTCGAGCTGGATCAGAACGGAGCCGATCGGGTGAGCTGCACCGGCACGACGGTTGCCGGGACGGTTCAGGCGTCGCCGTCGGCCGTGACGGTCAACGTCGACAACCCGAACTACGCGCCCAATGCGTCGAGCCTCATCGACAACGGTCATGACCCATATTCGGATGGTCCCTCGCAGTCGCAGTGGTACGTCACGCCACAGCCAGTGACGATCACCGCCGACAACACTGGCGGCTCCGCGCCGATCGCGGCGATCTCGTGCAAGGGCGCGCTCTCGGGCAGCTGGCCGATCAGCAGCCTGAACACGGACGCGAGGGGCGGTGAGCAGGTAACTGTGACGGTGTCCGCCCCCGGTGGGGATCTGAGCTGCGCTGCGGAGGACTCGGCGGGCAACGTATATGTGCTCGGGTCATACCTCTTCCAGATCGACGCGACCCCGCCCAAGGGCTACTTCGTGTCGAGGGCGAGTTGGCCCGAGCCCGATGAGATCGAGATCCACGCCACCGACAACGGTGGCTCCGGCGTGGCGCTCGTGAGGGTCTATGGGCAGTCTCCGGACGTTGAGCAAGGCGCCTCGCAGCTCGTCGGGGACGCCCACTACGACTCGAGCACGAGGAACTACGTGGTGACGCTCCCGGATGGTGTCGCGCCGTGGGTGGCGGGAAGCTGGAAGTTCTACGCGAACGTCGTCGACGTGGCCGGCAACCAGGGCGAGATCACCGCCGGCCCGGACGGCAGCACCGAGGATCTCACCCTCCCTCTGCGGGAGAACACCGCGGTGAGTGCGAGTTCCGGCCAGGTGGCCGCGACGCCCGAGGTCGCTATCCCGGACGCGCTTGCGGCAGCCGCCCTTCCCGCGAGCACGCGACAGGGCGACGTGCGCTTTGAGCGCCCCCACGCCACGATCGCTTCTGCGGCGCGGGACCACGGAGCACGATCCCTCGACCATGCGCTTACCGTGATGTACGGCCGGGCGATCACGATCACCGGGACGCTCAAGGACGTCACGCATCACGGCATCCCGATATCGGGCGCCAAGATCCTCGTCTACCAGCAGCTCATCGGCTCGCGGACCTACAGACGGCTCGGATCTACCCGGACGGGCGCAGCCGGCGCATATCGATACCGCGTCGAGCCGGGAGCCAGTCGCACGCTCTATGTCGTCTACCCGGGCAGTGCGCTCCTGCGCCCGGCCGCGAGCCAGCTACTCGAGCACTCGGCCGGCAGCGTGACGCTCGATGCGAGCACGATCCGCGCGGGTGCAAGGCTCGTCATCGCAGGACACGTACGCGGTGGGCATGTACCGCACGGCGGCCTCGAGGTCACGATCGACTACCGCCAGCTCGGCGCACCCGGCTCCGGCACGCTCGGCACGATCCGAACCGATCGCCGCGGTGCCTACCACTTCACGCAGTACTTCGCCGCGAGTACGCGTGGTCTCACCTACGAGGTCTGGGCAATCGTCCCAGCGGGCCAATCGGGTTGGCCATACCTCGGTGCATCGAGCGGGCGGATCGGCAGACACGTGAACTGAGCTCGCGTTTCGTCCTGCCCGCCCTTCCCGCTGGAAGGGCGGGCGACCAGGCGCTTGTCGCAAGTTGCGGGAATTCGCTGCGCCCAGGGGGGTCAACACCACCGCTCCCACGCCTCTTTAAGAGACACACCAAAAGCACGCGTGGAGGACAACCTCATGAGCCAGACCGAAATGGCCGATATGCTCGGTAGGAATGTTTGGGGACATCGTTCAGCCGACACACCTATTGCTGATCCTCGTCGTCGCACTGATCGTGCTCGGCCCCAAGCGGCTGCCCGAGGTCGGGCGCTCGCTGGGTCGTGGACTGCGCGATTTCAGAGCGGGCATGCAGGGGGTCCAGGACGAGGCGCGTGGCGTGTTCAGCGACACCATGGACGCGCCCAGCCTGCCGGGAGTCGATTCAGCGGTCTCGACGGTGCCGGAGCCCGTGGCTCCAGCAACCGCAGAACCGGTGGTCGCCGCGCCGGCGCCGACGGAGCCCGCCACCACCTCAATGACGAAGGTCATACCGGTGGAGCCGGACCCGCCCGAGTTCGCGGACTGACGGCCGAGCCACGCCAGGTGGAGACCGCCGCGCTCGTCGCGCTGGTCCGCGAGGGCGGGCGTGCGTGGACCAACTACGTGCTGGCCGCACGCGAGCGTGGGACCGAGTCCGTTTCGGCGCTCGCGATCCTCGAGCAGGAGCTGGGCCTGCTCTGCTATGAGGCGCTCACGACCGCTGAGCGCGACATCGAGCGGTGGCAGGCGCGCGGCTTCCGGGTGCTCCCACTCTCGGATCGCGACTACCCAGAGAACCTGCGGGTGGTTGAGAACCGTCCGCCGCTGCTGTTCGCGGAGGGACGACTGACCGCAGCCGACCGCCGCGCCGTCTCCGTCATCGGCACGCGTCAACCGAGTGATGCCGGCCGCGCGCTTGCCCGCTCCGTCGCAGAGGCGCTGGCAGTTGCCGGCTTCACCGTGGTTGCCGGCCTTGCAGCGGGCATCGACGCCGAGGCACATCGCACCGTGCTCGAGCTGCAGAGCAGCGAGCGTGCGCGCTCCGCGCGCACGCTCGCCGTGCTGGGCACCGGACTCGGCGCGGTCTACCCGCCCGAGCACGCCGAGCTCCAGTCAGAGATCGCCGCGCAGGGCACGCTGCTCTCCCAGTTCTGGCCCGACGCGCCCCCGACCCGCAACAGCTTTCCCGCACGCAACGCCGTGATGTCGGGGCTGACCCTCGGCAGCGTGATCGTCGAGGCGGGCGAGAACAGCGGCACCCGGATCCAGGCGCGCCATGCGCTCGCCCAGGGCCGGGTGGTGGTGCTGATGCCGCCGACGATGGCGCGCGCGTGGGCGGTCGAGCTCACGGAGCGATCCGGCGTTGTCGTAGCTCAGGACGCAGCTGATGTCGTTGCGATATTCAGGCGTTGAGCGGCTGCTCTCCCCACGTCACGGACCCGCGGTCTGCCCCCGCTGCCTGAACCTCACCGGCGCTGAAGGGCTCTGCCGAGCCTGCAGCGCCAACGAGCATCATCTTGCGGCGGTGGTCCCGATCTCCTACAGCGTGGGCGGCGAGTGGCTGCATCACCTGATCGCGTCCTACAAGCGAGACGCGGACCCGTCGGTGCCCCACGCGGTCACAACGCTCGTCGAGCTGTGCGAGGAATTCATCTCGGCCCATGAGCCCTGCGTCGCGACGGCCTCAGCCATCCCCGATTTCCAGCTCGTGACCACGGTGCCGTCCGGCGATCCGCTGCGCGACCTGCATCACCCGCTCAGGCGCATCGTCGGCGAGCTGGTCCCCGCGACTCGAGATCGCTACGAGCGGCTGCTGGTCCGTTCGACCACGCCCGCCATCCCGCGCGTGTTCGACCCCTCCAGATATCACGCGACGACAAAACTGAGCGGCGAGGCGGTCCTGTTGATCGACGACATGTGGACGAGCGGCGCGAGCGCCGAGGCGGGGGCGGCAGCGCTCCGTGCCGCCGGGGCCGGCATGGTGGCGATCGTGGTGATCGCGCGGCACCTCAACCGCGGCTGGCATGAGAACGACATGCAGCTCAGGCGGCTCGCCCGGGAGCGCTTCGATGCGGACCGCTGCGTGATCTGCGGTGAAATGGGGGCGCCTTACGACGAAGCCCGCCGCCACCCAGAGGGCGGCGGCGGGCCGTCAGACAACTACAGCTGAATCAGGGCTCAGGCCTTGACTGTTGCCGTCAGCGCGGTGCTGCCGGCGTGGACCGAGATCTTGAGCGTCTTGGTCTTCTTCTTCTTGATCGACTTGATCAGAGCCGAGGTCTCAGCGATGAGGCCCTTCTTGGTCGTGATCGTGGCCGACTTGACACTGCTCCTGAGCGCGACCACGAGCTTGCCGCCGACGATCCTGATCGACTTCGCCTTGCCCGAGATCTCCTTGGCCAGGATCTTCTTCGAGGCCTTGACGAAGCTCAGGCCGTGCGGAAGGCCGATCGTGACGGTCCTGAATGCGGTGGCCGTCTTGATCTTGAGGGTGAGCGTCGGGTGACCGCTGGTGAGACCGTGCATAACGCCGGTCGCCGTGCTCTTGACCGGCGGCGGTGTCGCCGCGGTGCAGGCGTCGGTGACGGTCGTCGGCGTCGCGGTCATATTCAGTGCGCCACTGTCGGTGCTGTCACCGAAGTACGTCGATGCCAGCGTGGTCAAGGAATCGGTCATCGTCCCGGTGAGCGTGCCCAGGTCGGTGCAGCTCGTGGCCTGCAGCGGCGAGGTCGCTGCCGGGAACGTCATCGACACGCTTGATACGGGCAGGGGCGTCGCCACACCGGCGACGACCGGCTCACCGAAGGTGACGGTCAGCGGGAAGGTCACACCGGTGATCGTCCCGAGGATGTAGTCACTCTGTCCGAGGTAGACCTCGAAGTCCGGCTGCGTGAGGCTCGAGGTTGCAACCACGAAGACCTGGGCGGTGTTGTCGACGCCCTTGCTGCCGGGCACCAGCGCCGCGATCTCCGGCGAGGTGACCGTCGCCGTGCCGACTGCGTTGGCCGACGGCGGGTTTGCCTCCTGCGACGCCTGGATCTCGTCGCCGACCAATGCGGCGTTGATCGTGAAGTTGTTAGGGAATTCCAGCGTGAAGCCCGCCGGGATGACGAAGCCGTTCGCTGCGGCACCGCTGACCCCAAACGTCGTGGTATAAGCAACCGGCTTGCCGATCGCTGTGACGGTCGCGCTCGAGCTCACGCTCACGTCGCCGTCGACCGTGTAGAGCCCACCCGGGAAGTCGGTTGGATCGGTCTGGTCGAGCGTAATGAGGCTGTTGAGGCTCGCCCAGCTGGTCCCGGCACCAGCGACCTTCGGAGCGTCGGTGGAGTAATTCGGGTCTGCGCCCGAGGCCTCCGTGCTCCAAGTCGGCGTATGCGCATCGGGAGCTGTTCCGTTGATCGTCTGACCGGTGAAGTCGGCTGCGATCTGCTGCGCCTGAGCTGCGGTGAGCGCGCCGGTGCCGGTCTCGGGTGGGAAGCCGGTGCAGGCCGGCGGCGTGCCGCTAGGTGTGCACGGCACGGCCGTGTCACCGAGCGCGTTCAAGGTGTAGTCAGCACCTTCGAGCCCCACATAGGAGTTGTTGAGCAGGCCGTTGAGCGATGCGGTGCTCGTGTCGTTTGACGGCCCGAGTGGGATCGATGCTGCCGACGCCGTTGCGGCGATGGCAAGGCTCCCGCCTACGGCGAAAGCTGCGGAAGCGGCGATCATTGATCGCCGCATGTCACGAAGAGACAATCTGTACCTCTCTCGTTGTTGCGAAATAGCGGCTATCCAGCCTGTCCCGCAGGCCCTCCCCGGCCGGAAGCAGGTCTGAGCACTTGCTCGGATGGCGCGCCTCTTAACGGGGAGTTTACAGGGAACATGCGGAGCTGATTGTGGGTAGCCGTCTCTTGACATGACCCTAACGGGGCTGGCGGCGGCCCTCGACCGCTAGCTTTTCCGCCCGTGACCGGATTTCCACAGCTAGCTCAACACAGCCGCATATGACAGGACTCACAGAGCGCTCTGCGATCGCTCTCGGCGGAGCCGTTGGCCGTCGCGAGCTGACGGCAACCGATGTGCTGGAGGCTCACATCGAAGTGCTCGAGCGCTCACGGCCACGGCTGAACGCGGTCGTGGCTGACCGCTACGCCCTGGCCCGCGATGAAGCCCGCGCGATCGACCAGCGGATCGCGAGCGCGTCGCTGCGCGGCGAGACCCTCGAGGAGCTGCCGCCATTGCTGGGCGTGCCCTTCACGGTGAAGGAGTCGATCGCACTCGAGGGTATGCCGAACAGTGCGGGGGTGCTGGCGCGAAGGGATCGCCGCGCCTCGCAGACGGCGTCCGCCGTCAAGCGCCTAATCGACGCGGGCGCGATCCCGGTGGGGGTCACCAACACCTCCGAGTTGACGTTGTGGCTCGAATCGGAGAATCCGGTCTACGGGCGCACCAACAACCCCTACGACGTCACGCGTACGGCTGGGGGCTCCTCGGGTGGGGAGGGAGCGGCCGTTGGCTCTGGCGGATCGGTGTTCGGCGTTGGCGCTGACATCGGTGGCTCGATCAGGGTGCCCGCGCTGTTCTGCGGCGTCTTCGGTCACAAGCCCTCGCCGGGCCTGGTCCCGAACACTGGGCTCTGGCCGTCAACCAGCGGCGAGGCGCAGAAGATGCTGGCGGTGGGACCGTTCACGCGTCGCGGCGAGGACCTGCTGCCGCTGCTGAAGATCATGGCCGGACCCGACGGCTGTGACGGGCACGCGGTCGAGATGAAGCTCGGTGATCCCGCCACGGTCTCGCTCGACGGCCTGTCCGTGACGGTGGTCGAGGAGAGCTCGCGCAGACCGATGGCTCGCGACCTGCGCGATGCCCGCGAGCGCGCCGTCGGCGCGCTCGCCTCGGCCGGAGCTCGCATCCGCCGCGTCAGCATGCCGAGCTGGCGTAACGCACTGCTGCCGTTCCTGGCAGCGCTACAGAACACCGACAGCGACTCCACCCGGGTCAGCGCGCTGCTGATGGAGGCCGGAGAGTCGGCCACGAGCCTCGTGTCGCTGCTGTTCGGAAGCGGGCAGCACACACTGCCAACGAGACTGACCGTCCTGGCCGAGGCGCTCCCTGCGCGCGGGCCGACGCGCGCGAGGCTGCTGGCCCAGAGCAACGACCTCGCGACTGAGCTGATCGACGCGATCGGCGATGGTGTACTGCTGCATCCAGCGCAGCTGTCGGTCGCGCCACCACACAGACGAACCTACGGGCGACCGTGGATCACGACCCCTGCGGCGGTCTTCAACGTCGCGGGCGTGCCGGTGACTGAAGTCCCGCTCGGGCTCAGCGCCAATGGCCTGCCGATCGGCGTTCAGGTCGCCGCGGCCCCTGGCTCAGACCATCTGAGCATCGCGATCGCACTCGAGCTCGAGGCCGTCTTCGGCGGCTGGGTGCCACCGGGGCTGTAGCGCCGCTGCGCGCTCGCGTTTCGTGTCCTGAAACCAGGCGAGGACCCGCAATTGCAGGTCCTCGCCCGGTTCTTCTCAGCGCTGTCCCCACGGCCGGGTTGAGTCCGGCGCTGGGAAGTTCATTCGTGCGTTTAAGCACACCCGACGGGGAGAAGTTGCGCACCGCGAAATCTCTTCGGGCTTGTCATACTGG
>DASZLT010000054.1:0-32101 GCA_035552235.1 Solirubrobacteraceae bacterium
AAGCTCACGCGCGAGGGTGACCCCGAGCTGGCGGCGCTCTACGCCGAGCTGCTCCGGGCTCGCCGCGAGTTGCTGCGTGAGCCGCAGGGTGAGATCGTGTTCGACGAGCACGAACGCTGGCTGCGCGTGCAGCGCGGCAGGTATGAGCTCGTCTGCAACTTCGGCGAGCACGAACTGTCATTGCGCCGCCCGGAGGCACGCGTGAGGCTGGGCACCGATCCGGCGGTCACGCTGCGGCGTGGCCGGCTCTCCCTGCCCCCGCTGAGCGGCGCGCTGCTCATGCCACGGCAGGCCGCCTGATGGAGGTCTGGCCCGGTCGCCCATTCCCGCTCGGAGCAACCTGGGACGGTGGCGGCACCAACTTCTCGCTGTTCTCCGAGCACGCCGACTCGGTCGAGCTGTGCCTGTTCGACGACCAGGGCAACGAGCAGCGCATCCCCGTGACCAACCGCCGCGCGCAGAACTGGCACTGCTACCTGCCGGACGCCGGTCCGGGTCAGCGCTACGGCTACCGCGTCCACGGACCGTATGAGCCCGCCAACGGGCATCGTTTCAACCCGGCGAAGCTGCTGATCGACCCGTACGCGAAGGCGATCGAGGGAGTCGTCGACTTCGGTGGCGACGCCAACGTGCTGCCCTACGTCCCGGACGGAGGCGGTGACGCGGACGACATGGAGCGCGACGACGAGGACGATTCGGCCGCGATCCCCAAGTCGATCGTGGTCGACGGCGAGTTCGATTGGGAGGGCGACGAGCGGCTGCACATCCCGTTCGCCGACACGGTCATCTATGAGACCCATGTCCGTGGCTTCACGATGATCCACCCCGACGTGCGTGACGACCTGCGCGGCACCTATGCCGGTCTCGCCTCGGAGCCGGCGCTGGCCTACCTCAAGGGGCTCGGGGTCACCGCCGTCGAGCTGCTGCCGATACATCACATCTCGAGCGAGTCGTTCCTGGCCGACCGCGATCTCTCCAACTACTGGGGCTACAGCACGATCGGCTACCTCGCGCCGCACTCGGAGTACGCCGCCACCGGCCGCCATGGCGACCAGGTGCGTGAGTTCAAGGGCATGGTCAAGGCGCTCCACGGCGCCGGCATCGAAGTGATCATGGACGTCGTCTACAACCACACGGCAGAGGGCAATCACCTCGGCCCGATGCTGTCGTTCAAGGGCGTCGACAACGTCGCCTACTACCGGCTGATGCCGGATGACAGGCATCATTACATGGACTTCACAGGCACCGGCAACTCGCTCAACCCGCTGCATCCGAGCGTGCTGCGGCTGATCATGGACTCGCTGCGCTACTGGGCGGTCGAGTGCCATGTGGACGGCTTCCGCTTCGACCTCGCCTCGGCGCTGGCGCGCGAGTTCTTCGACGTCGACCGGCTCTCCTCGTTCTTCGACATCATCCACCAGGATCCGGTGCTCTCGCAGGTGAAGCTGATCGCCGAGCCGTGGGACGTCGGCCCGGGCGGCTACCAGGTGGGGAACTTCCCGGTGCTGTGGTCGGAGTGGAACGGGATGTACCGCGACACGATGCGCGACTTCTGGCGCGGGGAGGGCAACTGCGGCGACTTCGCCTCGCGCCTCTCGGGCTCCTCGGACCTGTACCAGAGCGACGGACGCGACCCGTTCGCCTCGATCAACTTCGTCACCGCGCACGACGGCTTCACGCTCGCCGACCTCGTCTCCTACAACAACAAGCGCAACGAGGCCAACGGCGAGGACAACCGCGACGGCACCGATGACAACCGCTCCTGGAACTGTGGCGTCGAGGGCCCGAGTGACGACCCTGCCGTGGTCGAGCTGCGCCACCGCCAGCAGCGCAATTTTCTGACGACGCTGCTGCTCTCCCAGGGCACGCCGATGCTGCTCGGCGGCGACGAGCTCGGACGCACGCAGAGCGGCAACAACAACGCCTGGTGCCAGGACAACGAGACCTCCTGGTATGACTGGGTGCGCACGGACGAGTCAAAGCAGATGCGCTCGTTCACCAAGCGCCTGATCGACCTGCGCCGCGCCCATCCCGTCTTCCGCCGCGAGCGTTTCCTCGAGGGCGCCGTCGACGGCGAGGCGCTCCCGGACGCCTGGTGGTTCCGCTCCGATGGCTACAAGATGACGCAGAAGGATTGGAACGCGGGCGAGCTCGTGCTCGGGCTGTTCCTCAACGGCGAGACGATCCCAAACCTGGGGCCGCACGGCGAGCAGATCAATGACAGCTCCTTCGTGCTGCTGTTCAACTCCTCGGGCGATGACCGTCAGTTCATGCTTCCGCGCAAGCAGATGGGACGAGGCTGGAAGCTCGAGCTGAACACCGCCGATGCCGGCGCGGAGCCCGGCAGTGCCCACTACGAGGCGCACACGCCGGTGACCGTCACCAGCCACTCGATGCTGGTGCTCAAGCGAGACGCATGAGCGCGCAGCTGCGTGCCACCTACCGGCTGCAGCTGACCCCGGAGTTCGGCTTCGCCGCCGCCGCCGAGCTGATCCCCTACCTGCGCGACCTCGGGATCTCGCACCTGTACCTGAGCCCGTCGCTGCAGGCGCGCGCGGGCTCGACCCACGGATACGACGTCGTGGACCCCACGCGACTCTCGGACGCGCTCGGCGGCGAGGCTGAATTCCGCGAGCTCGCAGCCCGTGCCCACGGTGACGGCATGGGGATCGTGCTCGACATCGTGCCGAACCACATGGCGACCGATCCCGCCAACCGCTTCTGGAGTGACCCGGAGCTGCGCGAGCGCTTCTTCGACATCGATCCGGTCAGCGGCCGGCATCGCCGCTTCTTCGACATCGACGACCTTGCGGGGGTCCGTGTCGAGCTCCAGGACGTGTTCGACACGACCCACGGACTGGTCCTGAAGCTGCTCGAGGAGGGCGTGATCGACGGGCTGCGAATCGACCACCCCGATGGCCTCGCCGATCCGGCCGGCTATCTCCGGCGCCTGCGCGACGGTGGCGCCGAGCGCGTCTGGGTTGAGAAGATCCTCGCCTCCACCGAGCGCCTGCCGGCCGACTGGCCGGTCTCCGGCACCGTCGGCTACGAGTTCTTGGGCGACGTCTGCGGGCTGTTCGTCGATCCCACCGGTGAGGGCGCGCTGACCGAGCTGTGGAACGAGCTCAGTGGCGACGAGCGACCCTTCGGCGCCTACGCGCTCGAGGCCAAGCTCGAACAGGCCCGCACGGCCTTCACGCCCGAGCTCGAGCGGCTGGCGCGAGTCGCCTCCGACCCCGAGCCCGACCCCGAGCCCGACCCCGAGCCCGACCCCGAGCCCGATCCAGACGCATGCACATATCCACATATGCCCCATGGCGCGATCTCGGCAGAGGCACTCGCGCTGGCCCTCTCGGCGCTGCCGGTCTACCGAACCTACGAGCCGCTCAGCGCCGGGCCGTTCATCACCCGCTTCCAGCAGACGACGCCGGCGGTCATGGCCAAGGGCGTCGAGGACACGGCGTTCTACCGCTATGGACGGCTGCTCGCACTCAACGACGTGGGCGGCGACCCAGGGCGCTTCGGTGTCTCCGTGCAGGAGTTCCACTCCGGCAACGCGGAGCGGGCGCTGCGCTACCCGGAGGCGCTGCTGACGACGATGACCCACGACGCCAAGCGCTCGCTCGACACGCGCGCGCGGATCGCCGTGCTCTCGCAGATCCCCGAGCGCTGGTCGGCGGTGGCACGGCGCTGGCTCGAGCGCTCCGAGCGCCACTGCGCGGCGGTCGACGAGCACACCGCTCCCGATCTGCCGGAGCGCTACTTCATCCTGCAGACGCTCGTCGGCGTGTGGCCGATCGAGCCCGAGCGCCTCGACGGCTACATCGAGAAGGCGCTGCGCGAGGCCAAACGTCATACCACCTGGGCGGAGCAGAACGAGCCATACGAGCAGGCGGTCAAGCGCTTCGCGCTCCAGCTCGTCGGCGACGAGGGATTCCGTACGGAGCTCGAGAGCTTCCTGCGCGAGATCGCGCCGCGCGCGCTGCGCACCACCCTCGGCCAGCTCGCGCTCAAGTTGACCGCGCCGGGGGTGCCCGACACCTACCAGGGTGACGAGCTCGAGTTCCGTGCGCTGGTCGATCCCGACAATCGCCGCCCGGTCGACTGGCAGCTGCGCCAGGAGCGCCTCAGTTACCTGCTCGGCGGCGGCCTTCCCGGAGACAGCTTCGGCGATTTCAAGCTCTGGATGACGGCTCGGCTGCTCGGTGCCCGCGCCCGCCGCCCCGAGGTCTTCGAGGGCACCTACGAGCCACTCGCTGCCGGGCCGGCGGCGTGCGTGTTCGTGCGTGGTGGCGGATTGCTGGTCGCGGTCGCGCTGCCGCGAACCGGGGAAGATCCCGACCCGACCGTGCATGGCGTGTCGCCGGGGCGGTGGCACGGGCTCTTGACCGGCGAGGAGCTGTCGATCGACGGCGGTCTGCCGCTGTCGCGCCTGATCGATGCAGAGACGGGCGTCGGCGTCTACGAGCGGATCGTGGCGAGCGGCTTCTAGTCAGTGTCCGGAGTCGCGCTGGCGCCCAGCCTTCGCGATCCACTCCGATCGTCAAGGGAGGAGCACGAAGGGCTCGTCCCGCGCTGTCCGCAGCACCCGGAAGTGCCGTTGATCGAGCGTCAGGATCCGGTTCGTTCGATAGCGCTCGGCGAGCACCACCAGCGAGGCGTCCGTTAGGCCGATCTGCTGATCGCGGTAGCGCGCGATCACCTCTCGCGCCGCACGAAGGTCAGCGATCGCAAACGGCGCGATCGTCCAACTGGCCCCGGAGAGATCATCGAGAACGGCAAGCTGCGCGTCCGAGTGATACCGCGTGTTCAGGAAGTGATCGAGCTCGGCCAACACGAGAGGTGAGATCACAAGTGGCCCAAGCTCGACGTCGACCGCGCGCGCGGTGGCGTCGTGGTCGGGCTCCTGGTCGTCGAAATATGCGAGCAGCCCGCTCGTATCGCAGATCAGTGCCGTCACGACCCGCCGAAACCGAGGTGGTCGGCGTCGCCGTTCAGCAACTCGTCGACATTCCGGGCGATGTTGCCGGGTCCACTGACGATGCCCCCCCTTGGTCTGGGTCTCGGTTCGGCGTCGACCAGCGACTTGATGGCAAGGCGGATCACTTCGGCCTCCGACTCTCCGCGGGCGCGGGCAACTCGCGCCAGCGCGAACTTCAGATCCTCCGGGAGATAGACCGTCGTCTTCACCACGGCACGTATGGTACCATCGGTGGCACCATACGGATAGGTGCGGTCGCCCAGGCGACGGCGCACCTGACGGCAAGACGCTAGATCCGTTCGAGTACGTCGAAGGACCAGACCTCGCTGGCGGTTCCGACGGGGCCACTCGCGCGGTGCTGCGAATGCCGGCGCCGAAGTCTGGCGTTGATCTTCACGACGCTCATCGCTGGTCCGATCAGTAGATGTGCTCGGCCTCGGCCGGCACTACCACCCAGCCGTGCTTGCGCTCCTCCCACACCGAGCGGGTCGGGGCGGGGAAGCCCGGTTCCCCGAACGCGCCAACCGCCACGGCGATCCAGTCCGGCTGATCTTCGCCGGACCAGTAGACGGTCGAGCCGCACTCGGGGCAGAAGCTGGAGCGTCGCACGGCACCGTCCTCGTCCGCCGCCCGCACGTACTCACGTGAATCGCCGCTGATGCGCACCTGCTCGGGCAAAAAGCGCGCCTGATAGCCGTAGGAGCTGCCGGTGCGGCGCTGGCAGGCGAGGCAGTGGCAGATCGACACGCGCACCGGATCACCGGTCGCGATCACGCGCAGCTGACCGCAGCTGCAGGTTGCCTCGCGCTCGGTCACAGGCACAACGCTACCCACCGCGCCGGCCGTCACCCGGTGGCGACGGAGCGCTTCCGCGCTTCGTTAGCCTTGGCCTCACCCGATTCTCGCCGCGACGTCAGGAGGCCCTCCGCCATGAGCGCAACCGAAGACATCGTCAGGGCCGGCACGCTCGCCGAAGGGGCCGACGACACCCACATCAGCCGCGCGCTGCTGATGGTCGCGACCGTCGTGATCCTGGGCGCGATCATGTCGATCCTCGACACGACCGTCGTCAACGTCGCGATCAACACGCTGGCCGCGCGCTTCCACACGACGCTGCCGACGATCCAATGGGTTGCCACCGGCTACACGCTGGCGCTCGCCACGGTGATCCCGCTGAGCGGATGGATCGCCGACCGTTTCGGGACCAAGCGCCTGTACATGGGCTCGATCGCGATGTTCGTGCTCGGTTCCTGCCTCTCGGGCCTGGCCTGGTCCTCGGCCACGATCATCCTCTTCCGCGTGTTGCAGGGACTCGGCGGCGGCATGATCATGCCCGCGGGCATGACGATCCTGACGCGCGCCGCCGGTCCGCAGCGGATCGGCCGCGTGATGGCGATCATGGGCGTGCCGATGCTGCTCGGTCCGATCCTCGGCCCGATCCTCGGCGGCTGGCTGGTGGCCGACGTCAGCTGGCGCTGGATCTTCTTCATCAACCTGCCGATCGGCGTCGCGGCGCTGATCCTCGCGCTGCGGATCCTCCCCAGGGACGTCGCCGAGCAGTCGCAGCGCCTCGACATAGTCGACCTGCTGCTGGTCTCGCCGGGACTCGCGCTGGTGATCTACGGCCTGGCCAAGTCGAGCTCGTCGGGCGGCTTCGGCTCGGACAAGGTGCTGATCCCCCTGGTCGCCGGGATCGTGCTGCTGGTGGCGTTCGTCCGGCACGCGCTGGGGACCAAGGACCCGCTGATCGACCTGCGCCTCTTCAAGAACCGCACCTTCGCCACCTCGTCGGGCTCGCTGCTGCTGATGGTGATCTCCGTGTTCGGGGCCTTCCTGTTGCTGCCCCTGTACTTCCAGGCGGTGCGCGGCGAGTCGCCGCTGATGGCCGGCGTGCTGCTGGCGCCTCAGGGCCTCGGCTCGATGATCACGATGCCGATAGCCGGCCAGCTGTCGGACAAGACCGGCTCGGGGAGGATCGTTCCCTTCGGCATGCTCGGGGTGCTGGCCTCTGTCATATGGCTCACGCAGATCGGGGCGCACACATCGTGGCTCGCGGTGTGCATCGACCTGTTCGTCTTCGGGCTCGGAATGGGCTTCGCGATGATGCCCATCTTCACCGGCGCGATGCAGTCGGTCACCGGTGCGGCCGCCGCCCGCGCGTCGACCTCGCTGAACATCATCCAGCAGACCGGAGCCTCGATCGGAACCGCCGTGCTCTCGGTGCTGCTGGCCACCGAGCTGGCCGACAAGCTCGGCCGCGGCAGCCACGGCACGATCGGCGCGACCGCGGTTCCGGCCTCGGTTCGCGCCCACATCGCCGGGCCGATGGCCAGCGCCTTCGGCCACACCTTCGTGTGGGCGTGCGTGCTGCTCGTGATCGCGCTGATCGGATCGCTGACGCTTCCGAAGAGCCGCCCCGAGTTCGGCGACGCGGCTGCCGCCGTACCTGTCTAGTTCGAGCGTTCGCCCTCGGGTTGCGGTCCGCTGACCGCAACCCGACTGAGGGCTGCCGGAGGCCCACCCGTCCCTGGGCTCAGCCGCCCGGGGTGCCGGGGAGCCGGAACACCCCAGGCGGAGACCGCGGTCAGCTCGTCGCGTTGACGCGGCTGCTGCCGCTGATCGTCATCGACCGCTGACCGGCCTGCTGGCTGCCGTCGCCGCTGAAGCCATAGCCCATCGAGCAGTTGGCATCGGTCGGGCAGGTCGGCGCCGGCCTTGACGGATACGGCGTCGTGGTGGTTCCGGATGCGGTCGTGATCTGGACCTGCGTGGCGCTGACGTCGCCCGGCCACCATGCGAGGTACCAGCCGTTGCCGACGGTTGCCTGGACCGAGCTTCCATCGCTGAGCTCGATCGCGACCCCGGTGACCCGGGCGCCCGTGCGTCCGTCCGCGAGTGTCAGCGCGCTGCCTGCCGTGTCGCGCATGCCCCCACCGGCGAACTCAACCTGGCCGGAGGCGATTGTTGGGATGGAGCTCGCCGACGAGCTGGATGACATCGAGATGCCGTTGCCCGCGAGGCACACGGCGCTTGTGGTCGACTGGGCGTAGATCGAGGCGCTGTAGGGACCGCGCGAGTCGGTCAGGACCGGAGCTCCCAGTCCGGCCCCGCACCCCTGTGGTGGTGCCTGGGCCGGTTGGCTTCCCTCCGTGGTCCTCGGCGTGGCCTGCCACCCGGCGAATGCAGGCGCCGCGCTCGAGCCGAGCGCCACGATCACGCCCGCCGTGGCCGCCAGGCCGGTCGCGCCGAGCGCGCCGAAGGCGGGGAGCCGCCTCATGCGATGGCGCCGCGGGTGGTAATCGGCCGCGCGCAGTCGCGCGATCGAGTTCGGATCAAGCTGCGCGTCGCGATCGGAAAATGCGTCGCGCAGGTTCTGTTCGAGCTGGTCGGTCATCGTGTTCATAACTCCCGGGTGGGATTGGGGATTGGTGCCAACACCTCGCGCAGCCGCGCGAGTCCGCGCGAGGCGTTGCTCTTGACGGTCCCGGTTGAGCAGCCGAGAAGCTCGGCCACGTCGGTCTCGCTCAAGTCGTTGAAGTAGCGCAGTACGAGGACCGCCCGCTGACGGGCCGTCAGCCCAGCGAGCGCGGCGAGCAGCTCGTCACGCGTATCGAGGTCGGCGAGCGTGTCCCGCGCCGGGTCGTCGGCGAGCACGTGAGCCGTATCCAGCTCAACCCTTCGCCGGGAGCGCCTTTCGCTGCCGTCGACCGCCAGGTTGATCAGAACCCGGCGGGCATATGCCATCGGCTGCCCCATACGACGAACCCTCGGCCACCGCCGCGCGACCTTGAGCAGGCACTCCTGCACCAGGTCCTCGGCCTCGCTCGCGTCCCATGTGATCAGGTGGGCGGTTCTCAGCAGCGACTCCGCGCTGCCGGCTACGAACTCATCAAAGTCGTCCATTACCTCATACAACCCCCGGGGGGCCATGGATGGTTCCACGGCATTGGCCTGACTCACCCCGAAGGAGGCGGCTGCCGAGACCAATCAGCGCGCTCAGCGCGGCGCGCCGGGGTCCACGGTGCGCCCGGTTGTCCCGGCGCCCGTATTGCCGAGCGCGCGGATCGCGTCGAGCACCTCCTTGATCCCGCCCGCGGTGTTCACGTCGAGCCGGTCGAGGATCGTCTCGGTGTCGGCGAACTCCTTCGCCGCCCGCGCGTCGGAGGCGGCCGACTGCACCGACTGCCCGACCATGATGATCGATAACAGCACCAGCTGTAGGAAGGTCTGCGCGACCCATGCGACGATGATGATGACCTGACCGGAGTTGATCGCCGCCGGCAGGCTGATCAGCGCGATCAGGCCGAAGACGTAGGCGCAGGCCATCGTTCCGACCGTGCGGGTGATCACGAGTGCGATCTTGGCGTTTATGCCCTCGACCTCGCTCACGGCGTGCCTGATCGCCTTGGGATCAAAGCGCACGACATGCGTGAATTCCTGCCGGGACCTGGTGGGTGCATCCATGTGGGACCTCCGATCGAGAGAAGCTGTGCTGGGCGTGGCGCTCGGGCTCTCGGCAGCTTCGGCGACGGGCCGGACAGGTCGGCCCCTACCGCTCGCGCTGTAACGTGCCGAACTTAGGATGGCGGGCGCGGTAGGACAGCAGCTGGCGAGCGAGCTCGACCAACTCCGTACTGTGATCCCCATATGAGCAAACGGATAGTCGTCACCGGTGGCAGTGGCAAGGCTGGGCGTGGTGTCGTGCGCGACCTCCAGGAGCGCGGTTACGAGGTGCTCAACGTCGACCGGCGTACGTCGCCCGAGTCCTCGGGCCCGGACTCCGCGGTCCCGTTCCTCCGCGCTGACCTCACCGACTTCGGCCAGACGCTCGAGGCGCTGGGCGCGGGCGACTGGGGCGGGGCGCCCGACGCTGTCGTTCACTTCGCGGCGATTCCCTCGCCGGTGCACGCCACGCCCGACCAGGTCTTCCGCACCAACGTCACAAGCACCCACAGCGTTTTCTCGGCCGCTGCCCGGCTCGGCATCAGGCGCGTCGTGTGGGCATCGAGCGAGACCACGCTCGGCCTGCCCTTCGAGCGCCGCCCTGACTACGCCCCGATCGATGAGGCGCACGTGTACCCCGAGACGAGCTATGCGCTGTCAAAGGTGCTGGGCGAGGAGATGGCTCGCCAGTTCGCCCGCTGGTCCGGGATGACGATCATCGGGCTGCGCCTCTCAAACGTGTTGGTGCGTCACGACTACGAGCGCTTCGCCGGTTTCTGGGAGGACCCGCACGCCCGTAAGTGGAACCTCTGGGGCTACGTCGACGAGAGCCACGTCAACCAGAGCGTGCGCCTCGCGCTGGAGGCCGACCTGGCCGGGGCCGACAGCTTCATCATCGCCGCGGCCGACACGGTCATGAAGCGCGAGAGCCGCGATCTGATGGCCGAGGTGTTCCCGTCGGTGCCGCTCGCCGACACGTTGAGTGGCTGCGACACGCTGCTCGGCATCGGGAAGGCGCGGCGGGTCCTGGGATACGCGCCCGAGTTCAGCTGGCGCGAGTTGTACTGAACCCGAGCGCGTCCGTCACTCGTCAGCTGCGCATACGTATGTACTCACTCCCTGGAACTCAAGTATTGGAGGCGAAACAGTGATTCTCGAGCGCGCGATATTGCAGGTTCGGCCGGGCTCGGAGCAGGACTTCGAGGCCGCGGTGACGCAGGCCAAGGAAGTCATCGCGCAGGCCGGAGGGTTCCGCTCCTTGCGGCTGCAGCGTGGCATCGAGCAGCCCTCGACCTACCTGCTGCTGGTCGAGTGGAACAGCGTCGAGGACCATGTGCAGGGCTTCCGAGAGTCTGAGTTGTTCGTGCGCTGGCGCGAGCTGATCGGCCCCTACTTCGCCACGGCTCCTGAGGTCGAGCACTACCGCGCGGCCGTCGTCACGCAGTAGCTGCCAGCGGGAGTGGATGACCCGGATGTTGCACGTGACCCGCACCGACGATGCATACGGCGACCAGCTTGCGCGTTCACAGATACGCTGTGTATGCAACCGCGAGGACGCCCGCGACTTCGCCGGCCGAGAACTACGTCGGGCGCTCGCTCGAAGGCACCTAGGAAGATGAGTCAGTGGCGCAACTCGTTTCGCTGAGCGAGGCAATTGCAGAGTCGGTGCATGACGGGGACAGCGTGGCCCTGGAGGGTTTCACGCACCTGATCCCGTTCGCCGCGGGCCACGAGGTTTTGCGGCAGGGTCGTCGCGAGCTGGAGTTGGTCCGCATGACCCCGGACATCCTGTATGACCAGATGATCGGCGTCGGTGCCGCCCGCAAACTGGTGTTCTCCTACGGCGGGAACCCGGGCGTCGGGTCGCTGCATCGTTTTCGTGACGCGATCGAGCATGGCTGGCCCCGTGTGATCGAGGTCGAGGAGCATTCGCATGCGGGGATGGCGAACCGCTATGTCGCGGGCGCGTCGAAGCTGCCGTTCATGGTGATGCGCGGCTACACGGGTACAGATCTCCTCGAGCACACGAACATCAGAGCTGTCATGTGCCCGTTCACGGGCGAGCAGCTCGCGGCGGTGCCGGCGCTCAATCCCGATGTGAGCATCGTGCACGCGCAGGAGGCCGACCGCGACGGCAACGTGCAGCTGTGGGGAATCCCGGGTGTGCAGAAGGAGGCGGTGCTCGCCGCCGCGCGCTCGGTCGTGACCGTGGAGCGGATCGTCGAGCAGCTCGAACCGAGGCCGGGGGGCGTCGTGATCCCCGGCTGGGTGATCGACTACGTGGCCGAGTGCCCGGCCGGCTCGCAGCCCTCCTACGCGCTCGGGCTCACGCAGCGCGATAACGACTTCTACCGGGAATGGGATGTGATCAGCCGTGAGCGCGTGCAGTTCCAGGCGTGGATGAACGCCCACGGACTCTCCCGGGTGACTACATGAGCGACGCGTACTCAAACGGCGAGCTGCAGACGATCGTCGCGGCGCGCAGCCTGGCGGGCAAGCGCTCCTGCTTCATCGGCGTCGGGCGACCGAGCACGGCCGCGCTGCTGGCGCGGATCGTGCACAACCCCAAGCTGGTGCTCGTGTATGAGTCCGGGACGATCGGTGCGAAGCCCTACCACCTGCCCTTGTCGATCGGCGACGGCGAGCTCGCCGAGACCGCCGATCTGGTGGTGTCGGTGCCGGAGATGTTCAACTACTGGATCGGCCCCGGCCGGGTGCAGGTCGCGTTCCTCGGGGCCGCACAGGTCGACCCCCGGGCGAACCTCAACTCGACCGTGATCGGTGACTACGAGCACCCGAAGACACGGCTCCCGGGTGCCGGTGGCGCGCCGGAGATCGCGACCGGCTGCCAGGAGGTTGTGGTGATCGCCCCACACTCCACCCGCACCTTCGTGGGTCAGCTTGATTTCAAGACCACCCGTGGGGAGCGGACCACCATGGTGATCACCGACCTCGGAGTGCTCGAACCGATCGACGGTGAGCTCACGTTGACGACGCTCCACCCCGGAGTCACCGCCGAACAGGCGCGGGAGAACACCGGCTGGGATTTGAAGATCGTAGATAACGTGCAGGTCTCTGACGTACCCACCGCGCAGGAACTTGCCGCGCTTAGGGAGCTGGTTGCACGATGACTACAGCTGAGGGTGATGGGGTGACGGTGACCGGGCAGGAGGACGTTCGCCAGATTTATGATCCGGTGGCCGACACTCCAGCGAGGTACGGGCGTGATCCTGCGGGCGCGCATCCGCCGTTGGATTTTCCGCCGTATAAGTCGACGCAGTTGCGGTATCCCAAGCAGCCTTTGATCTATCTGCCGCATACGGTGACGGAGATCACCGGCCCGCAGCTCTCGGCGGCGGTGGGGCTTGAGAGGACAGACAGTGATCTGACGGTGCAGCATGGGGGTGAGCCGATCGGTGAGCGGATCATCGTCTCTGGGCACGTGTATGACACCGAGGGCAAGCCGTTGGGTGGCACGCTCGTGGAGGTTTGGCAGGCCAACGCGGCGGGCCGTTATGCCCACAAATGGGATCGTTGGGCGGCGCCGCTTGACCCGAACTTCACGGGTGCGGGTCGCTGCTTGACCGACGCGGAGGGTCGTTTTGAGTTCACGACGATCCGGCCGGGTCCGTATCCGTGGGGTAACCATTACAACGCGTGGCGTCCCGCGCACATCCACTTCAGCCTGATGGGGCGCGCGTTCGCGCAGAGGCTTGTGACGCAGATGTACTTCCCCGACGACCCGTTTTTCGCCTATGACCCGATCTTCAACTCGGTGCGGGATGAGCGTGCGCGTGCGCGGATGGTCTCGTCCTTCAACATTCATGAGACCCGTCCGAATTGGGCGCAGGCGTTCAACTGGGACATCTATCTGCGCGGGCCGGCGGCGACCCCGTTCGAAGAGGCGTTCTAAGGGGGCGCGGGCGATGATTTTCGAGGTCACTCCGTCGCAGACCGTCGGTCCGTATTTCGCGATCGGGTTACCGTTTGCGGGCGGGAATCTGATCGTGCCGGAGGGCACGCCCGGCCAGATCATGATCACGGGCACGGTCTATGACGGTCGTGGTGAGGTGATTCCCGATCATCTGATCGAGTTCTGGCAGCCCGACCCCGAGGGTCGCTTCGCCGATATGCACGGCCATGGCGAGCAGTCCACGCTCCCGGGATTTCGCGGTTTCGGCCGCTGGGGCGTCGAGGACGGTGACGGCACCTACAGCATGCTTACCTTCAAGCCCGGGCGCGTCCCGGGCCCCAACGGGCAGTTGCAGGCCCCGCACATCGATGTGACGTTGTTCGCGCGTGGGATGCTCAACCGGGTCGTGACACGCATCTACTTCGCCGATGAGGCTGAGGCCAACACGACCGACCAGGTGCTCGTCACGGTTCCGGCCGCACGCCGCAATACTCTGCTCGCGCAGCCGACCGCGGGTGGCTACCGCTTCGATATCCATCTCCAGGGCCCCGGAGAAACAGTCTTCTTTGACATCTGACCTGTTCGCCGGAACCTATGCTCGTGGCGGTGCTGCCGATGCCGTCACCGCCGAGGCCTGGGTCCGGGCGCTGGTCGATGTCGAGGCGGCGCTCGCAGCCGCCTGTGTGGTGGAGGGGCTGATCCGGCCGCAGGCCGGGCAGGCGATCCTGCGCGCTCTGCAGCTCGGCCCATTCGACGTCGAGAAGATCACCGCCGAGGCAGGCGAGCACGCGACCCCGGTGATCCCGCTCGTCGACGAGCTGCGCGCCCGCGTCGGCGACGAGTTCGCGGACTCCGTGCACCTCGGCGCGACCAGCCAGGACATCGTCGACACGGCCGCCATGCTGTTGGCCCAGCGGGCGCTCGGGCCGATCGTCACGGATGCCAGCGCCGCGATGACCAGCGCCGCCCGCCTCGCCGTCGCACACCGCACCACCCCGATTCTCGGACGCACGCTGCTGCAGGCGGCGCTGCCGACGTCCTTTGGGCTCGTCGCGGCCGGCTGGCTCGTCGGCCTCGAGCGCGCCACGGTGGAGCTCGAGCGCGTGCGCGACACCGGGCTCGCCGTGCAGATGGGAGGTCCGGTCGGTACCCGCTCGCCGCAGATCGCGGCGCGCATCGCGTCGACCGCCGGCCTGGCCGAGCCTGTGCTTCCCTGGCACACCGAGCGCACTCGGATCGTGCAGCTGGCTGCTGCGCTCGGTGCGATCACCGGATTCGCGGGGAAGGTCGCACGCGACGTCGCGCTGCTCGCGCAGACGGAGGTCGGTGAGGTTCGCGAGGGCGGCGAGGGCCGTGGCGGTTCATCGGCGATGACGCACAAGCGCAACCCCGTTGCCGCCGTGTCGGTGATCGCGTGCGCGCACCGTGTCCCCGGGCTCGTCGCCACACTCTTCGCCGGCATGGAGCAGGAGCATCAGCGCGCGGCCGGGGGCTGGCAGGCCGAGTGGGGCACGCTCACCGAGCTGCTGACGCTGAGCGGTTCCGCGCTGGCGTGGCTTGCCGACCTGCTCGAGCACCTTGAGGTCGACGTCGCCAGGATGCGAGAGAACCTGGCCGGTCTGGCTGCATCGGGCGTGAGTGCGGCCAGCAGACCCGAGCAACAGGTCGCCGCCGCTGCTCAGCTCGTCGACCGGGCGCTGGCCGCCGTGCGGAGTTGAGCGTCATGCTCCTGAACCACAGCGCCAGCGGTCCCGAGGACGCACCCGTACTGCTGCTTGGCAACTCGCTCGGCACGAACCTGTCGATGTGGGCGCCGCAGGTCGGGGTGCTCAGCCGATCCTTGCGGGTCGTCACCTTCGACCAGCGCGGACACGGGCGCTCTCCGACTCCCCCGGCGCCGTACGTGATGTCCGAACTGGGTGAGGATGTGGTCGCGCTGATGGACCACCTCGGCACGCAGCGCGCTTCCTACGTCGGGCTCTCAATCGGTGGCATGGCCGGCATCTGGCTCGGGGCAAACGCGCCCGACCGTCTCGACCGTCTCGTCCTGATGTGCACCTCGGCGTACGCACCGCCGGCATCCCGCTGGGAAGAGCGTGTCGCCGCCGTGCGCGCGGCGGGCACGACGGAGGTGATCGCCGACGCGGTCGTCGAGCGCTGGTTCACGCCCCGCTGGTCAGCGGCGCACCCGGATGCGGTCGCCGCGCACAGGGCGATGATCGCCGTCACCGACCCCGAGGGCTACTGCGGCTGCTGCGAGGCGATCGCCGCAATGGACCTCCGCGGTGCGCTTCCGGAGATCACGGTGCCCACGCTCGTGATCGGCGGGGTGGACGACCTGGCGCTGCCGCCCGAACATCAGCGCCTGATCGCGAGCGCGATCCCGGGGGCCCGCCTCGAGCTGATCGCGGACGCAGCCCACATCGCCAGTGCCCAGCAACCGGACACGGTCAACCGCCTGATCGAGGAACATCTGACCAGATGAGCGACGAAGAGCTTTACGAGCAGGGCATGGAGGTCCGGCGAGCGGTGCTCGGCGACGAGCACGTCGACCGAGCGACCGCCAACGCCACCGAGTTCACCGCCCCGTGGCAGGAGTTCATCACCAGGCACGCCTGGGGAGCGGTGTGGACGCGGGATGGTCTTGACCGCAGGACCCGCAGCGTGATCACGCTGACTGCGCTGACCGCGCTCGGCCGTGAGCACGAGATCGCGATGCACGTGCGGGCCG
Source organism: Solirubrobacteraceae bacterium (assembly GCA_035552235.1). GTDB lineage: Bacteria > Actinomycetota > Thermoleophilia > Solirubrobacterales > Solirubrobacteraceae > Palsa-465. The sequence goes on from DASZLT010000054.1 coordinate 16,069, forward strand.
CGCTACGCAACGGTCTCACGCGGGAGGAGATTGCGGAGGTGCTGATCCACACCTCGGTCTACGCCGGAGTCCCGGCCGCAAACGCCGCCTTCGCGATCGCTGAGCGCGTCTTCGGCGAAGCCGATTAGCTCATCCGCAGGTAGCAGGTAGCTCCTACCTGGGGACTACTTTAACCTGCAAAAATCAATCAAACGTTCGCAGAGCGTCAGGTTTGCGGTCTCTACCCTTGGGTGCGGGACGCAGGCTGCCGATGCCTCGCCCGATGACCTCGAGCGAGCCGACTGCGAGCGTATGACGACCACGGACAACAAGCGTCACCTGGCAACCAAGGTCCCGCAGATCGCTGCGGCCTTCTGGGTGCTGAAGCTGCTCACCACCGGCATGGGCGAAGCGATGTCCGATGGAATGGGCCAGCAGAACGTGCCGATCGCGGCCGCGGTCGGCATCTTCGGGCTGTGGCTCGCGCTCTGGTTGCAGCTGCGCCAGCGCGAGTACCGCGCGCCGTACTACTGGTTCGCGGTGATGATGGTCGCCGTGTTCGGCACGATGGCCGCCGACGGCATACACGACGGCGCCTCGATTCCCTACTCGGTGACCACGCCGGCGTTCGCGCTGATCACCGGCTCGATCTTCCTGGCCTGGTACCGCAGCGAGGGAACGCTCTCCATCCACAGCATCGACACCAGGCGCCGTGAGAAGTTCTACTGGGCAGCGGTGCTCTGCACGTTCGCACTCGGTACGGCCGCCGGCGACCTCACCGCCTATCAGCTGGGCTGGGGGTTCTGGCCGTCGGCGGTGCTCTTCGCCGGCGTCTTCGCGGTCCCGGCGCTCGGCTGGTGGAAGCTCAACTGGAATCCGATCTTCGCCTTCTGGTTCGCATACGTGGTCACGCGACCGCTTGGCGCCTCGTTCGCCGACGGCTTCAGCAAGCCGACCAGCGGCGGCCTCAACCTCGGCGATCCGCTCGTCAGCCTCGTCGGGTTTGCGATTTTCGTGGCGCTCGTCGCCTGGGTCACGGTCACCAAGCGCGACGTGATGCGCGGCGAGCACGTCGAACGCGGCGTCGAGATCCATGTGCAATCGCACCCGCACCCGCACCCGCACCCGGTGCTGGCGCCCGAGGCGGATTAGCGCCGGGCTGGCGCCCCGGGGCCGCTCGCGCGAAGATTGAGACATGGCCGAGCACTCAGACGAGCTGCTGTTCGGATGGCTGAACCAGCGGATCGAGCGAGTGGCAAGGTGGATGGCGCGCCGTCCGCTGCTGGTCGATGCCGGGCTCGCAACGGGCACCGTCGCCGCCAGCATCATCGCACTGGCGATCCAGCATCGGATCACGCCCGCGATGCTGGCGTTCTGTGTCGCGCTGTGTCTGCCGCTGCTGCTTCGCCACCGGGCGCCGCGCCTGAGCTACGGGTGCATCGCGCTGATCGCGCTGCTGCAGTGGTTCATCTCGGGGCCTCAGCTCGCTGACGTAGCGGTCCTGATCGCGCTGTATTGGGTGTGCCTCGAATGTGACGCTGTCTCGGTGCTGGCCGCAGTTGTCGTCGCCGAGACCGGCGCGATCATCCTCGCACTGAGCTGGGAGGCGCAGGAGTTCAAGTACTGGTTCGGGGTCACCGGGCTGACGGTCGCCGCCGCGGCGCTCGGGCTGATGATCCGCCAGCGCCGGGAGCTGCTCGCGTCGCTGCGTGAGAAGGCGGCGCGGCTCGAGCGCGAGCGCGACCAGCAGGCCGAACTCGGTGCCGCTGCCGAGCGTGCACGCATCGCGCGCGAGATGCATGACATCGTCTCGCACAATCTGACCGTGATGATCGCGTTGGCCGACGGTGCCAGGTATGCGCTCGAGTCCTCACCCGGGCAGGCCTCCGGCGCAATCGAACGTGTGTCGGCCACCGGTCGTCAGGCACTGGTCGAGATGCGCCGCCTGCTCGGTGTCCTGCGCGGTGAGCCGGCGGCGGAGCCGCTCGAACCGCAGCCGACGCTGGAGCGACTCGATGATCTGATCGCACGGGTCGACGCGGCGGGTATCCCCGTGACGGTCGACCTCGACGGCAATGTGCAGGAACTGGCCCCCGGTGTACAGCTCGCGGTCTTCCGCGTGGCCCAGGAGGCGCTCACGAACACGCTCAAGCACGCTTCGCGACCGACGGCCGCGCGTCTTGCGCTCCGCTGTCGCGGTGCGCGGGTGGAGCTCGACATCACCAACACCGGCAGCGCGCCGGTCGCGAGCGACGCGCGCGGGCGATCGGCTGGCGCCTCCGACGGTCGGGGGGTGCTCGGGATGCGTGAGCGCGCACACCTGTACGACGGTGAGCTCGACGCCGGTCCCACCGACGACGGGGGCTGGCGCGTGCACCTCGAGCTGCGGACCGACGTGCCGGCGCCGCAGACGCCGCTCGAGGCGCAAACCTCGCTCGAGGTGGTCCAGTGACCATCTCGGTGCTGCTGGTCGACGACCAGGAACTGATGCGGATGGCCTTCCGGATGGTGATCGAGAGTCAGGCGGACCTGCGTGTCGCCGGCGAGGCGGCAAATGGGCTGCAGGCGGTCGCCCAGGTCGAGGCGCTGCAGCCGGACGTCGTGCTGATGGACGTGCGCATGCCGGACCTCGACGGGGTCGAGGCGACGCGTCGGATCGTCGGCTCTGGCAACAATGCCCGCGTGATCATCCTGACCACCTTCGACCTCGACGAGTACGTCTACGCCGCGCTGCGCGCGGGCGCCAGCGGCTTCCTGCTCAAGGATGCGCAGCCCGCGGATCTGCTCACGGCGATCCGCGCCGTGAGCAGCGGCGACGCGGTGGTCGCGCCGAGCATCACCAGGCGGCTGCTGGACACCTACGCCCATCGCCTGGGGTCGGCCGGGAATGGTGACCCGGCCGACCGTCTCGCTCCTGCCCAACGCGAGCAGCTCGAGCAGCTGACCGCGCGCGAACGCGAGGTGCTGCTGCTCGTCGCGCGCAGCATGTCGAACGCGGAGATCGCAGAGCGCCTGGTGTTGTCAGAGGCGACCGTCAAGTCGCACGTCGGCCGGATCCTCGCGAAGCTCTACCTGCGCGACCGCGTGCAGATCGTCGTCTTCGCCTACGAATCGGGACTGGTCACCCCGGCGCGCGGGTGATTCGGGCGCTTCAGCTTCGGTCAGGGGAAGGCCCGGTCGTATCGCGCACGACCAGACGTGTGGCGAGTTCGACGTGCAGCGCCTCGATACGCTGGCTCTGCAGCAGCCGCACCAGCTGCGCGACCGCCATGCGGCCCATCTCGGCCAGCGGCTGGCGCACGGTGGTCAGCGCCGGGTACATGATCGACGCCTCATACGTGTCATCGAAGCCGACGACCGAGATGTCCTCTGGAACGCGCAGGCCGTGCTGGCGGATCGCCTGCAGGGCGCCGATCGCGAGCATGTCGTTGAAAGCGAAGATCGCCGTCGGCCGCTCGGGCAGCGCCAGCAACTGCTGGGTCGCCGCGCGGCCTCCGTTGTCACGGAAGTTCGAGTCGATCTGCAGCGCCGGATCGGGTGTGATGCCGGCCTCTCCGAGCGCGCCGCGGTAACCGCGCAGGCGCTCCTCGGTTGCGATCCAACCGTGTGGACCGGTGATCGCGGCGATCCGTCTGTGGCCGAGTGCCAGCAGGTGGCCGGTTGCCTCACGCGCTCCGGATAGGTGCGAGGCTGAAACGGTCGGCGCGCGCTCGTCGGGCGTCAGGCGTGGATCGACGATTACGAACGGATAGCCCTGCTCCTGCAGCGCCGCGAGCTCGTCGTGGGACTCCTCGGGCAGGATCAGGATGGCGCCGTCGGTGGTGCCGTGGCGCAGCCGCTGAAGCAGCGTCACCTCACGGTCGTGCTCGTGCAGGGTCGGGCACAGAACCATCGGAATCTCATGCTCGTAGAAGGCCTCAGCGATGCCGGCGAGGATCTCCGAGAAGTACGAGTGGTGGATCAGCGGCAGCGTGACGCCGACCAGGCCGCTGTGCATCCCGGTGAGTGGCGGGCGCGTCACGGTGTAGCCGTGCTCTGCAACGACCTGCAACACCTTTTCGCGCACGGGCTCTGAAACCTCGGGCCGCCCGTTTATGACGCGCGAAACCGTGGCAGGTGAAACACCAGCCAGATGGGCGATGTCCCGGATCGTCAAGCGCCCGTGACCGTTGCCATTTTGGGCGGTTCTGATCTCAGCCACAAACGGAATTCAAGCACATTTCTGAAACTGTTTCAGAAAACTTGTGCTTGACATTGCAGAAACGTTCCAGCTAGCGTTGCACCCGAGAGGAGTCGGAGAGAGGGTAAATGGCTTTCATCGCGAGACGTCTTGCGTTCTACGTCGCGGCTGTTTGGGCTGCGGTCACAATCAACTTCGTGATCCCGCGGGTGATGCCCGGGAACGCCGTCACTTCTGCGCTTTCCAGGTTCCAGAACCTGACGCCACAGGTCGTAAAGGCTCTCGAGATCGAGTTCGGGTTCCACCCCAAGGGCAGCCTCCTCACCCAATACCTGCAGTACTGGAACAGTGTCCTGCACTTCAACCTCGGCGTCTCGACCAGCCAGTATCCGACGCATGTTTCGACGATCATCGGCGAGACGCTGCCGTGGACGCTCGCGCTCGTCGGCGTCGCCACGGTCCTGAGCTTCGCGATCGGCACGCTGCTCGGCGTCTACGCGGCGTGGCGCCGTGGTGGCTGGCTCGATCGCGCGCTCCCCGGGCTGACGCTGCTTCAGGCGACCCCCTACTTCTTCCTCGCGCTGCTGCTGATCTATCTGTTCGCAATCAAGCTCGGGTGGCTGCCGTTCGGCCAGGGCTACTCGCTCGGCCTGAGCCCCGGGTTCAACTGGGCCTTCATCTCGAGTGCGATCACCCACTCGATCCTGCCGGCGCTGACGATCATCGCGACCTCGGTCGGTGGCTGGATGCTGCAGATGCGCAACGTGATGCTGACCACGATCTCTGAGGACTACATCCTCGTCGCGCAGGCCAAGGGCCTCTCCGGCCGCCGCGTGATGTTCACCTACGGCGCGCGCAACGCGGTGTTGCCGAATATCGCCGGCTTCGCGCTCTCACTCGGTTACGTGGTGGCGGGCGCGCTCGTGATGGAGATCGTCTTCTCCTACCCCGGCGTGGGCTTCACGCTCTACAACGCGGTCACCTCCAACGATTACCCGCTGATGCAGGGGATCTTCCTGGTGATCTCGCTGGCGGTGCTCTCGGCGTCGCTGCTCGCTGACATCGTCTACGCGATTGCCGATCCGCGCGCCCGCACCAGGAGCGCATTCTGATGCCGGAGTCGAGTGCCCCGCGCTTCATCCGCGGGCTGCGCAGGATCCTGGTCGGGTATCGGCGGCTGCCGATCAAGGCCAAGGTTGGGATCGCAATTCTCTCCGTGTACATCCTGGTCGCGATCATCGGCCCGTGGCTTGCCCCGTACGACCCGAATGCGACGACGACGCAGGCGGTTCCTGAGGGTCCCACCCTCCACCACCTGTTCGGGACCAGTGCGACCGGCGGTGATGTGCTCTCGCAGATCCTGATCGGCACCCGGGCCACCGTCATCCTCGGCCTGGCCACCGGCGTGATCGCAACGACTCTGTCGGTGCTGGTGGGGACCGCGGCCGGGTACCTCGGCGGGTACGCCGACGAGGCGCTCTCGCTGCTCGCCAACATCTTCCTCGTGATGCCGGTGCTGCCGCTGCTGGTCGTCATCCTGGGCTACCTGCCGCACACCGGAGAGGTGCCCACCGCAATTGTGCTGAGCGCGCTCGGCTGGGCTTGGGGCGCGCGGGTGATGCGCGCTCAGACCATGTCGCTGCGCAACCGCGACTTCGTGCTGGCGGCTCGCGAGGTTGGCGAGCGACCGTGGCGGATCATCGTCTTCGAGCTCATGCCCAACCAGATCGGCCTGATCGCGGCGAGCTTCGTCGGCACCGTCTTCTACGCGATCCTGACCTCGGTGGCGCTCGCGTTCCTCGGCATCACCAACTTCAGCGACTGGAACTACGGTGACATCCTCTACTGGGCCCAGAGCGGCAGCGCCGTGAACCTCGGCGCCTGGTGGTGGTATGTGTTCCCCGGGGTCACCGTGGCGGTGCTCGGCATGAGCCTCGTGTTGATCAACTTCGGCCTCGACGAGCTGTCCAACCCCCGCCTGCGTTCCTCGCGCGCGACGCGCAAGCTTGGCCGCCGCAGTTGGCGACCCGCCGACCCGACTCCGGTAGTCCGCAACTACGTTGAGGGAATGCTGTGAGTACCGCCAGCGAACCGGAGTCGCCCTCGATGGTGCCGGCTTCCGAGCCGCCCGTAGCGCTCGCCACCAACGGTGCGCGGCCCCCCGGCCCGGTACTGGACATCAAGGGGCTGTCCATCAACTACCTCTCCGAGAGCGGCGACGTCCGTGCTGTGCGCGACGTCGACATGGAACTGCATCCCGGCAAGATCGTCGGCCTCGCCGGCGAGAGCGGTTGCGGTAAGTCGACACTGGCCTATGGCGCCGTGCGCCTGCTGCGTCCGCCTGCGATCGTCACCGGCGGCAGCGTCACGTACCACGGCCGCAGGCTTGCCGCGAAGCACCCGGGCGGCTTCGACGTGCTGGCGTCCGACGACGCCGGGCTGAAAGCCATCCGCTGGCGTGAGGTGGCGATCGTCTTCCAGAGCGCGATGAACGCGCTGAACCCGGTGCTTCGCATCGAGGACCAGATCGTCGACGGCATCCGCGCGCACCTGCCGATCTCCCGTGAGCAGGCCTATGACCGCTCCCGCGAGCTGATCGAGATGGTCGGCATCAAACAGGATCGCCTGAAGGCCTACCCGCACGAGCTCTCCGGCGGGATGCGCCAGCGCGTGATGATCGCGATGGCGCTCTCGGTCGACCCCGAGGTCGTGATCATGGACGAGCCGACGACCGGTCTCGACGTGATCGTGCAGAAGGAGATCCTGAAAGAGGTCCTCGAGCTCAAGGAACAGCTTGGATTCTCGGTGCTCTTCATCACCCATGATCTGTCGCTGCTGCTGGAGATCGCCGACCAGGTCGTCGTCATGTACGCCGGGCAGGTCGTCGAGCAGGCGCCGACGGCGGATGTGCGATCGGGCGGCGTCCACCCGTACACGCGCGGCCTGCTGGGGTCCTTCCCGCGCCTGCGCGGCCCCCGCGTGCAGCTGACCGGTATCCCCGGCGCGCCCCCCGATCTGCGCGGCGCGCTGAAGGGCTGTCCGTTCCACCCGCGCTGTGCGTTTGCGCAGGACGCGTGCCTGCAGATCGACATGTCGCTCGCGCAGGTCCCGGGCATGGGCGCGGGTCACATGACCGCCTGTCCATTCGTGGCCCCCGGGCGGACGCTGCCCGAGGCGGCCAGGGTGATCGACCGCGCGACGGGCGTCGAGGATAGGAGCGTCGCCGACGCCGGCGACCTGGTGCTCGCCGGAGTCGATCTGCGCAAAGATTACGGTGGCCGCCGCGGGCACGTCGTCTCGGCGGTCAAGGGTGTCTCACTCGAGCTCCATCGCGGGCGTGTCGTGGCGCTGGTGGGTGCGAGTGGCTCCGGCAAGAGCACGATCGCCAAACTGCTCTCCGGCCAGGAGAAGCGCACGAGCGGCACCATCATGCTCGACGGCAAGCAGATCGAGCCTTCGGCACGGCGGAATTTTCGGGCCTACAAGAGTGAGGTGCAGATGGTCTTCCAGGACCCCTTCGCATCGCTCAATCCGCTGAAGAAGGTCAGCTACCACCTGCAGCGGGCTCTCGCAGTGCACTCCAGCCGCACCGGCCGCGAGCCATCGGTGGCCGAGATCGACCGTCTGCTCGAGCAGGTCAAGCTCAACCCGGTGGAGAAGTTCCGTGACGCGTACCCGCACGAGCTCTCCGGCGGGCAGCGGCAACGGGTCTCGATCGCACGCGCACTGGCCGCCGAGCCGCGCGTGTTGCTGGCCGACGAGCCCGTCTCGATGCTCGACGTCTCGATCCGGCTCGAGATTCTTGACTTGATCGCCGAACTGCGGACCAACTCCCAGCTCGCGATCTTGTACATCACCCACGACATCGCGTCGGCGCGGTACTTCGCCGACGAGATCCTGGTGATGCACCAAGGGGAGATAGTCGAGCGCGGCCCTGCCGAGGAGCTCGTCAAGAATCCCACCCAGGCCTACACCCAGCTCCTGATCGCATCCTCCCCCGACCCGGACACATTTGCGTCCGAGGTTCCGGAGCAGGCGGCAATCCTCGCCCGGGAGGGTCTCGAAAAGGAGGTCGCCTCGGAGTAGGACCAGGAGAAGAGGAGGAGGCGCCCCTGACTCAGGGAGCAAGGGACGCCTAACTCCGCTAGCGCAGCATCCGCGCCAGGCTACGGGCCGGGACGCGGATATTCATTGACCAGCAGTATCTATGTATCAAAGGAGGGGGTGCTCGCTTAATGAAGCGACTACTCAATAGCAGGTCGGTGGCCGGCGTTCTCGCCGTCGGCGCGTCCGTCGCGGTTGGTGCACTCAGTGCCGCCCCGGCGATCGCAAAGAATGCAAGCGCAGCGAACAGCACGGCGCTGACCGTCGAGTCAAGCCCGGTCGGTCAGGCCAACGGCTTCAACCCGTTCGTCCCCACATCGGCATCGACGATCGTCGGCGCAACGTCGCTGATCTACGAGCCGCTGTTCCAGTCCAACATCCTCAAGCCGGGTAAGTACTACCCGTTCCTCGCGACCAAGTACGCGTGGGGCGCGGGTGGCAAGTCGATCACCTTCACAATCCGTCAGGGTGTGAAGTGGTCCGACGGCCAGGCGTTCAGCGCCGCCGATGTGGCGTTCACCTACAACCTGATCAAGGCCAACGCCTCGATCAACGGCGGCGGCCTGACGATCTCGAGTGTCACGACTTCTGGCAACGCCGTGACGCTGCACTTCCCGACGCCGCAGTACGCGAACTTCCAGCAGATCGCGGCCACGGTCTACATCGTGCCGCAGCACGTCTGGCAGAACGCGGGCGATCCGTCGACCTACGCCGACACGAGCCCGGTTGGCACCGGGCCCTACACGGTGCAGAGCGTCGGCGCCAGCGGCCTGGTCCTGACCGCCAACAACAGCTACTGGGGCGGCCCCTTCGGTGGGCACGGCGCGCCGGCTGTCAAGACGGTTCAGTTCCCGGCCCTGAGCAGCAACACGTCGGCCCTGTCGGCGTTGGAGACCGATCAGGTCGACTGGGCGGGCAACTTCATCGCCGGTGTCAAGCAGGCCTTTGCGGGCAAGCCGCTGGTCTTCTGGTCGCCGCCGCTGAACACCAACTCGCTGGAGCCCAACCTGCACGAGTGGCCGACCAACCAGTTGGCGGTGCGTCAGGCGATCAGCCTGGCGATCAACCGTAAGGCGATCTCCACGCAGGGCGAGGGCGGCGAGCAGCCGGTGGCGATCAACGCCAGTGGCCTGACGCTGCCGGTGTTCAACCAGTTCCTGGCTCCGTCGGTCAAGAGCGACAAGCTCAGCACGGGTGCCAACCCGAAGGCCGCCGAGAAGGTGCTTGAGAACGCCGGCTACAAGAAGTCCGGAAAGTACTTCGCTCTGAAGGGCAAGGTCGTGAAGATCACGGTCACCGATCCGGCCGCATACAGCGACTACGCCGCCGACGACGCGATCGTCGCCAACGACCTCAAGGCCGCTGGCATCGACGCTTCGTTCGATGGTCTTGCCGTCAACCAGTGGAACGCCAACATGGCCACCGGAAACTTCCAGCTCACGATGCACTGGTCGCAGACCAGTGTCGCTCCTTACCAGCTCTACAACGATTGGCTGAACGGCGCCCTTGCCACCAAGTCAAACCGTGCTGGTGACTTCGAGGGCCTGAAGAACACCGCGGTCAACAAGGAACTGACCACGCTGGCGGCGGCCAATACCGTTGCCCAGCAGGTCAAGGACCTTGCGCCGATCGAGTCCTACGTGGCGAGCAACCTGCCCGTCATCCCGACGGTGTACGGCGTCTCATGGGGCGAGTACAACACCGGTACGTTCAACGGCTGGCCGACTCCGACCAACGAGTACGAGACCGCTCAGCCGAGCGCGCCGACCAACGAGGTTGTGATCCTGCACCTCACGCCCAAGGGCTGAGACCCTCTGGGCGCTCGCCCCGAGTCCTCGCACTCCTGCAGTGCGAGGACTCAGGCGGCGCCTGGGCTCTTGTCCTCCCCACGAAAGTCTTAGGAGAAGCAGATGAACAGCCTCACGCATGGAGGCTCAGAGGGCGCGCGGCGTTTTCCGGATGGATTTGTCTGGGGGGTCGGCACATCCTCGTATCAGATCGAGGGTGCCGTCGACACGGATGGTCGGGGGGCCTCGATCTGGGATGTATTCACCCATACGCCGGGCAAGGTCAACCGCGGTGACACCGGTGACCTGGCGTGCAATTCGTATAACCGCCTCGAGGACGACGTACGGCTGTTGAGCGAGCTGGGTGTCGGCGCCTACCGCTTCTCCGTGTCATGGCCGCGCGTGCTGCCGAGCGGCGGTGGCTCGGTCAACCAGCCGGGGCTCGACTACTACCGCCGGCTCGTCGAAGCGCTCAACCGGGCGGGGATCAAGCCTGTCGCCACCATCTATCACTGGGACCTGCCGCAGGCGCTCGAGCAGCGCGGTGGCTGGGCCAACCGCGACAGCGCAAAGCTTCTTGGCGAGCTCGCTCACGTGCTCGCCGGCGCGCTCGGCGACCAGGTCTCGATGTGGGTCACGATCAACGAGCCGCTGCAGACCGTGCAGCAGGGCTACATGACCGGCACCCATGCTCCCGGGCGCCGCGACCTTGCGCTCGCGTCGGCCGCGATTCACCACATCATGCTCGGCCACGGTTTCGCCCTACAGGCGCTGCGCGAACAACTTCCGGGCGCGGTGATCGGCCCGGCGATGGACCCGCAGCCCTTCAACGCGCTCGACGACGAGTCAAAGCCCGCCGCCGCCGCGCTCGATGCGGAGTTCAATCGCGTGTATCTGGACCCCGTGTTTCGCGGCACCTACCCGACGGACCTGCGCAGCGACCTGCAGCCGCCAGAGGCGCTGATCGAGGACGGCGACATGGAGCTGATCTCCGCGCCGATCGACTTCTTCGGACTCAATTACTACCGGCCCCACTACGTGCGCAGCGGCGACTGGACCGACCTGCGGATCGGCGAGACCCCGGTGGCCGGCCATCCCGGCGTGGTTCAGTACCTGCCGCCGGAGCTGCCGCGGACGGTGATGGGCTGGCCGATAGTTCCCGAGGGCATGCGCGACCTGCTGATCCGCCTGCACGACGAGAGCGGCGGGCTGCCGATCTACGTCACCGAGAACGGCTGCGCGGCCGACGACTACCTGACGCCCGAGGGCACGATCGACGATCACGAGCGCATCGACTTCATCCACAGCCACCTCGACGCGGCGCTGGAGGCGATCGACGCGGGCGTCAACGTGGCCGGTTACTTCCACTGGTCGCTGATGGACAACTTCGAGTGGGCCGAGGGCTACCGGCGCCGCTTCGGACTCCACTACGTCGAGTTCGCCTCTGGCCGCCGCATCCCGAAGCGCAGCGCCGAGTTCTACCGCCGGGTAGCGCTGACGGGCGAGCTTCCGCCGGTGCTGGAGGCCCCCGTCGGGGTCGAAGAAACGGAGATCCCAGAAGCTCCCGCGGCCGTCTGAGCGGCCCGCTGGACGGTGCGGTGTCTCCTCCCTCCCGCACCTGTGCCTCAGGCTGGCGGGCCATCTAGGCCCGCCAGCTGTGGCCAACATCCGCCCGAACGCTCAAGCAGAACCCGCCCCGGCGCGATAATCAGTCAATGAGCGATACTGCCCTCGACCCGTACGCCGTGCTCGGCGTCGCGCCTGACATCTCGGACATCGAGCTGCGCCGCGTCTACCGCGGCCTGGTCAAGCGCCATCATCCGGATCACAACGGAGGTTCGCCAGACGCCGCCCGGCGCTTCGCACAGATTCAGAATGCGTATGCGGTGATCGTGCAGGGTCGCCGCGGAGGGCAGGCCCCGACCGCGGGCGCAACGGCCGGACCGACGATGGGCCAGGCCGCAACCTCGGCTGAGGACCCGATCGAGGACCGGATCGCGTCTCTCGAGCGTGAGATGGCGGCCGTGCACCAGACAGAGCAACGGCGCGCCCAGGAACAGGCGCGGGTTGCGCGCGACCAGGCTGCAAAGCGGGCCGCGGCTCAGCGCATGCAGGCCCCGCAGGGCCATCGGCTGCGTGCGACGCCCGAGGATCTCGGCTACTACGCGACCGACGACAGTTTCACCAAGATCATCGATGACGCCGCCGAGCAGTTCGGTGATCGGCTGCGCAAGAGCGAAGCAAAGAAGCAGTTCACGCGACGGCTCTCAGACCTTTTCGGTCGCGACGGCTAGTCGCGGCGCCGTCGCCAGCCACGCGGCCAGCCCGACGAGTGAGACGAGGCCGCCGAACACGCACACGGCCGACCAGCCGCGCGAAGCGTAGAGCGCACCCGTGACCGACGAGCAGAGCACGCCGCCGAGGAAATAGGCGGACATATACGCGGTCGTGATCCGGCTGCGGGCGTCCGCGTGCAGCCGGTAGATCGCGCTCTGGTTGCTGATCTGCGTGCCCTGAACGCCCAGGTCGAGGACCATGATCCCGATGATCAGGACGATCACCGAACCGGCGCCAAGGTCGAGCAGCAGCCAGCTGACGAGCGTGAGGATCAGGGCGGTGGTGGTCGTCGCGGCAACGTGGCCGCGATCGGCGAGCCGCCCCGCCAGCTGCGCGGCACCCGCACCGGCCACGCCCGCCAGGCCGAAGAGCCCGATAGTCGCATTGCCGTAGTGGAAGTGGCTTCCGTGCACGCCGGAGAGCAGGAACGCGATCGAGGTCCAGAGGATGCTGAAGGCGCCGAAGGCGCATCCGCCCAGCACCATGCGCTGGCGTAGGACTGCCTCGGTCCGTATCAGCTTCAGCACCGAGCGCAACGCCGCCGTATACGGCAGGTCGGAGGTGGGCCCGATCCGCGGCAGCGTGCGCCGCAGGACCACGGCCAGGACCAGCATCGCCACGGCGGCGAAGCCGAACACCACGCGCCAGCCGAACAGGCCGGCGATCAGGCCGCTGAGCGTGCGCGACAGCAGGATCCCCAGCAGCAGGCCGCTCATCACCGTGCCAACCACCCTGCCACGCTCATGCGGGGCGGCAAGCTGCGAGGACAGCGGCACGATCACCTGGCCGACGAACGTCGCGACGCCGACGAGCAGCACTGCCGTTGCGAACACGGCGAGGCTCGGCGCGATCGCGGACATCGCCTGCCCTGCGGCAAGCGCGGTGAGGCTCACGCTGATCAAATTGCGACGCTCGACCAGGTCGCCCAGCGGGACCAGCAACGCGAGCCCGATGACGTAGCCGATCTGGCCGATCGTGACGAGCAGGCCGGTTGTGGCGGTACCCACGCCGAAGGCGTGGCCGAGCGTGTGCAGCAGCGGTTGCGCGTAGTACATGTTCGCGACGGCGGCGCCGGTCGTGAACGCCAGCAGCATCACGAGCCGTCGGCTGATGCCGGCGCTGGACTCTTCGCGGTCGCTGCTGCGGTTGCTCTGCGCGCCGCTCACGCGGCCGCGGCGGCGCGCTTCAGCTGCTCGTCGCGGCTCACGATCTTGACGCGTGGCCGGCCGGCCGGCTCGCCGAGCGCTCGCTCGTGCGCGTCGATCGCCTCCCAGCCGGAGTAATCGACGACATTGACCTTCGCTCGCAGCCGTGCCAGCAGCGCCTCGGGAGTATCGCTCGGTGTCGGCAGGACGCCCGCGGCGATGTCCTCGAACAGCCTGTCCGTGGTTTCCTGCGCGCACTTCTTGTTGGTGCCGATCACGCCTGATGGGCCGCGCTTGATCCAGCCCGCCGCGTACAGCCCCGGGATGGGCCTGCCGGAATCGGGGTCGAGCACGCGGCCGCCCTCGTTGAGTACGGTCGCGCGGCGATCGTCGAACGGCACGCCAGGCAGCGGCTTGCCGACATAACCCACGGCGCGCAGCACCAAGCCGGCCTCGAGCCGTTCGGTCACCCCGGTCGGGCGTGCCTTGAGCGAGCCGTCATCGCCGGTGACTAGCTCATTGCGCTCCACGACCAGCGCCTGTACCCGGTCGGTGCCCTCGATCGCCACCGGCGAGGTCAGGAACCGCAGCACCACGCGCCGGGGCTTACCGCCGGGGGTCAGCATCGAGTAGTTGGTCAGCGTCTCAACGTTGCGCCGGATCGTCCCGTCGGCCGTCTCGAGCGCCGCAGCGCTGGCGACGTCGAGATCCATGTCCGCGGGGTCGACGATCACGTCGGCAAGCTCCAGATCGGCGAGCTCGCGCAGCTCGGGATTGGTGAAGGCAGCCTGTGCGGGCCCGCGACGGCCGAGCACCACGATCTCCTCGATGTTCGAGTCCCGCAGCAGCTCGATCGAGTGGTCGGCGATGTCGGTCACGCCCAGCTCGTCGACCGAGAGCGCCAGCATGCGCGCGACATCGAGCGCGACGTTGCCGTTGCCGATCACCACGGCGCGCCTGCACGACAGGTCGAACTCCATCTCGGCGTAATCGGGATGGCCGTTGTACCAGGCCACGAAGTCGGTCGCCGACTCACTGCCCGGAAGATCCTCACCATCGATCCCGAGCCGCCTGTCGCCCGGAGTTCCGACGGCGTAGAGCACGGCGTGATAGGCCGCGGCGAGCTCGTCATGGCTGACGTCGGAACCGACCTCGACGTTGCCGTGGAACGCGAACCCCGGCATCCGCGCCGTCTTCTCAAACACCCGCGTCACCGACTTGATCTTCGGATGATCCGGCGCGACGCCGAAGCGCACCAGACCCCACGGCGTCATCAGCCGATCGAAGACATCCACCCTGATCACCGGATCGGTGCTCGACAAAAGCTGACCGGCGGCGTAGAAGCCGGCCGGACCGGAGCCAACGATCGCGACACGCAGCGGATGCTCCGCAGAGCCAGGTACGGCGTCCATGGAACTGAGGGTACAGAGGCGCTAGAGGATGTTGACCGCGCGCGAGACAACCAGGCCGATCGTCACCAGCGATATCAGCGACTGCAGCCCCATGATCATCTTCGCCTGGACGCTGAGCGGCATTGTGTCCGTTGGGCTGAGAGCCGTCGCGTTGGTCAGCGACAGGTAGAGGTAGTCCGCGAACTGCGGACGCCAACCCGGGTAGAGCGCGGCGACCTCGTCCGTCATCTGCGGGAACTGGAAGTCGGGCTGGCCGTCGCAACCGCCCGCGCGCACGCCCGGGCCGCCCCGGTCGAGCTCCCAGTACCAGAAGGCGAACAGCAACACGTTCGTGAGCCAGATGTCCGAGCCGGCTATGACCAGCTCGTGCCCGCTCGTGACCTTGTGGTTGAGCAGCAGGTGGGCGAGCAGCACCAGAGCGATGCCATTGGCGACCGTGACCATTGCGGTGAGCGCCAGCATCAGCATGCGCCGGACCGAGTGCGGCGCCTCCAGTCGCTGCGGCGCGGAGATCACCAGGGTGATCAGCAGCAGGCCCTCGAGCGAGGGCAGGATCCACTTCGGGCCCTCGTACAGACGAGTGGGAAGCAGCAGCTGCAGCAAGATCGTGGCCAACACCGTGAGCTGTGGCGGCCAGTGCCATTCGCCGCCCGGCGGCGGGGGATAGGCCGGACCCTTCGAGGTTGAGCCGGTGTCGGACACGCTGCGTGACAGGCTACGGCCGCTCGCGGGCGTCACACCCACGACACATATACTCCGGCGTGACCCCGAGTAGGAGCCCGGCCTGTGCAGGAGATGGTCATCTACGGCGTGAGCTTCGACATGGTCGGCAAGCAGCCGATCGTGCTGCTCAAGACGGTTGAGAGCAACAAGTTCCTGCCGATCTGGATCGGACATCCGGAGGCGGCGGCGATCCTGATGAAGCTGCAGGGCGCATCGACCCCGCGTCCGATGACCCACGACCTGCTCTCCGACGTGCTCGGCGAGCTCGAGGTCGAGTGCACCCGGGTCTCGGTCACAGAGCTGCGCGAGAACACCTTCTACGCCTCGATCAGCCTGCGCGCGAACGGCCGCGAGCTCGAGATCGAC
>DASZLT010000055.1:0-2825 GCA_035552235.1 Solirubrobacteraceae bacterium
CGGCTCGCTGTCGAGGTGGGTGAGCTCTCGCAGCAGCTGACCGAGGTGCTGTGCGCTGCGGGCTGGAGCGCAGCTGACGCGCGGAACGCGAATGTGCACGAGCTTGCCGGGGCTGTCTCATGAGCTGCGGGGAAGGTCTGCGCCTCTTGGTGTTGAAGCAGACACAGGATGAGGGAGACGCTCTCAGAGCTCACGGAGCGCGAGCTGTATGCGCTTCGCAAGCGCCTGGCGGCCAGCGTCGAGGATCCGGCGGTGACGTTGCGCGGCTCGTTGGTGTCGGACATGCGGCGTTGCTCGGGCGAGCGCTGTCGCTGCCGGCGCGGCGAGCTGCACGGCCCCTACACCTATCTGACTGTGTACAGCTCGGGGCGCAGCCGCATGGTGTACGTCCCGAAGGCGGTGGCCGCGATCGCCGTCGAGCATGTGGAGGCGACCCAGCGGGGCGAGGCGCTGCTGGTGGAGATCTCGCAGGTCAATCTCGAGCTGCTGCGGCGCCGGTTGCTGCGGTGATGCGCGGTGGCCGAGATCGGCGCCGAGGTGGCCTTGGTGGTGGCGAACATGCTCGGCTCAGCGGTTCGGGCACAGAGCGATGCTGAGTTCTGTGCAGAAGATCGAAGGTCGGCATCTGGAGCGTCTGGCGTTGATCTACCTGCGTCAGTCCTCGCCCAGGCAGGTGAGGGAGAACTTCCGCTCGACCGAGCGCCAGTACTCGCTCGCGGATGAGGCGGCCAGGCTCGGTTGGGCGCCGGAGCGGGTCGTGACCATCGACGGCGATCTCGGCCTGTCCGGCCGCGACACGCGGGCGCGGGGGGGCTATAAGGAGCTGGTCGGCCGCGTGTGCCTGGGTGAGGTCGGCGCGATCTTCGGGCTTGAGGTCTCGCGGCTGGCGCGCTCGAGCGCCGAGACGCAGCGGCTGCTTGAGTACTGCGGGCTGACTGACACGCTGGTGATCGACACCGACGGGATCTACGACCTGCGGGACTTCAACGATCAGCTCGTGTTGGGCGTCAAAGGCCAGCTGGCGCAGGCCGAGCTGCACATCATGGCCGTCCGCCTGCAGGGCGCCAAGCGTCACGCGGCACAGCGCGGCGAGCTGCGCTTCCCGCTGCCGGTCGGCCTCGTCCACGACGACGAGGGCCGGACCGTGATCGATCCGGACGAGGAGGTCCAGGCGGCGATCAGCGATCTGTTCAAGGCGTTCGCGCAGACCGGCTCGGGGTACGGCGTCGTCGGCGCTTTCAAGGACAGGCGCTTTCCCCGTCGCGCGTATGGCGGCGCGTGGGCGGGCGAGCTGCGCTGGGGCCGCCTGACGCACGCGCGTGCGGTCGGCGTGCTCTCGAACCCCAGCTACGCCGGCGCGTACGTGTTCGGGCGCTACCGCTCCCAACGCGTTCTCAGGCCCGACGGCACGATCACCACCAGGACGGTCGAGCTGCCCCGCTCAGAGTGGCAGGTCGTGATCCACGATCACCACGAGGGCTACATCGGCTGGGAGCAGTTCCTGGCCAACGAGCAGCGCTTGGCCGCCAACAACAACCGCAACGGGCAGCGCCCGCCACGCGAGGGTCGGGCGCTGTGCCAGGGGATCTTGCGCTGCGGAGCGTGCGGAGGGTCGATGACCACGCTTCACCGCCGCGAGGGCAGCTACTACGAATGCGGCCACTCCCGCGCTGATCACATCAACACGCCCGGCTGCCGGTCGGTCAAGGCGACCGTCGTCGACGAGCTGATCGCCCGCCGGCTGCTGGAGGCGCTCGCGCCGGAGGAGATCAAGCTGGCGCTCGCCGCCGCCGACGAGCACGCGGACCGCCGCGCGCGCTCGGACCGTGTGTTCGGGCTGCGCGTCGAGCGCGCCCGCTACGAGGCAGCCCGCGCTGAGCGCGCGTTCCACGCCTGCGAGCCGGACAACCGCCTCGTCGCCCGCACCCTCGAGAACCGCTGGGAGGAGAAGCTCAGAGAGCTCAAAGACGCCGAGGCTGAGCTCTCTGAGCACGTCGTGCCCGCCGTCGAGCCATCGCGCGAGCAGCTCGACGCGCTCGCCCGCGACCTGCCCGCCCTATGGGCCGCCCAGAGCACCGCGCACCGCGACCGCAAACGCCTCCTGCGCGCGCTGATCGCCGACATCACGCTCACCTCCCAGCCCGACAGCCGTGAGCTTCAAGTCGGGATCCGCTGGCAATCGGGCGCCAGCGAGCAGCACACGATCGAGCGACCGCTGAAGCCCGCGGACGCGCAGCGCACGCCCGCGCCAGCGGTCGAGCTGATCACGCGCCTGTCCTCCGAGCGGCACACCAGCATGCAGATCGTCGAGCAGCTCAACGCCGCCGGGCTGCGCACCGGCAAAGGCCAGCCGTTCACGGCCAGGAACGTGCAGTGGATCCGCTGGCGGCACAAGATCCCGTACCCGACGACGTGGGCACAAGACGGTGAGCTGACCGTCAGCCAGACCGCCAACACGCTCGGCGTCTCGGTCGGCACGATCTACGCCTGGATCAGCACCGGCAAGCTCGCCGCCCACCGCGGGCCCGGCAACCGACTCTACATCCCGTTCGGTCCGGAGGTCGAGCAACAATCCCGCGAGCGCGTCCAGAACTCGGTTCACCTACCCGCCGAAACCAAAACCAGGGCTACAGGAGGTGCAGTATGAAGCCACCGTCCCCGACGTGGTCGACAGGGTGGTCCAGGAGGCTGTGCGGCAGGTGCTCGAACCGCTGTGGGAGCCGACGTTCCATCCATCGAATCACGGGTTTCGACCCGGCCGAAGTTGCCACACGGCGATCGCCGAGGCCAAGACGCATGTGGAGGACGGCTACGAGTGGTGTGTG
>DASZLT010000056.1:0-18296 GCA_035552235.1 Solirubrobacteraceae bacterium
CGTCGCCGAGCTTGGTCGTTCGCGCGTCGATCTCGTACTCCTCGATGTGGATCGAGGTGAGCTCGTCGTCGCGCACGAGGCGCTTGGAGAGGATGATCGCGTCCTCGAAGTTGTAACCCTCCCAGGACATGAAGGCGACCATCAGGTTCTTGCCGAGCGCCATCTCACCCTGATCGCTGGCCGAGCCGTCGGCGAGCACGGTCCCTTCGACAACGGCCGTACCAACGGTGATGATCGGCTTCTGGTGGATCAGCGTGGCCTGATTGGAGCGCATGAACTTGT
This sequence comes from Solirubrobacteraceae bacterium, assembly GCA_035552235.1. Classification (GTDB taxonomy): domain Bacteria; phylum Actinomycetota; class Thermoleophilia; order Solirubrobacterales; family Solirubrobacteraceae; genus Palsa-465. The sequence goes on from DASZLT010000056.1 coordinate 283, forward strand.
GCAGCTCATACTCGTCCTGGCCGCCGTCCTTCTTGTCGACCACGATCTTCTCGGCGTCGACGTAGGAGACCACACCGGCGCTCTTGGCGAGCACGACATCGCCGGTGTCGACGGCGGCGCGGTACTCCATGCCGGTGCCGATCAGCGGGGCGTCGGGGACGAGCAGCGGCACCGCCTGGCGCTGCATGTTCGAGCCCATCAGCGCACGGTTCGCGTCGTCGTGCTCGAGGAACGGGATCATCGCCGTCGCCACCGACCAGACCTGCTGCGGTGAGACGTCGATCAGGTCGACCTCCTTGGGCCCGACCGTCACGTACTGACCGGCCTGCGTGCGACAGAGGATCTCATCGCCCTGCAGCTTGCCCTTGGCGTCGACCGGCGTGTTGGCCTGCGCGATCTTGAGGACCTCCTCCTGGTTCGCGTCGATGTGCACGATCTCGTTCGTGACGGTCCCGTTCTTGACCACCAGGTACGGGCTCGTGACGAACCCGTGCTCGGAGATCTCGGCGAAGGCCGAGAGCGAGCCGATCAGACCGATGTTCGGACCCTCGGGGGTCTCGATCGGGCACATGCGGCCGTAGTGGGTGGGGTGCACGTCGCGAACCTCGATCGGCGCGCGCTCACGCGTCAGGCCGCCGGCGCCGAGTGCGGAGAGACGGCGGCGGTGGGTCAGGCCCGAGAGGCTGTTGGTCTGGTCCATGAACTGGCTGAGCTGGGAGCTTCCGAAGAACTCCTTGAGCGCGGCCACGACCGGACGGATGTTGACGATCGTCTGTGGGGTGATCGTGTCGGAGTCCTCGGTGGTGAGGCGCTCGCGCACGACGCGCTCCATGCGGTAGAGGCCGATACGGAAGGCCTCCTGGATCAGCTCGCCGACCGTCCGCAGACGGCGGTTGCCGAAGTGCTCGTACTCGTCGAGGTGATCGGCGAGCGGCTCGCGCGGCATGTCGGATGCCTCGGCGGCGTAGTCCTTGGTCTCGTTCTCGGGGCTCTCGGACATGCCGAGCAGGCGCGGCAGCGAGACGAGCTCCTTGACCAGGGCGACGATGTCGTCGTGGGTCAGGGTGCGGGTGTCGAGATCGATGTCGAGACCCAGGCGGCTGTTCAGCTTGTAACGGCCGACGCGCGTGAGGTCGTAGCGCTTGGAGTCGAAGAACAGCTGGTTGAGCAGCGAGCGCGCTGCGTCGATCGACGGCGGCTCGCCCGGGCGCTGCTTCTTGAACAGCTCGATCAGCGCACCTTCCTCGGTGCGGGTGACCTCGGTATCGGCCTCGAGCGTCAGACGGATGTAGAGCGAGTTGCCGAACAGCTTCAGGATCTCTTCGTCCTCCGCGTACCCCATCGCGCGCAGAAGCACGGTGACCGGCAGCTTGCGCTTGCGGTCGATGCGGACGTAGACGCGACCCTTCTTGTCGATCTCGAGCTCGAGCCACGAGCCACGAGCCGGCATCAGGTTCGCGATGAAGACCTGCTTCTCACGGTCCTTCGGCTCCATCACGTACGCGCCGGGGGAACGCACGAGCTGCGTGACGACCACGCGCTCCGTGCCGTTGATGATGAAGGTGCCGCGTTCGGTCATCCACGGGAAGTCGCCCATGAACACCGACTGCTCGCGGATCTCGCCGGTCTCGCGGTTGATGAAGGCGACGGTGACGGTGAGCGGGCGCGAGTAGGTGAGGTCCTTCTCGCGACACTGCTCGATGCTGGCGACCGGTGCGTCGAACTGGAACTCGCCGAACTGCACGGCGAGGTTGCCGGTGTAATCCTCGATCGGCGAGACGTCGTCGATAGTCTCACGCAGCCCACCGTGCTCGGTGTCAGTCAGCCACTCGAAGGAGCGGCGCTGGATGTCGATGAGGTTTGGTACTTCAAGAACCTGGTTCAGACGCGCAAAACTCCGGCGCGTCCGGGGGGCTTCAGCGGTTGCCAAGACGGCGACTCCTCGGGCCGAGTGGAAGACGGAGAGGGCGCGCTCCGGACCCGGGAAGGGCCCAATGCGCGCGGACTAGCAAAGATAGCACAGGAAAGCGACGCCCCAGTGCAGGGCTGTCGGCTCTCACGGACCCCGTCCGCAGCGGCCGCGTATGTGGCGCGGCGCTGACAGTTGGACGGCTACGGCTATCGGCCGACGCGATCAGTTTAGGAGGTCAGCCCCAAAGAGGCAACTGCCGCAATGCGGAGCGCTTCAGCCAAGCACGAGGTGGCGGCGCTCGGCGCCTGCGAAGTCCCGCTGGCGGCGACGCCGCTCACGACGCAGCACGGGCCCACGCGAGTTGCCGATCCCGCGCAACACGTAGGCGTCGCGAGACAGGCTGTAGCGGAACAGCGGTCGCAGCAGCGCGATCGTGAAGCTCGAAACGTAGTGCCGGGAGCGGGGTTCACGAACCATCATCTATCGATCCTAGTCCTCGAAAATCACCAGACCCAGCTTCGCTACCCAACTTTCGAGAACTTTTAGCTAAAGCCCCGGTTTCCAGCGCATCTCGGCACCGCGTGCTCACCGAGGAAGCGGCGGCCCGTTGAAGATGGAGCTGGTCCGGGAAGCCACCAGCTAACCTGCGCGCCGTGCTTGACACGCTCGCGCCCGCACGCCCCGCCGAAACGCCCGCGCCCGCGCAGCCCGCCGAAACGCTCGCTCCAACACATACCCAGGGCGCAGCCGTCGCGCGCTCATCCGCGCAGTACGGCTGGCTGACCTGCAGCGCCGTGTTGCTGCTTGCGGTGATCGCGGAGCGCTGGCTGCTGTCGTCGCACACCTTCCCCGGGGACGCCTGGGCCGCGCGCGTGGGCGAGTCGCACAAGGGATGGCTGGTGTGGGAGATCACGCGCGTCTACCAGCAGATCGGCCGGCCGCTCGTGGCCGTCGCCGAGGTCGCGGTGATGATCTGGTGGCTGCTGCGCAATGGCGAGCGGCGCACGATCGAGGGCCTGGCGATCGTGCTGCTGGCCTCGGCGTGCTGCGGAGTGATCAAGATCCTCTGCGGTCCGACGCCGCTCTGGATCGCGCACCATCACGTCGGCACGAACTTCCCGAGCGGCGTGGTCACGTTCTCAACGGCCACGGGCGGCTACCTCGCGCTCGTGGCCTGGCGGCAGGGGCGACGCTTCGTCCCGGCTGTGCTGATCGCGATCATCGCCGGGGCAGGACCGGCCCGCGTGCTCGGCGGCCAGCACCTGCTCAGTGACGTCGTCGGCGGCTACCTGCTCGGCGCGGCCTGGCTGATCTTGGCGTATATGTATATGGCAAGACCAGCCCAGCGCGTAAAGGAGCAAGCCCCATGGAATTTCGCCAGCTTGGAGACTCTGGACTGAAGGTCTCGTCACTGACGCTGGGCACGATGACGTTCGGCGGCGGCGGCAAGTTCGCGAACGTCGGCAGCACCGACGTCGCCGGTGCCCGTCGCCAGATCGACATGTGCCGCGCCGCCGGGGTGAACCTGATCGACACCGCCGACGTCTACTCGGGCGGACGTTCCGAGGAGATCGTCGGTGAGGTGCTCACGGGCCGCCGCGATGACTTCCTGCTGGCCACCAAGGTGCGCATGGCGATGGGTGAGGGCCCCAACATGCAGGGCCTCTCCCGCCACCACATCATCGAGGGTTGTGAGGCGAGCCTGCGGCGGCTGCGAACCGACCACATCGACCTCTACCAGGTGCACGAGTGGGACGGATCGGCGCCGCTGGAGGAGACGCTCGCGGCGCTCCAGCATCTGGTCGACTCGGGCAAGGTCCGCTACATCGGCGTCAGCAACTACACCGGCTGGCAGCTGATGAAGGCGCTCGGCATCTCCGAGCGCGATCACCGTCCGCGCTTCGTCAGCCAGCAGATCTACTACTCGCTGCAGGAGCGCTCGGCCGAGTACGAGCTGCTGCCGCTGGCCGTCGACCAGGGGCTCGCCACGATGGTCTGGAGCCCGCTCGCGGGTGGCCTGCTGTCGGGCAAGTACCGTCGCGGGCTGACGCCGCCGGAGGGCTCACGGCATCTGACCGACTGGAACGAGCCGCCGGTGTACGACGAGGACAAGCTCTACGACACCATCGAGGTGCTGCTCGGGATCGCCGAGACCCATCACGTCTCAGCCGCGCAGGTGGCGCTGGCCTGGTTGCTCACCCGTCCGAGCATCGCGACGGTGGTGGTGGGCGCACGCACCGACGAGCAGCTGGCCGACAACCTGCGGGCCGCGGAGCTGACGCTGGGTGACGATGACCTCAGACGCCTCGACGCGGTGAGCCGGCCGCGCCTGATCTATCCGCACTGGCATCAGCTGGCGACCGCCGCTGACCGCTTCAGCCCCGCCGATCTGGCACTGCACGCTGCGTATCTGGATTCGTAGGCACGCCCGCGGGTGACGGCGGCTGGGGCGGCGGCCCGCCGCCACCGCCTCCGAGGTACTCATACACGCGAGCCTGGAACGGTGTCACCGGGATCACGCCGCCGGCGAAGGCCGAAAGGCTGATCCCGGCGGCGCGGCTGCCGGCCGACTCGAGCTCGTCGCCGATCTGAAGCGTCCCGACAGTGACCGCGAACACCCAGACCTCGTCCGAGACCGGTCCGAGCCGGGAGTGCTCGCTGGGCGGCGTCAGCGCCGTGCCAGCAAAGGTGACGTCGGACCAGGCGTACCCCCAGGGCGCGACCGCCTTGGCGACGCCGTGCCGCAGGCGCTCCGGAACCGCTCCGAGTGGGACCACCGACTGCAGGACGGGCCGTGCCATCGGCGTAGCTATGCGCCCGACGCCTCTGGCTGCCGGCGCGGCTCGGTTGTGAGCGAGTCATGCAGAACGGCGCGCCAGTGCGTCCGGGCGGTCCCGTTGGCGACGGCATGCGCGCCGATCGTGTGGCTCCAACGACCGCTCGACCTGACCTGCTCGCCCAGCCTGGGCGACTCCGCGCTCAACGCGAACACCCATTGAGTGCCGGGATCCGCACGCTGGTTGGTGCCCTCGACGAGCGCTACCGCCGAGGCCGCGAAGCCGATGTCCTCCCATGCGTAGGTGGGGCCGCCGAGCGGATCGCGGCGGGCGAGCGCGTCGGCGACGGCGGCGCGGATCTCCGCCGGCGCGTCGGTGGGCGGGAGGATCGCCTGCAGGATCAGGTCCGGCGGTCCGACGTGGGCCTGCTCGGGCGCCTGAGCGTACGGCTTCTGATCGTCGTGCATGCGACCAGGTTAAGCGAGTGAGGGCGGCACGCAGGCCGCCCTCACTCGCAGACAGACGAAAGGTCCGCGTCGAATTACTTGTACTCGACGCTGGCGCCGGCCTCTTCAAGCTCAGCCTTGAGCTTGTTGGCCTCTTCCTTCTCGATGCCCTCCTTGACGGCCTTCGGCGCGTTGTCCACCAGATCCTTGGCCTCCTTGAGGCCCAGGCCGGTGGCGGCACGCACGACCTTGATGACCTGGATCTTCTTGTCGCCGGCGGCGGTGATGATCACATCGACCGTGCTCGACTCCTCCTCGGCCTCGCCGCCGGCGGCGGGAGAGGCAGCGGCCGGGGCGGCAGCGGCGACGGCCGCGGCGGAGACGCCGAAGGCCTCCTCGAGAGCCTTGATGCGCTCGGACAGCTCGAGGACCGAAATCCCCTTGAGCTCTTCAATCCATGCTTCGGTGGTAGACATGTCGTTTCTCCTGGTGGTGCTTGTCAGTTTTCGGGCTCAGCCGCCGCAGCAGCGTCGTCCTCAGTCTCGGGCTCAGCCGCCGCAGCAGCGGCGTCCTCAGTCTCGGGCTCAGCCGCCGCAGCAGCGTCGTCCTCAGTCTCAGTCGCCCCTGCGGCTGGCTCGTCCCCGCCGGCTGCAGGTGCCGGTGAGGCGGACTCATCGTCTGCCGAGGCTGCATCTGCAGCTGCGGAGGCATCCGAACCTGACACGAGGCCCTGGTCTCGAATCTGGCCAAGCTGGACGGCCACGCCCACGATCAGCGCGTTGAGGGTGCGGGCCAGGCCCGTGAGCGGGGCGGCGATGGTGCCGACCAGCTGGGCATTGAGGACATCGCGTGAGGGAAGCTTGGCGATCGCCTCGACGTCCGCCGCGCTCAGCACGGCACCGCTCAGCAGGCCGCCCTTGAACACCAGCGGCCCGCGCAGCGCGCGCGCCGTATCGCTCAGGATCTTGGCGGCGGCAGCCGCGTCACCCTTGACCAGAGCGAGAGCGGTCGGGCCGACCAGCATCGGGTTGATGTCGGCCACGCCGGCCTGGTCGGCGGCGCGCTCGGACAGCGAGTTCTTGGCGACTCGCAGCTTCGTGTCCGAGGTACGCAGCTTCTCTCGCAGGTCGGCGATCTGAGCGACCGTGATGCCACGGTAGTCCAGCGCGAAGATCGCTTCGGAGCTACCGAGCTCGTCGGCGATCCGATCGATCACTGCTGCTTTTTCTTCTCGGTTCATTTTCTCGCTCTCTACGAAGAACGCCCGCTACACAGGCGGGCGTCGAGAGCATGCAAACCGGGACAAGGCTCGCACTGCTGTTCGAGGCTCCACCTGCTCTGGACTTATGCGCGAAGCTGCCTGAGGTCTTGGGCGTCGTCTCTTGCTGGCGAGGAGTGTAGCCGGTCGCTTAGGAACCGTGATGACACAGACTGCAACACCCATCAGGATTTCGGCTGCCTGTAGTTGTTGAAGACGTCGGCGCCGAACACGTCCTTCACGCTCCTGGCGTAGGCAAGGCGCCGCAGCCCGAAGAGCTCCTCCCAGCTGCCCAGCGACGAGTAGTGGTCGTAGGCCCGGCGGTCGACCGTCCCGCCCTTGATGAAGGGTGAGATCAGCAGCGCGCCGACCCTGCCACCGCCGGGTCCGCCGATCCCCGGCCGGGCCGCCCCTGGACCGGGCGCCTCGCCGCAGCAGGCCGAGCTGTCCGCATCAGCGGCCTCGTCGAAGGTGATCTCGAGCAGACCGCCCTGCTTGAACGCCGGCGAGCGCATGATCGTCGGGATCCAGCTCTGCAGGAAACTGTCGATGTCCGCCCCGGCCGAGGCGCCGCTCTGCTCGTTGATGCAGGGGTAGTCATGGCCGTCGTCGCAGAGGTTCGGGACGATGAAGGAGAACGCCGGCGTGCTCGACGCGCGTCGCAGGTCGGTGACCAGGCCCGTCTCGCCGCGCAGCGCCGTCGCGGGCATCGCGCCGGTCGATGTGCCGAGTGCGACCACGTGGGTGTCGCAATAGCTCTGGCTGTCGATCACGGAGTGGAAGTAGACGAACGGGTCGTGACGCGTCGCGTACCCGTCACCCGGCTCGGCCGCCTGGGTGCCGTCGGGCGCGTTGACGCTCGGATGGCCGCAGGCGGCAGACTCGCGGCTTCGGTCGTTGCCCATGTCCTCCATGTAGCCCTTCCAGCTCAGATGCTTGGCGGAGAGCTGGTTGCCGATCGTCAGCACGTTGGCGGGATAGAGGCAGCCGGTGCCGCTCTGCACTCCGTTTGCGAGCAGCGTGTTGCCGGTGAAATCCTCGAAGGTCGGGCAGTCGGCCTGGTTTGAGGTGTTGGGCGGCTGACCGGAGACGATCGAGATGTAGTTGTCGTTGGAGTCGTGGCCCGTGGCGTAATAGTTCTCGAGCCGCTCGCCGCGTTTGGCCAGCGTGCGCGCCAGGTACGGGTAGGCCGCGGGATTACCGAAGGTGGAGCTGTAGCTCTCGTTCTCGAGCATGATCACGAACACGTGCTTGACCGGCGGCAGCCGGTAGGCGGGCGCCTTGCGGGCGATGCTCGCGCCGCAGGCGCTCAGCAGCGCGACCGTGGCGGCCGCCAGCGTCAGCCCGAGTCTCTTGAATGCCCTGACGCGCCTCACTCCCTTAGATACGTTAGCCCGATGCCACCCGGGGCGGCACCGGGCTGACGAAGCCTTGTGGCGAAACGAGCCTAAGCGGTGACCGGCTCCTCGAGGATGTCGCGGGTCCGGGACGGATCCACGCGCACGCCGGGGCCCATGGTCGAGGCGAAGGTGATCGAGCGCAGGTAGCGGCCCTTGGCGGCCGACGGCTTTGCCCGGATCAGCTCCTCGATCATGGCCGCATAGTTCTCGAGCAGCGCGCGCTCCTCGAAGTCGCGCTTGCCGATCACCATGTGGACGATCGCGTTGCGGTCGGTGCGGTACTCGACCTTGCCGGCCTTCGACTCCTGGACGGCCCTGGCGACATCCATCGTCACCGTGCCGACCTTCGGGTTCGGCATCTTGCCGGAGGGGCCGAGGACGCGACCGAGGCGGCCGACCACCGGCATCAGGTCCGGCGTGGCGATCGCCACGTCGAAGTCGTCGAAGCCCTCCTGGATGCGGGTGGCCAGGTCGTCGGCGCCGACGACGTCGGCTCCGGCCTCCTCGGCCTCGCGTGCCTTGTCGCCCTGGGCGAAGACCACGACACGGACCTCCTTGCCCAAGCCGTTGGGCAGCGCGATCGTGCCGCGCAGCTGCTCGTCGGCATGGCGGACGTTCAGGCCCGTGCGGACGTGAACCTCGACAGACTCGTTGAACTTGACTGTCGAGAGCTGCTTGATCAGCGCGATCGCCTCGGCGGGCGCGTACTCGCGCTCGCGATCGAAGCGCTGGCGGGACTCAACGTATGACTTGCCGTGCTTAGCCATCAGACCACCTCCACGCCCATCGAACGTGCGGTGCCGGCGATGATCTTCTTCGCGGCGTCGATGTCGTTCGCGTTCAGGTCCTGCATCTTCTTCTCGGCGATCGCCTGCAGCTGCGCCTGGGTGATCTTCGCGACCTTGTCGCGGTGCGGCTCGGCCGAACCCTTGTCGAGGTTCAGCGCCTGCTTGATCAGGACAGCGGCCGGCGGCTGCTTGGTGATGAACGTGAATGAACGGTCCTCGTAGACCGTGATCACGACCGGGATCACCGTGCCGGTGTCAGCTTGCGTCTGGGCGTTGAACGCCTTGACGAACTCCATGATGTTGACGCCGTGCTGACCGAGCGCGGGGCCCACCGGAGGTGCCGGGCTGGCCTGACCGCCAACCGCCTGCAACTTGATGTGTGTAAGGACCTTCTTTGCCATTTCGGACTCTTCCTAGTTCAAGCGAAATACAGGCCCGCCCTAGCGGGCCCATAAACAATTTCTCCTAGTGCAACTGCACCTGCGAGTTACTTCTGACTACAGCTTCTTGACCTGGTCGAAGCCTACCTCGACCGGGGTTTCGCGGCCGAATATCGAGACCAGCACCTTCAGCTTCTGGCCGTCCTCGTTGACCTCGGAGATCTCTCCCGAGAAGTCCGAGAGCGGCCCGGACACGACCTTGATCGATTCACCGATCGCGAACTGCGCGCGGCTGCGGGGGCGCTCCGCCGTCTCCTGGTGGAGCAGGCGGTCGACCTCGCCCTGCGTGAGCGGCACAGGCTCGTTGGACGCGCCGACAAAGCCGGTCACGCCCGGGGTTCCCTTGACCAGTGCCCACGAATCCTCGTTGAGATCCATGTTGACGAGCACGTAGCCGGGCATCGTGCGGCGTTCGACGGTGACCTTCTGGTTGTCCTTCATCTCGGACACCGACTCTGTCGGGACGACGATCTGGCGCACCGCGCGCTGCTGGTTGAGCGACACCACGCGGTGCTCAAGGTTGTGCTTGACCTTGTTCTCGTGTCCTGAATATGTGTTGACTACGTACCAACGGAACATTTTGTAATTCCTACTTGAGGACCAGGTTCATCAGGTTTGAGGCGACGAGATCAGCGACGCCGAGAAATATGCCGGCGACGAGCACGAAGCCGAGGACGACGCCCGTGGCCTGCATCACCTGACGGCGATCGGGCCAATGGACGCGCTGGAGCTCCATCCAGCACCCACGCAGGAACCCGACCAGCCTAGCGGCTGTGGATGGGCGGTGTTCAGCGATGTGAGCATCGCCATATGAGCCCCCCTGGGGCTCGCTGAGCGGATCTGGACCAGCCAACGCGCTGCCTCGAGCGCGCCTAGCGGGTCTCGCGGTGCGCGGTATGCCGCTTGCACCACTTGCAGTACTTGCGAAGCTGCAGCCGCTCAGGGTTGTTGCGCTTGCTCTTATTCGTCTGGTAGTTGCGGCGCTTGCAATCCTCGCAGGCGAGGGTCGCAGCGATCCGAACGTCTCCACGGGCCATTTGTCTAGTCCCCGAAAGCTGTTGGAAAGGATGCTCCGGCCGGAGCTGTGGGCGTGCTGGCGCACGCCACCCGGCGCTCGGAGGAGTGTAGCGGCTGACCGCGGGTCGCGTCTGTCACGCGATCACGCGGATCGGCTCGCCGCGCAGGTGGGCCGCGAGGTCCTCGACCACCTGCCCGTACATCTCGGCCAGGCCCTCGCGGCTGACGTAGCCGAGGTGCGGTGTCAGCACCGTGTTCTCGAGCGCGAGCAGCGGGTGATCGTGCGGGAGCGGCTCGGAATCGTAGACGTCGAGCCCGGCGCCGGCGATCCGCCCGTCGCGCAGCGCCTGGATCAGCGCGCGCTCCTCGACGATCGGGCCGCGTGAGGTATTTACCAGGAAGGCGGTCTGCTTCATCTGCTCCAGCTCGGCCCGGCCGATCAGGCCGCGGGAGCGGTCGCTCAGCACGAGGTGGATCGAGACGATGTCCGCGCTCGCCAGCAGCTCCTGCTTGGGCGCGTACCGCGCGCCGTGTTCCGTGGCCTGCTCGGCGGTCAGGTTCTGGCTCCAGGCGATCACCTCCATGCCGAAGGCCCTGGCCGGCGCGACCATCTGCGCGCCGAGCCGCCCGAGGCCGACGAGCCCGAGTATCGCACCGGCGAGGTTGGTCGGCAGCCCCTGCTGCCAGACGCCCTGGCGCAACGCGCGATCCTCGTAGGCGACGCGCTTGAACAGTGCCAGGATCAGCGCCCAGGCGACCTCGATCGTGCTGGGGACGCCGGGCGCGGGCTCGTGGCTGGTGCCGCCGTAACCGGGGATGCCGGTGCCGCAGACCCTGACCCCGCGGCTCCCCAGGTACTCGATATCGACTGCGGCGTTGCGCATCCCGGTGGTGACCAGCAGCCGCAGGTTCGGTAGGCCCTCGAGCGCCTCGCGCGGGAACGCGGTGCGCTCGCGCATCAGCACCAGCGTGTCGTAATCACGCAGCGTCTCTCGCAGCCGGTCGCGCGCGATCGGACGATCGAAGAAGTCCACCTCGACCCCCAGCGAGCCCCAGTCGGCGAGCGTGTGAGCGACCCGGTGGTAGTCGTCGAGAACTGCAACGCGCATACCCGGAAGTATCCCCACTTGCGTCGCACGCGAAAATGCGGCCAATGCTGCGGCTGATCGGCATCGTCATCTCGATCGGGCTGGCCGACTCGATAAACCCCTCGACTGTCGCGCCGGCGCTGTACATGGCGGCGCAGCCGGGATCACGCAAGCCGCTGGCGCAGTTCACGGCCGGCGTGTTCCTCGTCTACTTCGTCGGCGGCCTGGTGATCGCGCTCGGCCCGGGCGAGCTCGTGCTGTCGCTGGTTCCGAGGCCGGACCTGCTCGTGCGCCACCTGCTCGAGGTGCTCGCCGGGGTCGTGCTGCTGGCCGTGGCGGCGCTGCTGTGGGTGCACCGCAACCGGCTTGGGCGCAAGCAGCTGCCGAGCTTCAGCTCACAGGGCCGCGCCGGCTGGCTGCTCGGCGCGACGATCATGGCGGTAGAGCTGCCGACGGCCTTCCCCTACTTCGCCGCGCTCGCGGCGGTTGTGGCCTGGCCCGGCAACATCGCGGGCAAGGTCTTCCTGATCCTGCTCTTCAACATCTGCTTCGTGCTGCCGCAGCTGGCGATGCTGGCGATGCTGTGGGTCGCCGGCGAGCGCGCGGAGATCGTGCTGGTGCGCGTCAGCGCCTTCCTGCAGCGGCGCTGGCCGGTGCTGCTGGCGCTCGTGGCTGTGGTCGCCGGGTTCATCACGATCGGGCTCGGCGCCACCGGCACCTACCGGGAGGCCAACACGCTCCTGCACAAGGTCGTCAAGACGCTCAAGTAGTGCTGCGCCGGGCCAGGCAGAGCAGCGGGTTGCCGTCGAACTCGTGCTCGACCCACGCGGCCGCGTTGCGAACCTGCGGCGGCGCTCCGAGCGGGTTCATCGGCGCCGGCGGACGCGCCGCGAACTCCTGCTCGCCGCCGGCTCGTTGCGCCGGCTGGGCGTGATCCAATGCCGGGCCGTCGCGGAGATCAGGATCTGGAAGGCCTGCGCCGGCAGGTTCGTCGCTTCGAAATCGGTGCCGAGGATTTCGATCGTCTGCCCGGCGGTCGCGGCTTGCTTGCTCGCGACCGCCGCCATCTCGCCGTCCGGCTCCATGGCGGTGACCTCGCAGCCGCGCTCGGCGAACAGCAGCGTCGCGCGAGCCGAACCTGAGGCGGCGGTGGTGGTCGGTGCTGACGTCGCGCTCGAAGTCGCTCGGCGGCCGCATGGGCGTGAAGGTAGCCGGTTACTCGTCGCCGAGCGCCGTGAACTCGTGGGCGCGGCGCGAGAGGATCTTCAGCATCACCCGCGCCGCGGGGGCGACGCCGGGCTCCTTCGGCGTCGCGGCGAACACCCGGCGCGCTGGGTTCTCGGGCGCGAGGCGCCGCACCACCAGCCCCGGTTGACGGTGGCTCAGTGCGAGCCGCGGGATCAGTGCCACGCCGACGCCGGCGGCGACCAGACCCTGCACAGTGTCGTAGTCATCCGATTCGAACGACACGCGGGGCTCGAAGCCCGCCCCGCGGCAGACGCTGATGACATGCCGCGCGCAGGCACTGTCCGCCGAGGTCTGCACCCAGTCCTCGTCGCGCAGGTCGATCAACTCGAGGTTGTGCGTACGCGCGAGCTGGTGCTCCACGGGCAGCGCGACCCACATCGGGTCATGGATCAGTGGTGTCGTCGCAAGCCCCGTGAAATGCCGCGCCTCGCCTGGGAACTCGAAGAGCAGCGCGAGGTCGAACTCACCGGCCTTCAGGCGCGGGGCTATGTCCTCGGGCTCGCCCTCCCCGAGCGAGAGCTCCACGCCGGGGTGCAGCGCACGGAAGGCCGCCACAGCCTGCGGGATCAGCGTCGACCCGGCCGAGTGGAACGAGGCGATGCGCAGACGCCCGCCGCGCACCCCGAGGACTGCCGCGAGGTCATCCTCGGCGGCCTGCACCTGAGCGAGAATCGCATCGGCGTGCTGCAGCAGCGTTGCCCCTGCGGCGGTCCCGCGCACGCCGCGACGGTCACGCACGAGCAGCGCCACTCCGGTCTCCGCCTCGAGCCGTGCGATCGCCTGTGAGACGGCCGATTGCGTGTAGTCGAGCGCTTCCGCCGCGGCCGAGAACGAGCCGCGCTGGACGACCTCACGCAGGATGCTCAGCCGCGTCAGGTTCAGCATAAGTAGATCTTATGTGATGAATGATCAACTTCACTAGCACTGATGCTCTCGTGGTGGAACAGTCCGACCCCTGCTTGTGATCTCAAAGGGAGGGGTCTGCAGGTGTGTCTAACGAGCATCGTGTCCTACGACGGGACGCCGAACGACGAGGACGCGCTGACGCTCGCGCGGGTACTCGCTGAGGTCGGTGCGAGGCTGATCCTCGCCTACGTGCGCCACGCCGCCGGTGGATGCGACGAGGACCAGGCGCACGAACTGCTGGCACGCGGCGCGGCGGCGCTGGCGGACGCATACGTGGAGACGCGGGTTGTGGTGAACCCCTCGACGAGCGACGGCCTCAGGGACCTCGCCGTGGCCGAGGGCGCCGACCTGATCGTGTTCGGGTCTGACTACCGGACCCCGGCCGGCCGGATCGCGCCGCAGATGTCGACGCAGAAGCTGATGCAGGGCGGGCCCACGGCAATCGCGATCGCACCAGCCGACTACTTCGGACGTGCGATCCAGAAGATCGGTCTGCTCGCCGGTCTCGACGACGCCGCCGCGATCGACACCGCGCACGCCTTCGCCAACCACTTCGGCGCGATCGTGACCGACACCAACTACGGCGTGGATCTGTTGATCGTCGGTTCGCGCCCCGAGGCCCGGACCGGCCAGACGCTTCTCTCCGCCCATGCCGAGAACGCGATCGTCGCTACGGCTGCGCCGGTGCTGGTCGTCGGCCGCGGTGTCGCGGTGGACTTCGAGTCCGAGATCTACATCGCGTAACCGAGCTCTCAAGCGGCGTCTGAGCGTGGCGCGCCCAGTTCGGGCGCTCCACGCGTTTAATGGGAGTCGGTGCGCACACTCGTCATCTCCGACATCCACCTGGGCCAAGGGGGTGGCGTCAGCGTCCTGACGCGGCCGAGACCTCTGGCCAAGCTGCTCGAGGCGCTCGACCAGCACGATCGGCTGGTGCTGCTCGGCGACACGGTCGAGCTGCAGGAGTCGCACCCTGAGCAGGCCTTCCCCGTGGCCGAGCCCGTGATCCGCGCGATCGCCGAGCATCTCGGTGAGGACAAGCAGGTGCTCGTCGTACCCGGCAACCACGATCACGCGCTGGTGCGGCGGTGGGCTCGTGAGCTCGGCCCCGAGCTCCTGCGGGACAACGTGGTCCCCGTAGACGCGAGCCCATGGCTTGAGCGCTTCGTCTCGTGGTTCGATGCAACGCGCGTGGAGGTCCACTACCCCGGCCTGTGGCTGGGCGAGCGTATCTGGGCGACGCACGGCCATTACCTGAACCATTACCTGCGCCCGGTGTCCTCATACGGGCTGTATCCGCGCAAGCGGGTCAAGCCGGCGACGCCGGCCGAGACGGAGTACATCGCGAGCGGGCGGGCGGCGCCGCACCTGCGCGACGGCATGCTGCCCGAGCGCTGGCTCGACCGCCACATCCCTCCGCGGCTCGCGCCGCTGAGCTCGTTCCTGCTCGACCGCCAGATGCAGCGCCACGCGCTGCAGGCGATGCTCGTCGCGACGCAGGCGCTGGAAGTCGAGGCCGACCATGTGATCTTCGGGCACGTGCACCGGCGCGGTCCGCGCGAGCGAGACGACCTGGGCCGGTGGTCGGGGGCCGACGGTCACCCGCGGTTGCTGAACACGGGCTGCTGGCGCTACGAGCCGGTGGTCGTGCGCGGGTTGGACGGGCGCCGTGCCTCGTACTGGCCCGGCGGCGCAGTGAGCATCGGCGAGGACGGCGTACCGAGCAGCGTCGGGCTGCTGGAAGGGCTCAGCGAGAAGGATCTCGTGGCCGTCATCTAGCCGCCGGCGCGGCCCGGGGGATTGCCCCGGGCCGCGGTGGGTATTCCTCACGCGCTAGCTTTCTGCGCGTTCGATGCCGAAATTCTGGATCTACACGCAGGCGCTGATCGTGCTGTTCGTCCTGATTGGAATCGTGATCGCAATCGTGAGGCTCGCCTAGTAGTGGTCTCCCAGAGATGTTCTCGTCGGTAATCGTCGGCACCGATGGCTCGGCGACGGCGGCTGCGGCCGTCGGCGAGGCGATCGCGCTGGCCTCCAAGGTCGGCGCCCGTCTGTTGATCGTCAGCGCCTACGAGCCGGTCTCCGAGCTGCGCCTGCGCGAGGAGCGTCAATCGGCGCCGAGCGACGCGCAGTGGATGGTCAACCCGCGCGAGGACGTGCTCGCCGTACTCGAGAAGGCGCGTGAGCTGGCGGTCGCCGGCGGCGTCGCCGGGGTCGAGACGTTCGCGCGCGAGGGCGACGCGGCCGACGCGATCATCGACATCGCCGAGGACCAGGGCTGCGACCTGATCGTGGTCGGCAACAAGGGCATGACCGGCGCCAAGCGCTTCCTGCTGGGCTCGGTGCCCAACAAGGTCTCGCACCATGCCCCGTGCTCGGTGCTGATCGTCCGGACCACCTGACCGGCGCGTCCCGGGCCACCTGACGGGCGCCATCACGACGACCTGCGGGCGCCTACCTGACCACGCGCGTTGTGTTCGCGCCCGGCAGGCCGTAGGGCTTGGTCGGAACCAGCGGGCCGCCCCTTCTGGTGGCGGCGCCGATGTTGACCAGGCCATAGCCGTAGGCGTTGTTCGGCTCGCCGTTGCCGAGCGGATGGGCGGTGGCCTCGAGCCGGTCCTGGATCTGCGCCGGTGTCGGGTGTCGACCGAGCACACCGCTGGCGATCACCATCGCGGCCGCAGCGGTCACATCCGGCGCGGCCATCGAGGTCCCGAACCAGCCACGGGGAAACCCGAACTGGTCGGGGTGCTGAGGGTTGCCGAAGGTCATTTGATAGATGTCGGGAAGGGTGCGCTGCGAAAAGCAGCGAGAGTCGGTGACCGAGGTGGCGTCGTCGCCGCCGCCGGGCGCGACCAGGTCGAGGCTTTTACCGATGTCCGAGTAGAGCGCCAGACAACGATCGCGCGTTGTGGCCCCGACCGAGATCACATCTGGCAGCGCAGCCGGAAAGTCGACCGTGTTGTCCTCGTCGTTGCCGGCGGCTCCGACGACCACGACGCCGTGGTTGTGCGCATAGGTGATTGCCGAGACGACGTCGGGGATCTGACCGCTCGTGGTCCCGGGCGAGAATTCGATGCTCAGGTTGATGACCTGCGCGCCGTGCACGACCGCGTAGCGGATCCCGGCAGCGATCGTGGACGAGTCGCCGTTGCCCTCGGCGTCGAGCACGCGCACCGGCATCACCGACGCGCGGTATGCGAGCCCCGTCACGCCATAGTTGTTGTTGGTCGCCTCGGCGATCGTGCCGGCGACGAAGGTGCCGTGACTCTCGCGATCGAGCGCGTATGGGTCGGTACATCGACCGTCCTTGATCGAGCCGGCGACCAGGTCACAGGGGTCGATGAACTTCGTGCCCCTGAAGTCCGGTGACTGGTCGAACGTCTTCCAGTTGCGGAACGCGATGCCGGTGTCGACCACGGCGATCACGACGCCCGTGGCGCCCGGGCGATGATCAGCCAGGAGATTGGCCCAAGCCTGTGGAGCGTTGACGCCGGCCTTAGAGAGGAAGTTCCACTGCAGGCTCTCCCAGCCATGGATCCGCTTCGCGCGACCAGGATCGTCTGGGAACCATTGGCCCGCGATCCGTGCGATGTAATCGGGAAGCGCGCTGATGACGCCGGGCAGCAGCCTGATCTGGGCCGCCGCCTCGACCGGCCTCACGCCCGCCGGGAGCCGCAGCAGTTGTTCGTTCGGGGTCAGTTCCGGATGTGACGAGAGTGTCACGCCCAGTGACGTCTTTGTGTCGACCTCTGCGATCAGCGCGGAGGCGGAGCCTGAGTAGCCGACGATCAGCTCGTGCGGGTCGTACGGCAACGTTGTCTTTGTGGCCGTTCCGGCGCCGGTGCCGGTGCGTACAGCCCGCGAGGCGTAGACCGTCGCACCGACCGTGATCACCACCGCTGCCGCGACCGCCACGGCGGCCCGCTTGCGATTCCGGACGCCGGGAAGCCTTGAGGCGGCGAGCGGATCGTCGAATATCGCGTCAGTGAGCGGCATCAGGGCAAGCGCTGGCCACCCGGGGAGGCCCCGGGGCACACAGTAAGACATGAGGCTATGTGTGAAAGTTTCGAGAGCATGAAGAGCCTGCGCGACACTCTGGTTCGATGAGCGGTTACTTCTTCCCGCGGGATGAGTACTACATGCGACTTGCCCTACGCGAGGCCGAGCGCGCCCTCGACCACGACGACGTCCCTGTCGGTGCCGTCATTGTCAAGGATGGCGAGGTCATCGGCGCGGGGCACAATGAGCGCGAACTGCGCAACGACCCGACGGCGCATGCCGAGACGATCGCACTGCGCGAAGCCAGCACCTCGCTCGGCAGCTGGCGGATCTTGGATGCGGTGATGTATGTGACGCTCGAGCCCTGCGCGATGTGCGCGGGCGCGGTCGTCCTGTCCCGTCTCCCCCGCGTCGTGTTCGGCACCGTCGACCCGAAGGCCGGGGCGTGCGGGAGCGTGCTCGACCTGTTGAACATGCCGCAGTTCAACCACCGCCCGCAGGTCGATGGCGGCCTGCTCGCACAGGAATGCGGCGACCTCCTGCGGGCATTCTTCGCTTCGCGCCGCTGAGTCACCGCAAGTCGTCGCTTTGGCCAACCCCGCTTCGCCCGCTTGCGAGCCGCTACTTTTGTTGGCGCTTGTCCCCTGGAGAGGTGGCAGAGCGGTTGAATGCGCCGGTCTCGAAAACCGGTTTGGGCTTTCAGTCCAACGGGGGTTCGAATCCCCCCCTCTCCGT
>DASZLT010000057.1:0-12092 GCA_035552235.1 Solirubrobacteraceae bacterium
CCGCCTGGTCGAGCGCAAGTCCGCGCAGAACATCAAGGCGGCCAAGAAGATGGTCGACTCGATGATCCCCGAGGTCTGGGACGTGCTCGAGGAGGTCATCCACGAGCATCCCGTGCTGCTCAACCGCGCACCGACGCTGCATCGTCTGGGCATCCAGGCGTTCGAGCCGGTGCTGGTCGAGGGCAAGGCGATCCAGGTCCACCCGCTCGTCTGTCACGCGTTCAACGCGGACTTCGACGGCGACCAGATGGCCGTCCATCTGCCGCTGTCGGCGGAGGCGCAGGCCGAGGCCCGGATCCTGATGCTGTCGGCCAACAACATCCTCTCCCCGGCGCACGGCGCGCCGCTGGCCGTCCCGGCTCAGGACATGGTGCTCGGCGCCTACTACCTGACCTACGGACCGGACGGCGAGGAGCTGGCCAAGATCGACCCGGCCAAGCACGAGCCGCGCCCGCACGTGTACCGCACCGCCCAGGAGGCGGAGTGGTCATACGAGCACGGCGTGGTCGCGCTGCACGACATCGCTGAGTACCGCCCGCACGGTTCCGAGCGCGGACACCTGCTCACGACCGTCGGCCGGATCATCTACAACGACAAGATCGAGCGCGCGGTCGAGGCCGCGATGGGCGATGACTTCGATCCGTCGAAGTACGAGTTCGTCAACCGCTCGATGAAGAAGAAGGACACGACCCGCCTGGTCGACGACCTCGTGCAGAACTACGGGGCCGCATCGATCAGCCAGGTCCTGGACGCCTTCAAGGAGATCGGCTTCCACTACGCCACCCAGGCCGGTGTGACGGTCTCCAAGAACGACGTGCAGACGCCCCCGACCAAGCCGGAGATCCTGGCTCGCTTCGACGAGCGCCTGGCCGAGATCGACCAGCAGTACGAGAACGGCGAGATGGATCAGGAAGAGCGCCACGAGGCCGTTGTCAGCCTCTGGAACGAGGCCACCGACGAAGTCGCCAAGGCGATGGTCGACCACCTCGACGAGCTCAACCCGATCTTCATGATGGCCAACTCGGGTGCTCGTGGTTCCTTCCAGCAGATCCGTCAGCTGGCCGGAATGCGTGGCCTCATGGCCAACCCGAAGGGCGAGATCATCGAGCGCCCGATCAAGTCCAACTTCATGGAGGGCCTGGACGTGCTCGAGTACTTCATCTCGACCCACGGCGCCCGCAAGGGTCTTGCCGATACGGCTCTCCGTACCGCCGACTCGGGCTACCTGACCCGTCGTCTCGTCGACGTGTCCCAGGACGTGATCATCCGCCAGGAGGACTGTGGCACCGAGGAGTACATCCTCGCGCCGATCTTCAAGACGGAGATCGACCCGGGCACCCGCCGTCTGCGTCCCACCAACGAGCCCAATGACAACCTGGTCGGCCGCATCGCCGCCGAGCAGATCAAGTCGGGCAACAAGGTGCTGGTCGAGAAGGGCATGGAGATCGACCGCGCCGAGCTGGTTGCCCTGGTCGAGGCGTTCACCGCCAAGACCGAGAAGGGCGAGCTGATCCGCGTTCCGGTCCGCTCCGTGCTCAAGTGCGAGGCGCCGACCGGCGTCTGCCAGGCCTGCTACGGCCGCTCGATGGCGACCGGCAAGACCGCCCAGATCGGCGACGCGGTGGGCATCATCGCCGCCCAGTCGATCGGCGAGCCGGGCACGCAGCTGACGATGCGTACGTTCCACACCGGCGGCGTCGCCGGCGCGGACATCACGCACGGTCTGCCGCGTGTCGTCGAGCTGTTCGAGGCTCGCAAGCCCAAGGGTCTTGCGCGGATGGCCGAGGTCTCCGGCACGGTGTCGATGGAGGAAGCCGACAAGTCGACCACGGTCGTGATCACCGACTCGGCCGGCGAGGAGCACCGTTACACGTTCCCGCGCCGCACCCTGCTCTATGTCCGCGACGGTGAGCACGTCGAGGTCGGCAAGCCGCTCAACGAGGGCTCGCTGTACCCGCACGAGATCCTCGCCCACGGCGGCAAGACGCCCATTGAGCGTCGCACCGAGACCGAGCTGTACCTCGTCCGCGAGGTCCAGGAGGTCTACAAGTCACAAGGCGTGGACATCAACGACAAGCACATCGAGCTGATCGTGCGCCAGATGATGAAGAAGGTCCGCGTCGACCAGAAGGGTGACACGGAGCTCCTGCCCGGCCAGTTCGTCGATCGTCACGAGTTCGCGAAGATCAACGGCAAGGTCGGCGACGCCGGTGGCGAGATGGCCCAGGCCGAGGAGATCATCCTCGGTATCACCAAGGCCTCGCTCAACACCGACTCGTTCCTGTCGGCGGCCTCCTTCCAGGAGACCACCAAGGTGCTGACCGACGCTGCCCTCGAGGGCAAGATCGACCGCCTGAACGGCCTCAAGGAGAACGTCATCATCGGCAAGCTGATCCCGGCTGCGACCGGCCTCAAGCGCTACCGCCGCATCGAGATCGAGCCGTCAGAGCCCCTGCCCCGTGGCATCGACGAGGTCGGCCTGCTCGACCACGACGATCTGGCGGCCGAGCTCGGCCTCTCCGACGGCGAGACGCTGGGCGACTTCGGTGGCCTGCACGCCGACCTCTCCGACCTGGAGGAGATCGGCAACGTCGATTCCTCGTTCGGCTTCGCCGACGAGTTCGCCGACCTCGGTCTGCCCTCGGAGGAGCCCAGCGGCAACGGCACAAGTAACGGCGACCTGAGCTAACAGCTTCAGATCACAGCGTAGATCGGGGTGGGTGGCCCGCTGCCCACCCACCCCGCTATGCGTTAATGGCCGCTCGCCTCGATCCTCTGCAACGCCGGCACGAGCTACGACGGTCCCACGGGGGCGGGATCGATCTCCGGCCAGATCGTCTCCGGCGCCCCCGGCATCGGCCGTCCGGCGTTTGGCCCTGTGAACAGCAAGTCCTACACGCGGCGCGTCACCAACACCAGCGCCTGGCTCGAGGGCGGCCTCTACCCCAACGGCGAAGCGACTACCTGCTACTGGCAGTACGGCGCCACCACGTCCTATGGGTTCCGCACCAGGGCGCTCGGCGTCGGCTCGGGCACCGACCCGGTCTGGTACGAGGCTTGAGCTGACGCCCGGCGCAAGGTTCCCGGAAGACCCACTAGTCTGGGCCTCAGCGATCGGCCATGGCTGCGCTCGACGAAATCCCCGGTCTTGAGGAGCAGGATCCGGCACGCGCGGTGCTCAACCAGGCGCCGGCGCTGGAGCCCGGCAACCTGTTCGAACTCGACGTGGTGCTGCAGGAGGCACTCGCACGAGAGGGCGGCAGCTGGGGCACCGAGCAGGTCGGCGAGGCCGGAGCGGTCGCCGGCAGCGCCGAGGCGCGTGAGCACGCGCGGCGGGCGGAGCGGAATGTGCCGGTGCTGCACACCCACGACCGCTACGGCAACCGCATCGATGCGGTCGAGCTCGATCCGAGCTGGCACTGGCTGCTGAGCGGCGCGATCGAGCGCGGCATGTCCGGGCTGCCCTGGCGCGAGCAGCGCCAGGGGGCGCACGTCGTGCGCGCGGCGATGTTCGTGCTCTGGGGGCAGCTCGACGACGGAGTCATGTGTCCCGTGTCGATGACCTACGCCGCAGTCCCGGCATTGCGCGACGGCTCACCCGAGCTGGCCGCCCGGTGGGAGTCGCGGCTGACCTCCTCCGACTACGGCACCGGGGCACTGGCGGGCATGGCGATGACCGAGCGCCAGGGTGGCTCCGACGTGCGGGCGAACATCACGCGCGCGCACGTCGCCGGTGACGGTTGGTATGAGCTGCACGGCCACAAGTGGTTCTGCTCCTACCCGCCGTGCGACATCTTCCTGGTGCTCGCGCAGACGGCTGCCGGCCTCTCGTGCTTCCTGGTCGAGCGTGGAGGCGGGATGGAGTTCCAACGGCTCAAGGACAAGCTCGGCACGCGCTCGCTGCCGAGTGCGGAGGTCGAGTTCCGCGGCGCTCGCGCGCAGCTGCTCGGGGAGGAGGGGCGCGGGGTGCAGACGATCATCCGCATGGTCAACCACACCCGCCTCGACTGTATGCTCGGGTCGGTCAGCGTCTACCGGCGCGGCACCGCCGAGGCGATCCATCACGCCCGACACCGCAGGGCCTTCGGCGCGCCGCTCGTCGAGCAGCCGGCGATGCAGAACGTGCTCGCCGACCTCGCGCTCGACAGCGAGGCCGCGAGCATCGCGGCGATGCGGATCGCCCGTGCCTACGACGATGGCGAGAGCGCCCGTGCCTTCCGCCGCCTGGCGACGGCCGTGATGAAGTACTGGATCTGCAAGCGGGCGCCGGCGCATGCGGCGGAGGCGCTCGAGTGCCTCGGGGGCAATGGCTTTGTCGAGGACTCCGGGCTACCGGCTGTCTACCGGGGTGCGCCGATCAACTCGATCTGGGAAGGGTCGGGCAACGTCGCCGCGCTCGACGTGCTGCGCGCCGTGACGCGTGAGCCGGAGGCGGTGGCGGCCTTCCGCGAGGAGTGCGAGCTGGCCCGCGGCGGCGACCGTCACCTCGACGCGCATCTGGATCGGCTAACGGCGCTCGAGCTCAGCGAGTACGGTGCGCGGCGGGTGGTCGAGGAGCTCGCGCTCGCGCTGCAAGGTTCGTTGCTCGTGCGACACGCGCCGTCAGCGGTCGCTGACGCCTTCTGCGCATCGCGGCTTGGCGGGCGGTCGGGGCGCGCCTACGGGACCCTGCCCACGGGCGTCGACGCTCGCGCGATCATCGCTCGCGCGCTGCCGGCAACCTGATTCCTACCCACCACTTAGGGCGAATTTACGCGCTGCGGTCACCCTCGAAGCAGGATGAGGACAAGTCAAGCGGAAAAAGTGTCCACCGCGGTTGATGGTCCTCAAGTGCGCGCTGCCGGATGCCGAATCTGAAGTAACGAACCGGCAGGCGATGCCGGGGCGGCACCGGGAACAACCACAGACACGAGCCTCTTCTATGACTTTCATCCTGGGCATCGCCCTCGCCCTCTGCTGCGCACTTACGACCAACCTCGGCTTTCTGTACAAGCACCGCGGCGCCCGCGCCGCGGCGGCGGTTGACTTTCGCCATCCGATCCGGTCGACACGCCAGCTGTTCTCATCGCGACTGTTCGCGCTGGGCATGCTGATCGCCTGCGGCTCGTGGCTCTTCCACATCGGCGCGATGGCGATGATTCCGCTCTCGGTCGTCCAGATGGTGCTGGCCGGGGGCATCGTGCTGCTCGCGATCATGGCAGAGCGTTGCTACGGCGCCTGTGTCGCCCGCCGTCAGTGGGCCGGTCTGTCGATGACCGCGCTCGGGCTGATCATGCTCGGCATCTCGCTCCCGGCGGTCCACGGTGCGCACTCGCGCTACTCGCTGCCCGGGATGATCGCCTTCGAGGCCGTGCTGATCGGGATCGGGACGCTGTTGATCCTCGGCCCGCGGATTGGCGCTCCCCGTCACCACCACGGCGTCATGCTCGGAGCGGCCTCGGGGATCCTCTTCGGTGTATCCGACATCGGCATCAAGGCGCTCACGGGTCTGATCGGCGCGCACGGCCTGCTCGGGTTCGCCTCGCCGTGGCTCGCCGTCACGGTCGGCGCCTCGATCGTCGCCTTCTTCGCTTCGGCCAAGGCTCTGCAGGACGGCGAAGCCGTGCCGGTGATCGCCGTGACGAGCACCGCCGCAAACGTCTCGGGCATCGCCGGCGGATTGGTCGTCTTCGGCGATCCGTTCCCCACCAGCACGATCGGCATCGCCTTCCAGGTGAGCGCCTTCGCGCTGGTGATCGTCGCCGCCTGGTTCACTCCCGCGCCAGTGCGCGCGGTCGGCGCGGCAGTCGCAGCGGCCTGAGTCGCAGCCGCGCTCAGCGTGCTGTGGCCGCGAGCTTGGCTCCGAGGCCCACGAAGCTCGCCGCGAACACGCGGCGGACCCACTGGACCACCCGTGGGCGCTCGATCACATGGCGTCTCAGCGCGGCAGCGGTGATGCCGTAGATCACGAACACGATGAATGTCATCGCCATGAAGACGCCGCTCAGTAGGAGCAGCCGCTGCAGCTCGTGCGGCGCGCGCGGGGGTACGAACTGCGGCAGGAACGCGAAGAAGAACACAGTCAGCTTCGGATTCAGGGCGTTGGCGAGGATCGCGCTGCCGATCACCCGCGCGGGCGTGCGAGCAGGCTGGTCATCCTGCACCGCCAGGCGGCTCCTGTCACGCCACGTGATCAGCGCCATGAACAGCAGATAACAGACGCCCGCGAGCCGGAGCGCGTCGAAGGCCAGGCCGCTTGCCCGCAGTAACGCGGCCGTCCCGGTGACCGCCGCGACGAGGTGGGGGAGGATCCCAAGCGTGCAGCCGAACGCCGCGACCACGCTCGCGCGCGCCCCGCGCGAGAGGCCGGCGGAGAGGGTGATCAACGCGCCCGTCCCGGGCAGCGCGACGATCACCAGCGAGGTCAACAGGAACGCAACGCTCATCGGAGCGCAGCCTATCGGGCCGGCGCGAGCGCCGTACCCCGCGCCGGCGCAACCGCCCCTGACGACTTGTACAACGACACCTCTGTGAGATCTGCCACCTGGCAGTACACAGCGGCCCAGCCGGTGGCTACCGTTGTACAAACCGGCACCACGTCGAATAGGAGAGGCCATGTCAACGACCACCAGCGAGCCCGGCAGCAAGCTGAGCGCCGACGCCACGCTCCAAGAGCAGGCGCGCCGGCATCTGTGGATGCACTTCACCCGCATGGGTGAGTACAGCGACGAGCACGAGATCCCGATCATCGTGCGCGGCGAGGGCTGCTACGTCTACGACGAGCACGGCAAGCGCTACCTCGACGGTCTCGCCTCGCTGTTCTGCTCGCAGCTCGGCCACGGCCGTGCGGACCTGGTGCAGGCGGGCGTCGAGCAGGCCAAGCACCTCGGCTACTTCTCCAGCTGGTCCTACGCCCATCCGACGGCGATCGAGCTCGCGACCCGCGTTGCCGACCTCGCACCCGGCGACCTCAACCGCGTGTTCTTCACCAACAGCGGCAGCGAGGCCGTGGAGGCCGCGCTGAAGCTCTCCCGCCAGTACCACCGGCTGATGGGCAAGCCCAACAAGTACAAGCTGATCGCGCGCGAGATCTCCTACCACGGCACCACCTTCGGGGCGCTCTCGGCCACCGGCGTGACCGGCTACCGCACGCCGTTTGAGCCAATGCTCGGCGGGGCCTCGCACGTGCCGAACACGAACATGTATCGCTTCCCGGAGAACCACGACCCGCTCGAGCTGGCCGAGGCGATCGCGCAGCGCATCGAGTTCGAGGGGCCCGACACGGTCGCCGCGGTGATCCTCGAGCCGGTGCAGAACGCGGGCGGTTGCCTGATCCCGCCGGTGGGCTACTTCGACCGCGTGCGCGAGATCTGCGATGAGTACGACGTGCTGCTGATCTCCGACGAGGTGATCTGCTCGTGGGGACGCCTGGGAACCTACTTCGGCTCTGAGCGGATCGGCTATCAGCCGGACATCATCACGACCGCCAAGGGCATCACCAGCGCCTACGCGCCGATGGGCGCGGCGATCGCAACAGACCGCGTCGCCGAGCCCTTCATGCAGGGCGCCAACAGCTTCCTGCACGGCTCGACCTGGGGCGGGCATCCGGTCGCAGCCGCGATCGCACTCGCCAACCTCGACGCGTTCGAGAACGAGAACATCATCGGGCACGTACGCGCCAACGAGGGCAAGTTCCTGGCGATGCTCGATTCGCTGCGCGATCTGCCGATCGTCGGCGACGTGCGCGGCATGGGCTACTTCTACGCGATCGAGCTGGTCAAGGACCAGGAGACCAAGGAGTCCTTCTCCGAGGAGGAGTCCGAGACGCTGCTGCGCGGCTACCTCTCATCGGAGATGTTCGAGCGCGGGCTGATCTGCCGCTCCGACGACCGCGGCGACCCCGTGGTGCAGCTGTCACCGCCGCTGATCGCCGGACAGCAGCAGTTCGATGAGATTCACGCGGTCCTGCGACCGGTCCTCGAAGAGGCCGGACGCCGGATGAACGTCCGCAGCCAGTAGCTCTCGGGACAGGGGGAACAGAGATGCTGACGCTGCGGGAGCTGACCGGCGAGCTGGACGTGAGCCTGCTCGCCGGTGAGAGCGGGCTCGATCTCCCGATCCGCTGGGTGCACATGACCGAGCTGCTCGATCCGACGCCGTGGTTGTCCGGTGGTGAGGTGCTGCTCACCACCGGCATGCAGCTGCACTCGCCCGAGCATCAGCGCGAGTTCATCGAGCTGCTCGCCGACCATCAGTGCGCCGGGCTCGGCTTCGGCACCGGCTTCGGGCACGAGGCGGTGCCGGCGGCGCTGGTGCAGGCAGCGCACGAGCGCGAGTTCCCCGTGTTCGAGGTTCCCTACGAGCTGCCCTTCATCGCGATCACCGAGGCGGCGTTCTCGAAGCTGGTCAACGAGCAGTACGCGGTGCTGCGCCGTGCGCTCTCCGCCCAGGAGCGGCTCGAGCGTGTCGTGCTCTCCGAGCGCGGGCTCGAGGCGCTGGCGGGAACGCTCGCCACCCTCGTCGGCGCCAGCGTGCTCGTCTTCGACGCGCGCGGCGAGCTGCTCGTCCAGCACGCCTTCCGGCGCCGGCTGGGGTCCGAGGAGATCGCTGTGCTGCGCGACGGCGTGCGCGAGCGGATCTCCCGGCGCGACCACGTGCAGTTCATGCCGGCGCTCGAGGACCCGAGTCGCGGCCTCGCGATCCCGGTCGCCTCCGAGGGCGGTGCCGGTAGCGGCGTCCCGGCCACCGAGGCCTGGCTGGTCGCGGTCAAGGACGACGCGCCGCTCTCTGACTTCGACCGACTGGCACTGCGCCAGGCGGTGACGATAGTCGCGCTCGAACTGCTGCGTGAGCGCGTCGCGGGCGACACGGAACGGCGGTTGGCTGGGGACGTTCTCGCCGGCTTGCTTGCCGGCGAGTTATCGGGCACCGACCTGCAGCGGCGACTGGAGCCGTTCGGCATCTCCGGTAGCGTCAGCGTGCTCGCGCTGCCGAAGCCGGGCACGGGCGCCAGCGGCAACGGCCGCGCCCAGGGCTTCCAGGTCGCCGAGTCGGCGCTGGCCTCGGCTTTGCGAGCCGAGGCGACGCCGTCGCTCGTGGCAACCAACGGCCAGGTCGTGGCGCTGATCCCCGGGATGGACGAGGAGGCGCTGTTCGCGCTGGCAGAGCGCGTGGCCGAGCGCGTCAGCGGTCAGCTGGCCGGGCAGCAGGTGCGCGTTGGTGTCGGCCGCGCGGTCGCCGGCGGCGAGGCCCGGCGCAGCTACCACGAGGCTCGCTGCACACTCGAGGCGATGTCACTGGGCCTGGCCGGGCGCGACGCCAAGATCGCGACCTACCGTGACCTCGGCTCCTTCCAGCTCCTGCTCTCGCTCCAGGATGATGAGGCACTGAAGCTCTTCTGCGACTCGATCCTCGGTCCGATCGAGCAGAGCGAGGGCTATTACGGCGGCGAGCTGATGCGCTCGCTCGAGGCATTCATCGAGGAGAACGGCCAGTGGGAGCGTGCGGCCAAGCGCCTCTTCTGCCACCGCCACACCTTGCGCTACCGGATCCGGCGCGTCGAGGAACTGACCGGCCGCGACCTGGCCTCGGCCAGGGACCGGATCGAGTTCTGGCTGGCGCTGCGCGGGCGTGAGTTGATCTCGTAGTTACATCTTTCGGTTAGTATTGGTGGGGTGTCGACCCGCGGGCTTCCGGGGCGGCCGACGGGGGGAGTTGTTCGGGTCATCGGCGTAGTCGCCGTTTTAGTGATGTTTGCCGCAACTGTCGCTGGGCTTGTCCAGGGCGTCGGGACGGCGTCGGGGCGCTCGCTGTCCGGCGCGTCGACGGGCTCGGCCGCACCAGGAGCACCACCGGTCACCGAGGTCGAT
The DNA here is from genome assembly GCA_035552235.1 of Solirubrobacteraceae bacterium. Lineage (GTDB taxonomy): Bacteria > Actinomycetota > Thermoleophilia > Solirubrobacterales > Solirubrobacteraceae > Palsa-465. The sequence goes on from DASZLT010000057.1 coordinate 9,849, forward strand.
CCCGGACCGGACTCCTCGGTCGCCGTCACCTCTGGCTCGGACACGATGGCGGCCATGTACGGTGTCGCTTCTCTCACCGGCGGTGAGACCGTGCTGCTCGGCGCGACCGACTCGACGAACGACACCAGCGACGGCCAGGCAGCCGACACCGACCTGCAGGTGGCGATCGTGACCGGCGCGTCGGTGAACCGCGTCAACGTGCCACTGCCGGCCGGGGCGACCGCGCCCAGCGCGTACATCGGCGGCGCCGCTGTCACCGCCCTGTCCAACGGCAACTTCGCCGTCCTCTACTGGGGCTCGAACTCCAGTGACGGTGCGTTGGTCGTCCAGGGGCAGAACGCCACGCTTCCGGACTACTACGTCCAGGTCTTCGCCCCGGACGGGAGCACGGTCGGCAGTCTGGCCACGCTCGTCTACAACGGCACCGAGGGCAACGCGGCCGGCTCGATCGCCGAGGACGGCGCGAACAGCGGATTCGTGGTGGCGGCCAACACCGACGACGCGACCGACGTCGTCGTTCAGCGCTACACCAATGGCGGCGCGACGTCGGGTACCGCGCTCTCGTTCTCCGGCCTATATCCGTATTCGACCGTGGTCGACTCGCAGGGGGACGTCACCGTCCAGTTCGAAGATGTCAGCAGCGGTGGCCCGGAATACCTATTCGTCCCTAACGGCGCGACCTCGAGCTCGAGCTCGGGTGTCGTCGCCGAGGCGCCGCTGAGCGGCGAGGTGACCACCGACCCGAGCGGTGGTTTCGTCGACTTCTCCTTCAGCGGGTCTGACCTCGAAGCGCGGACGATCTCGACCAGCGGCACCCTGGGCTCGGTGGTCGCGCTCGGCGACGTCGGCTCGATCGCCAGCAACGACATCATCTGGAGCGCGGTCGCCCTCTCGGGTGGCGGCTACGCGCTGACGCTCGAGCCCTCCAGTGGGAACACACTCACCGGCTATCCCGCCACCTACCAGGTCATCGAGGTGTCGTCGCTGGCGGCGGGCAGCACGACGATCGAGGACCTGACGACGACCAGCGGGGGCGCCTCCGCCCCGGTCGGCCCGTGGGCGGTGGCCGACGGCAGCGGGGGCATCGCCACCTACACCGACATCCCCGGCTCAGGCACATATTCACCCGCCGGCTTCCCGCTCAACGCGAGCCTGTCGGCAACCACCTACCTCGACTCCGGTCCGACCGTGACCGCTGGGGGGACGGCGAGCTTCACCGCCGGCGGCGCCGGGGTTGCGCTCGATTCGACGCTCGGCGTCACGGACGGCGCCAGCCCCACCCTCAGCAGCGCGACCGTCTCCATCGCCAGCGGGCTCCTCTCCGGCGACCAGCTCTCAGCCGACACGAGCGGCACCTCGATCACCGCGTCCTACAACGCCGGCACCGGCGTCCTCACCCTGACAGGGAGCGACACCGTCGCCCACTACCAGCAGGTGCTCGACTCGGTCTCCTACAGCTTCAGCGGCGACCCGACGAACGGGGGCACCGACACCAGCCGGACGATCAACTGGGCCATCAACGACGGGACGACGACGAGTTCGACCGTCACGAGCACGCTCACAGTGCAGCTCCAGACCCAGGCCGCTCTGACCGTGACCTCGACCAGCGGCACCTATGGCACCGCGCTGACGCTGACCGCCAGCGGCGGTTCGGGCAGCGGCGCGGTCACCTACGTCGCGACGAACGGCACGGCTAGCGGCTGCGCTGTCTCCGGTCCCTCGCTGCGCGTCACCTCGGCCGGTACCTGCTCGGTGACCGCCACCAAGGCGGCCGATTCGACCTACGCCTCGGTCGCGTCAGCCCCGACAACCGTGACCTTCGCCAAGGCGAGCCAGGCGGCCCTGACCGTCACGTCGACCAGCGGCACCGTCGGCACCGCGCTCACGCTGACGACGAGTGGTGGCTCGGGCAGCGGCACGGTCTCCTACACGGCGGTGGACGGCACGGCGGCCGGTTGCTCGGTGTCGGGCACGACCTTGACAACGAGCAGTTCCGGCACCTGCACGGTGACGGCGACCAAGGCCGCCGACGCCGACTACAACCAGGTGTCCTCGGCCGCGACGACCGTGATGCTCGCGGGGCAGACCCAGGCGGCCCTGACGGTGACCTCGACCAGCGGCACCTACGGCACCGCCTTGGTGTTGACCAGCAGCGGTGGCTCGGGCAGCGGCGCGGTCTCCTACACGGCGACCGACGGCACGGCGAGCGGTTGCACGGTCTCGGGGTCGTCGCTGAGCGTCGCC
>DASZLT010000058.1:0-2722 GCA_035552235.1 Solirubrobacteraceae bacterium
ACCGCCCTACCCACATCTCCCAGGCTTGTCGTTGGAGCCTGATGGACTTGGCACCGTTTCCTTGCGGTCGGTTGCCGGGGCTTCGTAGGGCCATTTCCCTCCACCCCTCTGGATGCGTACTGCTATGTGACCTGCAGTATATGAAATCGGTGCGGCGGCTGGAATCTTTAGTGGCCCTGACGCTTGCATTTGCCAGACTCCCATTGGTGAGCGCAACCGACTACGACTCAGACCTGGAGCTGCTGGCCGACGCAGGCAATGCCGAGGAGCAGGGGCGCAAGCGCCTGCTGATGATCGTGAACCCGTACGCTACGACCGTCTCGAGCCGGCTCAAGAACCTCGTGATCTCCGCGCTGCGGGGCACCTACATCGTCGATGCCGTCGACACCGAGCGGCGCGATCACGCCACGGAGATCTGCCGTGAGGCCGCCCAGGAGGGCTACGACGCGATCGTGGCGTTCGGCGGCGACGGCACCGTCAACGAGGCCGCCAACGGGCTGGCCGGCACGGGGACGCCGCTCACTTGCCTGCCGGGCGGACGCGCGAACGTCTACTGCCGCATGCTCGGAATCCCTTACGACGTGGTGGACGCGACCGAGCACCTGCTCGGGCTCGCGGCCGACTGGCGCCCACGCCAGGTCGATCTCGGCCGGGTCGGCCAGCGCTTCTTCCTCTTCTCAGCCGGTGTCGGGCTCGACGCGAGCGTGGTGCAGCGCGTCGACTCGCGCCCGCACATGAAGGCACGGCTCGGCGAGTACTACTACGCGTGGGTCGCGACCACGACCTTCGGCCGCCGCTACCTGCTCAAGCCACCGCGGCTCGCCGCCGAGCTCGGATCTCATAACGGCGCGGCCGCGGTCGAGCGCGTCGAGGGCGTGACCGTGGTCATCCAGAACGCCTCGCCCTATACATACTTCGGCGACCGTGGCGTCGAGATGGCTGAGGGCGCTTCACTACAGAGCGGGGATCTCGCGGGGTTGATCCTCAAGCGCACGAGCCCGCTGGACGTCCCCTCGATCGCCTGGCGCGCGCTCTCCCCAGGCGCCCGCGTATCCGGCCACCGTCAGATCGAGCCGTTCACTGCCGAGAAGCAGCTCCGCATCAGCTCACTGGACGAGCGCGAGCTCCCGGTTCAGGTCGACGGCGACTTCATCGGCTGCGCCACCGAGTACATGTTCTCGGTCGCGCCCGGGGCGCTCTCGATCCTCGCCTGAAGCTGGGGGCCGCTCGGCTCAGACGCCAGCCGGCGCGAGCACGATCTCAAAGCACACCCGCGCCCAGCTGCGCTCGCCAAGCTGGCGACCATCGGGCGTCGGCGTGCCCGCGGCCTGGCGCTCGAACTCCCGCACCAGCGAATCCTTGACGCCGAAGACGGCATCACCGCCGGTGCGCAGCGCCTGACCCTCGACGAAGATGTGGGTGATCAGCGTCCGCTTCCCCGGCGCGCTGACGAGGAAGTGCAGATGCGGCGCACGCATCGGTGAGCGGCCGGTGGCTGTGAGCAGCCTGCCGACCGGTCCGTCGTGCGGGATCGGGTACGGCACCGGTGTCAGCGCCCAGAAACGGAAGCGCCCCTGCTCGTCGGCGCGCAGCCGCCCGCGCGCCGCGATGCGCTCGCCTGCGTGCTGGACGTCGTAGAAGCCGTCCTCGTCACACTCCCAGATCTCGAGCACGGCTCCGGCCAGCGGCCTGCCGTCGGTGCCAAAGACGCTGCCCTCGACCCAACACGGCTCGCCCGGAGCACCAAAGGCGATGTCCCCGCCGAGCGAGACCTCCGGGGCGCCCTCGACGAAGAATGGGCCGAGCACCGTGGCCTCGGTCGCATCGGAATACGCCTCGTTGTTGATCGCGATCGTCTGCATCGAGGCGCCGAGCACATCGGAGAGCAACACGAACTCCTGACGGCGCTCGTCGGTGATGTGGCCGGCGGCGGTCAGGAAGTCGATCCCTGCGCGCCACTCCTCCTCGGTCAACCGCGTCTCGCGCAGGAAGCCGTGCAGGTGCCTGGTGAGCGACTCGAGTACGAGCCTCAGCCGCCGGTCGGGTGTCTCCCCGAACGACCCCACGACCGCATCGACCAGCGCCTCCTCCCTGGCCTGCTGCTCGCCGCTCCGATCGTGCTCCACCATCACGCTCCACCAGTCTCGCACGCGTATTTCCCGCTCGCAGCGGACTAATCGTGCACGCGAGGGGGTCAACAGAGGCCCCTCAAAGCCTCCATTGATCATGACGCGCACACAGGACACATCGTTGACGGAGCGGGAAACCTCGGTGCTCGGCCCGCTGGCCGAGCACCGGGTCCTGATCGTCCCCCAGGTCGCGGCGCTCCTCGGCGTCAGCGAGCGCACCGCACTGGCACGGCTCAAGGCGCTCGAGCGTGATCGCTTGCTGCGCTTCCACACCCTCTTCCGTGGCCTGCCCTGGGCGGCCTCGATTCAGAGCGGTGGGCTGCGCCGGCTGGGCTCACCGCTGAAGGCACCACAGCTCAACCTCAACGAATACCGACACGACGTCGGTGTCGGCTGGCTGTGGCTGGCAGCTCGCGCCGGGAGCTTTGGCGAGCTGCGCGGCCTGACGACCGACCGGCGCATGCAGGCAGAGGATGTCACGGCAAGGGCCGCCGGTCGCGCTCCGCATTGGGGTGTCGGTCTGGGGATGTTCGGCAGCCACGGCCAGCCCCTTCGCCACTACCCCGACCTGATGCTCGAGATGGCCAGCCGCC
>DASZLT010000059.1:0-92594 GCA_035552235.1 Solirubrobacteraceae bacterium
AGGCAACGGTGTTCAACTACTTCCCGACCAAGGAGGACCTCCTCTACAGCCGGCTAGAGGCGTTCGAACAAGAGCTCCTGTCAGCCATCCGCGATCGCCGGACCGGCGAATCGGTACTCGCCGCCTTCGGGCGGTACATCAGCACCCCGCGCGGCCTGCTCGCCTCCGATGACCCCGACGTCGTCGAGCAGCTCGCTGCGATCGTCCGCGTGATCGCCGAAAGCCCCGCGCTATTGGCACGCGAACAGCAGATCTATGCCCGGTACACGGGCTCGCTCGCAGCCATGCTCGCCGAGCAAACGGCGGCACATGCGGACGACGTCCAGCCGTGGATCGTCGCGAACACGCTAATTGGCGTCCACCAAGCGCTCGTTGACCACACGCGCCGACAGATCCTCGCCGGAACCCGCAACCCCGAACTCGTACGCCAAGTCCGTCGCCAGACCCGCCGGGCACTTGACCTACTCGCCAAAGGACTCGGCGACTACGGCACCTAACCTCGACAAGACCCGTTACGCAGCCAGCACAGGGCTCGCGAGGGGCGGCCTGCCGCGCCCGCTGCCCCGACGCTGACGCTGTCGCCTCCGCGGTCGAGCAGCCACGATCTCGACGTCTCCTACCACGCCCTCGGGCGCGCCGCTTTCGGACAAAGGCAGCCACGCGAACGCCGTGGGCGGCGAATGCGCGCGCCAATCCGAAGGCAGGGCTCGCGGAGCGCGATCCAAGAGACCCCGCATTCGCCAATTCCGCGCATCTCGGGGGAGCGATCTCCTCGGTCGCCGTAGCTCTCGTCTTGCCCCCAGGGTTGGGACCCATGCTTGGCGTCCGGCCATGATGAGAAGGCGAGCGGGATGGAAGCGTCAGGCCCTCATGCCTGCAACGCCGGAACTTCTGAGCCGAACGGTTTGTGCTCGCCTGCCACGGTTCTTTACGCAGCGTCTCAAAGTGGTACCCACGAGTGGCACCCACGGGACCAAGCCTAGCGGAAGTATCGCTCCGAAAACGTCGAAAGGCCCGCAATTGCGGACCTTTTCGAAGCGCGCCCGAAGGGATTCGAACCCCTGACCTTCGGTTCCGTAGACCGACGCTCTATCCAGCTGAGCTACGGGCGCAGACCTGTCGATGGTAGCGATCGTCAGCCGCCGCAGGACTCTCGGCCGGGCATGCGCCCGCGGCCCGCCATGGTGCCCAAACGGGCGAGCGTGCTTAACTAAGTCGATTGAGTTAATTGAGGCGTGTGGTAGACCCCCGAAACTGAGTCGCTTCCGGGAAGTCCGCACGGCTGCGATCAGACGACAGGCAAGACTGGTGACAGGGAGCCCGCGTGAGTGCGATCGAATCTAAGGGGCGCCGACCGGTGCGCTGCGCTCTGCTGATGCGGCAGCCGACGCCCCGGCCGGTCCCCGCGCGAAGACGCTGGACGTCGGCAGCCCTCGCGCATCACGTCTGCGTCGGCGTGGCTGGCGCCGCTGGGTGAGCCCCTTGGTCGTGCTGGCGCTCTGGCGGCTTACTCACGTCCTGAACCTCATTTCCCCGAACAAGTTTCCGCTGCCGACTGATGGCAACCACCGCGTACAACCTTCCGCTCGTGCAGATGATCAGGATGCTGTCCTTGTTCGGCCTGGTTCCCGCGTTCATCGTCTGGTTCGGGATTGGTCAGCTGCCCAAGGTGATTCTGGTCGCGCTGGCCGGCGGGGCTCCCTCTGTATCTGAATCTCTACGCCGGCGTCCGCTCGATCGATGGGCGCCTATATGAACTCGGACGAGTGCTCGGGCTGACCCGCAGGGAGCCTCTCCTGCACATCGTGCTTCCCAGAGCGCTCCCGTAGGCACTCGTCGGCTTCCGTCAGAACCTTGGCGCAGCTTGGCTCGCGCTGGTGGTCGCCAAGCAGAAACGCGAGTACGGGACTGGGCTTCATGATCAACCAGGCAGCCGCGTTCCTGCGCAACGACGTGATCTCCGTCGCGCCTCCTGGGCATCCGGAGCTCGTCTCAGGTTTACGAACTCTTTATGTTTGATCTCTTCTCCATCGGGTAGCGCACGGACGCCTGGTGTCGCGCAAAAGGGGACGCGACCCATCTCACATAGACGCAGAGAGGATCCGCGCGATGTCGATTCAAGTTCGAGACACTGAATCAGTCAGCTCGTCCCCGAAGCCCAAGCGCAAGGCGCCGGCGGGGCGTAAGTCGGCGGTAGATGGCAAGACGAGCTCAGCGTTCGACGCGAGCGAACATGTGGACCGCAGGGACCTCTCGCACCTGCTCGAGGCGCTGCGCGCTGCGCGCGGCGGCGACTTCTCTGTACGTCTGACCCCCAACGGCGATCCCCAGTTCGCCGAGGTCGCACGGGCCTTCAACGAACTGCTCGATCGCAACGACCGCATGTCGCGCGAGATCTTCCGCGTCGGCAAGATCATCGGCCGCGAGGGACGCATGACCGAGCGCTTCTCGCTCGCCGAAGCTGACGGCGAGTGGGCGCGCAGCGTAGATTCGCTGAACGCGCTGATCGACGACCTGGTGCGACCGACCACCGAGGTCGCGCGCGTGATCGTCGCCGTGGCCGAGGGCGACCTGACCCAGAAGATGGCGCTGAAGATCGGCGGCCAGCCGGTCAAGGGTGAGTTCCTGCGCATCGGCACCACCGTGAACACGATGGTCGAGCAGCTGCGCTCCTTCGCCGCCGAGGTGACCCGTGTCGCCCGTGAGGTGGGTACCGAGGGCAAGCTCGGCGGCCAGGCCGAGGTGGCGGGCGTCTCCGGTACCTGGCGCGACCTGACCGAGAACGTGAACCTGATGGCGGCCAACCTGACCGACCAGGTGCGCAACATCGCGCAGGTGACCACGGCGGTCGCCCAGGGTGACCTGTCGCAGAAGATCACGGTCGAGGCCAAGGGCGAGGTCGCGGCGCTGGCGGACACGATCAACTCGATGACCGACACGCTTCGGGTGTTCGCCGAGCAGGTGACCACGGTGGCCCGTGAGGTCGGTACCGAGGGCAAGCTCGGTGGCCAGGCCGAGGTGGCCGGCGTGGCCGGTACCTGGAAGGACCTCACCGAGTCGGTGAACTTCATGGCCTCGAACCTGACCGACCAGGTGCGCAACATCGCCCAGGTCACGACGGCTGTGGCGCAGGGTGACCTGTCGCAGAAGATCACGGTCGAGGCCAAGGGTGAGGTCGCGGCGCTGGCGGACACGATCAACTCGATGACCGACACGCTGCGCGTCTTCGGTGAGCAGGTGACCACCGTCGCGCGTGAGGTCGGTACCGAGGGCAAGCTCGGCGGCCAGGCGGCCGTGCCCGGTGTGGCCGGCACCTGGAAGGACCTCACCGACTCCGTCAACTTCATGGCCGCCAACCTCACCGACCAGGTGCGAAACATCGCTCAGGTGACGACGGCCGTCGCCCAGGGCGACCTCTCGCAGAAGATCACGGTCGACGTGAAGGGCGAGATCCTCGAGCTCAAGAACACGATCAACACGATGGTCGATCAGCTCTCGTCGTTCGCCGACGAGGTCACCACCGTGGCCCGCGAGGTCGGCACCGAGGGCAAGCTCGGCGGCCAGGCCGAGGTGGCCGGGGTCTCCGGAACATGGCGAAGCCTGACCGAGTCGGTGAACGGCATGGCGGCCAACCTGACCGATCAGGTGCGCAACATCGCGCAGGTGACCACGGCGGTGGCGCAGGGCGACCTCTCGCAGAAGATCACGGTCGAGGCCAAGGGTGAGGTGGCGGCCCTCGCCGACACGATCAACACGATGGTCGACCAGCTGCGGTCCTTCGCCGCCGAGGTCACGCGCGTCGCGCGCGAGGTCGGCACCGAGGGGGAGCTCGGTGGGCAGGCCGAGGTGGCCGGCGTCTCCGGCACGTGGCGCGGCCTGACCGAGTCGGTCAACGGCATGGCGGCCAACCTCACCGATCAGGTGCGAAACATCGCGCAGGTGACCACGGCGGTGGCGCAGGGCGACCTCTCGCAGAAGATCACCGTCGATGCCAAAGGTGAGATCCTCGAGCTCAAGGACACGATCAACACGATGGTCGATCAGCTCTCCTCCTTCGCTGACGAGGTCACGCGCGTCGCGCGCGAGGTCGGCACCGAGGGCAAGCTCGGCGGCCAGGCGGAGGTGGCCGGCGTCTCGGGCACCTGGCGCGACCTGACCGAGAACGTGAACCAGCTCGCGGGCAATCTGACCACACAGGTGCGCGCGATCGCCGAGGTGTCAACGGCCGTCACGCAGGGCGACCTGACGCGATCTATCTCCGTCGAAGCTCAGGGCGAGGTCGCGGAGCTCAAGGACAACATCAACCAGATGATCGCCAACCTGCGCGACACCACGACCCGCAACCAGGACACGGACTGGCTGAAGACCAACCTCGCGCGGATCTCCAGCCTGATGCAGGGCCAGCGCGACCTGGCGACGGTCAGCCAGCTGATCATGTCCGAGCTGACGCCGTCGGTCACCGCCCAGCACGGCGCGTTCTTCCTGCTCTCGACGACCGACGACGCCAGCGACCCCGACCTGCGCCTGATCGCCAGCTACGGGTACGAGCGCCGCAAGGACGTGCCCAAGACCTTCGCGCTCGGCGAGTCGCTCGTCGGCCAGGCAGCGCTCGAGCGCAAGACGATCCGGATTGACGACGCGCCCGAGGACTACATCCGCATCAGCTCCGGTCTCGGTTCCACGCGCGCGGCCAGCATCATGATCCTGCCGGTCCTGTTCGAGGACCAGTTGCTCGGAGTGATCGAGCTCGCATGGCTGCGGGCCCCGGGCGAGATCCACACGACCTTCCTCGAGCAGCTGATGGAGACCCTCGGCGTGGTGCTCAACACGATCATCGCCAACATGCGCACGGAGGAGCTGCTCGAGCAATCGCAGTCGCTCAACGCCGAGCTCGAGCAGCAGGCGCAGATGCTCGAGGAGCGCAACCTCGACATCGAGCGCAAGAACCGCGAGATCGAGCAGGCCCGCATCGGCCTCGAGGAGAAGGCGGAGCAGCTGGCCCAGAGCGGTCGCTACAAGTCCGAGTTCCTGGCGAACATGAGCCACGAGCTGCGGACTCCGCTCAACAGCCTGCTGATCCTCTCCAAGTTGCTGCTGGAGAACGAGAACGGCAACCTCACAGACAAGCAGCTCGAGTTCGCGCGCACAATCCGTGCCGCCGGCAGCGACCTGCTCGAGCTGATCAATGACATCCTCGACCTGTCCAAGATCGAGGCCGGCAAGATGGATCTGCTGCCGGCCGAGCTGCTGGTGTCCGACATCAGCGCCTACGTCCGCAGCACGTTCGCCCCGCTCGCCTCCGACAAGGGCCTCGCGCTCGACATCGTGCTCGACAAGGACCTGCCGCGCCTGATCGTCACCGACCAGCAGCGGCTGCAGCAGATCCTCCGCAACCTGCTCTCCAACGCATTCAAGTTCACCGCCCAGGGCGGTGTGACGCTGCGGATCGCGCGGGCCGGCGAGGACGCGATCACCTTCGCGGTCAACGACACGGGCATCGGCATCGTCGAGGACAAGCTGGCGGTGATCTTCGAGGCCTTCCAGCAGGCCGACGGCACCACCAGCCGCACCTATGGCGGCACCGGCCTCGGTCTCTCGATCAGCCGCGAGCTCGCGCTCGCGCTCGGTGGCGAGCTCAGCGTCGCGAGCGTGCCTGGCGTCGGCAGCACCTTCACGCTGACGCTGCGTCTCGCAACCTTCGCGCTGAGCGTGACCGAATCGATGTCCAACGGCCACAGCGCCGAGATGCCGGCCCTGCCGGCCCTGCCGGCCCCGCCGGTCGCGTCTGCCGCGCCGGCCCCGCCGGCAACTCGCCCGCACGTGCTCCACGCGATCACGCGGCTTCTGGTGATCGACCAGGACGGCGCCACGACGGATGCGATACGCGGTCTCATCGGCCGCGACCACGGAGTCGATTTGAATGTCTTCTCCGATCCCGCCGAGGCACTCCTCGCCGCTCGCGCCGAACGTCCGGACTGCCTCGTGATCGGGCCGAGTCTCAGCGAGCAGGATCTCTTCGAGCTGCTCGATGAGGCGACCAGCGAGCCGACACTCAGGCACCTGCCCGTGATCCTGCGGACGGCAGCGCCGCTATCGGAGGACGGGGAGACGAGGCTGCGCGGCTACGGCAGCGACCTGCTCCCCAGAGTCGCGCTGACCGATGAGGCACTCGCCGCCGAAGCGGCGCTGATCCTGCATCCCTCGACACCGGCGGTCGCGACGGCATCGGGCGTCCAGCCAGCAGCCGGCGATCACTCACTCGCAAGCCTGAGCGGCCGCATTCTGCTGGTCGACGATGACGTCCGCAACCTGTTCGCGCTCGCAAGCCTGCTCGAGGGCCGCGGGCTCGAGGTCGTCTTCTCCGAGACCGGCCACGGCGCGCTCGAGATCCTCGACACCGACGCCGACATCGACCTCGTCCTGATGGACATCATGATGCCGCAGATGGATGGCTACGAGACGATCAAGGCCGTCCGCACAAGGCAGGAGCTGCAGTCGCTTCCGATCATTGCCGTGACCGCCAAGGCGATGCAGGGTGACCGCGAGAAGAGCATCGCCGCAGGTGCCTCTGACTACATCACCAAGCCCGTCGATCCGGACAAGCTGATCACGATGGTCCGGGGCTGGCTCAATGGCTGAGGATCAGGACCGCCCGGGCACGATCCTGCTGGTCGACGACAATCGTGAGAACCTCGCGGCTCTGCAGGCGGTGCTCGAACCGCTCGGTGAGCCGCTGGTCACGGCGGAGTCGGGCGAGCAGGCGCTCCGCGCGCTGCTGCACAGCGAGTGCTCGGTGATCCTGCTCGACGTGCGCATGGCCGGCATGGACGGCCTGCAGACGGCGCGCATCATCCGCTCGCGGCCGGGCACGCGCCACATCCCGATCATCTTCATGACCGCCCAGTCGAGCGAGCTCCATGAGATCACCAGGGCCTACGAGTCCGGCGCGGTCGACTACGTCGTCAAGCCCTTTGAGCCGGAGATCCTGCGCGCCAAGGTGGGCGTGTTCGTGGAGCTCCACCGCGAGCGGGCCGAGCGCGTGCGCGAGTCGCGCGCGCGTGCCGAGGCCGAGGCGGTGGCGCGCGCGGTCCGCACGCTGCAAACCCTCTCCGACGCCGCGATGACCTACCTCGACATCGACGAGCTGGCCACAGCCCTGGTGCAGCGCAGCGCCGAGCTGTTCGGCGCCGACGCGGCTGCGCTGCTGCTCCGCGATGAGAAGGTCCCCGGGCTCAACGTTCGGGCGCGAGCGGGAGAGCTCACGCTCGAGATCGCCGGCGAGCGGGTGCGTGTGGGGGAGGACATGCTCGGGGAGATCGCCGCGACGCTCGGGGGCGCGATCCTGCAGGCGCGCAATCTTGACGACGAGGACCGCTCGCAGGCCGGCCTCGACGGCGCGCTCCAGAGCCTGCTGGTCGTTCCGCTGATCTCCGCCGGTGAGCTCATGGGCCTGCTGCTGCTCGCGGCCAGACCCGAGGGCCACTTCGATCAGCGCGACCTCGAGCTGCTCACGCTCGCAGCGGATCGCATGGCGCTCGCGGTCGACCACGCACAGCGCTATGCCGATGGCCGCCTGCTGGTCGAGACGCTCCAGCGCAGCCTGCTGCCGGAGCGGTTGCCGATGCACCCGCGCATACAGGTCGCCGCCCGCTACATGCCGGCCGGCCTCGCGCCGCAGGTCGGTGGTGATTGGTATGACGCAGTCGAGCTCGACGAGAACCGCACCGCGGTGATGATCGGGGACGTGGTCGGCCACGGGATCCGTGCCGCGATCACGATGAGCGAGTTGCGCAACGCGCTGCGCGCCTTCGCGATCGAAGGACACAGCCCCGCGGAGGCCCTGCACCAGCTCGACCGCGTGGTGCTCGCCACCCGCGGCCCCGGGATGATCGCGACGCTGCTGTTCGTCGTGATCGACGCGGCCGCCGGTACGGTCACGTTGGCCCGCGCCGGCCACCCACCGCCGGCGCTGCGGGCGGTCGACGGCAGCGTGCGCTTCCTGGAGACGGCGAGCACCCTGCCGCTCGGCGTCGATCCCGACGAGGTCCCCAGCCAGGAAACCTATCCAATCAAGCCCGGCGAGACGTTGCTGCTGTTCACCGACGGTCTGGTCGAGCGCCGCGGCGAGCCGATCACCGACAGCTTCGATCGCCTGCTCGACGCGCTCGCCGAGGCCCCGGCCGAGGTCGAGCTGCTGTGTGAGCACGTGCTGCGCAAGACCGCTACCGAGCAGGGTCGTGACGACGACGTCGCCGTGCTGGCGGTGCAGCTGATCGACGCCTCCGTCGGAAACCTGGAACTCAGGCTCCCCGCCACCGCGAAGTCCGTGACGCTCGCCCGCCATCGGCTGCGAGCGTGGCTCGACGAGAACGCGCCAGAGCTCGATCCGGACGCTCGCGGCGATGTCGAGGTCGCTTGGAGCGAGGCCTGCAGCAATGTAGTGCGCCACGCCTACGGGCCGGCGGAGGCATCGTTCGATGCGAGCGTCAGTCGCGACGGCGACCTGCTGCGCATGACGGTGCGCGACACCGGGCGGTGGCGCAAGCCCGCAGGCCGCTCGGGCGGCCGCGGATTGCCGTTGATGGAGGTGCTCACCGACGAGCTCGTGATCGACCGGCAGCCGGGCTCGACGACGGTCACGATGATCCGCCAGTTCCGCACCGAAGGGTCAGGGACGGCGGCGCTACTCCGCTCATGACGGACCAGCAGCCCCGACGCACGGAACTGCTTGGCGGCGCCGGATCCCACGAACTGGCGTCGGTAACCGTCACCGAGCATGGTGCGAGCCTCGTGCTGGCGATCGGCGGGGAGGTCGACATCTCCAACATCAACAGCATCGCCGAAGTCATCTACGCATTGCCGAACACCGAGGACGGCCTGCTGATTGACCTCACGGATGTCAGTTACCTCGACAGCAGCGCGGTGTCACTTCTTCATGACCTCGCGATGCGGCTGCGCAACCGCGCCCAGCAGTTGATCGTCGTCAGTCCTCCCGCGACACCGCCCCGGCGCATCCTCGATCTGACTGCGCTCTACGTGAACGCGCCGGTCGCCGACGAGCTCGACGGCGGCCTCAGGCTTCTTGGTAGTAGCGAGCCACCGTGAACCCCATCAGCGCGGGGACGTGGATCGCGAAGATCAGCAGCGACAAGGTCAGCACCACCAGCGTGCCGCCGCGCACGTGGTTGTGGACGAACACGAACTCGATCATCCCGGCGATCACCACGTAGGCGAGCAGCGACCACTTCGCGACCGCGAAGAAGCGGTCCCAGGCGAAGCCCTGCACACGCATCAGCGACAGCAGGTTGTAGGCCATCAGCAACGCGGACAGCGCCAGCAGGATCACCGCGGGAGCCAATGACACGTGCGCCGGCAGCTTCGCCGACAGATAGATCCCGCCCGCGACGATCAACGCCAGCGAGAACATCGCGACCTGGGTGACCGGTGGGTATTTCTGTTCTTCCATGGCGGTCAGCTGCTCGCCAGTTTGGTCATGATCACGAACGTCGCGACCTGCATCAGGCCGGTGACCCCGGCTGCGTAGATGAAGCGCTTCATCAGCTTCTCGATCACGTGCGGGTTCGGGCGCGGCTTCTTGAGCTCGATCAGCACGGCGATGTTCGCCGGCTCGAGCAGGCCGAGCGCAACGATCGACATCACCCCGACCACGATCAGGCTCGCCACGACCCAGCCGTGGTTTGGGTAGGAGGTGAGGTTCGTACCCAGGTGCGTCGAGAGCTGCCAACCGGCGACCAGCGTCGCTGTCACGATCGCCGGCATCAGCACGACCATCTTCGGCATGAGCTTGGTCGTGAACTCGATCCGCGCGGGAATCGACAGAGTGCCGAGGATCGGCCCGAGGATGAACCCAAGGAACAGGTCGATGACCGTCCACCCGGCGCCGAACACGACATGCATGAACTCGAGTGGCCAAAGTCCGCCGGTGGCGACGACGACGATCAGCCCGATCAGCAGCAGGCCGGCCAGCGCGAGTCCGACGCGCGGGACGATGTCGAAGTCGGGGATATTCAGTGGCGGCCCGGCGTGAGCGGCTTCGGCCGGCGGCTCAGGGGCAACGTCGCGTGCAATTGAAACCATGTGCCGCGATCTTATGGCAGCCGTAAAGCCCAACGCAAGTAACGGACCACCGCGGATCAGCATCGCGTCCGCTCGGCGCATCGCGCTCGCCGCTCAAGGTTTTTCCTCCGGCTCCAGGCCCGCTGGCCAGGAGCCGGGCCTGGCCGCGGTCACTGCCGCCGTTCGCCGCCTGGGCCTGTTGCAGCTCGACTCGGTGAACGTCTTCTGCCGCGCGCACTACATGCCGCTGTTTTCGCGCCTCGGGCCCTATGACACCGGACTGCTCGACCGCATCGCCGCCCACGGCAGCGGCCCCGTCGACCGGCGCCTGATCGAATACTGGGCGCACGAGGCCTCGCTGATCCCGCTCGAGAGCCACCGCCTCTTTCACTGGCGCATGGATGAGCGCCAGCGGATCTGGGCGGGGATGCGCCGCGTGCTGACCGAGCACCGCGACCTGATCGAGGAGACGCTCCAGCTGGTGCGCGAGCGGGGTCCGATCCGGGCTCGCGATACCGGGCACGAACGCAAGCAGGCCGCGGCCGGGGAGATGTGGAACTGGCATGAGGGCAAGGTCGCGCTCGAGGCCCTGTTCTTCACGGGCGCGATCGGCGCCTGGCGGCGGATCAACTTCGAGCGCCATTACGACCTGATCGAGCGTATCCTCGCGGCTGAGCACCTGGCCGACATCCCCTCGCGCGAGCAGGCCCATCGCGAGCTGGCGCGGCTCGCTGCGCGCGCGCTCGGGATCGTCACGACTGCGGATCTGGCCGACTACTGGCGCATCGCCGCCAGGGACATCGCGCCGCGCGTCTCAGAGCTCGTGCTCGCGGGCGAGCTGATCCCGGTGCAGGTTCCCGGCTGGGGGAGCCCCGCCTACGTCTGGCACGAGGCCAGGCGCCCGCGGGCGCTGCCGGCCCGCGCCCTGCTCTCGCCGTTTGATTCGCTCGTCTTCTTCCGCCCCCGCACCGAGCGGCTCTTCGGCTTCCGCTACCGGATCGAGATCTACACCCCCGAGCCCAAGCGCGTCTATGGGTACTACGTGCTGCCGTTCCTGCTCGACGAAAAGTTGGTCGCGCGCGTCGACCTCAAATCAGACCGGCAGGCCGGGATGCTGCGCGTCCAGGGGGCCTTCGCCGAGCAGGGCGTCGACCGTGCGCACGTCGCGCTCGAGCTCGCCGCCGAGCTCGAGCTCTGCGCGCGCTGGCTTGGGCTCAGCGGCGGGGTTTCGGTGGGTGACCGCGGCGATCTGGTCGACGCCCTACGCCTTGCTCTCTGACGGCGCCTCACGGCCGAACAGCTCGTTGAAGTTGGCGACGACTCCGATGTGCGCGAGCTTGTCGGGGTTCACCACCGACATCACCTGGGTGATCCGACCGTCGGCGATCTCCAGCGACAGCGCGCCGGCGATGCGCTCGCGAGCGTCGAGGATCAGGGCCCCGGGCCCGCCGTTGACGTCCACCAGCTTGAAGCTGACGCCGCCCTCGATCTGCTTGCGCGCCTTTGCCCAGTTGTGCAGCGTCCGCGCCACCCGCGAGCGCCCGCTGAGCGAGCGCGCGAGCGCCGGCACCTTGCCGCCGCCGTCCCCTGTCAGCACCACGTCGTCAGCGAGCAGCGCCTCGAGCTCCGCCAGGTCGCCGGTATCTGCGGCGATGAAGAAGCGCCGCGCGAGCTCGTTCTGGTGCTCGCGCGTAGTCTGAAAGCGCGGGCGGTGCTCGCCGATGTGCCGGCGCGCGCGGCTGGCGAGCTGGCGCACGTTGTCCTCGCTCTTGCCGATGATCGGCGCGATATCGCGGTAGGGGTAGTCGAAGGTGTCGTGCAGCAGGAAGGCGGCGCGCTCCTCCGGGCTCAGGTTCTCGAGCACGAGCAGCATCGCCATCGAGATCGAGTCGGCGATCTCGGCCCGTCGCCCCGGGTCGTCGGGGTCATCGGTGACGATCGGCTCCGGTAGCCACTCGCCCACGTACAGCTCGCGGCGCACGCGCGCCGAGCGCAGCTCGTCGATCGCCAGGCGCGTGGCGACGGTGGTCACGAACGCCGGCGGCGAGGCCAGCTCTTCGCCGCTTTCGAGCGTCTGGTGGACGCGCAGCAGCGCCTCCTGGACGATGTCCTCTGCCTCGGAGACGCTGCCCAGCATCCGGTAGGCGACCCGGAAGGCCAGCGGCCGCAGGTCATCGAGCAGCTTCTCCCGATCTGTCACGCCGCCGGGCCCATCAGCTCACGCCCTCGCCGCCGTCGCTCGCTCCACGAACTGCGCGACCCACGGGCCGGTCGGCTGCCTGGTTGTCGCGTTCAGCCGGTTGAAGGCGTTGATCGCGGCGATCGATATCACCAGCCCCGCCAGTTCCTGCTCGGTGTGGTGGCGTGCCGCCTCGTCCCAGATCTCGTCCGAGACCGATTCGGGGTTGTCGGCCAGCCGCGTCGCGGCCTCGGCCAGCGCGAGCGCCGCGCGCTCCGCGTCGCTGAAGTACGGCGCCTCGCGCCACGCGGCGAGCGTGTGCAGGCGCTCGCTGCTGCAGCCCAGGAGCTCGAGCTCGCGCGAGTGCATGTCGGCGCACACGCTGCAGCCGTTGATCTGGCTCACCCGCAGCTGGACGAGGGCGAGCGTCTCCTCCGAAACGCCCGTGCTACGCGCCGACATCCCGAACTCGCGGAGCCCATCGAGGGCGCCGGGCACGCTCATCGCCGGGTTGTTGATCCGTGCTTGCATGGCTTCGTCCTTTCACTTTGCCGGTACTGCTCCTATGACGGGACGGGATGCGCGAATGTGACAGGTGTCCTCCAGAGTGTCGCGCGAATCGCTCCCGAGTGCGGCTGGTGCGAACGGGCAAGCGGCAACGGAGGGGGCGGGATTCGAACCCGCGATGGGCTCTCACCCATGCCGGTTTTCAAGACCGGTGCATTCAACCGCTCTGCCACCCCTCCATGGCGTGGACGGCGGAGGCTAGCAGGCGCTAAGCGCCGCTGTTATGGGCGTTTGGCGTGATATTCATTGGCTGGTGCCCGCCCGCGCGTCCACGCCGTCAGCAAGCGCGCTGACCGCGTGGGAGGGCCAGACTGGCCCCTGCGATCCCAACGTGAAGGGCGTCGAGTGGGTCAATCCGAGGGTTGCACCCGCTGGGGTCTATGCAGGTTGGTTATCCGAGAGGGGAGAAGAAACTCTCGCCGGCGGACTCGTGGGTCCAACCGCTTTTCGAACCGGGCCATGCGGTTGTCTGGCATATCGATGGCCACCCACACCGAGTCTTCGGTTGCTTCGTCGGCCTGCGGAGCGTCGACCCAGACGAAATCACCGCGCAGCAACCCACGCTCGGCCTGGTCAGCTTCGAGAGCGGACAGCCGCGTGAAGATCCTCATGCACGCAGGTTAGACGTGCAGAAGCTCAGAGCTGCTCCCACCGCCGGCGGGTTGCGATCTGCTCCTTCTCGCGTGCGGTGCGTCGCACTCGAGCCGCCTTTTGGGCCTCCTCGTTGCGACGCGCGATCTCCCTGGTCACGTCGCCGAAGGTCGGCGTGGACGTAGCCGGCTTGGGTTCAGGAGTGTGCCGCTGAGCCATAAAGGAGCTCCCATTCGTGTTCGCTCCCAAAACAGACAGCCACGGGAGAATGCGAGAGCAGGACACTCGGCTGTGGAACTGCACCCGCCACTCTAGCGCCTCAAACCGACCGTTTACGCGCACCTCACGGAGCGCACCCATCAAACCGCGATGCGGCGGGGCGGTTTGCGGCGCTACATATTCATGCTTGCGCATGAAATAATGCGAGCATGAGTCATGGCGACACCGAAGACCTGCAGTTCCTCACCCCCGAGACGGCGCACTCCGTGGCCGAGACGATGGCAGCGCTCGCCACGCCGAGCCGCGTCCGGATCCTGAGCCGGCTGGCTGCAGGCTCCTGCTCGGTCGGTCAACTGGCCGACGATCTCCAGATCGCGCAGCCCGCTGTCTCCCAGCAGTTGCGTGTGCTTCGCCATCTGGGGCTGGTCGTCGGCGCGCGTGATGGCCGGAACACGATCTACGCGCTTCACGATGACCACGTTCGATCGCTTCTGACCGAGGCTGTCTCCCACACCGAGCACCTGCGGCTCGGTCTTGCCGCGCACCCGTTGACCGATTCGTTGAGCGCGTGAGCGGGCACACGATCGCACTGCTTGCGGCGGCGGCCGGAGTGGGCTTCGGGCATGCGATCCTGCCCGACCATTGGGTGCCGCTGGCGGTATTGGGTCGCACCCGCCGCTATCCCATGAGCCGCATCGCGCGTCTCTCGACACTGGCGGGGATCGCCCACGTGCTCGTATCCGTGATCCTCGGCGGCGTCATCGTCGCCGTCGGTCTGCAGTTCCGATCCACCGTCGAGAACGCTCAGGACACGATCATCGGTTGCCTGCTGATCGCCACCGGGATCGGATTTCTCCTGCTCGAGATCACCGGCCACGGCCACCACCACCACGACGACCACGACCACCACGACCACGACCACGACCACCACGACCACCACGACCACCACGACCACGACCACGACCACGACCACGACCACGAGGATGATCACCACCATCATCACGGGGAGCCGGCTACCGCGGACCCGCAGCGGGGCGGGGGCCGGTTCAGCGGATGGGCCGCCGTGATGGTGCCGTTCGGCGCTGCAGCGTCCCCTGACCTGACGATTCTGCCGGTGTTCCTTGCGGCCGCGGCCGTAGGCGTCGGGACGGCCCTCGGGTCGCTGGTGATCTTCGCTGCCGTGACGATCGGGACGATCGTCGGCCTGACGCTGGTCGCCGCCCGCGGCGGCTACCAGGTTCGGGGCGAGTGGCTCGAGCGCTGGGGCAATGTCTTCACAGCCGGCGTGCTCGTGATCATCGGGCTGCTGGTCCTGCTCGCGATCATCTGACGGCGCTGGCAGGGCGCTCGCCTCCGTTTTTCTTTCAAATTGCGGGATTGTGGGTTTGGTGGCCTTGCGTTGTGTGGGTGTTGCCACATAGGGTTCTTCTTGCGGTTCGGGAGGGAGCAAAGCTCGCGTAAGCCAGGCGAGAGGGGCTCCTAAAGGCGAACGACAAGGCTTATTTCGTGCGCAGGCTACGCGCGAGAGCAGGCAGGGTCGTCGCCCCTGGACCGTTTTTTGTTGCCCACACGCACAGCGCGTTTTCGGTGCGGGTCACTATCCAGGCGACGCTTCATCAAAGGTACGCCGACCGATACAGGCGATATGTTCCCGCCCGGTACGGATGCCGTCGTGGCGTCCGGTAAGCAGGGGAGACCCATATGGGTAAGAAATTCTGGCGGCGTCCGTGTCGGCGGTGGCGGCGAGCAGGCTCGTCAACGGCAACAGCCTGATCAAGGTGAACTCGCTGTCCGGGAACCGCCTAAAGAGCGGCTCGGTGACCGGCAAGCAGATCAAGGCGAGCACTCTCGGCACGGTGCCCAGCGCAGTCACCGCACAGACCGCAACCACAGCGGAGACGGCGACCACCGCGAATACTGCGACAACCGCGACGACCGCCGGCTCGGCCCCGATCGCGAAGGTGACCTACGCGACTGCAACCGGAAACGTCTCGCCGACGAACAGCCCGCTCGCGGTGACCGCGACGTGTCCGTCCGGAATGACCGTCGTCGGAGGTGGCGGACAGGTCGCCGATGAGAGCGGTTCTGCTTTCCTCGACGACTCCTACCCCATCAGCGGCAAGAACGGGTGGACGGCCGACTTTGTGGAGAACAGCGGCTCGACCACCGCAACGGTCACCGCCATCTGCGCGCCGGCAGCCGCCACGTCATAGATCACTAAGGCGGCGGACCGAGCGCCGCCGACAACGGAACGCCGGCCAGGGATCGCCAGATCGCTCGGGGCCGGCGTTCCCAGCGCATTCCTTTCAAATTGCGGGATTGCGGTTCGGTAGGGGTTGCGCTGCTGCGGGTCCCTACATAGGGTTTCTTACAACGGTTCGGGAGGGAGCAAAGCTCGCGTAAGCCAGGCGAGAGGGGCTCCTAAAGGTGAACGACAAGGCTTATTTCGTGCGCAGGCTACGCGCGAGAGCAGGCAGGGTCGTCGCCCCCGGACCGTTTTTTGTTGCCCGCGCACTCCGGTGTTGCGGGCTCTGTTGGTTTCGGTGACAGAACTGGGTTGCCGTGGCGTGGTTCACAGGATCGGGTGGGTCTCGTCCGCGGCGATGTCTACCTTGCTTGGTGC
This sequence comes from Solirubrobacteraceae bacterium, assembly GCA_035552235.1. Lineage (GTDB taxonomy): Bacteria > Actinomycetota > Thermoleophilia > Solirubrobacterales > Solirubrobacteraceae > Palsa-465. The sequence goes on from DASZLT010000059.1 coordinate 16,257, forward strand.
GGCAGAAATTGCCGTCGACCGGGGGGTGGTCTGCTCCCTTCCTGGTCGAGCGACCGGGCGCTTCCCGGGAGTCGGCGCTGGGGCTCGATCCCGGATCCACCTCAGCTAGCCCGCCCGCTCCCGAATCTGATTGCTTGCGACGCGTCAGCGGTCGTCGCGACTTCCAGTAGTCAACCGCCGGCGCCCGGCCCGGGGTGCCACCAAGCAAGGTGGCACCCCGAGTGGAGCGATCAGTCAGGAGTTCCGCGTGGACGCCTGCGGTTAGTCTGGAGTGCATGTCGAAGGGGCGAGTGGAGGCTTTCAGTGACGGCGTGATCGCGATCCTGATCACGATCATGGTGCTCGAGCTGCGCTTGCCGGACGGCAGCTCATGGAGCGCGCTGGGGCATAGGCTGCCGAGCTTCCTGGCCTATGCACTCAGCTTCGTGTTCCTGGGCATCTACTGGAACAACCACCACCACATGCTCGCTGCGGTCTCGCGCGTGGGCGGCGCTGCGCTCTGGGCCAACCTGCACCTGCTCTTCTGGCTGTCGCTGACGCCGTTCTGCACGGCGTGGATGAGCCGCAATCACTTCCCCACGACGCCGGTAGCCGTCTACGGCATCGTGCTGCTCGCCTCCGCGATCGCCTACTACATCCTGCAGTCGACGCTGCTCGGGGCTGAGGGCGACGATTCGCGGCTGCGCGCGGCGATCGGCACCGACATCAAGGGCAAGGCGTCGCCGCTGCTCTACTGCCTTGGGATCGGCCTGACCTTCGTCGATCGCTGGTTCGGCATCGCCGTCTACGTCGCCGTCGCGCTGATCTGGCTGGTGCCGGACAGGCGGGTCGAGCGGCATCTGGCCGCACAGCCGGAGTGAGCGGCCCGCTCAGGAGCGCTCGGTCACATACGTGACATGCGGGTGACCGGCGTGCAGGAGCTCGCGCTCGTTGAGCAGGCCGAGCTTCTCCATCACGCGGCGGGAGGAGAAGTTCTCGATGCGGGTGCAGGCGACGATGCGCTCGAAGCCGGCGTCGGAGGCGGTCGGGAGTGCGTGGCGACCGAGCTCGGTGGCGAGCCCGCGGCCCCACATGTCGCGCGCCACGGTCCAGCCGATCTCCAGCTCGGCGCGCCCGTCGACGAGGTTGTAGCCGACGGTCGAGCGGCCGACGCAGTTCCCGCCGGTGAACCCGAGCGACATCCCGAAGCCGTGCGCGATCCAGTGCGCCAGCTTGCGCGCGACGATCTGCTCGCACTCCGGCTTCGACCGAGGGGCGAGCCCGTTACTACGCTCACCGGTGGAACCGTGACCGATAAAACCTACTTCTGGTACGCCAGAGATGTAACGTTGGGGAAGCCTTCCATGCGACCGTTCGCGACCGATGCCGATTAACCCCGCCGACCGCGGCCTGCTGATCCTGACGAGCCTCGCGGAGGCCGACAGGCACGGCTACGCGCTGATGCAGGACATCGAGCAGTTCGCCGGTGTCAGGCTCGGTCCCGGCTCCCTCTACGGGGCGCTCGCGCGCCTCGAGGAGGAGGCGCTCGTCGTTGCTCTGCCGTCTGAGGACCGCCGCCGTCCATACCGGATGACCGCTGCCGGGAGGCGGGTGCTCAGCGAGGAGCTCACCGCGCAGGCGGCCATCTCGCGCATCGGACTGAGCAGGCTCGCCGGCAGCAACCGCTGACCGAGCGTCGTCGGCTCCTCGGCCAAGGTTGGCCAGTTGCGGACAGCTCACGGTACGCTGCTCGCCATGTCGGCCAGGACCCGGCGCTGCGCGGTTCTACTGGCTGCGGTGCTCTGCACCGTGGGCACGGCGAGTGCGCTTGCCGTTACCGCTTCACGCGGTCTCCCGCGGGTTTCGCACCGCCGTTCGCTTAGCGGCAACTGGGTCGGTCACATCGGTTCCGGCGCCACCCGCCAGCGCATGGCGATAACCATCAACGCGCGTGAGACGGCCGGCACGTGGCGTCTGAGTGCCAGGTGCTACGGACGGCTGACGCTCGACAGCATCTCGGACGGGTACCACCACTACCGGCGCCACGCGGCGAGCGGCGTCAGCTGCGCGGGTGGTGACGTTGACTGCCTGAAGCCCGCCGGCGTCCCGCACGGCGTCGAGTTCCCGGTCAGCAGGATGTTTCTCCGCAACAAGGGTGTGCTCGGCGGTCCGGCGCCGGCAAGGCAGTACCTGCCGGCCCTGCTCGACGAGGTGCTGGGCGGCCGTATCCACCCGGGGCGCGTCTTCGACTACGGGACCGGGCTTGAGCAGATTGGCGAGGCCTACGCCGCCATGGACGAGCGCCGCGCGATCAAGTCACTGGTGAGCGTCGGCAGCATCTGAGAGCCGCCCGCCGCGTCAGCCCGGATAGCGTGGGTCCGAGCGGATGGCGTCGAGGTCGGCATCGTCGGCTGCCCACTCGCGTGTCGTCGGCTCGAGCTCGAAGGCGCGGGTGATGTGCGCGATCGCCTGGTCGATGTCGGCGGCGAGCGCGGCGTAGCAGGCGAGGTTGTAGTGCAGCGAACCGCTCTCGGAGTGGTCCTCGAGGCCCGCGGCCGCCGTCTCGTACGCGCCCTTCGGATCGCCGGCGCTCAGTGCAGCCTGCGCCGCGAAGTAGTGTTCCCAGGCCGACGGCTTGATCGTGCCGCCGTCACCGCCGATCACGAGCACGGTCGTGGCGTTGGATATGGCCACGGCCGCACGCCGCGAGGTCAGCTCGGGAACGAACACTAGCGTCCCGGCGGGCGCCTCGATGTCCTCAGCGTCGACGGTGAAGCGGGCGTATCCGCTCAGTACGACATAGAGCTCCTCATGGCCTCCGGCGCCGCCACCGGTCTCGTCGTGCTGCTCGATCAGCTGCCGGCCGGCATCGGCGCTGTAGCCGTTGATCCCGAAGCCGGTGATCCCCAGCGTGCGACGTATCGGTCGCCAGTTGAGACCGGCGACCGCGATCGGTTCGAGCTCGTCTATGCGCAGGACGCGGACCATGCGGCTACGCGAAGCCTACGCCGCCGCCGGGGGCGTGGCCCGCCCCACCGGAAAGCAGGGCGGGGGAGGCAGCCCTAAAGGACGGCCTCTTCGACGTCGGTCGGGCTGCTGACGCGTTCGTCGCTGGCGCGGTAGGAGTCCAGGCGGGCGACGCGGTAGCGCGAGGTGGCATCGGCCAGTCCGATGGTGAGCTCGTCGAGGTGCTCGGCCGCGGTCTGCGAACGGGCTGCCCCGTCGACAAAGCCGGTGGTGTTCAGCTCGAGCTCGTTCATGCTCTCGGCGATCTGGTCCATGCCGACGCTCTGCTGCTGAGCCGCCGAAGCGATCTGCTCGGCAGCGGCAGAGGCGCGGTGGATCGTCTCCGCCAGGCTCTGCACGCCGTCGCTGGCCTTGACCGTGAGCTCCAGCCCGCGGTCGACCACCTGGGTGCCGGCCTCGCTGGCCTTGACTGCCCCGAGGGTCGCCGCGCGAACCTCGCTGAGGATCGACTCGATCCGGCCGGTCGCCTTCTTGGACTGCTCCGCGAGTCCGCGCACCTGATCGGCCACGACCGCGAAGCTGCGCCCGTGCTCGCCGGCGCGGGCGGCCTCGATGCCGGCGTTCAGCGCCAGCAGGTTGGAGCGGTCGGCGAGCTCGTTCACGGTGGCCGTGATATCACCGATCTGCTCGGTGCGGTCAGACAGCGCCGCGATCTCGGTGGCGATGCTCGCCACGCGGTCGCGAATCTCCTCCATCGCGCCGGCGATCGCTGAGAGGGCGGTCGAGCCCTCATCGCTGACCTTGACGGAGTCGCCGGCCTCGTGCGCGACCGTCTCGGCCTGGCGGGCCATCTCGTCGGCGGCTGCGCGCAGCTCCTGGACGGTTGCCGATGCCTGCGTGATGGCGGCCGACTGCTGTTCCGCGCCGCGGCCGTGCTCGTGCGCCGAGGTCAGGATCTCGGTCGTCGAGGAACCGATCGCGGCCACGCTCGACTGGATCTGCCCCGAGATCTCGGCAAGGCTCGAGACCATGCGGTTGAGGCTGCCGGCAAGCTCGCGGAGGTCCTCGTCGCCCTGCGGCTCGACCGTTGCGGTCAGGTCGCCGTCGGCGACCTTGGCCGCGAACACGGAGTAGCTGTGCACGGCACGTTCCATGACCTCGCGGGTGGCGCGCTCGGTGGCGGCCTGCTTCTCGAGGAACTCACGCTCGGTGGCGGCGGACTTCTCGAGCGCCTCGCGCTCGGCCTCGGCGGCGCGCGCCTGCGCTTCGCGCTCGGCCTCTGCCGCACGCTCCTGTGACTTGCGCTCGGCCTCGGCGGCCCGCGCCTGCGCCTCGCGCTCGGCCTCGGCGGCACGCGCCTGGGTCTCGCGATCGGCGTCGGCCGCGTGCAGGCGCTCCTGCTCGCGCTCCGCGGCGAGTTGGGTCATGCGCTTGAGGGCGAGGTAGAAGCGGACGCCGGCCGCGACCAGCGTGGCGGTCGAGAGTGCGATTGCGACCTGCGTGGTATTCGAACGGTTGATCGAGGAGATGAAGAGGATCACCAGGGCGACGATCGAGGCAACCGACGGCACGAGGAAGCCGGAAGCCTTTGATTCACGCGCGGGCGCGGAGGCGCCCGGGGCGGCCCAGGCGGCTGCCGAGATCAGGAACAGCGATGCGGGCCAGGCCATCGAATTGAGGACGAAGCCGATGTCGGTCGAGACGATGCCGCCGAACAGAGCCGAGATGTCACCGGCGGCGTTGACCAGGCCGGCTGCGGCGATCAGGCCCCAGCGCAGGCGCTGGCCACGCGGAAGCAGCGTGAGGCCGATCACCGTCAGGCCGGCCAGCAGCAGGTCACCGACCGGATAGACGAGGTTGACGCCGACGGCGTAGCTGCCGCCACCGGCGGTGTTGACGATCCAGTGGAAGGCGAAGGCGACCAGCGCAGCCGCGGTCACCAGGGTGGCGACGACGCCGTCGAGATAGTTGGCGGCGGTCAGCTTGCGAACGTCGCGCTGCATCAGCAGCATCACGCCGATGTAGGCGAGCGGGAAGAAGCCGTACCAGAGGATGTTTGCGCTCGAGAGCGTCGCAGGGTTGGCCATCGACGCCATCGCCAGGTCGCCGGATGCCCAGGACAGGCCGCCGAAGCCGAGGAACAGGCACCACTTGCGGTCGCGCGGGCTGACGAATCCGCGAACGATCACGAGGATGCTCATCAGCGCCTCGAAGGAGCCCACCCCCCAGCCGTCAAGCCACGTGTATGTGACTCCGTTACCGCGCGCGAACAGCAATCCCACGTATGACAGCACCATCGCGCCGAACACGAGGTAGGCGGCCTTTGCCGCTGGGCTGACCTCGCCGCGCCTTACCTGCGCCTGCTCGATTGTCGCCATCTGAAATATCTCCCTTGACACATTTCCACCCGATTTCGGTGGTCAACGGGTTATTCGGCAGGAGCCGCGGAGATATTGAGTGTTGCTTTACGGCGGCCCGCCCTGCACGCGGGCCTGCAAACGATTGTGATGGCGGCCCAGCCGCGCGCGTCCAGGAGCCTGGCTTCGTTCTCGGCGGCGATCGGCCCCAACTTAGTTACAGGCTGTTCGCGCGTAGTCTCAGGCTCCATCTCACGTAGAGCCTGGCCCTCGAGCAGGATTCGAGAAACTGAGTACGCCTGCCGGGCGTAGGGTAAGGCTCATGAAGACGATGACCTGCAGTCAGCTCGGCGGTCCCTGCGACCACGCCCACCAGGGCGCCACCGCCAACGATGTGATCAAGGCGCAGGACAAGCACCTGCGCGAGATGGTCGCCGGCGGCGACAGCGCGCACGAACCGGCTCTGAAGGACATGAAGGGCCGCTGGAAGAACCCGCTCGCCGGGATGGGTTGGTACCGCAAGGCCAAGAAGGACTTCGCGGCGCTGCCCGGCGACTGAGGCTAAACCGCTGCGCCCAGGATGCCGAGCGTCGCCGGGGAGGAGTACGAGATTGCGGCGTTTACGGGCCAACGAGTAGTTCATGACTTTCAAACCGGGCCCGCGTGTTTGATGATGTGTGCAATGGACGCCGACATCCCGAAGCCGGGCCACTCGCTGCAGCAGGCCAAACCTGTGCTGCCCGGTCGTCTGCTGGGCGACGAGCGACTCGCCCGGGAGGCCGGGGCGGGCAGCGAGCGCGCGTTCACGACGCTGTTTCAGCGCTATCACCAGCAGCTCTACCGCTACTGCCGCGGGCTGACGGGCAGCGATCAGGATGGGCAGGACGCCCTGCAGACAACCTTCACCAAGGCGTTGATCGCCATGCGGGAGGGCCGCCGGAACGCGCCGCTGCGCCCATGGCTCTACCGGATCGCACACAACGAGTCGATCTCGCTGATCCGCGCCCGCAACTCGGCGCTCGCCGCCGATCTGCCGCTGGAACTGGAGGCGGCGCAGGCAGTGGTCGACACCGTCGAGGAACGCGAGCGGATGGCGATGCTGGTCGTGGACCTGCGGGAGCTGCCCGAGCAGCAGCGCGGTGCGCTTGTCATGCGCGAGCTCAGCGGCCTCTCGCACGAGGAGATCGCCGAGGTCCTGCAGGTTTCGGTCGGCGCTGCCAAGCAGTCGATCCTCGAGGCGCGGCGCTCGCTGATGGAGTTCGTGGAGGGACGCGCAATGACGTGTGACGAGATCCAGCGGATCGTCTCAGACGACGACCGCCGCTCGCTGCGCAGCCGTCGCGTGCGCGCACACATGCGTGACTGCGCCTCGTGCTCGGCGTTCGCCGCGGCGATCCCGCGCCGGCGCGCCGAGATGCTGGCGCTGTGGCCGGTGCTGCCCGCCGCCGGCTCGGCCGGGCTGCTCGCCAAGATCACCGGCGGTGCGGGCTCCGGCCATGGTGGCGGCGGCGCGGGACTGCTTGCAGGTACCGCGGCCAAGGGAGTGGGCGCGACGATCTCGATCAAGGCCGCCGCCGCTGCGGGCGCCGCCGTCGTCGCGACAGCGACCGTCGGTGCCGTCGCCGTTCTGCACCACAGCCCCACCCAGCGGCCGCTCGCGTCCTCGCCCGGAGCCGTGGTCTCCCACAGCGCTTCCGGCCACGGGTCGGCCGCGGTGCACACCCCGTTCACCGTTTTCCAGGCCAGCGCGAACCATCACGGCGTGACCGGCAAGGAGTTCGGCACCCGCACCGGCACGCACGCCGCCGGCCAGGGCTCACACGCCAACGGGCAGACACCGAACGGCCATGGGGGCGGGTTGGCTGCGGCTCCGGGGCAGACCGGACAGCACGGTCACTCAGCGACCACGTCGACGAGCAGCTCCACTCATGGTCAGTCACAGACGCCGCACGGCGGCCCGTCCAGACGCAATCCGACCGTCACAAAGCGGCCGGTGAGCACGAAGGTCACTCACCGCAGGGTCACGCACAGAGCACACAAGCCGCGGCGGCACACGCTCAGGACCCCGACCAAGACGACCGCCGCGGGTAGAACCAAGACGGCCGCCGCAAGTCAGACCAAGACGACGAGCAGGACCACGACCACAACGGTCGTCACGACCACCACCTTCACGGTCACGACCACGACCGTCACCAGCTCGGGTTCGAGCGCGTCGGGCGGCCACGTGAACGCCGGGACGGCCCTGGGGCAGTCCTCGAGCTCGGCCTCCGGCAAAAGTTCGAACTAGCTCCTGACTCCAGCGGCCCCTGGCCGTTGTTGCAGTGACAAGCACAGCGCAGGGCGCCAACTACGGCGCCTGTCACGCGCAGCATGTGTAAGGAGGAAGAGTTGATGAAGCTATCGAGGACTTTTGCAGTGGCACTGGCCGCGCTCGCACTGGGTGCGGTTCCGGCTGTCGCGGTTGCGGGCGGGCATGGCAAGTCTGGTGCTCCCGGTCAGAACAAGACCACCACGAACGCGACGCCGAACACCCCGTCGACGACGTCGAGCCAGACGAAGGCCTTTGGCAAGTACTGCCAGAACGAGAGCAAGACGCAAGTCGCCGGCCAGAAGGGGACCGCGTTCTCGCAGTGCGTCGTCGCATTGGCGCACGCGAACAACAACCCTAAGACCACCGCGCGCGCAGCCTGCGCCGCGATGAGCAGGAAGCACGTCAAGGGGCAAGGCAAGGGCACCGCGTACAGCAGGTGTATCACCGCTGTCGCGAAGCTCCGCTCCTGAAAGGTGTCGGGTGGTCCTGCCAGCACGCGGTAGGACCACCTGGCTAAAGGGGTTGGGCGGTCCTACCTGCACGCGGTAGGACCGCCCGGCTACCACCCTTCGTCACTGGTGCTTTGTTGCGCCTCACCCGTGGCGGGGCAGAGATGTAAGACTGGCGTGATGTTCGATCACGTCGGTATCACAGTGTCGGATCGGCAGCGCTCGGAGCACTTCTACCGGGCGGTGCTCGGAGCTCTGGGGCTCGAGCCCGAAACCGATCAGCACTACATCTCCTGGGATGAGTTCTTTATCGGCTCCGTCGATGCCGAGCATCCCCCGACCGAACACCTGCACGTCGGCTTCGTGGCGTGGTCGCGCGAGCAGGTCGACCGCTTCCACCAGGTCGGCGTGGACGCCGGCTTCACCAGTGACGGCGACCCGGGGGAGCGCCCGCAGTACCTCCCGGGTTACTACGGCGCCTTTCTGCTCGACCCCGACGGCAACAGCGTCGAGGCCGTCCATCACGACCAGGTTCGCCGCGGCGGGGTCATCGATCACCTGTGGATCGGCGTGCGTGAGCTCGAGCGCTCATTTGCCTTCTACAAGCAGATCGCTCGTCACACCGGCCTGCGGGAGGGCGCGCCGTGGGAGGGAGGGCGGCAGCTGCGTGGCGCCTGGGCGACGTTCGCGCTGGTCGCAGATGGCCGGCCGCCGACAAGCGGGCTGCATCTGGCCTTTCCAGCACCGGACCGCCGCACCGTCGAGGACTTCCACGCGGCAGCGCTGGCGGCCGGCGGCACCGACCACGGCGCTCCCGGGGAGCGCCCGCAATACCACCCCGGGTACTTCGCCGCCTTCGTGCTCGACCCGGACGGGACAAACGTCGAGTCGGTCCTCCACGAGCGTCCCCAGTCGTAAGACCGAGAGGGCGGTCGCGCCAGCCCGCCGGGCGCGGCGGCGATAATCGTCATGTGTACGTGGGCGCCTTAGAGGTCGAGATTCACATCCCTGCCACCAGGTCGTTGAAGGCCAAGCGCTCGGTCGTGCGCCACCTGATCGAGGCATCGCGCCAGCGCTTCGGCGTCTCCGCGTCGGAGGTGGCACACCACGACCTCTGGCAGCGCGCCGGCCTCGGCTTCAGCGTCGTCGCGCCCTCGGCGGCGCACGCGCAGAAGCTGCTCGACCAGGTCGAGCGCTTCGTCTGCTCGCACCCTGAGATCGAGGTCATCTCGATCGATCGTCAGTGGCTCGAGACCGATGGCGCCTGAGGATCAAGAACGCGAGGCGAAGAAACTGCCGACGGGGCGCGTGGCACGGACGGCACGTGTCGGCGGGCTGGCGGCGGGTCAGGGAGTGCGCTGGGCAGGCATGCGCGCGGCCAACCGCGTGCGCAGCCCCGAGCGAGCGGCAGCCGCCGAGCTGGAGCGGACTGCGGCACTGATCACGGAGCTCGTCGAGCAGCTGAGCCGCATGCGCGGCGCCGCCATGAAGGTTGGTCAGATCATCTCGATGGTCGACTTCGACGGGCTCCCGGAGGATCAGCAGGACGAGCTCCAGCGGAAGCTCGCGACGCTCCGCGACGGGATCCCGCCGGTGCCGTTCTCACGCCTGGAGAAGCTGCTGCGCAAGGAGTTCGGCGGGCCGCTCTCGAGCGTCTTCTCGGACTTTGACGAGCGCGCGTTCGCGGCGGCGTCGATCGGCCAGGTCCATCGTGCGCGGACGCTCGACGGCGACGATGTGGTCGTCAAGGTCCAGTATCCGGGTGTCGCCGAGGCCGTGGAGACCGACCTGCGGAACGCGATGCTGCTGGTGCCGCTGATCAAGCGCCTGGCCCCGGGACTCGACGCGCGGGCCCTGGCGGTGGAGATGCGCGAGCGGATCGGCGAGGAGCTCGACTATGAGCTCGAGGCCCAGAACCAGCGGCGCATCGAGCGCCTGCTGCGCGGGCACCCGTTCATGAAGATCCCGCACGTGTACACGGAGCTCTCGACCCGGAGGGCGCTGGTCTCCGAGTACGTCGAGGGGGAACGCTTCGAGGCGGTGCGTCGCGCCGAGGAGCCGCTGCGCGACCGCTACGGCGAGGTCGTCCTCCGCTTCTTCTTCGGGCTCCTCTACCGCGACCGCATCGCGCTCGGCGACCCGCACCCCGGCAACTACCTGCTCGTTCCGGGCGGTCAGGTCTGCTTCCTCGACTTCGGCCTGCTGCGGGGAATCGACCAGGCCCGTGTCGACGCCGAGCGGGCCGTAGCGCTCGCGGTTCGCCACAGGGATGCCGGCGAGCTGAAACGGGCGCTGATCACGGGTGGCTATCTGCCGGCAGCCCGCGCCGACGCGGTCGAGCAGGAGTTCGCTCTGGGGCTGATGCGGCGCGCGACCAGCTGGTATGCCGTGCCCAAATTTCGCCGCTTCGCCGAGGCCGGAGAGGGCCACCGCCCCGACCGCGAGCGACCTGACGTCGAGCGGCGCGCGGCGATGAAGAACCAGGTCAACCAGTTCACGCTGCCGCCCGAGGCGGCGCTGATCCGGCGGATGCACGGCGTCGTAGCGATCGTCCTGCAGAGCCTCGGCGCCGGCGCCGATTGGGGCGCGATCGCGGCCGAGTACCTCCACGGGGAGCCGCCCGCCACCGAGTTGGGCGAGGCGGAGGGCCAGTTCTTCGCGCGCCGCGCATGAACGCCGCCATTAGCGAACGGAATGGAGGCCGAGGCGGCCAGCGGTGACGCTCGAGTGGAGCTGCGGCCAGCGGGCCGCAGCTGCCAACGAAACAGAAGGGACAAAGTCATGCATGACCATCTGAGCCCCGTAACCGATGAGGACTTCGCCGCGCGTGTGCTGGAGTCCGACCGGCCCGTCGTCGTCGACTTCTGGGCGTCCTGGTGCCCGCCCTGCCGGCTGATGAACCCGGTGATCGACGAGCTCGCCGGCGAGCACCCGGAGCTCGCCTTCGTCACGATCGACGCCGACGCCAACCGCCGGACGGTGATTGAGCACGGCGTCCTCTCGATGCCCACGTTCCTCGTGTTCAAGGACGGGCGCGAGGTCGCACGGCTCGTCGGCTCGCGGCCGAAGCGGCGTATGGCGGCGGAGCTCGAGCAGGCGCTCGCGCTGCCTGCGCTCGCCGGTTAGCGTTACCAAGGGATGGAGCTACGTCAGCTCGAGTACCTGGCCGCGGTCGTCAGTCACGGCAGCTTCGGTCGGGCCGCCCAGGAGATCTATGTCACCCAGTCGGCGCTCTCGCAGCAGATCGCGCGACTCGAGGACGAGCTCGGGCTGACACTGCTCTACCGAGGTCCCAAGGGAGTCGAGCCGACACCTGCCGGGCTCGAATTCCTCGACCACGCCCGGGCGATCCTGGGACGCGTGTCCGAGGCGCGGGCTGTGGTCGATGAGCATCTCGGGGGGATTCGCGGTGTGGCACGTGTCGTTGCGACCTCCTATGACTCGCGCGAACTACCCGAGGCGCTGGCCTCGTTCCACCGCGCCCATCCGCAGGTGCAGCTCGCCTTCCAGCACTCCTCGGCCGCGCAGATCGTCGAGCAGCTGGCGACTGGGGTGACCGATGTCGCGCTGCTGGCCGTGGACGCGTCCGGGCCCAAGCTGTCCGACCAGATCTCGAGCGAGACGATCGCGGAGGAGGCGCTCTGCCTGCTCACCGCACGCGGCGACGAGCTGTCACTCAGGGGCGAGAGCGGTACCAGCGGGGTCACCATCGACGACCTGCGCGGCCGTTCCGTGATCATGCCCGGTCGCGGTACCGCGTTGCGCTCGTTGCTGGACGACGCCTTCGCGCAGGTCGGCTTCAGCCCGCTGCCGCGGTTCGAGACCAACCACCCGGAGATGATCGGTGAGCTTGTGAGTGCGGGTCTGGGGGTCAGCATCGTCCCGCGTTCGTGGCTGGACGATCACGGATCGGCGGTCACGAGCGTCGAGCTCGCGCAGCCGTTGCCGTCCTACCGCATCGCGCTGCTGTCGACCACGCGCCCGCGCATCCCCGCGCGCGACCGGCTGGTCGAGCATCTGCTGATCGCGCTCCGGACTAGTGCCGCGAATTGACGTGAAGCCGGGGCCGGCGGCTTGCCAGCCACATCGCAAGCGGCGGGCCGTTCACGCCGATCGCGGTGGACAGAGCGCCGGAGACCACGCCCACCGCCTGTGATCAGCGCCATGGCGGTGGTCGGGGCGAGCACGACCAGCACCACGGGGGAGAGGATCAGCGCGAAGCCCATGCCCGCCGTGGCCTGCACGCAGGCGGCGAGTGCGACAACGAGCGCCAGCAGCGCCTCGCTCACAGCTCGCGGCTGTAGAAGAGCTCCGGTTCGGTTTGGCCGGGTTCGCGATTGGTGTAGCCGTGGCGCTCGTAGAAGCGGCGCGCGCCGGTGTCCTCGCCGTCGACGTTGATCTCGAGCAGCCTGCTGCCGCGCCTGAGGCACTCGCGCTCGGCGGCCCTCAGCAGCTGTGTGCCGATGCCCTGCCCGCGCCGATCGGGGATGACGTAGAGCTCGTCAAGCAGCGCCACCGGCTGGTCGTACCAGACGTTCGGCCGCAGCGTCAGAAGTGCGACTCCAACCGCCGGTTCACCGGCGAGCAACGCGAACACGAGCTCACCGGTGAGCAGTTGCTCGAGCCGCGCCGCCAGCACCTCCGGCCCCGGTGTCGGTGAGTCGAACTCGCGGTTGAAGCGGTCGAGCGGCTCTGCCAGTTCGCGGGCGTCGGCCAGCACGGCGTAACGCACCGCTGCGTCGGCGCTCATCGGTGCGAGACGGGAACGACGGTGGTACCAGCCATGCGGTCGCCGATGCGCTGCGGTGGCCGGCGCGGCCCACGCATCGCGATCCAGCCGATGAGATAGAACGCCGGCAGCACATCGACGATCCGGCCGATCGTGCGGATAAGCACCGATATCCCGTCGAGCGAGCGGCCGTTGACCCTGACCACCTTCAAGCCGAAGAGTCGCTTGCCGATCGTCTGCCCGGTTACTGCCTCGTCGAGGCAGTAGTAGAGCAGGCTCAGTGCGACCCAGAGCAGGAAGGTCGCTCCCGGCAGGTTGATTTGTACTCCGTGGTGCGCCACCTGCACGCCGCCGACGTAGCTCGTCCAGCTGCCGATGTGTGCGTTGCCTGTCGCCGCCGAGATCACGATCCCCACAACGGCCAGCACGAGCACATCGACCCACCCTGCCCAGGTCCTCCGCCGCACGAGGTCCACGATCGGGTCACGCTGCACGGGCAGAACCTACATCAAACCTCGCCGACCCCATGGCGGCTCGGCGCGCCCTCAGCCCTGCAGCCTGGGGCGCATTTCCGAATCGAGACGCGAACTCAGCGGGCGAGACCTCGCGTGCGCGTGCGGGATCGCCATATCTAATGCCGCCGAGCGCGCGGCCCGCTGGGCCCGCTGGGCCCTGCCAGTGCTTCGCCAGGCCCTGAACGCGGTCGCCGTCAGCCGTGGCGGGCGCCGTCGGCCGTGGCGGTCGCCGTCACTCAGGCCTCGCCGAGGTAGGTGCCGTGGCCCTCGACGACGAGCGGTCCGGCGAAGCGCAGCACCTCGTTGACGAGGCCGCCGTTCTGGTTGCGTTATTTGATCGTGAGCGTGTCGACGCCCACGTATACGTCGATCAGGTCGAAGTGAACGTTGGAAATGAGGCGGATGCCCGCGGTCCAGTGGGCCCGCAGCGCCTGCTTGCCGCGGATGACACCCTCAGAGTCCTCTACGATCCGCGCGGCCACCGGGGATGTGAAAGTCACCTCGTCTGCGGAGTGCGCGAGCACCTCGTCGACGTCATGCCTGTTCCACGAGTCCACCCAGTCCCGAACGAACGCGTGAGCTCTGGCCTCCTCCATGCGCCGGGAGGCTAACGGACTCCGCGGTGGGGACCTCGGCGGTGAGGACCCCGGCGGTCAGGACCCTGGCGGTGGGGACCTCGGCGGTGAGGGCCCTGGCGGTCGGGACCTCGGCGGCTCCGCTCTCGGCGCGGGTCTGGATGGCTCGCCGCGCCTGCTTCGCGCGCCGCGCTCGCGCGCCGCGGAGCAGGGCTCGCAGCAGGCCCCGCCTCGCGTTCGGCGGCGGGCCCGGACTTGCATTCGGCGGAAGGCCATGCGTCGCGTTCCGCGGCGGGCTCTGCTCGTGGCTGTGAAGAACCAGTAGGGCTGTTGTGGGTTGAGGGTGGATCATCGGACGCCTCCTTATGGCCTTGGCATGAGGACGACGAATGCCCGCCCGGCATACGGACATTCGACGCGTGAATTTTTTGTAACCGGTTGCAAAGCACGTCAAAAAAAGGGTCATGCGGACTCGCGAACGACGAGCTCGGCGGGGATCGAGACGTGTCCGACGGCCCCGGTCCGTAGTTGCTGGATCAAGCTGTCTGCGAGCAGCCTGCCGGCGAGCGGACCGGGCTGGCGCACCGTGGTCAGCGGTGGGTTCGCGTGGGCTGCCAGGGCGACGTCGTCGTAGCCGACGACGGCGACATCGTCGGGGACCCTGCGACCCGCGGCGCGCAGCTCCTCGATCGCGGCGATCGCCATGACATCGCTGCAGGCGAACACCGCGTCGATATCGCCGTGGGCCGCGAGCAGCTCGCGCATGCGCAGCGTGGCCGACTCGGAGCTGTACCAGCCGTAGGTGACCAGCGACGCGTCGACCCCGACGTGCGCGCCGCGCAGCGCGCTGGCATAGCCGCGGTAGCGGTCCTGCGCCTCCTGCTCGGTCTCGGGGCCGCCGATGAAGGTGATCCGACGCCGCCCGGTGTCGAGCAGGTGCTGGGTGGCGATGCGTCCGCCCGCGTAACTGTCGCCGCTGACGGTGCTGTAGGCGTGCGAGGTCGAGTCGAGTCCCCAGACCACGAACGGAGCACCGCGTGTCTCGAGCGCCTCGAGGTGCTTGATCGTGCAGCTGGCCGCCATCAGTACGAAGCCGTCGACGCGCCCCGAGTCGAGATAGCGGGAGATCCACCCCGTCTCCTTGGAATCGATCTGGATCACGAGCAGGTCGTAGCCGCGGGCGTGCAGGCCGGCGGCGAGCCCGCTCATCACCTCGAGCACGAAGGTGTCAGGGAGCTTGTCGGTGGGAACGAACCCCGGCGCGGCCTCGGTCGGGCCGAAGGGCTCGTACGGATAGGTCGCCAGCGCGATCACGTTGGTCTCGCGCCGGCTCAGGCTGCGCGCGGTCGCATTCATTTCGAAGCCATGCTGCTGCGCGATCGCCCGCACCCGCTCCCGTGTTTCCGCGCTGACCAGCGTGCTGTCGTTGAGCGCGCGCGAGACCGTGGCCTTGGAGACGCCGGCGATCCGGGCGACGTCGGCGATGGTCTTGACGCGTTCGGTGGTCATTGGAACCGGTTGCATGCTAACGCGGAGCGTGCTAGTTTGCAACCGGTTGCACGACGAATCTGCCGAATCCGCCCTCAGCCACACGGAATCCGCCGTCAGCACCGCCGACGCCTCCGGCACCGCCGCCGACGCCTCCGGCACCGCCGCCAACGCCGCCGCCAACGCCGCCGAGACCTCCGGCGCCGCTGCCAACGCGTCCGGCGACGCCGCCCAGCTCTACCTCTCCGGCCGTCGCGCCGCCGTCGCGCTGGTCGCGCTCGCGGCGTCGGCCTCGTGCTTTCTGACCGCTGAGAACCTCCCGATCGGCCTGCTGCCGCAGATCTCGGCGCAGATGCACACGTCGCTGTCGACGACAGGTCTGCTGGTCACGATCTATGCCCTGCTGGTCGTGACCGCGACGATCCCGCTCGCTCGCTTGACGCGGCGCATTCCACGTCGCTACCTGCTGGCCGCGGTCGCCGCCGGGCTTGCCATCGGCTCGCTGGGCTCGGCGGCCGCACCGAGCTTCGGGACGCTGATCGCCTCGCGCATCTTCACGGCCACCGCGCAGGCGATCTTCTGGGCGACTGGCCCGCTCGAGGCGGCGAGCCTGGTCAGGCCGGAGCGGCGCAGCCGGGCGCTCACCTCGGTGTTCGGCGGCAGCGCCCTCGGGCAGGTACTGGGTCTCCCTGCGGGAACGGCGATCGGTCACGCGGGCGGCTGGCGGGTGGCGTTCGTCGCGCTGGCCGCGGCTGCGCTGGTGCTGCTCGTGACGATTCTGCTCGCGCTCCCGACGCGGGAGCCGCGGCCTCCGCACGCCGATGCCGAAGGTACGTCCGACCGCACCCGCTACCGCGCCCTGATCGCCTTCACCGCGCTGGCCGTCACCGCCAACTTCGCGATGTTCACCTACGCCACCGCCTTCCTGGTGAAGGTCAGCGGCCTGCCGAAGAGCTCCGTTGCATTGGTGCTGTTTGCGGCCGGTATGGTCTCCACGGTCGGGCTCTTCAACGGCAGCTCGCTCTACCTGCATCACCGCCGAGGCACGATCCCGGCAGGGTTCTCATTCATGCTGCTGTCGCTGCTGGCCATGTTCGCCTTCGCCAAGCTGACGCTGCTGGCGGCGCTGTTCATCGCGTTGTCCGGGCTCGGCATGAGCATCTTCACGGTCGCCGGCATGACGGCGGTGATCGAGCTGAAGCCGTCCAACGGCAGCGCCTGGTACTCCACCGCCTACAACGTGGGGATCGGTACGGGGCCGCTGGCCGGCGGTTTCGCCCTGCAGCAGTGGGGGTTGCGCGCCACGCCACTCGCCGGCGTGGCGATCGGGGCGGTGGCGCTCGCGTTGCTGGTCGGCACCGATCTGCGTCTGCATCGCCAGCCCCACCAGCGCAACCGCTGAATCGGGAAGCTCGGGCGATTTAGGGCAGAAATGACCCAGAGCTCCCCGAGCTTCCCCGCCGGAGCTCAGCCCGCCGAAGCTCACCCCGTGGGCGCCAGCACGCGGCGCAGCACGGTCAACGCGCGCTCGCGGTGGGCGGCGAGCTCTGCCACCAGCCGCCGGCCGTCGCGCGCGCGCAGCGCTTCGAGGATCCGGTCGTGTGCCGCGACAGCGCTGCGCTGTTCGTCCTCGAGGTTGTAGTAGAGCGCGCGGTAGGCCTCGGTCGAGTCCCACAGCTGGCGGATCACCCGCATCGTGTGTGGCTGATCGGGGGCGTCGAGGATCGTGAGGTGAAAGCGCCGATTGGCCTCGAGCTCGGCCGCCACGTCGCCGGCATCGACGGCGTTCACGAAATCCCGCGCCGCCAGCGCGATCCGCTCGAGTTCCGCATCGTCGAGGCTCACGAGCGCGTGACGGGCGGCGCGGTCCTCGAGCACGGCGCGTAGGGCGTAGATCTCCTCGAGGTCGGCTATCTCGAGTGCGGTCACGAAATAGCCGCGGCGGGGGAGGTAGGTGACCTGTCCCTCCTGCTCGAGGATCCGCAGCGCCTCGCGCACCGGGGCGATGCTCACGCCGAGCTGCTGGGCGAACTCGTCCTGGCCGATCCGCGCGCCCGGGCGCAGCTCCCCCGCGACGATCGCCCGGCGCAGAGCGTTGAGTGCATGTTGTGCGGTGGTGTTCGGGCCGCTGGTGGTGGTCACGGCCATGCTCGGCGCCTCAGCGGAATGCCTGCTCGCCGGTGAGTGCGGCGCCGATCACAAGTGCGTGCACGTCGGCGGTGCCCTCGTAGGTGACGACCGACTCGAGGTTGTTCATGTGGCGGATCACCGGGTACTCGAGCGTGATCCCGTTGGCGCCGAGCACCTGCCGCGCGGTACGCGCGACGTGCAGGGCGGCGTTGACATTGGCGAACTTCCCCATGCTGACCTGCTCGGGAGCGAGCCGCCCAGCGTCCTTCAGCCGGCCGAGGTGCAGCGCCAGCAGCAGGCCGCGGTTGACCTCGGTCGCCATGTCGGCGAGCTTGGCCTGCTGCAGCTGGGTGGCGGCGATCGGCTTGCCGAAGACGATCCGTTCCTTGCTGTAGGCGAGTGCCGACTCGAAGCAGGCGCGGGCGGCACCGATCGCGCCCCACACGATCCCGTAGCGCGCCTCGTTCAGACACGCGAGCGGACCGCGCAGCGAGGTGGCCTCCGGCAGCAGCGCATCGGGTGGCAGGCGCACGTCATCGAGCAGCAGCTCGGAGGTCACCGAGGCACGCAACGAAAGCTTCTTGTGGATGTCCTGGGTGCTGAAGCCCTTGGCGTCCCTGGGCACGAGGAAACCGCGGATGCCCTCATCGGTCCGTGCCCAGACTACCGCCACATCGGCGACCCCGCCGTTGGTGATCCACATCTTCTGCCCGTGCAGGATCCAGTCCTCGCCGTCACGCCGGGCACGGGTCCGCATCGAGCCGGGGTCCGATCCCGCATCCGGTTCGGTCAGGCCGAAGCAGCCGATCGCTTCGCCGGTCGCCATCCGCGGCAGCCACTGCTGCTTCTGCTCCTCCGAGCCCCAGCGGTGGATCGCGTACATCGCCAGCGACCCCTGCACCGAGACCAGGCTGCGCACGCCGCTGTCACCGGCCTCGAGCTCGAGGCACGTGAGTCCGTAGGCGGTCGCACTCGCGCCCGCGCAGCCATAACCGTCGAGATGCATACCCAGCACACCCAGCGCTCCGAGCTCCCTGGCCAGCTCCGGCGGGATCGTGCCCTGCTCGAACCAGTCGCCTACCGCCGGGACGACGCGGTCGTTCACGAACGCCCGGACCACGTCGCGGATCGCGCGCTCCTCGTCGGAGAGCAGCGAGTCGATCGCGAAGAAGTCGGTGGGGCGGACCTCGACATCAGCTGCGGGCATCAGCACGGCACTCCTTGATCCTAGATCTTCGAATATCTAGGATAGTGCCACATGATTGGCTGGAACGACAATTCGGGACGTTTTCCGCCAGATCTGGCGGAAAACTCCCCAAGCTTCGCTGCGGGCGGCGGCGAGAGCGCTCCGAGTGCCCTGCCCGGCCTGCGGATCCTCGATTTCTCGCGCGTGCTCGCGGGGCCGTTCGCGACCATGATGCTCGCCGACCTCGGCGCCGAGGTGATCAAGATCGAGCGCCCCGGAAGCGGCGACGACACGCGCGCGTGGGGTCCGCCCTTTGACGCGAGCGGCCGTTCGACCTACTTCGACGCTGTCAACCGCAACAAGCGCTCGCTGGCTCTGGATTTTGCGAGCCCCGCTGGGCTCGCGCATGCCAAGGCGCTGGCCCGGGAGGCCGATGTGCTGGTGGAGAACTTCCGCCCGGGGCTACTGGACGGCATCGGGCTGGGCTACGGCGACCTGCGGGCGACCAACGAGCGCTTGATCTACTGCTCGATCACCGGCTTCGGTAGAACCGAGCAGGCCGCCGCCGTTCCCGGCTACGACCTGCTGGTGCAGGCGCTCGGCGGGCTGATGAGCGTCACCGGCGAACCCGGCGGCGAGCCGCAGAAGGTCGGCGTCGCGCTGGTGGATGTGCTCGCCGGCCTGTTCGCGACCGTCGGCATCCTCGCGGCAGTCAACTACCGCCGGGACTGCGGCGAGGGTCAGCTGGTCGAGGTCGACCTGCTCTCCTCGCTGCTGGCGGCGCTCGTGAACCAGGCCTCCAGCTACACGGTCGGCGGTGTCGTGCCGGGGCGCATGGGCAACGAGCATCCGAGCATCGCGCCCTACGCGGTCTACCCCACGGCGCGGGGCGAGCTCGTGCTCGCCGTCGGCAACGACCGCCAGTTCCAGGCACTCTGCGAGGTGCTGGGTGGCTCCGGTCTGGCCGGTGACCCGCGCTACCTCTCCAACCCCGAGCGCGTCGCCAACCGCGATGCCCTGCGCAATGACCTCGAGGCGTTGCTGGCCGTGCTGCCGGCGACCGAGTGGGCGTCTGCATTGATCGACGCGCGCGTGCCGGCCGGCGTGGTCAACGACATTGGTGCCGCGTTCGAACTGGCCCGGGCGCTCGGCCTCGATCCACTGGTCGATTTGCCCGATCAAACAGGATCGAGCGTGCGTCTGCCCAAGAACCCGATCGGGCTCTCGGCAACGCCGCCCACCTATCGAAGCGTGCCTCCAGATCTTCCGCCCGTGACGCCGGGCTCGCCTGCGGACTCGCCCGTCAGCGGTGGCTGCGCCAACATGGCGCAGCAGCCATAACTGAATCTGCCATTTGGCGCATCGGGCGCTAGATACTTTCCCGGTCAGAGGAGCACGACCGTGGGAGGCGGGTGCGTCACGCGCAGAGCGTGCGGCCGTCCCGATCCCGTACCAGCAGCGGAGGGGAGACCAGGTGTCCACAGGGGCCGACTCACCAGCAGGCGCAGCCGCCGTCCGGGCGACGATGACCGATGACGAGCGCCTGGCTCAGCTCGGCTACACGCCGCAGCTCACACGCGTACTGGGGTTGTTCTCGAACTTCTCGGTGGCGTTCACGTACCTCTCGCCGATGGTCGGCATCTACTCGCTGTTCGCACTCGGCCTCGGGATGGCGGGCCCGTCATACATCTGGCTGACGCTGGTGCCGCTGATCGGCATGCTGTTTGTCGCGCTCGTCTTCGGCGAGCTTGCCAGCCATTACCCGGTGGCCGGTGCGCTCTACAACTACGGCAAGTTCTCGGTTGGCGCCGGCTACGGCTGGTTCGTTGGCTGGTTCTACGGGATCGCGTTGCTCGTCACGGTCGCCTCGGTGGACACCGGCGTGGTCGGCTACTTCACGTCGCTCACCCACAACTGGCTCGGCTGGAACCTCAATCCCGCCTCGCATGGGACGATCCTCTGGGTCACGCTCCTGCTGCTGGCGATCCAGACGTTCCTCAACATCACCGGTACCTCGGTGATGGCAGCGGTGGCGCGTTTCGGCGTCTACGTGGAGCTCGTCGGCACGTTCGGAATCGCGATCGTGCTCGGTATCCACGGCTTCCACCACGGCTTCGGCTACCTGTTCTCCAGCCGGGGCGCTGCGAACGTTCATTCCAACGGCCTTGGATTCAATTTTCACGGCAACTGGTGGACCGGTGCGGCCCTGATCGCCGTGCTGGCCCCGGTCTACATCTTCTACGGGTTCGAATCGGCAGGTGATATCGCCGAGGAGACCAAGGACGCCAGTCGCCAGATCCCGCGGGCGATGCGCCTGGCCCTGATCTGGGGTGGCATCGCCTCGCTGGTGCTCACCGGTGGCCTGCTGCTGGCGATCCCCGCCGGACACACGGGCATCGCGGCGACCGTCGCCGGTGGCGTCCCGTCGATCCTCGCGCAGCTGCCGACCTGGCTGCAGGACGTCGCGCTGCTGCTCATCATCTACGCCTTCTTCTCGTGCGGGACCTCGATCCAGGGCGCCGGGTCGCGACTTGCGTTTTCATATGCGCGTGACGGCGCGCTGCCCGGCTCGCGCTGGATCTCGCGGGTCAGCAGTCGCCACAAGGTCCCGGTCAACGCGCTGCTCGGCGGCGCCGGCGTGACTGTGCTGTTCATGCTGCTGGTGTTCGTCTCGCCCAAGCACAACACCAGCATCCTGTGGTTCACCTATCCGGCCAACGTCAACGCGCTGCTCGCGCTCGTCTCGTTCGGAGTCAGCGGCATCTATCTGTCGTTCTTCCTTACGGTGATCGGTTCGATCATCGCGCGCTCGCGCGGTTGGATTCCCGGGGGCGCCTTCCGGCTCGGGCGCTGGGGCTGGACGGTGTCGATCATCGCCGCCGCCTACCTCGGCCTCATGTTCATCAACGTCGTGCTTCCGAGCGGCATCACCAGCCCGCGCGAGTTCTTCAACTACGACTGGATCACGTTGATGGTGATGGTCGTGATCGCGCTGGTGGGCGGGGTCTATTACATCGTCGGCCGGCCCGACCGGGCGCTTCGACGGCGCCTCCGCGCGGAGCTCAGGGACAGTGAGGCCGAACGGATCGATTCGACCGACGGCGCATAGCCGCGGCCCGCGGCTACCGGCCGCGCTCGGCCGGTAGCCCGGTCCAGCGCCCGGCCGGTAGCCCGGTCCAGCGCCCGGTGGCCCGTCGCCCGGGCGCCGGCTCCTGCAGCCGCGAGAGACCTGCCACCCTTGTGAGCGGAGCAACGCGAGCGAAAGGACAGTGGTCAGATGAGCAAGCTCTCGACGCTGAAGATGTACCTCCATAGGCCGACTCAGCTGGACGAGCCGACCGATCTCTACGCCCACCGCGTGACACTGCTCGACGGCGGCGAGCTTGATCTGGCGGACTGGCGCGGGAAGCCGACGCTGTTCGTGAACACCGCCAGCAAGTGCGGGTTCACTCCGCAGTACGACGCGCTTCAGTCGACTTACGAGCGCTACCACGACCGTGGGCTCAACATCCTCGGCTCGCCCTCGGGGGACTTCGCCGACCAGGAGTTCGAGGGGGCGGATGAGATCGCCAACTTCTGCAAGCAGAACTACGGCGTGGCCTTCCCGTTGACGCAGCGCACGTCGGTGCGCGAGCATCCCAACGAGTTCTGGCAGGACCTCACCAGCCAGCCGAACTCGGCCGCGCCGACGTGGAACTTCACCAAATATCTGGTCGGCGCCGACGGTCGCCTGATCGATCACTGGGGCCCGACGGTCAGGCCTGACGGCGAGAAGATCATCGCCGCGATCGAGCAGGCGCTCACGAGTTCCGGCGAGCCTGACCGCGCCGCCTAGGCCCCGCAGCGATCGCCGATGACGGGTGAGATACTGCCAGCATGCCTGTGCATCTGATCGTCTACATCGGCGTCGTCGTCGCGATCGCGCTGCTCCCCGGACCCGACACCGCAGTCGTCACCAAGAACGCGCTGATCCACGGCCGCGACGCCGCGCTCGGCAGCGCCATCGGGGTCAACGTCGGACTCGCGGTGTGGACGGTCGCGACCGCACTCGGGGTGGCGGCGATCCTGCGCGGCTCCGCCACGGTCTACGACGCGCTCAAGCTGATCGGCGCGCTCTACCTGATCTGGATCGGCGCCCGCACTCTGTGGGACTCGCGCAGGTCGCGCCGTGGTGCCACCACCGGCGCCGCCGGCGGCCGCACGATCGACGGCCGCGGCGGTTTCCTGCAGGGCGTGATCAGTAACCTCGCCAACCCCAAGGTCGGGATCTTCTTCACCAGCCTGCTGCCGCAATTCGTCTCCCCGCACGGCTCGGCACTACTGCAGATGCTGATGCTCGGCGGCATCTTCATCGCCTTCAACGTGTTCTGGATGTGCAGCTACGCCGTGGCGGCGGTGCGGCTCTCGCACGTGCTCAGCCGCGCGCGGGTGAAGGCCGCGATCGACCGCGTCTCCGGGCTTGCGCTGGTGGGAGTCGGGATCCGCCTGGCGATCGAGCGCTAGCGGGTCGTCTAGAGCAAAGCGCGCAGAAAGCCCGCCGTGGCAGCAAGCACGGCGGGCTTGTGGAAGCCCGCGTCCTCGTGGTTTGCGCCGGGGAGCACGAGCAGCTGTGAGTCGCCGCCGGCCTCGAGCAGCGCCTCGTGCAGCGCGATGCTCTGGGCGACATTGATCATGCCGTCGCCGCTGCCGTGGATCAGCAGGATCGGCCCGCGCGCGTCGGCGGCGTGGGTGAGCGGGCTCGCCTGCCGCGCCAGCGCGAGGTCGTCGTCGACTGACCCGAGCCCGAGCAGCGCGGCCTCCGCGTCAGGGAGCCGGCGGCCCTGCATGAACAGCGGCAGCGGCAGACCGGCGGCCTCGCGCTCGAGTGCGACGGTCGCGAGCTCGGTCGGCGCGAACCATGCGCATGCGGCGTCGGCCCGCTCCGCTGCCTGATCGCCGGTCAGCGCCAGCATCAGCGCCAGCCAGCCGCCGGCCGAGGCGCCCCAGGCGCCGACGTGCTCGGTGGCCAGCCCATACTCGGCGCCGTTGGCACGCAGCCAGGCGACCGCGGCGCGCCCATCCTCGAGCTGCGCCGGGTAGGTGGCGACATCGGTGAAGCGGTAGCTGACGCTGCAGACCGCGAGCCCCTGTGCGGCGACCGGCGCGAGCCGCGCATCGACGCTGTCCCGGCGCGACCCGCGGGCCCAGCCGCCGCCGTGGAAGTAGGCGACGCAGGGCACGACCGCGTCGCCCGCGGGGCGGTGGATATCGAGGAACAGGTTGGCGTCCTCGACGGCCACGTACTCGACGTCGTTGATCGTGCGGAGGGGCAGGCTCAATTTGCGACCTCGCTGCCGGCGCCGGCGAACGCGGGCATCACGTCACGCGCGAACAGCGCGGTGGTGCGCGACGCCTCCTCGTAGCTGATGCCGCCGAAGGCGACGTCCATCGTCATGTAGTTGATGCCGGCAAGCTCGATCTGCTCGGAGATGTACTGGCGGGCGCCCTCGGCGGTTCCGACGTAGGCGCCGCCTGCGCCGATCAGCTCGCCGACCGTCCGCGGGTAGATCGGCGGCCGCGGCATCCCGCGCCTCACCCAGAGGTGGTCGATCGACGCCTTGAACCGCGAGTAGACGCGCTCGGCGACCCGCATCGCCTCGCGCTCGGTGTCGGCCAGCACGATGTGGCGGTTGACGCCCAGGTGCGGGAGCTCGGACCCGTCGCGGCCCAGTTCGCGCCAGCGTTTACGGAAGCCGTCGGTGGTCTCGCGCGTGCGCTCGGCGCTGACCAGCGACATGACATTGATCGCGCGCTCGGCGCACCAGCCGGCGCGGTCGGGGCGTGAGGCGCCGAACCAGAACGGAGGATGCGGGCGCTGCAGCGGCCTGGCCGTGATCGGTAGCTCGCCGACCTGAAAGTGGGTGCCCTCGTAGCTGAACGTGTCGCCGGCGGCGAAGGCCCTGGTGATCAGGTCGAAGGCCTCGGTGAAGCGCTCCGGAGTGCTCTCGCCGTCGACGCCGAAGAAGGAGGCCTCGATCGGCGAGGCGCCGCGGCCGATGCCGGGCTCGAGCCGGCCGCCACTGAGGTGATCGAGCAGGCACCACTCCTCGATCAGGCGCAGCGGGTGATACAGCGGCAGTACGTTGACCAGCGCGCCGAAGCGGAGCGCCTGGGTGCGCTGCGCGACGGCTGCCAGAAACAGATTGGGCGAGCCGACGATCCCCAGCGGGGTGCCATGGTGCTCGGCCACGTGATAGGCGTAGAAGCCGTCGCGGTCGTACTGCTCGACCAGCTTCAGGCGCTGCTCGAGCTGCTCGCCACGGCCGATGCCGGAGTCGTCGATGTGGTCGAAGATGCCGAACTGCATGGCCCGGCGACTATATGCCCCGCGCCTTGGCATCGCCGATATCGGCCCCAGTCGGTGACGTTGCTCACGTCCTGCGGCAGCGGCCGCTCATCGGGTGGCGGCAGAGCGCCGCCGCCACCCGATGCTGTCACGCCCGAGGAAAGATCGGGGCGCGCTGTGCGGTCCTAGTCGATGTCGCCGCGGCCGATCCGCGCCCACCCGATCAGCATCGGGATGCCGATCCAGAAGGCGAGCGTGGCGGCAACGTGCGCCCACTCCGTGCCGCTCAGCGCGTGCAGTGTCAGCGGGTTGAGCGTGTCGCCGCTGTCGAGCCAGCGTGCGACTCCGTCGAGCGCGCTGATCCCGCCGATGATCCCGTTCCAGACAACGGGCAGCAGCAGGTAGGCGACGATCGCCGGAGCGCTCATCAGGAACGCGGCGCCGAACGCGAGGCCCATGGCCATGCCGGCGGTCAGCTCCAGCCACCCCTGCAGGATCACCTGCCACGGCAGGCTGCCGGCGCCGCCCGGCGCGTGGCCGAGGGTCGACGCGCACACGAGCGTGAAGACCAGGCAGACAGCGAGCGCCAGCGTGGAGACGATCGCGCTCGCACCGAATTTGGCAGCGATCACTCGCCTTCTACTGGGGACCAGCGTGAAGGTCGTCAGCGTTGTGCGCTGTGACCACTCGCCGCAGATCAGCAGGATGCCCATCACCGGCAGCAGGAACGCTCCCGGCCGCGATGAGATGTTGAAGATATGGACGAAGGTGGCGCTGGTGCCGCCGTGGTTGGTCGAGCCGATGATCGCCACCAGCAGCGTGACCAGGGTCACGCCGATCGGTACCCAGAAGCCCGACCGGGTGTTGACCATCTTCCGCAGCTCGACGGCGATCAGCCGACCAAGTCCGGGGCGGCGATCGGCGGCGGCGCTTCGGGAAGCCCTGCCGCCGGTGAAGCTGAGGGACGTTGTGGTACTCATCGGGCGGCCTCCAGGAGCTCGCTGTTTGACTCTGAATCGTTGTCAGGCTCTGCGTCGCTGGTGAGCTCGAAGAACAGCTGCTCGAGGCTCGCGCCGTCAGTGGCCGACCGCAGCTCGGCCAGGGCAACGCCGCCGCGCAGCGCGGCGCGGCCGACAGCCTCGGGATCGGCATCGGTCAGCAGGCCGCCGTCTGGCCCCTCGCGCACGAGGACCTCATCCTCCGCGAGCGCGCGCCGCAGTGCGCGATCGGCGAGTACACCGTCGGCCGTGCGGACCACTGTCCGCGGCACGCCGCCGGTGAGCTCGTTCGGAGTGCCGTGAGCGACGATCTCGCCACGCGCGATCACGATCAGCCGGTCGGCGATCGCCTGTACCTCGCCGAGCAGATGCGAGGAGAGCAGCACCGTGCCCCCGCGGTCGGCGAAGTCGCGCAGCAGCGCACGCATCCAACGCATGCCCTCAGGGTCGAGGCCGTTTGCGGGCTCGTCGAGGATCAGCACCTCAGGATCGCCGAGCAGCGCGTGGGCGATGCCCAGCCGCTGGCGCATACCGAGCGAATACTTGCCGACGCGTTTGCGGGCCGCGCCGGCGTCGAGCCCGACGAGGTCGAGCATCTCCTTGACGCGGCGGCTCTCGACGCCCATCAGCTGAGCTGAGGTCGTGAGCGCCTCGGCGCCGCGGCGGCCGTTGTGCTGAGCAGAGGCGTCGATCAGCACGCCCACGCGCCTGCCCGGGTTGGGGAGCCGTGCGAACGGCATGCCCAGCACCTGCGACCCTCCGCTGCTCGGCTGGGCGAGCCCGCACAGCATCTTGAGGGTTGTTGACTTTCCTGCTCCGTTCGGCCCGAGAAAGCCGGTGACGGTTCCGGGCTCGCAGCGGAACGAGACATCCCGGGCGGCGGTGCGCCCGCCATAGCGCTTGGTGAGTGAGTTGGCTTCGATCATGCTCGGCAGCATCGCCGCTGTGGCGTGTTGCCGCTACGGCCGTTTGGCGAGTGTTCGAGCGACTAACTGTGGTGCGTTGCACCGCCTTTCGGCCAGCGGTGATCGACTTAAGTTGGTGGCGTTTGTGGACGCTTGCGCCTACCTTCAGTCTGTGAACGCAGTCGCAGCAGAGGATCCGGCCGGGGGCGCGCTGCCACGCTGGCAGCGCCTGCTGCTGCCGGCGGTGGTCGGCACCGAGGGCGCGCAACGCGATGCCCAGGGCCGCACGAATCTCCCGCGCTCGCTGCGGGATTGGGTGGTCGACCTGATCTTCTTCGGCTTCGCGCTGCTGGTCTGCTTCGGCGAGCTCTGGACCAACCATCGCGAGGTGGGCACGACCACGTTCGTGATCGATTCTGTGCTCGGCGTGCCGTCCTGCCTGCTCATTTGGGTGCGACGCCGCCATCCGCTGGCCGTCGGGTTCTTGGCGGTCGGGCTATCGGCCATGAGCGAGGCCGCGGGTGGTGCTGCGGTCATCGGCCTGTTCACGGTCGCGGTCCACTGCCAGCCGCGCCGTACCTTCCAGGTCGCGCTGCTGTCCGCGTTTACCGGGGTGACCTGCGCTGCGATCTACACGCACAGCGGTTTCGACTACGGCACGCTCGCGTTCTGGCTGGTCGTGACGGTGGCGGTGGTGGGGTTCGGATCGTTTGTGCGCGCCCGCCGTGAGCTGCTGCTGTCGCTGCAGGAGCGGGCCCGCCGCGCCGAGGACGAGCAGCATCTGCGCGTGCGTGAGGCACAGCTCGCCGAGCGTGCCCGGATAGCGCGCGAGATGCACGATGTGCTCGCTCACCGGATCTCGCTGCTAAGCGTCCACGCCGGAGCGCTCGAGTTCAACCCCGAGGCCTCGCCCGAGGAGATCGCGCGGGCCGCCGGTGTGATCCGCGTCAGCGCCCGCGCGGCGCAGGAGGAACTCCGGGAGGTCATCGGCGTGTTGCGCGCGGGCTCCGAGCTCGAGGACGTGCAGCCCCCGCAGCCGACGATCGTCGATCTGGCCACGCTCGTGGAGGAGTCGCGCGCGGCCGGCATGGACGTCTCGTTCAAGGATGAGCTGCTCGCTCGCTCGCTCTCCCCGATCCTCGGGCGGACGGTGTACCGGGTCGTGCAGGAGGGGCTCACGAACGCGCGCAAGCACGCTCCGGATCAGGTCGTCACCATCACGCTCGATGGTGATCGCGCCGCCGGCGTGCGGGTCGAGGTCGTGAACCGCCCGTGGGTCGGACAGGCCGCCGTCGGTGCGCCCCCGGCGGGTGAGCGCGACGAGGCAGAGCACATCGGCTCGGGCACGGGCCTCGTCGGCCTGACCGAGCGCGTCACGCTGGTCGGCGGTCAGCTGGTGAGCGAGCAGCTTGCCGGCGGGGGGTTCAGACTGAGTGTGACGTTGCCCTGGAGCGAAGCGGACGGCGATGAGGAGAAGGGCGATTGAGCGGTGGTGATGCAGCGGGCGGTCACGCGGATCGTGCCGTGGAGGGCGCCGGGCCGATCGGTGTGCTGATCGTCGATGACGACCCGCTGGTGCGCGCGGGCCTGACGATGATGCTCGGCGGCGCCGCCGGGCTCGAGGTGGTGGGCGAGGCGGCCGACGGCAGCGAGGTGCTCGGCGCGCTCGATCGCCACCGTGCCGACGTCATTCTGATGGATCTGCGCATGCCGAAGGTCGATGGGATCGCCGCGATGGAGCTCGTTCGTCGTCAGCCTCGGCCGCCTGCCGTGCTGGTTCTGACCACCTTCGACACCGACGATCAGGTGCTCCGTGCCCTGCGCCGTGGGGCCGCGGGCTTCCTCGTCAAGGACACACCCCCTGCCGAGATCGTGCGGGCGATCGAACTCGTCGCGTCGGGGGAGAGCATGCTCTCGCCGACCGTGACCAGGCGCCTGATTGATCGCCTTGCGGGCGACCGGGACGCCGATGCCCGCCATCACGAGGCGGCCGTGCAGCTGAACGAGCTCTCGCCACGCGACCGCGAGATCGCGGCGGCGATCGCGCAGGGCAAGCCCAACGCCGCGATCGCCGCCGAGCTGCACCTGAGCGTGGCGACGATCAAGAGCCACGTCTCGGCGATGCTCGCCAAACTGCAGCTTGACAACCGTGTGCAGATCGCGCTGCTCGTGCAGGACGCCGAGCGCGTTTGACGTTGAGCGACATGCCCTCAGATCTCGCAGAGCGCGGCGTGCTCGAGGCTGCCGAGCTTCTGCGCGCCTGTCGGGTCTCTTCTGTGGAGCTGGTGCAGGCGCGCTACGCCCAGATCGAGCGCTAAACGTCGGGCCTCCTTCCGAATACGGCTCCGCTGGGACGATCAACGCATGGGTGAGGCTCTATCTGCAGCTGGCAGAGGAGCAGGCGCTCGCGGCCGACAGGCGCGGCTGGCTGCCGAGGGCGAGGACGCGCGATTACTGTGCGGCGTGCCCATCGGTCTCAAGGACCTTTACGCCGCCGCGGGGCTGCCGCTGACCGCCTCGAGCCGCGTGCTCGGGGACAACATCCCGGACGTCGACTGCACCGCCTGGGCACGGATGCGTGCCGCCGGCATGGTCCTGATCGGCCATCTGCACACACATGAGTTTACGTGTGGCGGAACGTGTGATCAGGTCGGCAACCCATGGGACACCGAGCTGACGCCGAGCGGCTCGAGCGGACGTCCAGCGGGCTCCCGACCGGTATCCAGCTGATCCCGCGGCGCGGACGCGAGGGCGACGCGATCCAGATCGGGATCTATCTGCAGCAGCATCGACTGCCGACGCTGCGCTGGCCGGGCCCGGTCGCGGCTGAGCCTCGGCGCGGGTAGCGGGGGCGCGGATACGTCGTTGCGGCGGCGATCGAACCGGCGAGCTCGCGGACTTCGTGCGAGGTGCCGCGAAAAAACGGAGAGGAGGGGATTCGAACCCCTGATGGAGCTATAAACCCCATACTCGCTTAGCAGGCGAGTGCCTTCAGCCGCTCGGCCACCTCTCCGGATAGCCCGCTCCGGGCGTGCGGCGGAGTGTAGAGGGGCACGCCGGTTCACGCGGGCAGAGAAGGGTGCCCCAGCCGGCGTCGGTCGATGGTCCCGCGCCCCTGCGACTTCAGGACACCCACGACGCCGCGCGGAACCACTGGCATGCTTAAAGTGACAAGTCAGCGCGTTGGCACGCCGATCCTCTCGGATCCGCACGAAAATCGCACGGATTTGAGCGAAGTTACATAACGCCGCGGCAATTTGTCGCAATGAGCATGGTCTGTCTCCGAAATATCTGGCCATTCGAGCTGCCCCTGGCGGCGCGCGGCGGCGTGCTCGTCGCCGCGCGGGGCGCTGCCACGCCACGGCCGGGCGGGTGGGTTCGAATTTGCTGCGCATCCACCAGCGACACCTCTCGGCGTCCAACTATTCACGGGACAGACCATTAGATGGCGGAGCGGATCGGTGTCATCGGCGCGGGAATCGTGGGCCTGGCGGTCGCGCGCCGCCTCGGTGAGCTCGAGTCCGGCAGCGCGCTGACGGTGCTCGACAAGGAGGACCGCGTCGGCGCGCACCAGACGGGCCACAACAGTGGCGTCGCGCACGCCGGCGTGTATTACATGCCCGGCTCGATCAAGGCCAGGCTCTGCCGGCGCGGCATCGAGCTGCTCAAGCCCTATTGCGACGAGCGAGGGATCGCCTACGACGAATGCGGCAAGCTGATCGTCGCGCACGACCCCGCCGAGCTTGCCCGTCTCGATGAGATCGAGCGCCGCGCGACCGCCAACGGCGTGCCTGGTCTGAAGCGACTCGCGCCCGCGCAGATGGTCGAGATCGAGCCGTATGTGCGCGGGGTGGCGGCGTTGCACTCGCCGCAAACCGCGATCGTCGACTTCAAGGCGGTGACACGCGCCTACGCCGACGACGTGCGCGCGAGCGGTGGCACGGTCAGGCTCGGCTTCGAGGTCGCCGCCATCGACCGCTCCCGCGGCGAGCTCCGCGTGCGCAGCAGGGCCGGCGAGGAGCTCGCCTGCGACCGCCTGGTGGTCTGTGGCGGGCTCTACTCCGATCGCCTCGCGCAGATGGCGGGCGAGGGTCGTGAGCCCTGGATCGTGCCCTTCCGCGGCGAGTACTACAAGCTCGTGCCGGCGCGCACCGAGCTGGTCCGGGGCCTGATCTATCCCGTCCCGGATCCGGCCTACCCGTTCCTCGGTGTGCACTTCAGCCGCCGCGTCGACGGCGGCGTTGACATCGGCCCCAACGCGGTGCTCGCGTTCAAGCGCGAGGGCTACAGGCGCACCGACTTCTCGGCCGCCGATCTGTTCGACGTGTTCAGATCACAGGGCTTCCGGCGGCTGGCGCGTAAGCACTGGCGGATGGGTGCTGCCGAGATCTGGGGGTCGGTGTCCAAGCGAGCCTTCATCGCCCGCGCGCGCGCCTTGATCCCGGCGCTCACCACTGGCGACGTCGAACCGGCGCCGGCCGGTGTGCGAGCGCAGGCGCTCGATCCCGACGGCTCGCTCGTGGACGACTTCCGCATCACGCGTGTCGGCGGCCTCGTGCTGGTGCGCAACGCGCCGTCACCGGCGGCCACATCCTCTCTGGCGATCGCCGAATACATCGTCGATCAGCTGCGCGCCGACGCCTGAGCTCGCGACGGTGCGGCTGGGCGGTCTACTGCGCGCCGCGGCGCTTGCTCGGCGCGGTGCCGAACACGTGATCCCAGAACGGAGCGCTAACGCCGTAGCCCTTGTCGTGCTCCTGAAAGTGGTGGCGCATGTGCAGCTCGCGCATCACCTTGCCGAGCCGCGTGGTGGCCGTCCGATGGTGCACGTGGTAGTGCAGCATGTCGTAGCCGAGGTATCCGGTGAGGAAGCCGGCGCTCAGCGGCAGGAAGCCGGGCGTGCCAAAGATCAGCGAGAAGACCCAGACGAACAGCGCGGCCAGCGGCACGCTCACCGACGGCGGCATCACGAGCCGCATGGGGTCGTTGGGGTGATCGTGGTGCACGCCGTGGATGATCCAGTGCAGGCGCGCGCCGATGCCGTGATCGGGCTCGAAATGGAAGACGATGCGGTGCAGCCAGTACTCGGTCAGCGTCCAGATCAGATAGCCGCCGGCCAGCCAGGCGATCACCCAGACACCGACGTTGTGGACGAAGCCCAGAACCATCATCACGATGATCGTGGGAACGAAGATGAACAGCGGCACCGTCCAATGCACGCGTGAGCACTTATCCAACCACTTGATGTCGAACATCGTGGGCGAGGCGCGAAGCACTTCAGAACGGCTGAGGCCTGCGAGCTCTTCTGGATGCGGTGCGGGCACGACAACTTAGGATACCCGAAGCATGAGCCAGAATCGGCGAGGGAAACCCGCACAGACGCGATGGTGGGAATACCGCAGGGCCCAGAACACCAAGCCCTCGACCTACCACTGCCCGCTCTGCGGCGAGCTGCTGCCGTCTCTCAGTGACCACATGCTGCTGTTCCCCGAGGGTGACCACGGCCGCCGCCGCCACGCGCACATGTCCTGTGTGATGAAGGCTCGCGACGAGGGTCGGTTGCCGACGCGCGAGGAGTGGGAGCGCGCCCAGCCGGGCTGGGAGCCGAAGCCGAGTCTGTGGCAGCGGCTGCGGCGGCGCGCCTGACTCGGCGCGCCTGACCGGGCGCGCCTGACCGGGCGCGCCTGACAAGGCGCGCCTACGCGGGGGCTTCAGACCCCAGGCGCGTGCCGACCGCTATCAGCCCGTCGCCGAGCGTTTGCGCGATCAGTGCGTGCGCGTCGCAGATGCGACCGAGGTGCAGCAGCGACTCGGTCTCGGCGGCCACGTCGCCGTCGCCGAGGCGCAGCACCAGCGGCACATCGGGCCAGACGTCGTTGGCGGCCAGGCCGATCGCGACGTTCGCGAGGTCGTCGGAGGTGACCGCCGCCACCACCGAGCAGTGGCGGATGCCGAGCAGCTCGAGGATCCCGCGGTCATCGCCGCGGCCGATAGCCACCGGGATGCCGGCCCGGCGCGCGAGGCGCACGCAGGGGGCGTCGACGTCGCGCTCGAGTGCCACCACCGGGATCCCGCGGCACTGCAGCTCCTGGGCGAGGCGGAAGCCGATCTGGCCGAAGCCGACCAGCAGCACGTGCCGGCGCCAGGGCACGCGACGGGAACCGAACAGCGTTGTCAGGCGCGGCCGGCTGAGGCGCCTGACCAGGGCGGCGGTGAAGATCGCGACCATCACCACCGAGACCACCGTCGTCAGCGTCGAGATCAGCTTGAACCAGTCGGGTGAGAACTGCGCGCGCGGCGAGTCGGCGACCGTCGCCAGTGCGCGAGTGCTGAAATACAGCGCGTCGATGAAGCCGTCGTGCAGCGCTGCGATCGTGATCACGGTCTGCACCACGAGGGTGAGCAGCAGCACCGTGCCTGCCATCACCATCAGCCGCAGCGCGTCATCGACGATGCGCACGCCGGTGCCCGATGACGAGTGCCGGCGGGCACCGAGCCCTTCGCATTGATCGGCGAGCTCGCGGGCAACCATCTCGGCTGTCGGCAGCACGTTGACGGACGGCGCGATCTCATGCAGCTGGTGCACAATCGTGCGGTCAAAGAGGCTCACCCACAGCGGCAGGTCGGGACGCAGCTGGGCGCCGAGCAGCGTCAGCCGCAGCGCCAGGGCGTCGTCGTGGGTGAGCACGACAACGGCCGTCCACTGTGGCTCGGCCAGCCGCGCGGAGACGAAGCTGTCGCTGCCGCCGGTCTCCATCGTCGCTTCGGCGCCCATCTGCCGCAGGCGTCGCGCGAGCGCTTCGCCGAAGCCTCCGGTGTCACCGAGGATGAGAACGTGAGCAGCCACTTGAGCGCCGGGTCGGAGCGGGGTCGGTGCCCGGTTACGCCGACGCGCGCGGGATTACGCGGCCGATCGTCTGGTTCGCGACCTCGTCGAGGACGAAGCTGTCGGTCGACTGGGAAACGCCGCTGGCCTCCGCGACGTCGCGCAGGGTGACCCGGCGCGCGGTGCGCGTGGTGGACATGCCTGCGCATTCTACTTGCGACTTAGAACAGCTCTGAGACCAGCATTGCCCGTCTTGTTGCTGCTACGTTCACCCCGCTGGCTATGGAATCGAGAGGTCTATGAGCATCACAGTCGTCGGGTCGATCGCCTACGACGCCGTCAAGACGCCGTTCGGTGCACGCAAGCGCATGCTGGGTGGCGCGGCGACGCATTTCTCACTGGCCGCGTCGCTGTTCGACACGGTCCGTCCCGTCGGTCCGGTCGGCGGTGACTTCGCCGACAGCGAGCTGACCACGCTGCGCACGCGCGGCACGCTGACCGACGACGTGCAGGTGGTCCCTGACGGCAAAACCTTCTTCTGGGCCGGGCGCTATGGCTGGGATCTGAACACGCGTGAGACGCTGGACACGCAGCTGGGCGTCTTCGGCGAGTTCCAGCCGCAGCTGAGCGAGGCCGCACGCGATTGCGATGTGCTGTTCCTGGCCAACATCCAGCCGACGTTGCAGCTGTCGGTGCTCGATCAGTGCCGCAGTCCGCGCTGGGTCGGCCTGGATTCGATGAACTTCTGGATCGACTCGACGCGCGACGAGCTGGTCAAGGTGATTGAGCGCGTCGATTGCGTCGTGCTCAACGACGACGAGTTCCGCCAGCTGACCGGCAAGCCGTCGCTGCCCAGCGCTGCGCGGGAGATTCTGGCGATGGGCCCGTCGTCGGTGATCGCCAAGCAGGGCAAGTACGGTGCCGTCCTGGCTTCGTCCGAGGGCTTCTTCGCGCTGCCCGCGTACCCACTCGAGAAGGTGGTCGATCCGACCGGCGCCGGGGACGCCTTCGCCGGCGGGGTCGCCGGCTACATCGCGTCCCAGCGCGGACGCGCCGTCGATCACGCCCTGCTTTCCACGGCGATGGCCTACGGCACCGCCGTAGCGTCGTTCAACGTTGAGGAGTTCGGTACCGAGCGCGTCGTGCGGCTTACGCTGGACGAGGTCAACGACCGCGTAAACGACCTGCATCGGATGACCCGATTCACGCATCCATCGGTAGAGGAGACACTCGCATGAGCACAACCGAAAGCTCGACATCTGCCTCGACCACGCTCGACTTCAAGGTCGCCGACCTGTCGCTGGCCGAGTTCGGCCGCAAGGAGATCCGGCTGGCCGAGCATGAGATGCCCGGTCTGATGTCGACCCGCCGTGAGTACGGCGATTCGAAGCCGCTGACGGGCGCGAAGATCATGGGGTCGTTGCATATGACGATCCAGACCGCGGTCCTGATCGAGACCCTGGTCGCTCTGGGCGCGGAGGTCCGTTGGGTCTCCTGCAACATCTTCTCGACCCAGGATCACGCCGCTGCGGCGATCGTGGTCGGGCCGCGCGGCACTCCCGAGAACCCGCAGGGCGTGCCCGTTTACGCCTGGAAGGGTGAGACGCTCGAGGAGTACTGGTGGTGCACCGAGCAGGCTCTGAACGGCTTTGGTCCCACCCACCACCCCGGCAACGGCCCGAACATGATCCTTGATGATGGCGGCGACGCGACCATGCTCGTTCACAACGGCCGCAAGTACGAGCTTGCCGGCGCGGCACCTGATCCCTCGAGCGCCGACTCCGAAGAGGAGAAGGTGATCCTTGAGCTGCTCACGCGCTCGTTGGGTGAGGACTCCGAGCGGTACACGAAGATCGCCGAAGGCATCAGGGGTGTGACCGAGGAGACCACGACCGGTGTGCATCGCCTCTACCAGCTGGCCGAGGCGGGCCAGTTGCTGTTCCCGGCGATCAACGTCAACGACGCGGTCACCAAGAGCAAATTCGACAACAAGTACGGCTGCCGGCACTCGCTGATCGACGGCATCAACCGCGCCACCGACGTGCTGATCGGCGGCAAGGTCGCGGTCATCTGCGGTTACGGCGACGTCGGCAAGGGCTGCGCCGAGTCCCTCGCCGGCCAGGGCGCCCGTGTGATCGTGACCGAGATCGACCCGATCTGCGCGCTGCAGGCGGCGATGGACGGCTACCAGGTCACCACCCTAGAGGACGTCGTCGCAAGCGCCGACATCTTCATCACCACGACCGGCAACAAGGACGTGATCACGGCCGCGCACATGGCGGCGATGAAGCACCAGGCGATCGTCGGCAACATCGGCCACTTCGACAACGAGATCGAGATGGCGGAACTCGCCAAGGTCTCCGGGATCGAGCGCATCAACATCAAGCCGCAGGTCGACGAATGGGTCTTCCCCGACGGCCACTCGATCCTGATCCTCTCCGAGGGGCGCCTGCTGAACCTCGGCAACGCGACCGGCCACCCGAGCTTCGTGATGTCGAACAGCTTCACCAACCAGGTGATCGCCCAGATCGAGCTGTTCGCCCACCAGGACCTCTACGAGCGGCGGGTCTACACGCTGCCCAAGCACCTCGACGAGAAGGTCGCGCGCCTGCACCTCGACGCGCTCGGCGTGAAGCTGACCAAGCTCTCCGAGAACCAGGCGGCCTACCTCGGCGTCCCGGTCGGGGGCCCCTACAAGCCCGACCACTATCGGTATTAGGTCGTTGCTGGGCCGCCCGGCCCGCTGGCGCGGGCGGCCCGGCGGCTCGCTTGCTGGCCAGCCCCGGGCGCGGTCGGGCCCGCTGGCCCACCGCCCCGCTCCGGCCTCGCGCTGCGGCGCTGCTCGGCGCGCAGCAGGCGTCTGGCCTTGAGCCCAAGGCTCAGGCGCTCGCGCCCCTCTGATTCGTAGGGCGAGAGCCCGCAGACCTCGTGGATGCGGGCCAGTCGATAGCCGACGGTGTGGCGGTGCAGCCGCATCGCCTCGGCCGTGTCGGTGGTCGAGCCGTGGTGGGCGAGGAAGCGCTCGAGTGTCTCCACGAGCTCTGTCTCGTGATCGGCGTCGTAGGCTTCGAGCGGGGCGATCGTGCGCTCCCGCAATGCCCGCAGCTCGAGCGGGTTGCTGATGAGCACGCCTGCCAGCAGCCGGTAGGTGTCCTCCTCGGCGCCGTCGATCTCGAGCTCGGCGTCGCGCAGCTCGGCGAGCAGCTCGGTGGCGGCGACGGAGGGCAGCTCGGCCTCGGAGATGTCGTCGGCGAGCCGGTGGGCCTCTGCCACCAGCGCCTCGAGGCCGGCGATCGAGGCCTCGACGAGTGTCAGCGGAGTGGTGGATCGGGGGGCGGCGTCTGCCGCCCCCCGAAGGTCACCCTCGTGTGCGCTGTGCTCAGATGAGCGAGCTTTTGCCATCGTGGCGGGGCTCGGACGTTTGAGTGGCAGCGCCGTACATCAGGCCGTCGCGGGGACCGCGCCCGGCACCTCCTGATATGCACCGAGCGACGGGATGTCGGACGGGTACACCTCGTGACCGTGCTCGGCCACATCGCCGATCTCCATGTGCTCGGTGGACATCCGCAGTGGGATGAATATCCCGATCACCTTGAGGATCACGAATGTCGCCACCGCCGACCAGGCGATCACGAACGCTGCCGCGAACACCTGCCACTTGAGCAGCGTCGCGCTGCCGAACACGAGCCCGGTTGCACTGCCGGCCGGGGTGTACTTCTTGCCGGAGACGCTGTAGAAGACGGCCATCCCCGGGTCGGCGAACACGCCCGTCATCAGGCCGCCGAGCAGGCCGGCGATGCCGTGCGTGTAGATCACGCCGAGCGTGTCATCCACCCGCCGCAGCGGGCCCCACGAGCTCAGATAGTTCATCGCGAAGTACACGACGATCGAAGCGACACCACCGTCGGCCATCGCTCCCCAACCGTTGACGAAACCCGCGGCCGGCGTGATCGCCACAAGGCCCACGATCATGCCGTTGACGCCGCCCAGCAGGCTCGGCTTGCGGCCAGTGACGAGGTCGCAGACGACCCACATCAGGAACGCAATCGCGGTCGCGAGGTTGGTGTTGAGCACCGCGGCGGCAGCCGAGTTGGCCGCCGAGTACGGGTCGCCGCCGTTGAAGCCGTTCCAGCCCAGCCACAGCAGGCCGGCTCCGACCGCGACCATTGCCACGTTGTTCGGCGCATCTATCTCGCGGTCGCGCTGGAGTCTCGGTCCGATCACGGCCGCAGCCACGAAGCCCGAAACGCCTGCCGAGAGATGGATCACGTAACCGCCGGAGAAGTCCAGCGCGCCGTGGTGCGCGAAGAATCCGCCGCCCCAGATCAGGAAGGCGTCGACCACGTACACGATCGAGATCCACAGGACCGAGTAGACGCACCAGGCCTTCCAGTTGACCCGTCCCAGCACCGAGCCCAACGACAGGATCGGCGTGATCGCCGCGAACACGAACTGGAAGTAGACCAGCGCGGATTCCGGGAACCCGAATACTGACGCCGCGCCATAAGCACCGGGCACGACCCCCTGACTCTGTAGGGCCTTGGGGCTGAGCGACGGCCCAGGCTTGCCGATGAAGGCGTTGAGGAAACCAGGGTGAGCACTGCTGAACCACGGCTGCCCAAAGCCCATCTTGAACGCGTACAGAACCCAGATCACGAGCACGACGGAGAACGTCAGGAACGTGAGCATCATCGAGTTGATGCTCCAGCGCTTCTGCATCACGCCGCCGTACAGCACGACCAGGCCGGGCACGCTCATCAGGCCGACGAGCGTTGCCGCTGTCACCTGCCAAGCGGTATCTCCCTGGTTGAGCCAGGGAAGTGCCTCAGCTGTCACTACGACTCCTTCTTCTCGAGGGCATCGCCCGCACAAAAGGGCGACGGCTTGATCCCCTGATCAAGCTGACGCGAAGAAGGGTCTTGTAACCAGGGATCCGGTCCTATGGCCAGCAGTCCAGGGTTGCCCGTGGGCCCCTAGACATTTGGATAACCGGGACTATGGGCGGCTGCTGGAGCTGCTCTGCGGGCGGGCGGGCGGAATGCCGCCCTTGCGGCACGCGGCGTAGAGCTCGGCCTGGAAATCCCCGTCGATGCTGTTGCCGGTGCGTGGAGTGGCGCACAGCGCGCGCGCCTGCGCGCCGCACTTGTACATCTCGGCGCCGCCGATCATTGTCGAGTAGTTGAAGTCGATGCAGCCGTGGCCTGTCTTGCGCTGGTGGTTGGTGAGCGAGAACACCACCAGCCCGACGAGCACGAGCGTGATGACCGCGGCGCCATAGACCGTCAGCCGCTCGCGCCGACTGCGGAAGCGGCGGCGAGTCGCCGACTCATTCGCCTGCTGAAAGTGCCCGGGCGCGTACACCATCGGCGGCCAGTGTAGGGGGCGGTCCGAGCCTCGTGGTCTCCCGGGACGGCATCGCAGGCGGGTGACGGCCGGCTCGGATACCGTTGCCGATGTCAGTCTTCGATTATGGAGGGATGCATGACCAGCGACGCCGACATCGAGACCCAGATCGAGCAGCTGGAGTCGGAGCGGGAGTCGCTCCAGGGGGATGAGTCCGCGGGGATGGGGGCCGCACATCGGCACGCGAATCGTCTCGAAGAGATCCGCGTCGAGCTCGATCGCCTGTGGGATCTGCGGCGTCAACGCCAAGCGCTGCGCGACGCGGGCGAGCCTGGCGACGGAGCCTCGGAGCGCGATGCCGACACGGTCGAGGGCTACGAGCAATAGCCGCCGGCAGGTGGCTCAGCTGGGCCGGGCCGACGATGGTCTCTGACCGTGGGTTCTGACGCCAAGCGGATCCGTGTTGGCGGGGACGTGTCCGAGCCGGCGCGCGATCAGCTGCGCGCGCGGGCCGCTGAGCTCGGATTGCGAGGGTGGGTGCGCCTCGAGCGGACGGGAACCCTCTGCGCTCATTTGGAGGGAGACGCGGCGTCGATTGAAGATCTGGCCGTGTGGACGGCGTCGATCGAGGGAGTCGAGGACGTCACCGAGCTGCCGGCTCGCGTTGAGGGCCATGAGCAGTTCGTGGTTCGCGGCGTCCCCGCAGGGGTCTTCGTCGTGCAGGAACATCAGGCTACGGCGCACCATTTCGATCTCCGCCTCGAGGTCGACGGGCTGATGCGCTCCTGGGCGGTCCCGAAGGGCCCGTCGATGGATCCGGCCGCGAAGCGCCTCGCTGTGCAGGTGGAAGATCATGCGCTCGCGCACAACGCGTTCGAAGGAAAGACAGGTTCCGGCGCGGTCATCGTGTGGGATCGTGGTTCCTATGAGCAGGGCGGACGTGTAGCGTGGCCGGAAGCGCTCGATCGTGGCCACGCCGTGTTCGTGCTGCATGGCGACAAGCTGCAGGGCGGCTTCGCGCTCCAGCGAACGCGTGGCGGCGAGAAGCCGCAGTGGTTGCTGGTCAAGCGCCGTGACGAGTACGCGAACCCCGGCTCCGACATCGTCGCCGAGCGCACGCGATCGGTCCAAAGCGGCTTGACGCTCGGCGATCTGCTCGACGCATAAGCCGTTCAGGCGAGCGCCTGAGGTGGTCCGCTGAGCGACCCGCCGGGGTTCGCCGCGGCGCGTGCTCAGACGTTGGTGCCGACCCAGCTCAGACGTCGATGCCGACCCAGCTCAAAGGTTGGTGCCGACCAGCTCAGAAGTCGGTGCCGACCC
This sequence comes from Solirubrobacteraceae bacterium, assembly GCA_035552235.1. Classification (GTDB taxonomy): domain Bacteria; phylum Actinomycetota; class Thermoleophilia; order Solirubrobacterales; family Solirubrobacteraceae; genus Palsa-465. The sequence goes on from DASZLT010000059.1 coordinate 56,660, forward strand.
AGTTGTAGGCGTCGGCGGCCGGTGCCGGAGTGCCCACGGCGAGCTGGATCGCCTCGTGCTCGCTCAGCGGAATCGTCGCCAGATCGCCCTGCCAGCGCCGGCCGTTGACGAACGCAGTCACCGAGCCGTGGGACTGCGCGACCCGGGTCCTGGTGAGCGGCTGGTTCCAGACGGAGAACAGGTCGCCCAGCGTGAACTGGCGCGAAACGGGGGCCTGCACCTCCACGAGGCCGTCGGCCGCACGGGTGTGCAGCCAGTACATGCAGGTCAGCGCGCCGTAGAAGAGTCCGTGCTGGGTGGCGACCGGGTTCTCATCGACGATCCCGATACCGCCCGGCAGCGCTCGTGAGTGGCCGTCGACGTAGACCTGCAGGTGGGCGTATGCCGTGTAGGCTCGCTGCGCGAGCGGCTCGCATTGGATGCCTTTGACGATCGCACCCAGGCGGGTCGTGCTCGCCGGCGCGAGGAATGCGCCGGTCTCCATCGGCAGACCGTCCGGACCTATGTACGCCTTCGCGGTCGGCGTCGCGATCGTGCTCGTCGGCGTAGTCGTCGTGATCGAGAACGTCAGCGGCGTGGTCGGCGGGGGGGTATTGTTCGGGCCGCCGCCACCGCAGCCCGACAAGGTCAAGGCCGCGCCCACCAGGAGCGCGGCCGTAACCCAATTCCTCACGGCTGCTGCGTCACAGGTTCAGCTTCGACTGCGCCCGGCGCTACCTGCGCTGACCGCCGCCGCCGAACAGGCTGAGCAGCAGGATGAACACGTTGAAGATGTCCAGGAAGATCGCCGCCGCGATCGGCACGGCGCTCTGGTACTGCCCGCCCTTGGCAAGACGGTTGAAGTCGAAGATCGTGAAACCTCCGAACACCAACAGCATCAGCCCGCAGTAGATGATGTTCGAGCCCGGGATCGCCACGAACAGCGCGATCAGACCGAACACGAACACGATCCCGAACGCGATCAGGACCGGCTTGTAGAACGGCGAGAGGTCACGCCGGGTCGAATAGCCGAAGCTGCCGAGCGCGCCGACGAACAGCGCTGTCGAGCCGGCGGCCTCGTAGACGACTCCGGGGTTGGTCTTGGCGTAGTAGACGACGATCGGTGAGATCGCCATGCCGAGCAGCAGCGCCAGCCCGAACAGAAGGCCTACCGCCAGTTGCTCGTGACCGCGCGCCGATGCCGCCTGCAAACCGAAGATGCAGGCAAAGGCACCGATGAAGAAGATGATTCCGGTGCCGCCGGCCTGGTTGCGCAGGATCCACGCGCCCAAAGCGGCGAATCCCATAGCGACCGCCACAAGCCCCATGACGTGCCCGAACACCGAGCGTGCGCGATCGCCTGTGAGCGCGGCACCCTGGCCGAACCCGAGGTCTTGATAAGTGGGCATTCAGTTGCTCCTCAAAAGGTCTTCAAATCTCAGAATTGAGTTCCCCAGGTGCCCAATCGGGCAAACCCGGATTCACGGGGCGTTTCCAGGGGATTCCCAGTGAGAACGTTAGACCATACGGTGGCAGAACCACCGAAGAGCACCTTAAAGCTGTTGGGTTATCGAAGCGTGCGGAGAGAGCCGGCGAAACTACGCCGCGCGATGCAGATACGCGCTCTGGCGAAGTGCCGGATCGCGATCAACTGCCTCGACCAACCCCTCAGCAATAGATTCGGCATCCAAGCTGAGGAACCTGGCCAGTTCGCGCACGCGTTCGCGGTGCGCCAATCCGACGACGACGGTGCGTCGATCGGGTGCCACCCGCACAAGTGAGATCCGTTCCATGTCCTATACACGTATGGTCGCGGGAAAAGTGGCGCTGCAACTATTTCCCAATTTTGAATTGGCTCCAGTAGGCGTGGAAACGCGTACTTCCGGCGACATGTTCCCTTATGACAACCAACTCAAACATGGTTCCCGAAATCGCTCTCAACGACGGTGCGGTGATCCCACAGCTGGGTTTCGGCGTCTGGCAGATCCCGCAGGCCGCCGCCGCCGGCGTCGTCGCTGAGGCGCTGCGCGTCGGCTACCGCCACATCGATACCGCGCAGCTCTACGGCAACGAGCAGGGCGTGGGCGAGGCGGTCCTCAATTCCGGGCTTGCACGTGAAGAGGTCTTCGTCACCACCAAGTGCCGCAACGACGCCCACGGCCACGCCGGCGCGGTCCGGGAGCTGGAAAACAGCCTGGAGCGCCTGGGCCTGGACCAGGTCGACCTCTACCTGATCCACTGGCCGCAGCCCAGTCTGAACCTCTACGTCGAGACCTGGGAGGGGTTGATCGAGGCGCGCGAGCGCGGACTCACCCGCTCGATCGGCGTCTCCAATTTCCACGCGCCCCACCTCGAGCGCATCATCTCCGCGACCGGCGTGGCTCCAGCCGTCAATCAGATCGAGCTGCATCCGCGACTGACACAGGAGCCGCTTGTCGCCGCCAACCGCGCTCTCGGGATTCAGGTCGAGGGCTGGAGCCCGCTGGCCAACGGTCAGATCCTCGACGAGCAATCGCTGCAGCAGATCGCGGCGGTGCATGGCAGGTCGGTGGCGCAGGTCGTGATCCGCTGGCACCTGCAGCTCGGATACATCGCGATCCCACGCTCGGCCAGGCCGGCGCGCATGGCCGCCAACTTCGACGTCTTCGACTTTGAGCTCGCGCCCGAGGAGCTCCACCGCATCAGCGCGCTCAACCGCGACAGCCGCACCGGCGGGAACCCTGACGACTTCTAATAGGGTCATCGGCGTGGTAGACGCAGCCGGCCCGCTCGCCGGGATCAGAGTCCTCGAGGTCGGCGGCATCGGCCCCAACCCGTTCGCCGGCATGGTGCTGGCCGACATGGGCGCCGACGTGATCCGCCTGGACCGCAGCGTCGGCGCCGGCTTCGGCCAGGGTGGCCGCTCGGATGCGTCGTTGCGCGGACGTCAGACGCTCGAGGTCGATCTCAAGAGCGAGTCGGGAAAGACGTTGGCGCTGGCCCTGGCCGATCGCGCCGACGCCCTGATCGAGGGCTTCAGGCCAGGGGTGATGGAGCGGCTCGGCCTCGGGCCTGACGACCTGCTGGCCCGCAACCCGCGCCTGGTCTACGGACGCATAACCGGCTTCGGTCAGAACGGGCCGCTGGCATCAGTGCCGGGCCACGACATCAACTACATCGCGCTGAGCGGCGTGCTCGGCGCCTCGCAAAGAGTGGGGGAGCGGCCTATGTTCGCGATCAACACCGTCGCCGATTACGGCGGCGGCTCGATGCTGCTGGCCTTCGGCGTCGTCTGCGCCCTGCTCGAGGCACGTGGCTCAGGGCGTGGCCAGGTCGTCGATGCGGCGATGGTCGACGGCTCGGCGCTGTTCCTCACGATGGTGCACGCGCTGCGCGCGGCGGGCGTGTGGAGCGAAACTCCCGGGACCAACGTGCTCGACAGCGGTGCGCACTTCTACGACGTCTATGCGACCGCGGACGGAGGCCACGTCGCCGTGGGGGCGATCGAGCCGCAGTTCTACGCGCGGCTGCTCCAGCTGCTCGAGCTGCCCGCGGATGAGCTGCCGCAGTGGGACCGCGACCGCTGGCCCGAGTTCAAGCAACGCTTTGCCGCCGTGTTCGCCGGGCGCGGTACGCAGGAGTGGCAGTACCTGCTCGAGCACGAGGAGGTCTGCGTCACCGTCGTGCGGGGGCCGTTCGAGGCGCCGCTGCACGCGCACATGGCAGCGCGCGGCACCTTCATCGAGCTCGATGGCGTACGGCAGCCGGGGCCAGCGCCGCGCTTCAGCCGCACGCACGCGACGGCGCGCGGCGCGCAGAACGATCCCGAGGCGGCCCTCCGGCGCTGGGGCGTCGAGCCGCCCCCAGGTTAGGACGGCTCGCGTCGAGCCGCCCTCGGGTTAGGTCCGCTCGCTCAGGCTTCGGCGCCGACCGCGCCGGGTCGGGGCGTGGGGGCGCGGGGGACGCTACGACGCGCCTGCGCGAAGGTCACGAGCTTGCCGCTGCGCTCATCGATGAGCTTGAGGCGGATCGAGCGCATGCCGTCGGCGATGCCGATCGTTGGCACCTGGGAGAAGACCGGGTGTGAGTCGTGCGCGCTCTGCAGGTGGTAATTCGGGATCTTGTGGTTGAGGTGGTGTACGTGATGCAGGCCGATGCTGCCGCTGAAGAATTGCAGCACCTTCGGGAGCTTCAGGTATGTGCTGCCCTGCAGGGCAGCATCGGCGTAGTCCCACTTCTCGCCGGTCTGCCAGTAGGCGTCCTCGAACTGGTGCTGCACGTAGAACAGCCAGATACCGCCCGAACCGGCCAGCAGCGCCACAGGCAGCCAAACCGCAACTACGAACTGCCAACCGAGCAGCCAGAACAACACTGCAAAGACCGCCGCCAGGGCCGCATCGGTAGCGAGCACGCTGTTGCGCATGCGCGGGCGCGAGTCCTTAACGGGGATGCGCGGGCCGATCACCATCGCGAAGACCGGTCCGATGCCGAACATGATCACGGGGTTGCGGAACAGGCGGTAGGCGAGACGGCTGCGCGCAGGCAGTGCGTTGTACTCGCTGACCGTGAGCGTATAGACGTCACCCACGCCACGGCGATCGAGGTCGCCCGAGGTTGCGTGATGCACGGCATGCTCGTGCTTCCAGCGCGCGAACGGGGTGAGTACGAACATCCCAAGGAACGAGCCGACCCGAGTGTTGGCCTTGCGCGACGGAAACAGCGAGCCGTGCGCGCAGTCGTGGAATACGACGAAGGTCCGGATCAGGAAACCGGCCGACGGAATCGCCAGCAGGATCGTCAGCCAGACAGGGTTCCCCATCGTGAGATAGGAGAGCGCAGTAAGCGCCAGGTAAGGCAGAAGCGACGTCGCGATCTGAAATGCACCGCGACGGGCATCGGGTCGCTCGTACGGAGCGAGCATTTCCTTCCAGGAAGGCTGGTCGGTATCTGGGTTCATGGTTTGCGTCATCACAGGTGCATTCCAGCAGTTGGCGTGGACATCCTCTTGCCTCTCGGGGATAGGTGCAGGCGGCGCGCGGAGGATGCTCGGAAAAAACAGCAACTGCGGGAGCACGCAAAGCACGGCGGCTCGACTAGAGCGGGCGCCCTAGTCCGCCCCAGACTAGCAGCAAGCGCCGGAGCGCACGGCTCCGTTACGGAAATTTTACCATATCGTGCGGGACTAGCTCCAGCCGGAACGCCGGGATCAGGTCAGCAGCTGACCCCACGCGCGTTTGGCCACCCGCCAGACCAAGGCTGTGGGCGAGCAGCGCGAGTGTCTCGTCGACCGGCTGGTCGCGGTCCGCGAGTGTCGCGCCGCCGTCGCGCTTGGCCAGGCGCGCGCCCTTCGGGCCGAGCACCAGCGGCACGTGTGCATAGCTTGGCGTTGGGAGCCCGAGCAGCCGCTGCAGCACGATCTGGCGTGGGGTCGAGTCGGCCAGATCGGCACCGCGCACGACCTCACCGATCTGCTGCGCGCCGTCGTCGACGACGACAGCGAGCTGGTAGGCGTGTACGCCGTCGGCCCTGACCACGACGAAGTCATCCACTGCTCCGCGCTGGGCGCCCATCACGCGGTCGTGCCAGGCGACCTGCTCACCGTTGGCGCGCAGCCGCAGCGCAAAGCGCTCGCCGGACTCCATCCGCCGGCGGCGCTCCGCGGCCGGAATGTCCCGGCAGGTTCGCGGATAGAAGCCCGCCGGCAGCTCGCCGTGCGGGGCCGACGCCGCCTCGCGGATCTCGGCGCGCGTGCAGAAGCACGGATAAAGGCGCCCGGCGGCGTGCAGCTTGGCAAGCGCGTCGTCGTAGCGCCACGTCCGCTCCGACTGGCGCACCGGCTCCTCGTCCCAGTCGATCCCGAGCGCCCGCAGATCGGCGAGCTGAACCTCCTCGAACTCGCGCCGGGAGCGCTGCGGGTCGAGGTCCTCGACGCGCAGCAGGAACCTCGCACCCTGGCTGCGAGCCATCAGCCAGGCCACCAGGGCGGTGCGCAGGGAGCCGAGATGAAGCGCACCCGTTGGTGAGGGCGCAAAGCGGCCGTCCGCATGCATCGCCGCTCAGGCTAGCTGCCGGCGAAGATCGCGCACCCGATCGGTCACGTGTCCAAAGAATCGAGCCACGTTCCGGCTGGTTGGTTACGATTTAGAGGACGCAGGGGGACCACGGGGCCTTCCGCGCGGCTCCTGGCACTCGCCAGTGATGCCAAAAGGGGGCGGCTTCGGCCGCGGGACCGGAGAGAACCAATGATGCTGAGAGTCTTGAGGCGGCGCTTGCGCTGGCCGTTAGCTCACAGCTGCGGATCCTCTGACCGCGGGGGCGGCTTAGTGCGCCCCCTGTTGGGCTTGCGCCCCAGCACCTTCAGCAGCGGATCGTGCGTGTCGACCACGCGCTCCTTCATCGGGATGATCGCGTTGTCGGTGATGTGGATGCCCTCGGGGCAGACCTCGGTACAGCACTTGGTGATGTTGCAGAGGCCGATGCCGCCCTCGTCAGCGATCTGATCGAGGCGGTCGACGCCGTCCAGCGGGTGCATGTCGAGGCTCGCCATGCGGACCATGAAGCGCGGCCCGTAGTAGCGGTTGTGCATCCGCTGGTCGCGCAGGATGTGGCAGACGTCCTGGCACATGAAGCACTCGATGCACTTGCGGAACTCGCTCATGCGGTCGGTGTCGGCCTGGTCGATCAGGAAGTCGCCGTTGTGGAGGTCGACGCCCTCCTTGAGGTCATCGCGCGGTGTGAACGGCGTGATCTGCTCGTTCACGCGGTAGTTCCACGACACGTCGGTGACGAGGTCGCGGATCACGGGGAAGGCCTTCATCGGCTCGACCGTGATCGGCTCGAGCGGGGGCAGGTGGTCGAGGCGGGTCTTGCACATCAGCCGCGGCTTGCCGTTGATCTCGGCGCTGCAGGAGCCGCACTTGGCCGCCTTGCAGTTCCAGCGCACCGCCAGATCCGGCGCCTGGCTGCGCTGGATCTCGAGCACCGCGTCGAGCACCACCATGCCGGGCTCCGTGTTGAGGTCGTAATCCACCAGACCCCCGCCCGTCAGGTCCCCACGCCAGATCTTGAGCCTGCGGGTCCCGACCGCCATTGGCATAACGCTCATGATGCTTTCTCAGCCTCCTTACGGGCCTCGACGAGCTCCTGGAGTTCGCCGCGCTTCACTACCGGGATCGGTGTGAGCGTCATGTCGTGCTCGCCGTCGCGGTGGACGATGATGTTGTGCTCGCCCCAGTAGTCGCTGTAGCCGGTGTGATCCAGGCGGCTGTGGGCACCGCGGCTCTCCTCCCGCATCAGCGCCCCGCGGGCGATCATGTGCGAGACGGTGAGCATGTTCTTGACCTCGCGGCAGAGCTGCCAGCCGGGGTTGTAGTCGGGGCGGTCCGACGGCGCCTTGAGGTTGCCGACGCGCGCCTGGAGGTCATCGAGCTTGGCGATCGCGTCGGTCAGATCCTCCCTGTCGCGGAAGATGCCGACGCCGTCACCCATGATCGTCTGCAGCTCCCTGTGCATCTCGAACGGGTTCTCAGTGCCGGATCCGTTGAGGTAGCCGTCGATCTCGGCCTGCGCGGCGGCGACCTCGTCCGCCGGGAGGCTCACCGCACCTGATGCGTCGGCCGCAGCCGCGGCGCCCTCGCCGGCGCGGCGGCCGAAGACCAGCAGGTCGCCGAGCGAGTTCCCGCCGAGGCGGTTGGCGCCGTTCATGCCGCCGCTGGCCTCGCCGGTGGCGAACAGCCCGGGCACGCGCGACTCACCGTTGTCGGAGTCGACCTTGACGCCACCCATGAAGTAGTGGCAGGTCGGTCCGACCTGCATCGGCTCCTTCGTGATGTCGACGCCGGCCAGCTCCATGAACTGGTCGTACATGCTCGGCAGCTTCTTGCGCACGTAAGCGGAGTCGAGGTGGCTGACGTCGAGGAAGACGCCGCCGTGCGGGCTGCCGCGCCCCTCCTGAACCTCGGTGTAGATCGAGCGCGCGACCACGTCGCGGGTCGAGAGCTCCATGCGCTTGGGGTCGTAGCGCTCCATGAAGCGCTCACCCAGAGCGTTGCGTAGGATCCCGCCCTCGCCACGGACCGCCTCAGTCACGAGCAGCCCGGCGACGCCCGGCGGGTACACCATCCCGGTCGGGTGGAACTGGATGAACTCCATGTCGACCAGCTCGGCGCCGGCCTCATAGCCCAGGGCGTAGCCGTCGCCGGTGCAGTCCTGCGAGTTCGAGGTGATCTTGTAGATGCGGCCGCCGCCGCCGGTGGCGACGATCAGTGCCTTGGCGCTGAAGCTGATCTGCTCGCCGCTCGCCCGGCGGTAGCCGAACGCGCCGACGACGCGCTCGCCGTCCTTGATCAGGCGCGTGATCGTCGTCTCCATGAAGACCTCGACGTTCGAGTGCACGGTCCTGTCCTGGAGCGTGCGGATCATCTCGAGGCCGGTGCGGTCGCCGATGTGCACGAGTCGCTTGTAGGTGTGGCCGCCGAAGGCGCGCTGCGACATCAGGCGCTCGGGTGTCCGGTCGAAGACGGCGCCCCAGTGCTCGAGCTCGCGGGCCCGGTCCGGGGCCTCCTTGGCGTGCAGCTCGGCCATCCGCCAGTTGTTGAGGTACTTGCCGCCGAACATCGTGTCCTGGAAGTGCGTGCTCCAGTCGTCCTCGGGGGCGACGTTGCCAAGCGACGCGGCGAGACCGCCCTCGGCCATCACCGTGTGGGCCTTGCCGAGCAGCGACTTGCAGATCAGGCCGGTCTTTGCTCCCGCCTCGGCGGCAGCGATCGCCGCCCGTAGCCCGGAGCCGCCCGAGCCCAGCACGAGCACGTCGTAGTCGTGGTGTTCGATCGCCATCAGAAGATGTGGTGCGGGTCGGTGATGACGCCCGAGGACGCCAGCCAGACGTAGAGGTCGGTGGCCCACACGGTGAACATGCTTATCCAGGCCCACTCCATGTGGCGGCCGTTGAGGATCCCGACCTTCTTCCAGAGTCCGTGGCGGGTCTGCGCCGCGGTCGAGCAGGAGAAGCAGTTGAGCTTGCCGCCGATCAGGTGCCGCCACGAGTTGCAGCCGAACGTGAAGGCCGACAGGCTGAAGACGTTGACGAACATGATCCCGTTGCCGAGTCCGAACCCGAACGTGCCGTTGTAGAAGAGGCCGCGGATCGCGTCGTACCAGAGAAAGGCCACCACGATCGCCGCGAAGTAGAAGAAGATGCGGTGCAGGTTGTTGAGCACCAGCGGGAACTTCGTCTCGCCCGTGTACTTGCGGCGCGCGACGCCGGCGACCGCGCAGGAGGGGGGCGCCAGGAAGAACGAGCGGTAGTAGCTCTTGCGGTAGTAGTAACACGTGGTCCGCAGGCCGAGCGGCGACCAGAGAACCAGGAACGCCCAGGGCAGGCTCGTCTTGAACGAGATGATTCCGGGGAGATCGGGCGAGAAGAACGGCGACTGCAGGTGCGCGCCGTCGGTGGTGATCGCGTAGTGCTTGTTGACGAGCACGCGGACGATCGTGTAGATGCCAAACAGCGTGAGCGAACCCACGATCAGGAATGGCTGAATCCACCAGGCATCGCGCCGCATGGTCGCGCCGAGGCGACGCGGGGGAGTGGCAACAGTTGTCATCTAGAGGAGAGCTTCGATCGGAGGGAATTGGTGGCTCGCGCCACCAGGGCTTTGTGGCAAGACTCACGGATTATCGGCCTTTTAGCCGACGGCTGACGTCACCATAGGTTTCAGTGTTGCTGGTCGGCGGATAGGCTCTGGCCGATCATGGAACGCGAATTCGATGTGGTCGTGATCGGTGCCGGACCGGCCGGCGAGGTCGCCGCGGGGCGCCTCGCGACGCGTGGCAAGCGCTCCGTTGCGGTCGTCGAGAGGGACCTTGTCGGCGGCGAATGCTCGTTCTACGCGTGCATGCCGTCAAAGGCGCTGTTGCGCCCCCCGGAGGTGCTCGCCGAGGCCCGGCGGATCCCCGGCGCGGCCGAGGCGGTCACCGGCGAGCTCGACGTTCAGGCGGTGCTCGCGCGCCGCGACGAGGTGGTTCACGACCTTGACGACTCGGCCCAGCTGCCGTGGCTCTCGGACCGTGGGATCGAGCTGTTCCGCGGCTCGGCAACGCTCGACGGCGAGCGCCGCGTCGTCGTCGGCGACGTGGTTTTGGTGGCCCGGGAGGCGGTCATGCTCGCCACCGGCAGCACCGCCGCAATGCCACCGATCCCGGGCCTCGCCGAGGCGGGCGCCTGGTCGAACCGCCAGATCACGACCTCGCACGAGGTGCCGAAGCGGTTGCTGATCCTCGGTGGCGGTGTGGTCGGCGCCGAGATGGCCCAGGCATGGGCGTCGTTCGGCTCGAAGGTCACGATCATCGAAGCGCTGCCGTCCCTGTTGGCCAGCGAGGAACCGTTCGTCGGCAAGGAGATCTCCGAGGCACTCAGCGCTATTGGTGCCGACCCGCTGGTCGGCACCAAAGCTGTGGCGGTGCGGCGGGATGAGTCCGGGATCACCGTCGAGCTCGAGGACGGCAGGTCGGTGGTCGGCGACCGCCTGCTGGTGGCCGTCGGTCGCAAACCCTTGAGTTCCGGGCTCGGCCTGCCGTCGGTCGGGTTGGAGGACGGCGGCTTTGTGAAGGTCGATGACCATCTGCAGGTGCCGGGGCTGCCCTGGTTGTATGCCGTCGGCGACGTCAACGGCCGCGCGCTGCTGACGCACATGGGCAAGTACCAGGCGCGGATCGCCGCCGACCGGATCATGGGCGAGACGGGCGCGCTGGCGAGTGCGGATTTGGCCGGTTCGCCGAGCGTCGTCTTCACCGACCCCGAGGTGGCGTCGGTCGGCAAGACGCTGGCGGCCGCCCGCGCGGCGGGCATCGACGCGCTCGCGATCGACCTTCCGACCGGCGGCTCGGCCGGCGGGAGCTTCGTCGGCCGCGGCGCGCCCGGGACCTCGCGCTTTGTCGTCGACCGTGACCGCCAGGTGCTGGTCGGGGTGACCTTCGTCGGGCCCGGGGTCAACGACTTCCTGCAGGCCGCGAGCATCGCGGTCGCCGCCGAGGTGCCGCTGACGCGGCTCGCGCACGCGGTCGCGTCCTTCCCCACCCGCAGCGAGCTCTGGCTCTACTTCCTGGAGGAGTACGAGCGGCAGGCGGGCGTCAGCGTCCACGCGGGCTGACGCCCGGGTGATTCGTCGACATAGATGTCGCTGAACGCCCGTAGCTTCGTGGAGGGGCATAGGGTTAAGGCATGTCGGCGGATGACTCGCAGGGCGAGAGGTTCAAGGTCGTCATAGCCGGTGGCGGAGTCGCCGCGCTCGAAGCGGCGCTGGCGCTGCACGACCTCGCGGGCGAGCTGGTGTCGACAACGATCGTCGCGCCGAAGCCGGAGTTCGTCTACCGGCCGCTGCTCGTGCGCGAGCCGTTCACGCCCGCGGTCACGACCAGCTACAGCCTCGCCGAGATCGCGGAGCGGGCGGGAGCAGAACTGCTGGTGGAGAGCTTCAGATGGCTCGATCCGCGCGGCCGGATGCTGCACACCGACCACGGCAGACAGCTCTCCTACGACGCCGTGCTGCTGGCGATCGGCGCGCGCACGCATCCGCGCTTCCGCGATGTCCTGACGCTCGACGATACGCGCCTGCACGACCAGCTCGCCGACTTCGTCGCGTCGATCGAGACCGGCAAGCTGAAGAGCGTCGCCTTCGTCGTGCCGTCGCTGCCGATCTGGTCGTTGCCGGCATACGAGCTGGCGCTGATGACCGCCAATCGCGCGCATGCGCGCGGACACGACATCAGCGTGCTGCTGGTCACGCCCGAGGATTCGCCGCTCGCAGCGCTCGGCATCAACGCGAGCGCCGAGGTCGCCGAACTGCTGGGCGAGTCCGGGATCACGACGATCACCTCCGCCACCTGCCAGATCCGCGAGCGCGGGCGGATCGACGTCTACCCACTGCGCAGCTCGATCCTCGTCGATCAGATCATCTCGCTGCCCGAGCTGTATGCGCCGTCGCTTCCCGGGGTGCCCACCAGCGCCGAGCGCGGCTTCGTCACGGTCGACTCGCATGGCGCCGTCCACGGTCTGTCCTGTGTGTATGCGGCGGGCGACATCACCGAGACCCCCGTCAAGCACGCCGGGCTGTCAGCCGATCAGGCCGACGTGGCCGCTCAGGCGATCGCCGCGCTCGCCGGTGCTCCGCTGGAGCCGCGGCCGCTGCGTCCGGCCCTGCATGTGATGCTGCTCGGCGCCGCAAAGCCGCTGTTCATCCGCTCGCAGATGCTCGGCGAGCACGGCGTCGACCTCGAGCTCAGCAACGATCCACCGTGGCAGCCCGCCGAGAAGCTGCACACCGAATATCTCGGTCCGGTGCTGGCCGACCTGGACGCGGCCCGCGCGGGCCCGTAGCGCGGGCTACGCCTCGCTCGCGACCGGCGGCTCGTCGCCGGAGCGGCGGTGCTGATCGGCGACCACGGCACGGTTTCGCCCCGCGTTCTTCGCCTCGTAGAGCGCCCGATCGGCGCGGCTCAAGAGCTGATCGGGCGTGTCGCCATCAACACGTAGCGCGATCCCGGCCGAGACCGTCTGCTGTGCGGGCATGGAGCTGCGCAGGCGCTCAACCAGGGCCCGCACCGAACCGGTGTGACGGCCGGTCAGGAGCAGCGCGAACTCCTCGCCGCCCAGGCGCGCGAGGAAGTCATCCGCTCGCACCTCCGCGCGCCATGCTGCCGCGGTCTCACGCAGGAGCCGGTCGCCCGCGGGGTGCCCGTAGGAGTCGTTGAACTGCTTGAAGCGGTCGATGTCGAACATCGCGACCGCCACCGGTTCGAGACCGCCAGACATGGCGACCGCAATCTGGGTGTCCCAGGCGCGGCGGTTGGGCAGCTGCGTGAGTGCATCGGTGAGCGCCTCGTCGGTGAGTTGATCGAGCACATCCCGGCGATCGATCACCGCTGCGATTTCGTGCGCGAGCAGCGAGGCGACCAGCACCCGCGGTTCGGTCGACACGACCTCGCCCTCCCAGCCGACGAACATCACGCCGAGCACCTGCTCGCCGCGCAGCAGCGGCTGGTAGAGCGACGAGCTCGGTGCGCCGTCCGCCCGCCAGAAGTCGACGTTGCCGACCCGCTGCTCGATGTTCTCGGTGATCAGCTGCGGCGCTCCGGTGCGGAAGGCCTCGTGGACGGCACTTCCCGCTCGCGCCGGTGCGCCCGCGGCTATCGCGTCCCGCGCACGCGTAGTGGTCGTCATCAACAACTCCTGGGTCAGCGGGTCTGGCTCATACAGGCCGACGACGAGCGCCTCGCTGACCTCCTCGACGGCGCTGCAGGCATCACGGCGTGGCTCCGGACTCTTGAACAGCTCCTGCACCGTCTCGTTGACCCGCGCGAGGATCCGTTCGCGGTAGCGGGCCTCCGATGCGCGGTGGCGGATGTTGGCCACCAGCTCCTGGGTCGCGAGCCCGACGATCGAGCTCACCAGCACGCCGAGCAGGGCGCCGCGGTAGCCGTTGTTGGGGTAACGGGGCGGCCCGATGAAGATCAGCGGCGCGAGGTAGAGGGCCGTGACGCCCGCCAGCACGATCCACAGGCCAAGGCGCTCGCGGACATACAGAGCCGTCTGCACGACCGGCAGCAGCGTGAGGATGCTGACAGCAGCGACGCTGCCGCCGGCCGCGTCGCGCAGCAGCCCCAGAGCCACGAGGAACCCGAGCGAGCCGAGCACCGTGCCGGTGAGGATGTTGCCGCGTAGGCCTGCCGCGACGCCGTAGGTCCACGAGGCGGCCAGCACCGCCACCGAGATGCCGTACTCGGGCCAGTCGATCGTGGTGCCGATCAGAACTCCCACCCAGGCGGCAAGCGCGGTGAGGGCGAACGGTCCAAGCTGCCGCACGAGTTCGCGGTGTGGTCCCGCCTCGTGTGCTCTTACGTCCATGCAGAGCCTCCCTCAATCCTCAACCGAGATAGATGGACCCAGAACGAATCAGTCGGCCGCATAGCTCGGTTCGCGCCTCGTCGCGAGCCCATTTTGTAAAACGCACGCATGCATCGCAAGCGATGGTCATAACCGAGCCCATGAACCCCGATTCCGGCTGACCGCCGCGCGGATCAGATTCACGAACGCAGCCTCGTCGATCGCCTCTCCCTCGCGGAAATCGGTCGCGCGGCGCGGGTTTCCGTCGAGGCTCGAGTTGAACAACCCGGCTGGGTCATCGAGCGCTGCGCCCTTGAAGAAGGTGAGCTCTTGCGCCACTCGCCCCCCTCGACCAGATCCGGGCCGGCCCCACGGATCAGGGCGCGGAGCGTGGCGAGCATCCTACCGCGCCAGTCCTCGAGCGGGGCGATCTGCGCGTCGATCGCTTCGGAGGCTGAAGGCTGCGCTGAATGGGTGCTCATGTGTGCGCACACTACCGCGACGAGCGTGCGCCTGCTGAGCTACGACATGCAGGAAGTCGCGTCCGGTGAAATCCTCGCGGGGTCATGGGCTTGAAGACCCCGGATTTCTGGGAATAGCAACCCCATGGCCTCGATTCGAGAGCATGCCTTCGGCACCGGTACGCCCTACTCACTTGGCGCCGAGGAAGAGCTGTTCCTCGTCGACCCTGTCAACGGGCGGATGGTGAACAGCTCCGCAGCTGTCACCGAGCGGCTCGCCTCGGCGATGGCGGGCATCGAGCGGGAGCTCCACGCCGGCATGGTCGAGTTCATCAGCGACGTGTGCTCGAATGCCACCGATGTCATCGGGCAACTGGCGCACCGTCGTGCGGCCTGCTTCGGCACGGGCATCGGCCTGCTCGGCTCGGGAACCCATCCGACCGCAACCGACGACGAGGCGCAGATCTCCGACAAGGACCGCTACGAGCGTGTCTCGCGCATGCTCGGCGCCGCCGTGGCCACGCCGGTGGCCGGGCTGCACATACACATCGGCATGCCCGACGCCGAGACCGCGATCAAGGTCTTCAACACGATGCGCGTGCACCTGCCGCTGCTGCAGGGTCTGGCCGCGAACTCGCCGTTCCGCCGCGGTCGCGATACGGGCCTGGCCTCAGCGCGCGATGTCACGATCAGCAGCTGGCCGCGCTCGGGCGTCCCGCGGGCGCTGCGCGACTACGACGACTTCTGCGAGCTGGCGGATCTGCTCACCCGTGCCGCCGGGGTTGAGGACTACACATGGTTCTGGTGGAAGCTGCGTCCGCACCCCAAGCTCGGCACGGTGGAGATCCGGACACTCGATGCTCAGAGCTCGCTGCATGACACCGAGACGCTGGTCGCGCTCACGCACTGCCTGGCGCGGGCAGCGGCCGACCACGAGCCGGTCGAGGACCTGCCGACCGAGCTGCTCGAGGAAGCGATGTTCCGCGCCACACGCTTCGGTGTGCATGCCCAGCTACCCGACGGCCAGGGGAACCTGCACGAGTTCCAGGAGGTCCTCGAGGCCGCGCTCGCACGCGCGCAGCCCTACACGGAGGAGCTGCGGTGCGAGCGGGCTGTGGCGAGGATCCCGGCGCTCGTCGCCGCCGGCGGAGGTGCTGGGCGCCAGCGCGCGGTCTATGAGCTCTCCGGCGTCGACTCGCTGCTGCGCGATCTGATCGCTACCACCGCGCAGACCTCGGGCGTCAGGCAGACTGAGGCGCGCTAGCTCAGTTCGCGGCGATACGCGCGGCGAAGCCGGCGGTGGCGACCGCGACGGCGTCCTCCAGTAGCGCGGCACGCAGCTTCGAGGTTCGCTCGCCCGCGGCGCGGCGAACGCGGAAGCCGATCACCGTCGTCAGCGCGGCGGCGCCAGCGCCCGTGAGCGCGCCTCGCCGGTGGCCGCCGTCAGGATCGCTGTGCGGACGTTCGCGTCGACCGGCATAAGCACCCGTGCCGCAAGCATCGCCACGGGGTGAGTGTCCGCAGTCCGCCGGCGGCGCCGAGCAGGGCCGCCCCGAGAAGCTCGTCGTTGTCCACGGCACGGATACTAAGCTCCTCGAGGTGCAGCTGAAACGCGGCACCATGGCGTTGCTCGCCTCCTGCGTCGGTGGTCCCGGCCTGCTTGCGGGCGCTGCCACCGCGGGGGCCTCGGGGGCGCCACCATTCGTCGGCCCCGTGGGCAGGGTGCCGGTTCCGCTCAACGGACGCGCCCTGGACAGCTCACACCCGTCGCACGTGATCGGCAGAGGCATGCCCGCGGGCTGCAGCTCTGCTGCCGTGGTGCGGGCGGTCGCCGCCGGCGGGATCATCACCTTCGACTGCGGCCCGCGGCCACTCACGATCGTCATGCGGGCAACGGCCGAGGTCGACAAGCGCAGCCACCTCGTCGTGCTCGACGGCGGCGGCCTGATCACGCTGAGTGGCGCCGGCAGGCGACGGATCCTGTACTCCGACACGTGTGCCGGAACGTGGTCCACCGACGACTGCGTCAACCAGCCCTATCCACAGGTCGTGGTCCAGAACATCACCTTCGAGGACGGTTATGCGGCCGCCCGCCAGGACACCGCCTGTACCGCCAACAAGCCGGACTGCTGGTACGGCGGAGTGGACGGCGGCGGCGCGATCTACGTCGAGGGCGGGCAGTTCAAGGCGGTCGCGTCGGGCTTTGTCGGCAACCGCTGCTTCGCGAGCGGCCCAGACCTCGGTGGTGGGGCGATCCGCGTGCTCGCGCAGTACCGCAACCGACCCGTCTACATCACAGGCGACAGCTTCGCCGGCGGGCGCTGCTCCAACGGCGGGGCGCTCTCGAGCATCAGCGTGCAATGGGACGTGCTCAACAGCACGTTCACCGGCAACAGCGCGGTTGGCTGGGGCGCCAACCCGGCGGCCGGGGGCACTCGGGGTGGCGGCAGCGGCGGCGCGATCTACATGGACGGCACCGACGACGACGCGCTGATCGCCGGCAGTACGATGAGCGGGAACACCGCAAGGGAGGGCGGCGGCGCGGTGTTCGACGTGGTGGACAGTGGCTGGGGCTCACTGACCTTCAGGGACTCGCGCCTGCTCGGCGAGACCAGCGGCCGCTTCCAGACCGCCCCCGGCGTCTACTACGACCTCGACGGCAGGGACTCCAAGCCGACGCTGATTGGTTCGACCGACAGCTGAAGCGGGTCGACCCGGGAGGTCGGGGATGCTCGTCGCCGAGCGGGCGACGAGCATCGGTGGGAGCTCGGCGCCGAGCGGGCGACGAGCAGTGGGGCTAATTCAGGCCAATGAGGCCTCGAGCGTGATCTCGGGCACCCCGGCGAGCGCGCGGCTGACGGGGCAGCCGGCCTTGGCGCCGCTGGCGGCCTCCTCGAACGCCGCCTGGTCGATGCCGGGCACGACGCCGACGGTCTTGAGCGCGATCGAGGTGATCGTCGGCGTGCCATCGACCATCCGCAGGGTCACGGTCGCGTCGGTCTTGACCGAGTCGACGGTGTGGCCGTCGCGCTCGAGGCCGGCGGAGAGGGCCATCGAGAAGCACGAGGCGTGGGCCGCGGCGATCAGCTGTTCGGGGTTGGCTCCGGGGCCGTCCTCGAAGCGCGACTTGAACGTCACCTCACCGCGGATGCCCTCGCCGGCGGAGAAACTGCCGCCGCCCGTCTGAAGTCCGCCCTTCCACTCAGCTGAAGCCTTTGCCGGCATGCGTTCGTCTCCTTGGGTTCGATCTCGGCAGGTGGCGTGATCATATGCGCGATCAAGCGTCGGCCTGCCGCAGCCACTCACGAAGTTCACTTCTACGGATCTTGCCGCTCACCGTCTTGGGCAGAGCGTCGACGAAGTGGACCTCGCGCGGGTACTTGTAGGGCGCGGTCTGCCGCTTGACGAAGCCCTGGAGCTCGGTTGCGAGCTGGTCGCTCGGGCTGTACCCGCGGGCGAGGACGCAGATCGCCACGACGATCTGGGTGCGCTCTGGGTCATCGCGGCCGACGACCGCCGCTTCCATCACCGCGGGGTGTGCGATCAGCGCGCTCTCGACCTCGAAGGGCCCGATGCGATAGGCGCTCGACGTGATCACGTCGTCGCTGCGGCCCTCGAACCAGAAGTAGCCGTCCGGGTCCTTGGCCGCCTTGTCGCCCGTGACATAGAGCGGGCCGCAGAGGACGGCCTCGGTCGCGCGCGGGTCTCCGTCGTAGCCGAGGAAGAGCCCGGGCTGGTGTCCGTTGTTGTGAACGACCGCGACGTTGCCGACCTCACCCGTGGGCATCGGCCGGCCCTGGTCATCGACGACGTCGACCTCCCAGCCCGGGACTGGCTTGCCCATCGAGCCCGGGCGGACGTCCAGCGCGCGGTAGTTGGCCACCAGGCAGGTCGTCTCCGTCTGGCCGTAGCCGTCGTAGATCGTCAGTCCGGTGCCCTGCTTCCAGGCGCGGATGACCTCGGGATTGAGCGGCTCACCGGCGCTCGTGCAGTGGCGCAGTTTGCGCGAGTCGAAGCTCGTCAGGTCGGCTTGCACCAGCAGCCGGTAGAGCGTCGGCGGTGCGCAGAACGAGGTGACGCCGTGACGCTCGAGGATTCCGAGGATGGTCGCGGCGTCGGGCCTGCCGAGGGCCACCTGCATCACGCAGGCGCGCTCGTGGAACTGCCCGAAGAGGCCGCCCCAGGCGGCCTTGGCCCAGCCGGTGTCGGTGACCGTCCAGTGGATGTCGCCGGGGCGCAGGTCATGCCAGAAGCGCGCGGTGCCGACGTGGCCGAGCGCGTAGTCCTGGCGGTGGAGCACCATCTTCGGCAGCGACACGGTGCCGCTGGTGAAATACAGCAGCAGCGGGTCGTCGCGGTGGGTGGGGTCCTGCGGCGTCTCGCCGTCACCGACGGTTTCGCAGGCGGCGGTGAAGTCGACCCAGTCGCAGGGCTCGGCGCCGACGCAGAAGCGTGCGTCGAGCTGCACGCCAGACTCGTCGACCTTTGTCGCGCCCGCCTGGTCGGTCACGGCCGCCCTTGCGTCGGCGCGGGTGAGACGGTCGGCGATGTCGTGCGGGGTGAGCAGGTTCGGCCCGGGCATCGGGACGGCACCGATGCGCATCGCGCCCAGCAGCGCCGCGTACCACTCGGGGATCCGCGGGAGCATCACGAACACGCGGTCGCCCTTGCCGATCCCCGCCGCCAGGAAGGCTCGGGCGGCGCGGCGGCCGGCGGCCGCAAGCTCCGCGGCCGTCTGCAGGCTGACGAGATCACCCTTCCCATCGACCGAGAGCACGGCTGCCGCGTCGGGGTCCTCACCGGCCCAGGTCTCGACGATCGCGAGCACCGGGTTGTAGCGCTGCGGGGCTTCGAGCTCGAAGGTCGCGCGCTCCTGGTCGTAGTCGAGCAGGCGCGGCGGGGCGTCGCGGGTGGGCCGGGTGAGACGCGACTCGTAGATGGTTCGATGCTATTGCCGAGAGTGAGCAACCGCACAGATGCACGGCCGCAGATGCCGAATATCTGACGAGTGCTGCGGGCAGATGCGCTGGCATCACGTTGTAACCGCTGGCCCCACCGCAACGGATCCGGTGTTTGACTCCGCAACGGATCCGGTGTTTGACTCCGCGCTGCACTTCGCCCAGCAGGAGCTGACGCGGCGCTTCGATCTTGTTGCCAGGGCTGGTGAGGAAGCCTCCGACGCCGAGCGCCGGCAGCTCGAGACGCTGGCGGCCGGGCTCAAGGCGGCGACGAGCTGGCATGCCGTCGAGACGATCCAGACCTGCCGCGAGTGCTGCGGAGGAGCGGGCTACATGGCCGCGAACCGGCTGGGAGCGCTGCGTGACGACACCGACATCTTCACTGCCCTCGAGGGCGACAACACCGTGCTCACGCTGCTGTGCGCGCGCGGCATCCTCACCGGCTACGCACACGAGATCGGCGAGCTCAACCCGACCGGGCTGGTCACGTTCGTGCCGGCCAGGCGGCGGACGCGATCCTCGAGCGGATCTTCGCGCGCCAGATCGGGCAGGTGATCGCGGACGCCATCCCGCGTGGCGACTCCTCCTCCGAGGGCCCGTTGCGCGACCCCGCGCATCTGCGCGAGCTGACGACGGTGTGAAGGAGGCGCTCGCGCAGCTACTCTCGCTCTATGCGCTCTCCAACATCGAGCGGGACAAGGGCTTCTTCCTCGAGCACGGGCGCCTGGCCGGCGCGCGCACCAAACAGGTCACGCGTGAGGCCAACGACCTCTGCGACACGGTCTCGCGTCAGGCGTCGGCGTTTGTCGACGCCTTCGCGATCCGCGACGAGGTGCTCGCGGCGCCGATCGGGCTGAGCGATCGAGCCGGCTAACAGCCCGGCTGGCTCGCTAGCTCTCGGCTCCTGCCTCGACGAGCACGAGGACGTCGGCCCCATGGCGCTCGACGAATGCCGGTCCGATGCCCTTGATGGCGGCGAGCTGCTCGTAGGAGGTCGGGCGCAGCGCGGCGATCGCTTCGAGCGTGCTGTTGTGCGCCACCGTGTAGGCCGGTTTTCCGTCGCTTGCCCGGATCCGCCATTCGCGCAGCGCAGCCAGAAGCGGGAGCGCCGCAGGATCAAGGGGCGCCTCGCTCGCTGTCTGGCGCCGCTTGGTCCGGGCCGGCGTGATGGAGACCGGGTCGGGAAGGCCGATCGTGTCGGGATCGCAGACATCGCAGCAACGTCCGCTGGGAGCAACTGGGCTGCCGTCCCCGAAGTGGTCGAGCAGCGTCCGGCGGCGGCACGACCCGGAGCTCGACGAGAACGCCTCGACTGCGTGATAGGCATCCCATGCGCGATCACGCGCGTGACGGCAGATCACCGCAACCTGCCCGGCGGCCCCTGGATCGGTCAGGGTCACGGCGAGCTGTCCGCCGCGCGCGGGCTCCAACTGACAGAGCCCCGCTCGTTCAGCGATTCCGAGGCAGACGCGGTCCCGATCGGCCCGAGGCGCGTCGATCACGACGGTTCCGTCTGGCGCGGCCGCCTGCAACCGTCGCATGTAGTCCAGAACATCGCCGGTGTCGACCGCATCGCCCTTGATGAAGTTGACAAGTCGACCGAGGTCCGCTCGGCTGGAGAGGAGGATCGCGCGCGCGGGCGCTCCGTCGCGCCCGGCGCGGCCGACCTCCTGGTAGTAGCCCTCGACGCTCTTCGGGATCGCCCAGTGCACGACCGCACGCACGTCGGCCTTGTCGACCCCCATGCCGAACGCGTTGGTGGCGACGACGATCTCGGCGTCACCCGCCATGAACCGGTGCTGCGCCGATGCGCGCTCGTCGGGCGGCATGCCGGCGTGGTACCCAACGGCGAGCAGCCCCTCCAGCCGCAGCTGTTCGCTGACCTCCTCGACCTCGCGACGGGTGCCGCAATAGACGATCGCCGGGCGCATCGCGGCGTCCGCCAGTGCGAGCGAGAGCAGCATCTGCTTGCGGGCCTTCGAGCCGGTGCCCTCGAGCGAGATCACGTCGAAGGAGAGGTTCGGGCGGTCGAAGCCGGCGCGCAGCGTATGTGGGTCGCGCAGGCCCAGCCGTGCGCTGATCTCCCGACCGACCTGCTCGGTCGCCGTTGCGGTGCAGGCCATCACCGGCGGCGAGCCGAGACGATCGATCACGCCGCGCAGCCGTAGGTAGTCGGGGCGGAAGTCATGCCCCCACTCAGATACGCAATGCGCCTCGTCGACGGCGAACAGATCGACCCGGCGCTCGGCCAGCGCAGCGAGGAACGTCGTGGACCCGAAGCGCTCGGGGGAGCAGAGGACAATACGCGCGCGCCCGTCGCGAACATCGGTCAGCGCCCGCGCTGTCGCGTCGGCCGACATCCCCGAGGCGATCATCGCCACCGGATGTCCTCCCTCGCGCAGGCGGCGATACTGGTCGGCCATCAGCGCGATCAACGGCGAGACCACGACCGTCAGATCCGTACTGGCAATGCCCGGCAGCTGATAGCAGAGGCTCTTCCCACCGCCCGTCGGCATCACCACCAGGCTGTCGCGGCCCCGCAGCGCCGCGACCACCGCATCCCGCTGCCCGGCTCGGAACTCGCCCAGCCCGAAGTAGGACAAAAGTTCGTCTGGATCGGGCGGACCGTCGTAGACCCGCTCCACCACTCCGGCGACGTCATCGATCCGGTCAAGCCCATTGAGAGCGCGCCGCGCCTCGTCATCGTCGGACGCGCTCGGGATGAGCGCCAGCTGCGCTGGCGGTGCGACCTGCGCGCCGGGTCGCTGGGCAACCTGGGCCGCGGCGAGCGCCCGAGCGCCCACCGCTCCGTCGGCCCGCTCGGCGTCGGACAGCGAACGCCAGATCGATCGCAGCCGCTCGAGCTCCACGAGCGCCTCCGGGTCAGAGCGATCAGCCACGATCCGCGAAGCCAGAGCCGTGGCGCGTGTCGAGAAGTCGTCCATTGCTTCCAGCCTAAGAGCGACAGAGGACGGCTTGCCGGTCGAGGCCGGGAGCTACGGCACCACGTAGGGGCATCGGCGGCGACGGCGAACATAGCGGCGAGGAGTGAGCCGATGCCGATCTTTCTAATTGCTCGATTCGCCCGCCGGCTCCGTCGCTTCAAGGAGCTCGCTCTGCTCGGGACAGCCGTCACGATCTTGCTGATCGGCGCAGCGCTGTTCTCATTGACGCAGCACGTGAGCATCGGCGTAGCGCTGTATTGGGCGATCACGACCGCCACCACGGTGGGCTACGGCGACGTCCTTCCACACAACACCGCCGGGAGGATCATCGCCTCCTGCGTCATGCTGACCACCATCCCGCTCGTCGGTGCCGTCTTCGCGTTGGTCGCGGGCGCATCGGTCGCCGGACACATTCGGAGGTTCCTGGAGATGGAAAATCGCCTGCCCGAAGGACCGTTTTCCGCTGTCTACGGCTCGCATCCGACCATCCCACGGGTGCTCGCGGAGCTTGCGCGCTCAGGCAACCCGGTCGTGCTTGTGTCGGAGACCAAGCCTCCGGGCCTTTCCGACGAGGTCTACTTCCTCGCCGGTGATCCGACAGAGGAGGCGATGATCCGGCACAGCCGGCCGGAGCGAGCGGATCGTGTCCTGATTGCCTGCGAGAACGACGCGGATACGCTCGTGATCGCCGTTTCGATCCACAGCCTGGCGCCGCAGGCTGACGTCTACGTCTTGACGCAGTCCGCCCGTGTGGCCAGCGCGCTCAACGACCTGGGGATCACCAACACGTTCGCCAGCGACGAGCTGATCGGCCACATCCTCGCCAAGAGCCTTGAGACGCCGCAGGCAGGTGACGTTCTGTTGGCGATGCTCGACACCACCAGCTACCGCATGGTCGAGATCGCGGTCGATCCCTCCGCGGTATCGCTTCCGCTTTCGAAGGCGCGCGGGCTCAGCGACGCGCTCGTACTCGGCCTCTGCAGGGCAGGAAAGATCGAACTCGGCGTCAGCGACGATCCGATCCTCACCGCGGACGATCGCCTGATCGTGCTGAGCGCAAGCGCGGTGTAGACCCTCAGTCGGGGGTGAGCCAGCCCCGACGGCGGAAGAAGAACCACAGCAGCGCGATCGAGGCGACCAGCAAGCCGAGTCCGAGCACGAAGAACGACCACGTCTGGTTGAGGACATTGCCGGTCAGGTAGCTGAAGTTCTGGCCGAAGAACCCGGTCAGGAAGGACAGGGGCAGGAAGATCGTTGCGATGATCGTCAGCTGCTTGGAGATCTCGCCCTGCCGGTTGGCGACGGTCGAGAGGTACATATCGGTGGCCCCGCTCAGCAGGTCGCGATAGGAGTCGACGAGGTCTGAAGAGCGCACCAGCGTGTCGTACAGGTCACGGAAGTACGGCTGGTCGTCGGGCTCCATCCCAGGCAGGTGGGAGATCTCGTCGGCATCCCTGGCAAAGAAGTCACGCATCGGCGTGATCACGCGGCGCATCGAGATCAGGTCGCGCTTGAGAGAGAAGATCTGCTGCAGGGACTCCTCGCGAGGCTTCTGGATGACCGCCTGCTCGAGGTCGTCGATCTGGTCATCGACCCGGTCGAGCAACGGCACGAAGGTCGACAGGACCGCATCGAGGATCTGGTAGGTGAGGGCCAGCTCTCCCGGAAAGTCGAGTGGCTTGAGTCGCTTCAGCAGCTCGTCGACGGTCGGGAACGGGCTAGGGTGGAGCGTCACCACCCAGTCCCCAGAGATCAGCATGTGCACCTCGCGCAGCAGCGCGTCGCCGGACTTTGCGGTGACATCGACGCCGTATACGACAAGGCTGACGTAGCCGTCGTAGTGCTCGCGTTTTGGTCGCTCAGAGAAGGTGCTGATGCCGTCGAGCGTCAGCGGATGCAGTTTCAGCAGCTCGCCGAGGTGCTGGATCTCCTGCGTGGTCGGATCCTCGATGTCGAGCCAGAAGAATTCTTTTCGTTGCAGATGGCCTGATACGTCGCCCAACTCGGAGCGATCCAGGCAGCGCGTATCTCTGTTCACGCGACGGGAGCCTAAGGCCCGCGGGCGACGGACCTGTCACACCGCGGTCCTGCCCCGCCCGCCCAGTGCGGCCAGGGCGCAACCGCGACCGTTTGCGAGGGCGGCTCCGTTCCAGCCTGCTCGGCACCGATGCCCCGGGTTGCCTGGTCCGGTGCCCGGGGTCGCCAGCCGACTACATGGCTGCCGGGGCTTCGTACTGGCGCGAGGCAGGCGTCGCGGTGGGATGCTCAGCGAGATTCCCCGACAGGAAGGAGCATCGCGTGCCGCGCATCGCTGTTGGAACTCAGAACGACGCAGTGATCGAGGTCCACTACGAGGACCACGGGATCGGCGAACCTGTCCTGCTGATTCACGGTTACCCGCTGAATGGCAACTCCTGGGAGCGACAGGAGCACGAACTGCTCGCCGCCGGCTACCGCTGCATCAGCTATGACCGCCGAGGGTTCGGTCGCTCGAGCCAGCCAACCGTGGGTTACGACTACGACACGTTCGCCGCCGACCTCAACGCGTTGGTCGAGCACCTCGATCTGCGCGACGTCGTCCTGTGCGGCTTCTCGATGGGCACCGGTGAAGTCTCACGGTACATCGCCACCTACGGCTCCGCGCGCGTACGAAAAGCCGTGCTGACCGGAGCGCTCCAACCGTTCCTGCTCAAGGCCGACGACAACCCCGAGGGCATCGACGGTCAGGTGTTCGAAGACATCAAGGCGGGAATCGTCGCCGACCGCTATGCCTTCTTCAAAGGCTTCCTTGACGACTTCAACAACGTCGACGTTCTCGGTCCCGAGCGCATCAGTGAGCAGGCATGGCAGGCCAGCTTCAACGTCGCCGCCGGTGCATCGCCTCATGCGAGTCTCGTGTGCGTCGACACATGGCTGACCGACTTCCGGGCCGACCTGCCCAAGATCGACGTTCCAACGCTGGTTATCCACGGCACCGACGACCGAATCCTCCCGTTCGCGGTGACAGCTGGTCCCCATTCGGTTTTCAGTGATTGAAACAGCGGTCTGACCCCCGTGGGAGTGATGTAGATGGCTTGGGTTCTCTCAGGATTCGGCGATGAGATCGACGAGGATCCGCATGTCCAGGTGGCGGTGCTGCAGGCGTTGGGCGCCCGACACATCGAGGTCCGGAGTGCCTGGGGGATCAACATCGTCGAGCTCCCCACGGAGAAGCTGGAGGAACTGAGGTCATTGCTTGATGGCCGCGGCATGGGGGTATCCGCGATCGCCTCGCCCGTCGGCAAGGTCTCAGTCGAGTTGCCTGTGGAACACGAACTTGCCCGTCTGGATGCCGCGATCACGGGTGCCCAGATGCTCGGGACAAGATATGTCCGCGTCTTCTCCTTCTACTACGAAGGGGAGGCGGTGGCGGCTCGGGATGCGGTGATCGAACGGATGCGGGCCCTCGCTGCCCGGGCAGAGGAGGCCGGGATGGTCCTTCTCCACGAGAACGAGAAGGACATCTTTGGAGACGAGCCTGGACGGATCTTGGACATCATGGAGTCAGTCGCCTCTCCGGGACTGCGCGCGGCGTGGGATGCTGCGAACTTCGTGCAAGTAGGGGTCCGGCCCTTCACCGAGGCCTATAGAGCGCTCCGCCCGTACCTCGAGTACGTGCACGTCAAAGACGCCCTCCTTGCCGACGGGTCCGTGGTTCCGGCCGGTGAGGGCGACGGTGAGCTCGCGGAGACGGTGCTGGCGCTGCGGAACTCCGGTTACTCGGGCTTCGTCTCCCTGGAACCCCACCTGGCGGACGCCTTCGCGACCGGTGGCTTCTCAGGGCCCGCTGCGTTTGGCATCGCGAGCCGGGCCTTCGCGAAGGTTCTGTCCGCCGCCGGGCTGGAATCGGAATAACTCAAGGAGTCCAAGCATGACTGAACCCGTGAGCCCGGCTCGAACACGCGTCGCCATCGTCGGCTGCGGGGGCATCGGCCGCACCCATGCCGCCGTGATGCTGGAGCAGCCCGAGCTCACGCTCGCCGCACTCGTAGACCCGGTCGCAGAGGCGCGCTCAGCCCTCGCTGACTGGGTGGGCCGACGCGCCGCCCCCGCGCAGTACGGTTCCATCACCGAGGCTTTGAGCGACGACGTCGCGGATCTCTTCGTCCTGGCCACCCCCAGCAGCCTGCACATCCCCGGGGCGCTCGAGGTCCTCGAGGCGGGCAAGCACGTGATCATCGAAAAGCCGCTAGACGTGAACCTGGAACGTGCTCAGGAGATCCAGTCGGCTGCACTGGCGGCGGAGTCCCGGGGGCAGCTGGTGACCGTGATCAGCCAGCACCGCTTCGACCCGGGCAGCCTTGCTGTGGCCGACACGGTCGCGGACGGCGGGTTCGGGCGCCTCTGCTCGGCTATTGCCACTGTGTCCTGGTGGCGCTCGCAGTCGTACTACGACTCCGCCGACTGGCGCGGCACCTGGGCCATGGATGGCGGAGGGGCCCTCATGAACCAGGGTGTGCACACGGTGGACCTCCTTCTGTGGTTTCTGGGCCGTCCCGTGTCCATCGCCGGCCACGCCGCTCTCCTGGCGCACCGCGACATCGAAGTGGAGGACGCGGCCGCGGCGGTCATCACGTTCGAGTCGGGCGCCCTGGCCGTTCTGCACGCCACCACCAGCGCCTACCCCGGCTTGAGCGCTTCGGTGCAGCTAATGGGTTCCAGCGGATCGGCGCGGATCGACAACGACCGGCTGGTCTACTTTCACATCGCCGGCGAGGACGAACCGGAGCTGCGCATGGGCATGAACGGCGAGGGAGATCAGTCCGGGGAGGTGCTCAGCCGATACACGGAGGAAGTGCACGGGGCCGCCGACCCCACCGCCTTCGAGGCGGGGCATGCCCGCCAGTACAGGGATGTGATCCAGGCCCTTGGCAGCGGGGCCACCCCCCGCGTCCGCGTGAGCGACGCCGTCAATGCGCTCGCCTGTGTGCGAGCCGTGTACCTGTCGTCAGCTCTCGGACATTACGTTCTCTTCGACGACGTCCTGACCGGAGCGTACGCCGACACCGAGGTGGCGTCTGGCGTCGCCTTTCGAGTGTGAAGTCCATTTGGTCGGTTACGGCTTCCTCATCATGTGTCGCGAAGCTGCGAAGATCGCGAAGATGCGAAGATGAGCTCCCGGTTATCGAACCGCACCAAGAACTTGCGCACACCCTGGCGGTCCGCAGGCACGACCCGAGCACGCGACATCTCACCCGCGTCGGTATCGACCCACTCCGCGGTGATCTGTGAGCGATGCTGATCCACGCCGATCACGATCGACATACCTCCATACCTCCCTCGCGTCGACTCGGGCGCAGGCGGCATTCAGCCCGACCCACCACATACCGTGGGTCAAGGTCGGCCCTTCGTGTTCGATTGACCGGCCGCGCGGCTGCTACCCGCGCGCGGCTGCTACCCGCGCGCGGCTTCAACTTCACGTCATTCGACGCGGAGACCCGGCCGCCTCCACCGGCGGCCACGCCACCTGCTCATTCCATCTTTGCCGGTTCGCCGAGGCGCACGGGTCGTAGGACATCTGCGCTCGTCCCGCGCCGCTTGGCGGAGGCGGTTCAGGTTGTACGCGCGAACTCTCAGCGGGTAGGTTTTGCGGCATGTCAGTCGCTGCGGAGACACAGGATGATCCTGAGCTGGCAGCCGCGGTATGGGACCTCGAGCCGATCGTCGGCGGCGAAGGCGCGGCCGGCGCACGGCGTCTGATCGCCGAAGCGCAGTCCCGCGCGGATGCCTTCGCGACGGCGTATACCGACCGCGTGGCATCAATGGATTCCGAGGAACTGGTCACGGCCCTCGCAGAGCTGTCTGCAATTCGCGACCTCATGGCGCGTGCGGACCGGTACGCGAGCCTGCGGACCTTCTCGAACAGCGCCGACGCAGAGGGGACCTCGCTCCAGGGAGCCAGCGAGGCAGCGGCGGCCGAGATCGCCGCGAAGCTGCTCTTCTTCGATCTGGAATGGAGCGGGCTGGAGGAGAGTCGGGCGGAGCGGCTGCTGGCCGGTGCCGGCCCGCGGCTGGATCACGCAACCGATCACCTGCGCCGCCTGCGCGCCCGGCGCGCGCATCAGCTCACCCCGGCCGAGGAGCGGGTCCTCGCAGAGACGAGCGTGCCCCGCGTCGCGGCCTGGAAGCGCCTGTTCTTCGAGAACGCGAACGCGCTGACCGTCGAACTGGACGGCGAGACGCTGCCGCTGACCGAGGCCGACAGCCGCCTGCGCGCTCCAGAGCGGACCGTCCGACTGGCGGCCATGGCCGCCATGGATTCGGGGCTCCAGTCCGGCCTTCCGACCCGCGTAACCGCGTTCAATCAGCTTCTCGGAGAGAAGGCAGTCGATGATCGCCTCCGTGGCTTTGCGACATGGCGCTCGTCACGCAACCTCGACAACGGGCTCTCGGACGCGGCCGTCGACATCCAGCAGGCCGCGGTCGCCGCCCGTAAGGACATCCCGCGGCGCTGGAGCCGGCTGAAGGCCCGCCTGCTCGGGCTGGAGACCCTCGCCACCTGCGACCTCGACGCTCCGCTGCTCTCGGCGACGGCCGCAGTGCCCTACGCCCGGGCGCGCGATGTCATCCTCGCGGCTTGGCACGACTTCTCACCCCAGGCCGAAGGTCTACTCGAACCGTTCTTCAGCGACGGGCGCATCGACGCGCCGATCCGCGCCAATAAGCGCAGCGGCGCCTTCTGCGACAGCGTGGCGCCGAGTCAACACCCCTACATCCTCACCAACTACGGGGCGCGATCGGTTGAGGTGTCCTGGCTCGCCCACGAACTCGGCCATGGCCTGCATATGGAGCTATGCCGGCCCATGGGCAAGCTTGGCGAGCCGTACTCCATCCCGGTGATCGAGATGCCGTCGACGTTCTCGGAGAATCTGGTCGTCGACCGGCAGCTCGCCGACGCCGGCTCGGACACCGAACGGCTCGAACTGCTGCTGATCCGGTTAGACGCCGCGATCCTCAACGTCTTCCGCGCGAGCGCATATCACCAGGCCGAGACGCGGATGCACGCGCTGTACCGCGAACAGGGCGAGCTCTCCGCCGATCAGCTCAGCCACGCCTTCTCCGAGGCGACGTCTCAGATGTTCGGTGACACACTCGAGATCGAACCGGCCTTCACCAAGCAATGGTCGCTGATGCCGCACCTGGTGTCGGCGCCCGGCTACCTCTACGCCTACTCCTTCGGCATGCTCCTGGCCTGGTCGGCCCACGCCCGCTACCGCGAACTCGGCGACGCCTTCGTCGGTGATTACCTGGCCATGCTCGCCGCGGGCGGGTCCCGGACCTCGGCCGAGCTCATGGGAATGATCGGCCTCGACCTCGAGGCCCCAGAGCTCTGGCACACCGCGCTTCACCTGATCGAAGTCCAGCTCAATGAAGCCGAGCGACTAGCTTGACCGGTTTGGCCCTGGGCACGAGTAGGCCAGGGTGTCCAAGCATGTCCGTAGCAACGGAGAAGCCCGAAGATCCCGAGCTCACGGCTAGTCCGGGAGCCACACCTCCGCGACCCGATGGGTACTTATCAACGAGAGACTAGCCCGGTCACGTCGTCGCCGTAGCGCTCGTGGTGGGGCGGAGCGGGCGGGAGGCGAAAGCGCTCGTGACGGCCTCGCTCATCGAATCTGAAACGATCTCTCGATGCCGGAGGAGCCGCCCGACGGGCTGCCGGCGTACAGACTGCTTACCGGCCCCGACGACGACTCGTTCTGCCGGCGAGTAAGCGACGCGCTTGCGCTCGGCCATCACCTTTACGGCTCTCCCGTAGTGGCGTTCGACGGCGAGCGGGTAATCGTCGGTCAAGCGCTGCTCTGGTCGGCCTGGTCGCGTTGACGGGGGCAGCACTGCCCCGGTGTGCGGTATAAGAGAGTTTCGCCAAACCTTTCCAGCTAGCGACTGATGCGGAGCAGGTCAAGACTGGCGCCGGAGCGTGCGTGCGTGAGCTGGGTCAGGTTGAGATGCCTGCAATGAAGGTCTGTGCTTGTCGTCTTGCGAGTTGGTCCCAGTCGGCTACGTTCGGGAGTGGCTGGGCGAGCATCGCTCCGGTGATGATGATGTCTAACGGGGTGACATCCGGTCGAATCGTGTTCTCTTGGCGGCCTCGCTCGAGGACCTGACCTAGCAGGCTGCGGATCTCGCTCCTGGCCGCGAGTATGTCTTCGTTGGGGATGTCAGGGCCACCGTGGAACGGCAGGATGAACCGGTCGCGTGCGGCGATCGTCTGTTCAAAGAACCGGGCGAGCACCAGCGGAGCCGCGTCGCGGCTGTCGGCGGCTGCGCGTGCGTGTTCGAGCACCAGGCTGAAGGAGCGCATCGTCAGGGCGGTTAGGAGCGCTGTGCGGGTCGGATAGTGGCGGTACAGCGTGCCGATTCCGACCCTTGCCTCGGCTGCGATGGTTGCCATCGGCACGCGTTCGCCCTCGCGTCGGACGGCAACGGTGGCTGCGTCGAGGATCCGCTCGCGGTTGGCTGCCGCGTCGCTCCGGATTGGCCGTTTGCCGGAGCTGCTCAGGATCGGGGCTTGGTTTGGTTTTGCGCTCATCCTGTGGTCCGGCGTGGAGTGTCCTGATCCTATTTCGATACCCTGAGCGTAAGCGGACGATTTCTACCGCTTACGCTCACGACTATAGGAGACGCCGATGAACGACACCGCAAGCGCAGCTTCACCGACACCGGTACCGGCGGATGACCCTGCACGGCTGCTCACCCGGGTGAACGCCGATGCCGACGGGCTCGTTCATCTCGGCGTCGTTGGCGACACCTACACGATCCTGGTAGCAGGTGCCGACACGGAGGGGCGCTACACGCTGATCGATATGCATGTGCCCCCGGGCGGTGGGCCACCGCCGCACCGGCATGACTTCGAGGAGATGTTCACGGTTCTGGACGGTGAGATCGAGCTGACTTTCCGTGGCGAGACCACGAGCGCGCGGGCGGGATCGACGATCAACGTGCCGGCCAACGCCCCGCACGTGTTCAGCAATGCCTCCGGTCGTCCCGCACGGCTGCTGTGTCTGTGCGCTCCGGCTGGTCAGGAGGAGTTCTTCAAGGAGGTTGGCGTGCCAGTGGCGTCGCGGACCGAGCCGCCGCCGCCGCTCGATGCGGCCGCGACCGCCGCATTCGTCGCCAAAGCGGTAGCCCTCGCACCGAAGTACCGCACCGAACTGCTGCTCGACCGACCAGCGTCCTAACCCGCGAAGCGATCGAGAGAACAAGATGAGCCAGCAACAGCGCGACTCGCTCGACCAACTGTTGCGGGAAGGACCGCTCGACCTCGGTGGTGAGCTCATCGAGCAACGAGCGATCTTCGAGCAGATGATGGCGGCCATCCCCATCCCCGACGACGTGACCACAGCCACCGAGACACTCGGCGGCGTGTCTGTGATCAGCGTTGAGATCCAGGGCACCAACTCAGAGGCGGTCATCTTCTATATCCACGGCGGCGCATATGCCATCGGCACCGCCGCGTCGTCTGTGGGGCTCGCGTCAGAGCTCGAGCGGCGAGCCGGCACCAAACTCGTAACCGTTGACTACCGGCTCGCGCCGGAGTACCCCTACCCGGCAGCGATCGACGACGCAGTTGCTGCCTACCGCGGGCTGCTGGACACCGGAGTGCGTCCGTCCAGCGTCGCGATAGCGGGCGAATCGGCCGGTGCAGGGCTCGCAGCAGCAACGCTCATCGCGCTGAAACACGCGGGACTACCCCTACCCACAGCAGCAGTGCTGATGTCGCCTTGGGTCGACCTGACCCTGTCCGGGACAAGCCTGACCGCCAGGGCCGACCTGGATCCCGCACTGACACCCGACGGCCTCGCCCGGCGCGCTGACGACTACGCACCCAACGAGGACCGCAGCAACGGCCTGATCAGCCCCGTCTTCGCCGACCTCAGCGGCCTCCCGCCACTGCTGATACAGGCCGGCTCCCATGAGATCCTGCTCGATGACGCCACCAGGCTTGCCGCCCGCGCCGCCGCCGATGACGTCGCGGTCACGCTCGAGATCACGCCCGGCGTCCCACACGTGTTCCAAGGATTCGCCGCGATCCTCGACGAAGGCGACGACGCGCTGACGAGGGCTGGCAAGTTCCTCCGCTATCACCTCTCACCCACTGAGCACTACTAGTAGCCGCCAGCCGGCCCATAGTGACTGGTGTCGGTTCTGTCGCGTCCCGAGTTGACGCTCGGCGAGGGCGTCACGGCCACGCGTACGAAGGCTGCCGATGAGTACGGCGATCTCGACGCCGGAGCCGACCGGGAACGACAGCGACTCGAACAACGAGCGGTGGGCCGCAAGCTCGCCGGCCAGCGGCTGTGTACAGTCGCTGAGCCCTGGGTCGTCGGCACTCGATCACCGTTAGCCGAACACTCCCTACCGGTCGGGCTCAGCCGAACTGTTCGGCGGTGTCGTGGTTGTGGGTTGGTGGCCCGTCGAGCACGTAGATTTCGGCGGCGAGGTCGGGGTTGATGTGGTTGGCGCTCATCATCGCGATGACGTTTCGGCCGGTGAGTTCGGCGACTTGGTCGCTGATTTCGTCGCGCATGGCTTCTTGGTATTCGCGGCGGAGCGCGAGCACGTTCTCAGTGCGGCCCTTCTCGACGAGGACTTGCTCGCCTTTGGTCAAGGTCTGTTCGAGCATTACCAGGACGACGTTGTCGCGGATCGTGGTTCTGGCTTTGGTTGGTCCCCGTCCGGTGTATTCGCGCAGAAGCCGGACGTTGGCGTTGGAGATCGCTGTGTACAGCGAACTGCCGTTCGGAGGCTCCGGGTCGGTGTTGGCGCTCATCGCGCATCCGTCTCTCGCCTTTCCCTGGGTTCCGGTCCCACGCTGGGAAGAGGGAAAGGCGGCAAGCCGCCGGAGCGCAAGATGACCGACATGGCGCCTAGGCCAGCCGGTAGAGGCAGCATATGGCAGCATCGAGTGGTTGACAATCTCGCTTCCCGGTGTGCTCCCGATGTTAGGCTCCTATATGGGTCGCGGCGGGCGCAGCTCCTGGACCTGGCGAAGTGCACGGCAGGCGGTCAGATCTTCCGTTCGGTTGGTCGACTCCCCCACAACACGAGTATTTGTGGAGGTTATGCGGTGGCCGCATCCAGAGTGTTTCAGTCCCTCGACGGGCCTTTGGGTTTGTGCGTTACCGTCTCTGAGCAGGGGACGACAACGACCATCTCACTGGTGGGCGAGTTGGACCTCGCGCAGCAGCCGGCGATGCATAAGGCGACCAGCGACGTGCTTCAGTGCTCGCCAGAATGTGTGCTCCTTGATCTCAGCTGTCTGGATTTCATCGACTCCGCCGGGATACATGCAGTCATCGAGCTGTATAGACGCTCAGAGGAACAGCACACACGCCTGGTGATAGTCCCAGGCACCACGCAGGTGCAACGCAGCTTTGAGCTGGTCGGACTGATCGAGATCCTCCCGTTCCTCTCCGATGAGGTTGATGCCAGAGCCGTGAGATCCCGCCGCGCAATCGCCGGCGCTGCGATAGCCGACGGCTGCCTACCTCCGACACCAGCAAGACTGGCCGCGGGCTCGTTTCGCAGCAGGCGTCCCTAACCGGTGCTGGCGCGCGCTCTCAAATCACCTCGGCCTACTGCGCCGACGAGCGTCGGGCGTGGCATCGCGGCAGCCCGGACGCTGCGCCCATCGCCTGGTCTGCGGGCGAGCGGGCCGCCCCTCGGAGAAACAGATCCGCGTGCTCCGAGCGCTTCGCATCGCACATACACCACTCACGCCCCGCGCCCGGATTGAGCGAACATCTTCGTGTCGACGGTCCGCGTCAGCGACAGCACCAGAAGCGAAGCCCAGCATCCAGCCTGGGAGCGGGAGATCAAACGCGTGCGCCTGACCGCCCGGCTGCTCGCTGCTGCGCTACTAGCGCTCTGCATCCGAAGCCTCGTCTCCGGCGTTACGTTCGCCAGCATCCTCACCGCCACCATCCTCGCGGCGCTGCTGCTCACGGCCCTGCTGCTGACCCGCTACGGCCAGAAAATCGAACCCAAGGAAAGCGTCCAGGCGGCCCCGCGGGCGACGAGACGAAAGTAAACGGCCGTGTCGCCTGCAACGCATCTCTCCCCGTCGCGCCGACCGGCGTCACGGACTCAGCGCCCTGGCTTCGTGCTATCACGAAGCCAGGGCCCGCCGGGCTTGGCACCGGTTTTCGCCCGCCGGCTTGGCACCGGTTTTCGCCTCGCGCCAGTCGTACCGCTCCTTGATCATCGCGTGGTTCAGGCCCGGCGTGAAGCAGGAACGCGCTGAGGTAGGCCGGACGACGGCCCAACTCGCCGCCCATCTTCTCCGCCCGGGAAGGCCACGTTCGTGCAGCGCCCGTTCCGCAGCGTTTGCGTGCCGGTGTGTCTGAGTCTGGCTACTACGATTGGCGCGGCCAGCCAGGCTCACTCTTACCTGCGCGCATCGACCGCGCGCTGTAACGCGGACTTATTCATCTTCGATCGACCCTCGACGCCGAGTTTGCGTGCCTCCTGGTAAAGCTGATCGCGGGTGCGGCCCTTGGGGCGCCCCGTGCCGGATCGCTGGCCACCGCGGCGCGCCGACGACATGTCGTTGGTCGAGGTCCGCGAGCGTGTCCGCGACTCACCAGCCCGCGCTCGCTCCTTGTTGACCGTGCGCGCGGCGATCTCCTCCGCTCGTGAGTTGCTTGCACCCTGGTCCTTCTCGCTCTCCTTTATGTGCTCGTACTGGCGGGCGCGCTTGGTTCCACGCTTGACTCCTCTTTGCGGCATGGTTACTCCCTTCTCGCTATGACATCGACAACGGCCCTGTTGAAGCTCGGCAAGTCATCGGGCTTCCGGCTCGAGACGAGCCGCCCATCCACATGCACCTCCTCCTCGACCATGCAGCGCCGGCGTTGCGTAGGTCGGTCTGCAGACTCGGCCACGAGGTCAGAGTGCGGCCGCGCACGACGTCGGCCTCGATCAGCGTCCTCCGCCCGTGGCAGATCACGCCGACGGGTTTGTCGTGCTCGAAGAAGCCCTGACGAAGCGCACTGCGCCCTAGAAAGCCCTCGAACAGCCGCCGGTGGCAGCCCTGACCCATCGCCAAGTCAGTCGAGACGCTCTCGTCGCCATCTTCGGCTCCGCCAGGCCTCGGATCTACATCTGTGGCTGCGGGCAGTTCATGTTCGGCCTCTTCGTCGGACCGGCGCCGAAGTGGTTTGTTCACCTGGTCGTGGCCCGGTGGATGAGGTGATCGTCTTCACTCATGTGGGCTCACTTTCCCCTGAGACGCTCAGGGGAAACAGCGCGGCAGCCCCGCTGGTTCAGCAAGACCCCAGCTTCCACCCGGCGCAGGTGATCCAGTACTCAGGCGGCGCTCACACGTTGGGAACGCGATCACGCACGGTGGCGACTCTATCTGGTGCGTAAACGCTCCTGACTGAAGCATCGACCTACCCGCAGTTGCGCGCGTTTGGACATACCTGCGGTCTGCGACCTGTTCGGCCACGAGTGGCGCGATCTGCTGGGCTCGCTGGACTTCTCAGAGCGCGTGATTCTGGAGAAATGGCGACTGACAGGGAAACTGGAATAGGCACGGGTGGTTTCAACCACCGACCTCTCGCGTGTGAAGCGTCGGCAAAACGGCCCAAGGATTGCCGGAAATACCTACAAATCGGTACCTGTTTGTGAAGCCGTGTTCTCGCCATGTGCTCATAGTGTCCAGGGGTTTTTGGGGGGGTTTAGGCC
>DASZLT010000060.1:0-23155 GCA_035552235.1 Solirubrobacteraceae bacterium
CGGAGGTACACCGGCGTCGCTGGGTGCCGTGACTGTGGGGGATAAGCCCGTCCCTACGACTGCTTTCTCCCCCAGAGCCACGTTTTCAAGAACCGGGACGCCGACCCGCCGGCGCTCGGCCGCGAACCAGCGACGGTCGCTTGCGTTGCGACGTGCAACATCACCCCGCGATCCCTCTGGCGACGTTCCGTCCGGCGGGCGACCGCTGGCGGTAGGGTCGACACAGTGGACGATTGCGACGTGTGCCGGGAGATTGATGGGCGCATCGAGTTGCCGGGCGGGTTGCTCTGGGATAGCGAGTTGGAGGTCGCCTTCCACGTGCCGCCGTTGCTTGAGCCGCGGCCCCTGCTAGGGCATCTGCTGGTCACGCCGCGGCGCCACGCTGACACCTGGGTGGACCTCACGTCGGCCGAGGCCTCCGAGGTCGGCATAGTCGCAGCGGCGCTCGCCGGCCCGCTGCCAGAGATGACCGGCGCCGAGCGGATCTACTCAGCAGGATTGGTCACCATTCCGCGCACTTCCATCTGCACGTCTTCCCGCTCTATCCAGGGACACCGAAGGACTTCGCGTTCACTGACGTAGATCGCCGGGAAGGATCGCCGAAAGGCGGCGCGGATCAGACAGAGGAGTTCGTAGAGAAGTTCCGTACCGCGATGCGCTAAGCGGCCGGTCCCAGAGAGGCAATTTGGCCGTCCAACGTGAGGACGCAAACCGTGCCCGAATCTCGAGCTTGGGCTGACGCTGACGGCCGCCGCGACCCCCCTAGGTTTCCAAAGCTTTTCATAGAGGTCCCACGATCGGACCCTGAGCCGGAATTGCCGCCCACAAAACGGTGACGATTACGAGGCGATTCGCAAAAAGCCCTCTGTCGGACTCGAACCGACGACCCCTTCCTTACCATGGAAGTGCTCTACCAGCTGAGCTAAGAGGGCGGGGTCCACAACTGTAGCCAAGCTCGTGGATCGGGGGACAGCGGCGGCTGCATGCATCGAGGCCCTCCACCGCTCAGGCTGATCGAGTAACTCGAAGGTTCTTTGCCACGTCCGCGGCGCAGTCCCGCACTTTCGGTGCTCGCGGTGCGCTCATAGCCGACGGCGGGGTGGAGCTGACGCCGAGCAGACCGTTCTGCTGCCACAATCGCTCGGCATGTGGGGCAAGCTCGTTCAAGAAGCCCGTCGCGCGGGACCGCGGAAGATCGCGATCCTCGCGGTGCTGGCGGCGATCGCGGTCATCTTCGCGTACGGCAACAACTCGACCAACGACGCGGCCAGCGGTCGCACGTTGCCCAGAACCGCTCTGCACCACGCGCCGGCGAACGCGCGTGTTCAGGCCCTGATTCCCCGGCTGGCCCTAAAGCAGCAGCGCTAGCGGCGACGCGAGCAGCTGGGCCACGCGATCGAGGAACAGCGCCCCATCGGCGCCGTAGAGGATGCGGTGGTCGCAGGCGAGGCTCACGTGCAGCGTCGGCCGGGCGACGAGCGTCACACCGTCCTGCGCCACGACTGGCCGTGGCTTCAGCGCTCCGACCGCGAGGATCGCCGCCTGTGGGTTGTTGATCACCGCGCTGAAGCTGTCGACCCCGAACATCCCGAGGTTCGAGATCGTGAAGGTGCCGCCGCTCAGCTCGGCGGGCGTGATCGAGCCGGCGCGAACCTTCTCGGCAAGCTCCCTCGAGCTCCGGCCGATCTCGGTCAGCGACCTGCGGTCGGCGTCGAAGATCGTCGGCACGATCAGCGCGTCCTGCGCGGCGACGGCGATGCCGATGTTGATGCGCTCATAGGTCTCGAAGCTGCCGTCGCGGTAGGAGCCGTTCACCCGCGGGAACTCGCGCAGGGCGAGCGCACACGCCCTGACGATGAAGTCGTTGTAGGAGGGCAGGTGCTCACTCAGCTCGCGCAGCCGGTCGCGCAAGTCGACTACGGCGCCCATCCCCAGCTCCCGGCGGAGCTCGAAGTCGGGCACGGTCGAGCGCGACTCGGCCATCCGCCGGGCGATCATCTGTTGCACGCGCGAGAGCTCGTGGACGCCCGAGTTGCCCTTGGCCCCCGCACCGTCGGCGGCCACCCCGTGCGGCGCCGCAGCGCCGTCGGCAAGTTCGCCCAGCGCACCCGCGTGCTGCTCGACGTCGGCACGGATGACCCTTCCCTGCGGACCGGTACCCGTGACCGCGGTGAGGTCGACACCGAGTCCTGCCGCGACCCGGCGCGCGAGCGGTGAGGCCCTCACGCGGGTGCCGCCGGCCTCGCGCACCGCGGGGCTCCGTCCAGCGCCGTTGCCAACCGCGGCCAGTTCGGGCTCCGTCGCCGCGGGGACACTGGCAGTGGCGTCCCCGCCGGCGGCCTCGAACGTCTCGCCGGGAGCGCCGACGGCCGCGATCAGCGCACCGACGGCGACGCTCTCACCCGCGATGGCCGCGAGCATCAGGATCGTGCCCTCATGCTCGGACTCGTAGACCACGGTCGCCTTGTCGGTCTCGACCTCCACCAGCGGATCACCGGGTTTGACGGTGTCACCGGCCGCCACCAGCCACTGCGCGATGGTGCCTTCCTCCATCGCATCCGATAGGCGCGGCATGACGATTTCGCTGGCCAAGCGATCCTCCCGATCCGGACTGCAAACGTTTGCGATACGATACCACCCTACAAGTTTCGTGCGCTGGACGATCGCTGCCGTGCGATCTGGATTGCGCTCTCACCAGGGCTTGAGAGGAGGCGGGATGGCGAGGCTCCAAGCGGAGGAGCAGGACAGCGACGCAGGCGAGGCGACGCTCGAGACGTACCTCGACGGCTACGCGCGCATGCTGCTGATCCGGCAGTTCGAGACCGCGATGCACCGTCTCTTCCTGCGCGGCGAGATTCACGGAACTACGCATCTGTACGCCGGCCAGGAGGCGGTGGCCGTTGGTGTCTGTATGACCCTGCGTCCGGACGACTACGCCGCCGGCACCTACCGCGGCCATGGGCACGCGCTCGCCAAGGGGACCGACCCCGAGCCGCTCGCCGCCGAGATGCTGGGGCGCGCCACCGGGGTCTGCGGCGGGCGCGCCGGCTCGATGAACGTGATCGACATCGAGAGCGGTCTCGTCGGCTGCTTCGGGATCGTCGGCGGATCGATCGCAGCAGCCCTGGGCGCCGCGATCTCGGGCAAGCGTCAGGACCGCGTCTCGGTCTGCTTCTTCGGTGACGGTGCGACCAACCAGGGCTACTTCCACGAATGCATGAACATGGCCGCCGTAGCCAAGCTCCCGGTTGTGTTCGTGTGCGAGAACAACCTCTACGGGGAGTTCACCCCGCTTGCGGAATCGACGGCCGGGGCGGACATCGCATCCCGCGCGGCGGGCTATGCGGTGCCGGCGGAGGTCGTCGACGGGAACGATCTGTGGGCCGTTCGCGACGCCGCGCAGCGGGCCGTGACGCGCGCCCGCGACGGCGCGGGCCCGACGCTGCTCGAGTGCCGCACCTACCGCCACTACGGCCACTCCAAGAGTGATCCCGGGAGCTACCGAGCAGAAGGGGAGCTCGAGCAATGGCTCGAGCGCGACCCGCTCAAGCTGGCGCGTGCGCGGCTGCTCGCCGACGGCGTCGGCGACGAGCACCTCAGCGAGCGCGAAGCGCGCGTGAGCGAGCAGCTCGACCAGGCGGTCGAGCGCGCACTCGCCGCGCCGTACCCCGATCCGGAGCAGGATGCCGCAACGGAGTTCGCACCATGAGTGAGCTGCTCGAGTTCAGAACCGCGATCCGTGACGCGCTCGCCGAGGAGCTCGAGCGCGATCCCTCGGTGATCTTCTTCGGCGAGGACGTGGCCGCCGCCGGCGGGGTCTTCAAGGCCACGCCCGGTCTGTTCGAGCGCTTCGGCCCCGAGCGCGTCTTCGATACCCCGATCTCCGAGCTCGCGCTGGCAGGGGCGGCCTACGGCGCTGCGGTCACCGGCATGCGCCCGGTGTTCGAGGTCATGTTCGGCGACTTCATGGCGCTGCCGATGGACAGCCTCATCAACCAGGCGGCGAAGTTCTGGTACATCAGCAGGGAGCAGCGCTCGGTGCCGCTGGTCGTGCGCTCCGCCGTCGGCGCCGGCGGCCGCTTCGGCGCGATCCACTCGCAGACGCACGCGACCTGGTTCCAGGGGATCCCCGGCATCAAGATCGCGATGCCGTCATCGCCGGCGGAGGCCAAGGGGCTGCTCAAGGGCGCGATCCGCGACGACAACCCGGTGATCTTCCTCGAGCACAAGCGCCTGTACTCGGTGAAGGGCCCGGTGCCGACGGCCGGGCAGGACGTGATCCCCCTCGGGCGCGCGAACATCGCGCGCCAGGGACGTGACCTGACGCTCGTGAGCGTCGGCAAGGGGGTCGCCGATGCCCTGGAGGCGGCCGAACAGCTCGCTGCTGAGGGCATCGACGTCGAGGTCGTCGATCTGCGGACACTACGGCCACTCGACCTCGAGACGGTGCTGGCCTCCGTCGCGCGCACCAATCGCATCCTCGCG
Source organism: Solirubrobacteraceae bacterium (assembly GCA_035552235.1). GTDB lineage: Bacteria > Actinomycetota > Thermoleophilia > Solirubrobacterales > Solirubrobacteraceae > Palsa-465. Next base: position 4,486 of record DASZLT010000060.1, read on the forward strand.
CTCGAGGAGGGACCGCGGCTGGGCGGCTGGGCGGGCGGCCTTCTGGGGATGGTCGCCGAACGGGGTCTGCACGACCTCGATGACGCCTGGATCCTCGCGACCGCCGAGACGCCGATCCCCTACAGCCCCACGCTCGAGGACGCCTTCCTGCCACAGGCGCAGGCGATCGTCGACAGCATCCGCAGCCGCGCCGGCGTCGCCGTCAGATAGCAACGAGCGTCCGTCTCGTGCCGCCGGCCCGCTGGCCGGCGCCACGACCACGCGCCTCCCCGCGGCCGCCACAGCGCGCCGAGTCGCGGCGTGCGCGGCCGGGACATGAGGCGCGAGCGGGGCGCGCACCGGGCAATAGGCGAGCTTTATCGGTTGACGGTTGACAGCGGCAGAGAGGCTCGGTAGCTTGGCGGCTGCAAACGATTGCAAGATTGCCGGTCGCCCGTGATGGCGACCTCAATGCGAGAATCGGGAGGAGAGGGATGAGGGTCCTTCGAAGTGTTAAGAGCGGCGGAGTTCTGTTGATCTCCGGCGCACTGCTGTGCGCCGTCATGCTGGCGTGGGTCGGCAACCACAGCAATGCCAGCGCGCATCAGGCGCGGGTAGCGTCGGGCTCGCCGATCACGATCGGCGCGTCGCTGTCGCTGAGTGGCGACTTCTCGGCCGACGGCGTCGCCTTCGAGCGAGGCTATGAGCTGTGGGCGGCCGATCAGAATAAGGCGGGCGGCCTGCTCGGCCATCCGATCAAGCTCGACGTCGTGTCCGATGCCTCGAGCGCGACGCAGGTGGTAACGAACTACGAGAAGCTGATCGGCTCCGACAAAGATCAGCTCGTGTTCGCGCCGTTCTCGACGCTGCTGACGGTGCCCGCCGCGAGGGTGGCGGAGCGCTACAACTACGCGATGGTCGGCGGCGCAGACGGTGGTCCGACGGTGTTTTCATCCGGCCTCAAGAACGTCTTTGACGTCTCGATCCCGGTCAAGAACAACCTCGTCACGTTCGCGGATTGGATCGCCTCGCTGCCGGCGTCCAAGCGGCCCAAGACGGCCGCGTATGTGACCGTCAACGATCCGTTCACGCAGCCGCAGCTTCCGGTCGCCCAGGCGATCCTGAAGAAGGCCGGCGTCAAGACCGTGCTCAGCAAGGTCTTCCCGGCGGAGGCCACCGACTACAGCGCGATCGCCAATGAGGTCGCCACCGCCAAGCCCGACCTGGTCGTGCTCGGCTCGGTGGACGTTCCCACCGTCGCGGCCTTCACGCACGTGTTCGTCCAGCAGCACTACAACCCCAAGGCGTTCATCGCGACCTCGGGCCCCGACCAGGGGCAGCAGTTCGTGGGCGCTGTGGGGGCCGGCAACGAGAATGGCATCTTCGTGCCCAACGGCTGGTATGGCGGCTTCAAGAAGGCCGATTCCCAGAAGATGGTCGCCGAGTACGTCAAGAAGTACGGCGGCAGTGCCAGCACGGTCAACGCCGATGTCGCCGAGGCCTACTCGGTCGGCCAGGTGCTGGCCCAGGCGGTCAAGGCCACGCACGGCTTCGACCAGCAGACGATCATCAAATACCTGAAGAGCGGCAAGACCCTGAACAGCGTTCAGGGACCGGTCAAGTTCAACCAGCTTGGCGAGAACCTGGCCCAGAAGACGCTGACCTTCCAGTGGCAGAACGGCCAGCTCGATCAGGTGATTCCGACCGCCAGCGGCCAGACCAAGCCGCTGTACCCGAAGCCGGCCTGGAAGTAGCGAGTGTCGGGCACTGCCTTTCTCGAAGCCGTAATCGACGGGATCCTGACCGGCGGCGTGTATGCGCTGATGGCCGCCGGTCTGACCCTGATCTTCGGAGTGATGGACATCATCAACATCGCTCAGGGGGTCATGGTGATCCTGGGTGCGTACCTCAGCCTGGAGCTGTCGGTGCACCTCGGGATCGGTCTGCTGCCAGGTCTGCTGATAACGGTGCCGCTGATGTTCTGTCTCGGGGTCTCGGTCGAATTCCTGTTCATGCGGAGGTTGCGTGACCAGGACCGGACGCAGATGTCGATCCTCGTCACCTATGCGGTCGCGATCGTGATCGAAGGGATCCTGACAGCCATCTACGGCGTCAACTACCAGCAGCTGTCGGCGTCGTACGTGAACAGCTCGGTGCACGTGTTCGGCTTCTACCTGCCGGACATCTACCTGATCGGCTTCGGTTTGGCGGTCGCCCTGCTCATTGCCCTGTACTACATGCTGTACCGCACCAAGTTCGGCCGCGCCGTCCGGGCCTCACTGCAGAACCGGACGGCGGCCGATCTGATCGGGATCGACGTCAACCGCGTGCGCACGATCTCGGTCGGGGTCGGCGTCGCGGTCACGGCCGTCGGGGGGATGGTGTTCGGCGCGACCAACGCCTTCAACCCCAATACCGGATACGACCTGATCTCGCGGCTGCTGGCGATCGTGATCCTCGGCGGCATGGGCTCGATCGCCGGTGCGATGGCCGCGTCGGTCTTCATCCTCGTGATCAACGACGTGGTGGCCGCCTGGTGGTCACCGACCTGGGCGCCGATCGTGTACTTCGCGGCGCTCGTGATCGTGCTCTCGTTCAGGCCGCAGGGCCTGTTCGGCCGCGCGGCGGTGAGGGCGCAATGAGCGCGACGCAGATCTCCCAGTCGGGCGGCGGAGGGCAGACGCCGGCGAGCCGCCGCTCGCCGGCGCGGTTCGGCGCGTTCGCGCTGGTCGCTCTGATCTTCATCGGCTTCCCGATCGTGATCACCGATCCGGCGACCACCGGGATCGCGTTCTTCGCGCTGTGCTTCATGGTTGCCGCGACCTCTTGGAACATCTTCAGTGGCTACACCGGCTACCTCGCGCTCGGCCACGCGGTCTTCTTCGGCAGCGGTGGCTACGCGCTGGCGCTGCTCTGCCAGCACCTCGGCGTCGGCGGCGGCTGGCCGTCGTTTGCGCTGCTGCCGCTGTGCGGCCTGATCGCGGCGCTGATCGCGGTGCCGGTCGGGCTGATCGCGCTGCGCACCCGTCGCCACACCTTCGTGGTGGTGACGATCGCGATCTTCTTCATCTTCCAGCTGGTTGCCACCAACGTCGGCTTCACCGGTGGCAGCTCGGGCCTGTTCCTGCCGCTGCCGCCGTTCCAAGGCAACTCATTCAACCCGCCCTTCTACTACGTCGCACTCGCGATCCTGGTGCTCGCCGTCGCGGTCTCGTGGCTGGTGCGCCGCTCACGCTTCGGCCTGCAGCTGCTGGCGATCCGCGACGACGAGGACCGCGCGCTCGGCCTCGGGGTCAAGACGCGGCGACTGAAGCTCTCCGCGTTCATGATCTCCGCGTTCTTCGTGGGGATGATCGGCGGGCTGTACTTCGACTTCATCGGGCAGATCTTCCCAAACACCGGATATGACCCGCTCTTTGACCTCGCGATTGCGTTGATGGCCTTCTTCGGCGGGCTCGGCACGCTGCTCGGGCCGCTGCTCGGCGCGATCGTGCTGGAGTCGCTGCAGCAATACCTGACGCTCAGCTTCTCGAGCGACGCCACCTACCTGATCGCCTACGGCGTGTTGTTCCTGGTCGTGATCCTGCTGATGCCCCGCGGGGTCGTGCCCGAGATCGGTGATCTGCTGCGCCGCCGCCGGCTGCGGGCAGGGCCCGCGCAGCCCGAGCCAGACCACCCACTCAGCGGCGTCGCGGGGGTGAGCCCATGAGCAACCTGATCGAGGTCGACGGGGTCGTCAAGGCCTACGGCGGCATCCGCGCGCTCGACGGCTGCTCGCTGGAGGTTCGCGAGGGCGAGATCAACGGCCTGATCGGCCCCAACGGCTCGGGCAAGACGACGCTCTTCAACGTCATCACCGGCTACGAGCAGATCCAGCACGGGAGCGTCAGCTTCAAGGGCGCCGAGATCACCAATTCCACCCCCGACCGCGTCTTCGACCTCGGCATCGGCCGCACGTTCCAGCTGACGCGGATCTTTCCGCGGCTGACCGTGGTCGAGAACATCCTCGTCGCGACCCAGCGCGAGGAGGGCTGGCTGCGCAGCGTGACGCGTCTGGCCGGGTCCCACAGCGAGCGCACGCGCGCGCTCGAGCTGCTCGATTTCGTCGGCATCAGGAGGCTCGCCAACGAGCCCGCAGGGAACCTCTCCTACGGCCAGCGCAAGCTGCTCGAGCTCGCGTCGCTGCTGGTCGCCGACCCGGACATCCTGTTGCTCGACGAGCCGGCGGGCGGCGTCAACCCGACGCTGATCAACCAGCTCGCGGACCGCATCAAGGACCTCAACGCCGGGGGCAAGACGATCCTCGTGGTCGAGCACAACATGGAGTTCGTGATGGGCATCTGCTCGCACATCACCGTCCTGAGCCAGGGCACGACGCTGATGGCGGGCTCGCCCTCGGAGGTTCGCTCCAGCCCGGCGGTGCTCGAGGCCTACCTCGGTGCGGACGAGCAGGGGGCGGAGCTCGACACGGCCCCGCGCAGCGAGACCGACCGTGGCTCGCGCGCGGGCGCGATCTCGGTCGTGGCCGAACCGCAGCCCGGCGAAGCACCCGCGCCCAGCGCGCCGGCCGCCGACGCGCTGCTGACCCTGCACGGCGTGTGCGCCGGGTACGGCGCCGCGGACATCCTCAAGCAGGTCACGCTCGAGGTTCCGGTCGGAGGGATCACCTGCGTGGTTGGTCCCAACGGCGCCGGTAAGTCGACGGTCATGAACACGATCAGCGGGCTGCTGCATCCGCGCGAGGGCGAGATCCGCTTCCGCGGCGAGGTCATCTCCGGGCTGACGCCCAAGCAGGTGCTGGCCCGCGGGATCGCGCAGATCCCGCAGGCCCACAGCCTGTTCCGCGACATGACCGTGCAGGAGAACGTCGAGATGGGCGCCTTTACGGTCTCCGAGCGCGCGCTCGTGCGCCGGCGTCTGGCGGCCGTGCAGGAGCTCTACCCGATCGTCCGCGATCGTGCCAACGTCAAGGCCGGCAGCCTCTCCGGCGGCCAGCAGCGGCTGGTCGAGTTCGCGCGCTGCCTGATGCTGGATCCCGAGCTGATCATGCTCGACGAGCCGTCGATGGGCCTGGACCCCCAGACTCGCACGATGGTGTTCGAGATGGTGGCGCAGATGAACCAGCGCGGAAAGACGATCCTGCTGGTCGAGCAGAACGCGCGCGCGGGGCTCAAGCTCAGCTCGCATGGGGTGGTGCTCGAGAACGGGCGGGTGCGCCTCACCGGGTCGGGCCATGAGGTGTTGACGCACCCCGAGATCGGCGCGCTGTATCTCGGCGGCGCGGTCCAGACGGCGGCCGCCTGAGCGCGGCCAGGTGCGCGGCGTGATGCTCGGCGATCGGCCGCGACCTGAGTCAGCAATCGTTCGAAGCCCCGAAAGCACGGGCGTTTCAGCGGCTTTGACGCGCCGGGCGGCTGCATAATGAGCAGATGCACGTACCGGTGACGATCAGGGATGTCGCGCGGCTCGCCGAGGTCCATCCCGGGACGGTTTCCCGTGCGCTGAACCTGCAGACGCGCGGTCTGGTCAACAGCGAGACGGCGGCGCGCGTGCTGGCCGCGGCCGATCAGCTGGGCTACCGCCCGAACTCGATGGCGCGCGGGCTCAAGACCAGCCGCTCGCTCACGGTGGGCGTGCTGATCCCCGACCTGACCAATCCGCTATTCCCGCCGATCGTGCGCGGCATCGACGACCGGCTCACCGTCGACGGCTACACGCCGCTGCTCGTCAACACCGACGGTGACCCCGCGCGCGAGCGAGCGAGCATCGAGGCGATGCTCGCTCGTCAGGTGGATGGCTTCATCGCCGCCACCGCCCGGCTCGACGTCGAGCCACTGGGCGAGGCGATCGCTCGCGGACTGCCGCTGGTGCTCGTCAACCGCACCTTCGAGGACGGCTCGATCTCCGCCTGTACCGTCGATGACCGCCGCGGCAGCGAGCTCGCGGTGGAGCACGTGGTCGGGCTCGGACATGAGCGCATCGGCTACGTCGCGGGCCCTCAGAACGTCTCGACCGGCCACCGCCGCTACCTCGGCTTCCTCGCGGCGATGCAGGAGGCCGGGCTGGCGGTGCCGCCGGAGCGGGTCACCTCCACCGGCGCGTTCACTGAGGACGCGGGCGCCGGCGCGTGCGCCGCGTTGCTGCGCGCGGCACCGGGGGTGACGGCGATCGTGACCGGCAACGATCGGCTCGCGATCGGCTGCTACGACACGCTCGAGCGGCTTGGGTTCAGCTGCCCCGACGACGTCTCGGTGGTCGGCTTCAACGACATGATGTTCATCGACCGGCTGCGCCCGCCGCTGACAACCGTGCGCGTACCGCAGCGGGAGGTCGGATTCGCCGCCGCCGACATGCTGCTCGAGCAGCTGGGCGACGAGGACTCCGAGCCGCGCGAGCTGCTGCTCGCACCCTCGCTCGTGGTCCGCGGTTCGACCGCTGCCCCGGCACGTGCCGGCGCCCGCGCCTGAGCGGCGGCCCAGCGGGGCCGCCGCACGCGGAGCTTCTCAGAGCAGCGCGCTCGAGCCGGCGTCGGGCATCACCCGTGGGATCGCCTCGCGGGTCTCGTCGTTGAGCTCGGTGTTCAGGTTCGACTGCGGATCGCGCTCGAGTGGCAGCGAGCCGCCAACCGTGTAGTAGGGCTTGCCGGCGACGATCAGGTCCTCGGCCGGGAAGCGGGTGATCACGCGGCAGCCGTCCTTGGTGACGACGAGCTGCTCCTCGATCCGCGCCGCCGACCATCCATCCGACGACGGCCAGAAGGTCTCGAGCGCGAACACCATCCCCTCCTGGATGACCTCCGGGTGGTCGAGTGAGACCAGGCGGCTGAAGATCGGCTTCTCCCAGATCGTGAGGCCGACGCCGTGTCCGAACTGCAGCGCGAACGCCGCCTCCTCGTTGGGGAAGCCGAACTCCTGCGCCTTTGGCCACAGCTTCACGACGTCGGCGGTGGTCACGCCCGGCTTGATCATCGCAATCGCGGCGTCCAGGTAGTAGCGGCAGCGCTTGTAGGCGTCGCGCAATGCCTTCGAGCCGCTGCCGACCGCGAAGGTGCGGTAGTAGCACGTGCGGTAGCCCATGTAGCTGTGCAGGATGTCGAAGTAGACGGGGTCGCCGGGGCGCAGGATGCGGTCGGTGAAGACATGCGGATGGGGGCTGCAGCGCTCGCCGGAGATCGCGTTCACACCCTCCACGAACTCCGAGCCGAGCTCGTACAGGACCTTGTTGACGAGTGCGACGGCCTCGCTCTCCCGGGTGCCCGCGCGCATTGTCTCGAACAGCTCCTGGTAGGCCGCGTCGACCATGCTGCAGGCCATGTTCAAGAGCGTGATCTCGTCCTGGGTCTTGATCATGCGCACCTCCTGCATGAGCTGCTGACCGTCGACGACCTCGATGCCGGCTCGCTGCAGCGCGAACAACACGGGAGGCTCGATCGCGTCGACCCCGACCGGCTGGTCGAGCAGACCGCGCAGCTCCAGTTCCACGCGGATCTTCTCCGCCACGGCCTCCGCCCGCCCGGCGGCCGGGGACATCGCGCCACGCATCGTCGAGATCCCGGCTCGCGAACGTCCCTCGCCAAGCCAGGGGTTGTAGAGCTGATGGTGGCGGGCGGCCGAGCCGAAGTCCCACATGATCGGCTCGTCACCACGGGGCAGCAGGCAGAAGCGGTTGAGCTTGTCCGAGGCCCAGGTGCCGATGTGGGTCGCGGTGATGTAGCGGATGTTGGACATGTCGAAGCACAGCAGGGCGCCGAGCTCGGACTCCGCGAGCCCGCGCTTGGCGCGCGCCAGGCGCTCCTCACGCAGGCGGTCGAACTGTGCGCGCTCCTCCCAGTCGACTCCCATCACCCCATAGCTGTGTACTTGCATCAGCGCTGCCTCCAGAGCGGCCCCGCGTGATCCGCGGTGATCCGCGTGATCCGCGAGAACGGGTTTGCAAACGTTTGCATAGCTTACCGGTATTCGGCTTGCGGTGGACGCGATTGCGCCTGGCGGTGGACGCGATTACGCCTCGCGGTTGGCCGTGGTCGAGTTCGATTGGCCGACAGTGGCCCGCAGATCGCACCCGCCTGCCGCCACTATGTTTCAGAAATCCCCCTCACAGGGGGGAAAGTGAACTCGCTCCGTGCGGCGCCGCCGCGAGGTGGGCAGTGGGCTTGACTGGCTCGCCAAGCTTGGCTACGGTTACGCTGCAAACGATTGCACTAGCCGGATTTCGTGCACTAGCTGGTTTCGAGGAGAGTTCGGATGACAAGTCTCGGGTGGGTGGGGACGGGCCGCATGGGCCATGCGCTCGTTTCGCGGCTGCTTTCGGCGGGGTATGACGTGGCCGTCTACAACCGCACGCAGGAGAAGGCGCTCGACCTGGTGGAGCTTGGCGCGACGGTCGTCGAGACGGTTGCCGAACTGGCCGACCGGGATGTCGTCTTCATGATGGTCGCCGGATCCGCAGACGTCGAGCAGGTGGTCGAGGCGTTGCTCTCCCGCCCGGACGTGCAGCCTGGTCTGATCATCGACTCGACGACGATCTCACCCGCCGCCGGCGAGCAGATCCGCGAGCGGGCCGCCGCGCGCGGCACGGCGATGCTGGCGGCGCCGGTCAGCGGCAATCCCAAGGTCGCAGCCTCCGGGCGCCTGACGATCGCCGCCTCTGGGCCGCCCGAGGCCTGGGAGCAGGCGCGGCCGCTGCTCGAGCTGTTGTGCCGCAAGGTCACCTACGTGGGCGAGGGTGAGTGCGCCCGCCTGGTGAAGGTCTGTCACAACCTGATGCTCGGCGTCGTCGCGCAATGCATGGCGGAGATCAGCGTGCTGGCCGAGCAGGGCGGCGTCAGCCGCGCCGATCTCTGGGAGTTCATGAACGACAGCGTGATGGGCTCGGTCTTCACGCGTTACAAGACGCCGGCCTACGTGAATCTCGACTTCAAGCCCACCTTCACCCCGGCGCTGCTGCTCAAGGACTTTCACCTCGGCTTCGAGGCGGCGCGCGAGACGCACGTCTCGATGCCGGTCGTGGCCGCCGCCGAGCAGGCCGTCCAGATGCTCGAGGGGTTCAAGGGCAATGAGGTTGATTTTGCCGCGCTGCTCGAGCTCGTGGCGGCGGGCGCTGGGCTCGAGCTCGAGTCCGAGGATGCTGAGCTCGACGACGGGCTCAGCCCGCTTGCGCCGGTCTCAGGCTGAGCGCGGTCAGCGCGGCGGCCAGCTCGGGATCGTCCCGCGCCCGGACGGGAAGCGGACGTTCTTCGCGCGGACGAACTCATGCAGTGTCTCGGCGCCGTATTCGCGGCCATAGCCGCTGCCCTTGACGCCGCCGAACGGCGATCCGATGAAGTTCCGGCGCGTGTAGTTGTTGACGAATACCATCCCGACCTCGAGCTGCTGCGCCAGGCGTGCCGCACGCGGCTGGTCGCGGGTGCAGATCGCCGCGGTCAGGCCGTAGCTCGTCCCGTTTGCGATGGCCACGGCCTGCTCGTCGCTGTCGAAGCGCATCAGACTGGCGACCGGTCCGAAGATCTCCTCCTGCGCGACGGTCATCTCGGACGTCACCTCGCCGAGAACCGTCGGCGCCACGTAGAAGCCGTCCTTTAGCTCGTCGGCCTGCGGCAGCGGCCCCTGATAGAGGGCGCTGGCGCCCTCTGCGATGCCGAGCGCGATGTATTCCTGCACGCGCTGGCGCTGGCGGGCATCGACCAGCGGGCCGATGTCGGTGTCGGGGTGCAGCGGGTCGCCGACGACGAGGCGACGGGTCGCCTCCACGAAGCGCTCCGCGAACCGCTCGTACAGCGAGGAGTGCACGAGCAGACGTGAGGTCGAGGTGCATGCCTCGCCCTGGTTGTAGAACATGCCCTCGATCGCTATCCGGACAGCGTCTTCCAGGTCCGCGTCATCGAGCACGATCAGCGCGTTCTTGCCGCCCAACTCAAGCGTGGTGTAGGTGAGGTTCCGGGCGGCCGTCTGCATCACCTTGCGGCCGGTGGCGGTGGCGCCGGTGAACGAGATCCGCTCGACGCGCGGATGTCCGGCGAGCGCGACGCCGGCGTGCTGGCCGCTCACGGCATTGATCACGCCCGGGGGCAGCACCTCACCCGCGATCTCCACCAGTCGCAGCACGGTCAGCGGCGCCTGCTCGCCGGGCTTGATCACGACGGTGTTGCCGACGGCCAGCGCCGGGGCGCACTTCTTGGAGAAGTGGATCGGCGGCCAGTTGAACGGCAGGATCGCCGCGACCACTCCGTAGGGCTCGTAGGCGACCCGCGCCTCGATCGGCCCCTGGTCGAGGATCTCGCCATACACCGACTCGGCGATGCCCGCGTAGTAGTCGAAGCTCGAGTGACACGACCGCACGTCGACGTTGAGCGCGTCCCGCGCGGGCTTGCCCACTTCCCGAGCGCAGAGCTCGGCGATCTCCTCCGCGTGCTCGCGGATGCGCGCCGCGACCTGCCGCATCAGCTCTCCGCGCTCTCTCGGCGAGAGGTCGCGCCAGACCTGCTCATAGGCCCGGCGCGCGTCGAGCACGCCATCGTCGACGTCCGCGTCTGAAGCCGCCACCACGCGTGCCAGCGGACGTGCATTCGCCGGCTCGACCACCTCGAACAGCTCGGGGTCCTTGGTCGCCTTGAAGCCGCCGCCGATGAACGGCTCCCAAACTGGGCGCCTGGCCAGCAGTTCGTCGGTCCGTGGCGAGCGAGATCCTGTGCCGCTCGCCGACAGGACCACCTCACCGGGGTTTGGCCGCATGATCCGCCGACTCCTCTGCAATCGTTTGCATGCCACCCTATCATCTGCGCTCGAGATGCTCGCCGATGCTTCGACGCAATCCCCCGCGGCGCCTGTGCCCGTCACCGACGTGCACGCGCACGTGATCGTCGGCGAGATCCTGCGGGAACGCGGCGCCGGCGAGGCCTGGCGCCCGCGCGTCCATCGCGACGGCGAAGGCCGTCAGGTTGTCGAGATCGATGGGCGTTCGGTCCGCTCGATGGTGCGCCCGGTCACCGATCTGGACGCGATCCTGGCGGCGCAGGACGCCGCCGGCGTCGATCGCGTGGTCCTCAGCCCGGTGGTCACGCTGGTCTACTACGACGCCGAGCCGCAGGCCGGGCTCGAGCGCTGCCGGATCCAGAACGATGGGCTGGAGCGCCTCGTGGGCCAGGAGCCACAGCGCGTGAGCGCACTCGGCTTGGTGCCGCTGCAGGATCCCGAGCTCGCGGCCGCGGAGCTCCGCGCGCTGATGGCCCGCGGACGCCTGTCCGGCGTCGAGGTCGGTGCCAGCGTCCACGACGTCTACCTCGGCGATCAGCGCTTCGAGCCGTTCTGGTCAGCCGCCGCGGAGACCGGCGCGGTCGTCTTCATCCACCCGAGGACACGTGGTTTCGACGATCCGATCTTCGACGAGCACTACCTCTGGAACCTGGTCGGCAACCCGCTGGAGACGACCCTGACAGCCGCGCATCTGATGCTCTCAGGCGTCCTCGAGCGCCACCCGCGGTTACGGATCGTGCTCGCGCACGGCGGTGGCGCGGTGCTCGCGCTGCGCGGGCGCCTGCGACACGGTCATCAGACCGTGCCCAGCGCCGGCCCGCGCCTGCACGGCGAGCTCTATGAGTCGCTGCGCCGGTTCTACTACGACACGGCAGTGCATGACCCTGCGGTGCTGCGCGCTGTGGTCGAGTTCGCCGGAGCCGAGCACGTCTTGCTCGGCTCAGACTTCCCGTTCGACATGGGCGAGTTGCACCCGGCGGACACGGTCAGGTCCGCGGAGCTGGGAGCCGAGACCGAGGCCGCGATCCTGGGCGGGAACGCGCAACGGCTCTTGACGCGCCCGGCGGCAACCGCTTGACCGACTCCGCGGCCACCGGGCGATGAAAAAATCCCCCGCCGAGCGCCGAGACGCCTAACCCGCCAACCGCTCGCGCAGCCAGTCGGCCACAAACGTCTTGTATTGGTAGGGCATGTTGTTGACCACGTGATTGCCGCCCTCGTAGAGCCGCCAGGTTGCGTTCGGAGCCTCATCGGCGATCCGCTTTGTCTGCCGCCAGGGGACGATCCGGTCGCGGTCTCCGGTGATCACGAGCAGCGGCTGCTCGATCCGCTCCGCCACCTCTTCGAGGCTGAACGCTGATGCCGTGTCCCTCGCCTCGCGCTCGTCCGCGGCGCCCGAGGCGTGGGCGAACGTATCGCGCGTCAGCTGCGGCATGTCATCCCAGTCGGCGCTGAAGTCGTAGGGCCCGCTGATCGCGGCGGCGGCCTCGATCCGCTGCTCGAACGCGGCAACGCGGGCGACGTAGTAGCCGCCGAGGCTGAAGCCGACGGCCGCGATCCGGGGATGCTCAGCCTCGGTCTCTCGCTCGAGGTAATCCAGGACGGCGGAGACAGGGATGTCGAAGTCATGGCGGATCGGCAGCGACTGGCCGGCCTCGCCCTGGCCGGGGCCGTCCAACGTCAGCGTCGCGAGCCCGCGCCGGTGGAAGATCTCCTCGGTCCCGAAGAACTCCTCCTTGGTGGAATCCAGGCCGGCGATGATCAGCACAAGCGGTACATCCGATGCTTCGGCCGCCGGGCGTCGGTAGATCGCGATCAGCTTGGCGCCGTCGAATGGGATCTCCAGCCGCCGAGCCGACGGGTCGAGCAGCCGCAGGGCATTGGCGAGCGCCGTCGCCGCCTTCTGCGTCGCCCGGGCGCGGAGCTCGAGGTCGATGATCCAGACGAATTTCCCGAAGTGGTAGGAGCTCGCTGCGCGCCTCCATAGCTCACCCGCGGTCGCGTCGCGGCCGAGCTGCTCAGCCTCCACCGCCAGCTCGGCGAGCGTGTCGCCGTGCGACTCCCAGGCCGGCAGCCAGTCAGCCCAGCGTCCCACCCCGCCGACAATTCGCCGGTAGTCGTTGGGATCAACGCCGTTGGCGATGACGCGTGGCTCCCAGTTGGTGATTGCCGCTTCCAGTGCCGAGTCCTGCATGATCACGCTCCTCGGCTGCGAGTCTGGCGCATTCGCCGAGCCGACCGCCCTGCCACACTGCGCCGCAACGACCGTGCCCGGCCAACCGACGACAGCTCTTGATCTCAGCGGACCCCGCACGGTCGGGCAGATCCTCGATGCGGGGTTCAGGCTCTATGCGCGGTGGCCTCTGCTGTTCATCCTGCTGGCCGGAATCGTCGTGGTCCCGTACAGCATCGTCAGCGCGGTGCTCACGAACGTGAACCACGTCCCGGCGGGCACGACGCTGATCCTGCTGCTCGCCGAAGTCGCACTGGTCAATCCGTTCATCTCGGCGCTGCAGATGCAGGCGCTGACCGACCTCGGTGAGGGTCGAGCACCGCGGGTGTCAGATGTGCTCGCGCGCGGCGTGAAGGTGCTCGCCGTGGTCGCCGCGGCCGACATCGTCGCCCAGGGGATCGCGGTCGTGGGCGTGTTCTTCCTGTTGGTCCCGGGACTGTTGGCGGCGATCCGTTTTGCGGTCGTCGCGCCGGTGGCCGCGTGCGAGCACGTCAGCTGGCCTGTCACGCTGCGGCGCAGCATCCAGCTCACGCATCGGAACGCCTGGCGCGTGCTCGGACTGCTCGTGATCCAGGCCGTCCTCACCTACCTGGCGCGGTCGATCCTTGCGGTCGACTCGTTGGCAGGGGTGATCATCGGCACGGTTCTGTCCACCGTCGCGCAGTCGTTCTGCTCATTGCTGATCGGCCTGCTTTATTTCGACCTGCGTGCCCGCGAGGCCGCTCACGTAGCCTCGTAGGAGACCGCCAACCCCTCGCCCCCGAAAGGAGCTTCACGAGTGCCCATCCGCGTTGGAGTTCAGGTCCAGCCACAGCACGCCGACTTTGCCGCGATGCGCCGGACATGGCATGAGGCGGAGGAGCTCGGAGCCGACACGATCTACACCTGGGATCACTTTTATCCACTCTCAGGTGACCCTGATGGCAAGCATTTCGAAGGTGTTGTGTCACTCTCGGCGCTGGCCGCGATCACGGAGCGCGCACGTGTCGGGGCGCTCGTGTTCTGTAACTCCTACCGCAACCCGCAGCTGCTCGCCGATGTGCATCGCACGATCGACCATCTCTCGGGCGGGCGCGTGATCTTCGGCATCGGCGCCGGGTGGTTCGAACGTGACTACGACGAGTTCGGCTACGAGTTCGGTACCGCGCCGGATCGTCTGCGAGCGCTCGCCCGCGACCTGCCGCTGATGAAGGAGCGCCTGACGAAGGGCAACCCCGCGCCGCTCGGGCCGATGCCGATCCTGATCGGCGGCCGTGGCGAGAAGGTCACGCTGAAGCTCGTTGCTCAGCACGCGCAGATGTGGCACGCGTTCGCCGAGGAGGTCGATGAATACCGCCACAAGGTCGCGGTGCTGGCCGAGCACTGCGCCAACGTCGGCCGTGACCCCTCCACCATCGAGCACGTGATCGGCTCGCTCGGAGACACGCTCGCGCTGGCCGACGAACTGGCCGATGCCGGCGTTACCGAGATCACGGTCAGGACCAGCGGCCCGGACCACGATCTCGGGGAGCTCCGCGAGGCGCTCCAGTGGCGCGACCGCTATAACGCCCAGCACCAGTGAACGACCGCGTACCCACATCGCTGCTCTCGGCGGTCGGCCTGATCGCCGGCTTCGGTACCGCCACGGGCACCGGCTCACGGCCACTGGGCGGAGCCGTGATGGCGGTCTTCGGCCTGACCTGCATCTACTTCTGGATCAGGCGTGACGGGAGCTCGACAGCCGCGCGCCTCACGCTCGCGGGTCTGACCGCGTTCGTGCTCTCGCACGTGCTCGCGCTCGCGATCGGTGCCTGGCCATCGGTGCTGCTGGTCTCGGCGGCCACCGCGTGGCTGTGTTGGCGCTGGTCGGACTCGAAGGTCTTCGGTCCAGCTGCTGGTCCGCTGACCAGCAGCTGACACCAGCGCTGCGTCACGCTAACGCTGCGGCGGTTCGTACAGCGCCCCATCGACGAGCTGCCGGTCCCCGAGCGGCTCCGGCAGGCGCACTAGTACGGGCGTCTCGTGCTTGCCGCTGCGACCGACGTAGCCCTCCAGCGGCTTGACGTACATCCGCAGCACGGCGCGGCGCTCGTCGAGGTGGAGCTCGGGTTTCAGCAGACGGTCCGCGGCCGGGGTGCCGCTCGCCATCGTGCGCTCGGTGACGAGCAGCCGCAGCTCCTGCGCCTCGGGCCCGGGCGCGAAGCTCGGATCGAGCCGCCACGACGAGGCCCGGATGCCGTCGCGCACCGCCCGTAGCGGACGGGCATTGGACGCGCCGAGTGGGGACCAGCGGTCGCGCAGCCCGCGCTTGACGGCGACGGTCAGCAGCTGTGGCGGCGTTCCGCGCCCGAACAGCGCCTCATCGCCGCTACGCGCGAGCTCGCGCCAGCCGGCGAGCTTCGCGGTGATCTCCATCGGCGCCGGCTTCGCCCTCGGACGCAGCAGACGCGCCGGCTGCGCCTCCCGGCGCCCGCGGTCGATCTGGGTGACCAGCGCCTTCACCGCCGGGTCGGACGGATCGAGCGGCGCCCCCGAGGCGAGCGCGCGAGCCGGCGCGAACGGCAGCCCGCCGCCATCGCTGATCAGCGCGGTCTGCGCCGCGCCGGCCACGGTTTCAAGCGTCGGTGCCTGCGCCCACGCCTCGGGCGGAGGGGCCTTTCGTTCCTGTTCCTTCGCTCCGGCCACGGCGCGAGTCTACGGGCAGGAGAGTCAGGCGGCGCCCGCACCCGAACAGCCACGCGTCGGTAGTAAGTACGTAGCGAGTCTGCGCCGCATTCCATACCTCGGCGGACTCGTCAGCCGCGATCCTTGGAGAGTGAAACCCAGAGAAGGACCGCAGATGCCCGCCGGACCCACGGCCGAAGATCCAGATCGCGGCGACACGGAGATCCCCGAGTACCTCGAGGATGCGATCGAAGACGGCGCCGACGCACGTGCACGGCGCGTGAGCGTGCTGCGCTTCGCGCGGATGGCCGGGTCCTCGATCTGCGCCGGCGACGCCGCGCCGTGGGTGACTGATTTCCTCAGCGCCGCGTATTACCGCCGCCCGCTCGCAGAGCGCGAGGTCGACGACGTGCGCCTGGCCTTCAGCATCCTGACCACCTACTGGTGGGCCAAGCCCAACCACAGGCGCCTCCATGCCTCTGACCTCGTCGCCTTCCACCGGGCCTTTGGCGCGCACCGCTTCGACAGCCTCCAAAGCGCGCGCGGAACGCTTTCACGGGGGCAGCTCGAGGCTGGCGCCGCGGCGCTGCTCGGCGACTGGTTCGGCGACGCCTACGCCGACGGCGCACGCCGTGGTTGGGGGATCGCCTTCCGGACGCCGGAGGAGAAGGCTGCCTATGACCCGGAGGTGCGGCTCGGGCTGGCGCGTCTGGGCGAGCTCACGCCCGCGCGCTCGGCGCTCAGCGAGCAGCTGTGGCACACCTACCCGCCGGTTGAGATGCCGTCAGCGAGGCGTGTGGTCGCCGCGCTCACCGCACCCGAGACATGGCCTGACTACGCCTCCGAGATCGGCCGCTTCACGCCGCTGCACCGTGGTGGTCTCGCCGGACAGGTGTTTGAGATCGAGGTGGCCGCCGGCACGGGCGCGGGTATGCCGATTTTCACCCGCGGCTATGTGACGATCGACCGCCTCGTGACCCCCAACGATCCTGCCGCCCTGCGCGCGTACTTCGACGCCGTCGAGCAGGGGATGCGCGACTATGGGCACCGTGAGCCCCTGGTACTTCCCTACGCCGCGACGCCACTGGTGGGCTTTGACCTGACAACCCACGCCGGTCACTTCATGGGCTCCGGTCACAACCGTCTGCTGCTCTACACCCATGACGGCAGGACGTGGGCGCGGGCCGCCGGCACCTGGGACCCGATGCCCCGGCACGTCGAGGAGGTCTACCGGATCGCCGGCCGCGAGGCTCAGCACGCCTTCTGGGGCGAGGGCAACCACGTCGCCCAGAGCATGCTTCATCAGCTTGCGCTCCAGCTGGAAAGGGCTCGGTGAGTAAAAGGGCGCTGGTCATCGGCGCGGGACCCAACGGGCTGGCCGCCGCCATCCGGCTGGCCGAAGCCGGCGTCGAGACCACGGTGCTCGAGGCGCGCCCGCAGCCCGGCGGTGCGGTCCGCACCGAGGAACTGACGCTGCCGGGCTTCCGCCACGACACGTTCTCTTCGGTCTACCCGGCCGCGGTGGCGTCGCCCGTCTTCGGTCGCATGCCGCTCGCCGATCACGGTCTCGAGTGGGTGCATCCCGAGGTCTGCATGGCCCACCCGCTCGACGACGGAAGCGCCGTCGGCCTGTATCGCGAGCTCGAGCTGACCGTCGACTCGCTCGAGGCCCAGCACAGCGGGGACGGCCGTGCTTGGGCGCGCTTCGTCGGGCCGTACCTGCGCAACTTCGACGCCGTGCGCGCGACGATGCTGGCGGGCTTCCCGCCCGTGGGCGGGCCCGTCAAGCTGCTCGCCCAGGCGGGGCCGCTCGCCACTGGGCGACTGGGCCTGCTGGTCGCGCTGCCGGCCCAGACGCTGGCACGGCGGATGTTCACCGCGTCCGGCTCGCGCGCCTGGCTGCTCGGTGCGGCCGCGCACGGCGACGCGCCCGTCAGCTCGGGTGGCTCGGCCGTCGCCGGCTTCTACCTGAACCTGCTAGGGCACGCCGTCGGCTGGCCCAGCCCCCGTGGCGGCGCGCAGGCGCTGACCGATGCGCTGGTCTCGCACCTGCGCGCGCTCGGCGGTGAGATCGTGTGCGACGCCCAGGTCGAGCGCATCGAATCGAGCGGCGGGCGGGCGACCGGGGCCATGCTGTCCGGGGGTGCCCGCCACGATGCCGATGTGGTGCTCGCCGATGTGATGCCGCAGGCGCTGCTGGCGATGGCCGGTGAAACGCTGCGCGGCTGGTACCGCGCGGGCCTGGTGCGCTTCCGCCAGGGTCCTGCGACGCTCAAGCTCGACTGGGCGCTCGACGGCCCGATTCCGTGGACGGCACCGGCGGCCCGCGGCGCCGGCACCGTCCACATCGGCGGCGACGAGCGCTCGACGAGCGAGTCGCTGACGCAGGCCCGCTCGGGCCTGGCCGAGCGGCCGTTCCTGCTGCTGGGACAGCAGAGCCTCGCCGACCCGGGCCGCGCCCCGCAGGGCAAGCACACCGCCTGGGCCTACACCCACGCGCCGAGCGTGCTCAGCGCGGAGCTCAGCTCCGATCGCCAGATCGAGGCCGTCGAGCGGCAGGTGGAGCGCTTCGCGCCCGGCTTCCGCGAGCGGATCCTGGCACGTCACGTCCTCGGTCCCGCCGATCTCCAGGCGCGCGACGCAAACCTCGTCGGCGGTGACGTCGGTGGCGGCAGCTACGGAGGGCTGCAGTCGGTCTTTCGCCCGCTGCCGAAGGCCTCGCCGTACCGCACGCCGCTTCAGGGGTTGTTCCTGGCGAGCGCCGCCGCCTTCCCCGGTGGCGCCGTGCACGGCGTGCCGGGTGACTCAGCCGCGCGCGCGGCGCTGCGCGATCTGCGGCACGGTTCCTGACGGGCCGCGCTCCGCGTGGGGCGGAGGTGCTGGCCAGCGGGCCAGCACCTCCGAAACCCGGCTACTTCTACGAACCCCAGACCTCGGCGGCGACCTCGACGATCAGCTCGAGCTTGGCCTTCTGCTCGTCGATCGTGAGGTTGTTGCCCTCCTCGGTGGAGGAGAAGCCGCACTGGCCGGAGATGCCGAGCTGGTCGATATCGACGTACTGGGC
>DASZLT010000061.1:0-1515 GCA_035552235.1 Solirubrobacteraceae bacterium
CCGACGATCCGCTACCTCGGCCCGTATGTGACCGTCTGCAACGACTGGAACTCCTTCTGGGTAGCGCTCGCCGACCTCGTCTCCGAGCAGACGAGCTTCGGGATGGCCCAGCGCGCGCTGGCGATGTTCACTAACCACCAGACCAACAAGGTCGACAGCCAGGGTGCCACCGCACCCGCGAACGGATACCAGCCGGGCGACCCGGTCGGTCCGAGCGGCATGGCCGACGCCGAGTACAACCACGGGCCCGCCTACGGGGCCGCGGTCAACACCAACGGCACCGCGGACTGCGAGACCGGTCAGCGCGGCTACCAGGCCAAGCAGAACTCGCTCGACCCGCAGGGCCGCAGCCTCGTCTCCGATGCGCACACGCCCGGCTCGCAGGGGACGACCTGGACCGGGCTCGCGCAGGTGCCCCCTGGTGAGACCTTCACCCGCAGCGCGCAGACCGGGCCGCAACTACCGTCGATCCCGGGGAACAACTGATGCGCCGGCGCGGACGTAAGAGGCGCGGCCTCAGCCCGTTCATGGCGGGCCTGCTCGGGGCGATCGTGATCATCCTGTTCTCCTACGGGGCGTACACGAAGTTCGCCAACCCGTTCGCAAGCTCGTACACCGTGCACGCGATCTTCTCCAACGCCAACGGCCTGAAGCCCGATTCGCTGGTGCGGATCGCGGGCGTCAACGTTGGCAAGGTGGAGAGTGTCTCGCCGGTGTCCGGCTGCAAGCTCTCGGCGAGCACCGTCTCGGCGCAGCAGTGCTCCGCCGCCGACGTCACGCTCGCGATCAACGACAACGGCCTGCCGATCCACAAGAATGCGACCTTCTGGATCCGGCCTCGAATCTTCCTCGAGGGCAACTTCTTCATCGACGTCAATCCGGGCACCCCGGAGGCGCCGGCCGCGCCCGACGGCTACGTGTTCCCGATCCAGCAGGGAACCGAGCCGGTCCAGTTCGACCAGCTGCTCAGCTCGCTGCAGAGCGACACGCGCTCGAACCTCCAGATCCTGCTGCAGCAGTACGGCAAGGCGGTCAAGCAGGGCGGCCCGAGCTACAACCAGTCGATCCAGTACTGGACGCCGGCATACCAGTACGGCGCCGAGGTCAGTCACGACACGCTCGGGACCCAGCCGCACGACCTCTCTAACTGGATCGACAAGGCCGGCGTCGTCAACGGCGCGTTCGACGCCCACCCCCAGAACCTCAAGAACCTGATCACGGACTTCAACACGACCGCGCTGGCATTCGCGCGCCAGAACGTCGCGCTGTCCGCCGCGATCAACGAGCTGCCGCGGACGCTCGGGGTCGCGCTCCCCGCGCTGAACGCGCTCGAAGGCGCGCTGTGCACCGGGCCGCAGGTGCCCAACTGCGCCTCCGGGCCGCTGCCTCGGTTCGCAAGGGCGCTGGTGCCGGGAGTCGTCTCGACCGGTCCGACGGTCGACGCGAGCCTGCCGTTCTTCCATCAGCTGCGGCTGCTCGTGCAGCCCTCAGAGCTCGGTGGCCTGACGAACGACC
>DASZLT010000062.1:0-29482 GCA_035552235.1 Solirubrobacteraceae bacterium
CGGTTCAGCTCTCAGCATCGATGCCGTCGAACATCACGTTGCCGGTGGTCCCCGGGGTAAGCGTGCCGACCGGATTGCCGGCCTGCCCGAGCCTGCGCAACGAGCCGTGCCGGCCGTATGTGCCGTTCGTGAATCAGACGAGCGCGGGCTGAGAGCGGTGCCGGGCAGTCGCTGACGTTGCCGCGCGTTGCGCGCGATAGGATGGCGGCATGGCGATCGGGGCTGATCAGAAGTACGTGTTGCTGACCACGTTCAAGCGCAATGGGACGGCGGTGGCGACGCCCGTCTGGTGGGTTGACTTGGGGGACGGA
Organism: Solirubrobacteraceae bacterium; assembly: GCA_035552235.1. Lineage (GTDB taxonomy): Bacteria > Actinomycetota > Thermoleophilia > Solirubrobacterales > Solirubrobacteraceae > Palsa-465. The sequence continues at coordinate 312 of DASZLT010000062.1, forward strand.
ACCTTCGGCTTCTGGACCAGCTCCGCCTCCGGCAAGGCAAAGAGGCTTGCCCACAGCTCGCGCGTGACGGTCCAATCCTGCAACATGCGCGGCGTCGTGACGGCGGGTTCTGTGACCGAGGAGGCGACTGCACGCCTGGTGTCGGGCCCCGAACTCGAGGCGATCCGTCAGCGCGTGATCGCCAAGTATGGGTTCATGACCAAGTTCACGAAGCTCCTCGCCCAGATCGGCGGGATCGTGAAGCGCAAGCCCTTCCCTTACGGGGACCGCGGCGTGATCGTCACGTTCGCGAGCGCTCCGGTCGCGCCCTGACGGCAGCGCCGGCGCCCGCCTCGCCGGGCACCTCGTACTCGATGTTCCAGCGCTGCTGGAATCCGTAGATCGCCGCCGCGATCAGCAGCGCCTGGGAGATCGCGATCACGACTGTCAGCGCACCGAGCGTGTTCGGGCTGAGCCCGCCGCCACCGAAGAGCGAGTGCACGGGCGCGTAGCCCGGGCCGTTGCGGTCGCTCCAGGTGACGCCGGCCGCCGCCGTCTCGGCGATCAGGGTGAACACGAACATCAGCGCTCCGAGGCCGACCGCGATCGGCAGCAGCTCCCGCGCCCAGCGCATCACGTAGAACGCCATCACCAGGTACACCACGCACCAGATGATGTTCAGCGGCTCGAGGCCGTCGAGCTTGCTCCATCCGCCGACGGTCACGAACAGCATCAGCAGCGCCGAGAGTGCCAGCACCACCGCAACGGCCGCGCGCGTCGCTCTGCTCGAGCGCTTGTCGCGGTTCGGATACGTCACCACGTAACCGGGTTTCACTGATCGGGCAGCGCTCACCATCGCTGACCATACAATCTGCCCTGACCGCAGGCCGGTCATGCGCGCGCGGGCGTGGCGAAATTGGTAGACGCGCCGGCTTTAGGTGCCGGTGGGCTTTGCTCTTGGGGGTTCGAGTCCCTCCGCCCGCATCGTCGTCCCAGAGGCTGGAGCGAATTCGCCTGCCGAACGACGATGGGCCGGCGCTGCGCGCCGGCCCATCGCAGTGCTCGTGATCAACCCGCGTGGCGGGTCAGGCGTTGGTGGGCGTCATCGTCTGACGCCGCGCCTCCTCGTGGTGGGTGACGCGCAGCTCGTGGACCACGCGCTCCGTGCCCCACTCGTGGATGATCAGGCCGATGGTGCTGAGGCCGGCGATCGCCGCTGCGGAGCCGAGCGACCACCACTTGACGTCGGCTTGGCTCAGCGCGAGAACCTCGACGATCATCCACGCGCCGACCACGGCGGTGAGGAGGTCAAGCCCGCGCTGCTCGAGCGCGTCGTCCATGGCATCGGCCGCGGCCACGACGATGGCCAGCGCGCCTCCGGCGACGAACATCCATTTGAGGGTGTTCCCGGTCCAGACAGCTTCCTGGGTCGCGACGACCAGGAAGCTTCCGGCGATCAGAAGGGCCAGCCGTGAGATGAAGTGCAGGCGCATGCTGCGCTCCTTTCATCGATCGGCGGGCGTGCGGCGGGACGGCGTCCCGGGGCAGTCCGTCAGTGATTGACTATGCAACTAAAGCTTAGCGCAAGAGAGTCGCCGGCTGACCCGAAAACCTGGCGGTGACGGAGCTTCGTCAGCGCTGCGACGGCGAGGCGATCAGGCCTCGTCGTCGGGCTCGGGCGCGGGCGGCGGCTGCGAGCCACTGCCACGGTTGCGCAGCCAGTCGGCGACCTGATCGGCGACGCCGCCGACCTGGCTTCCGAGGCTCGTGACGTTCTCGCCGAGGTCGCGGAACGCACCGCGGAAGCGCTCGGCGTAGAACTCCATCGCGTCGCCGGCCTCGGCACGCACGTCCGCTTCCTGGTCGCGTGTCCGGTACTCACCGCGGAGGATGCGGTCGTATTCACCGCTCTGGACCCAGCGCATCACCTCGGACACGCGGCGCACCGCGTAGGGGTGGGTGACGTTGATCTCCGAGAAGAACCTTCGTACCCGGTCTGAGGGGTCATCCCAGTTCTCGTATTCCATCGCCTGCGCCATGAAGGCGTCGAGGTTGAGATCGTCGGCCGGAAGTCCCGATGCCGCCACCATCAGCATGCGGCAGACGATCTGCGGGTCGCGTACAACCAGCGTCGCGGCGCGATCAGAGCTGAGCTCGGCGGCGCGGTACCACTCGAGCAGCACTGTCTTGACGGCGCGGAACGGCAGGCCGAGCAGTATCGGCAGGGAGCCGCCCGCGGCCAGCAGGATGTTCAGCGCGGTGATGTAGAGCACGTGATCGGACAGCACGTGCCCGAGCTCATGACCGAGGAGGACGCGCTGTTCTCCCGGACCGAGGCGCTTGAGCACCACCGAGTCGACCACGATCATCGGTTTCTTGGAGCCGATCGCCATCGCCGTGCCGGGTACCGGACTGGTCAGATAGAGGTCGTAGACCTCCGGCAAGTCGAGGATGCGGGTTGCCGCGAGGTGCGAGGCCCAGAGGCCGGAGCACTGATCCTCTGAGACCTTCAGCGATGTCCCCAGATAGAACTGGCGCAGCGCCCGCTCGTAACGCCACTCGATCAGCTTGCGTACGAGCGTGTCGAGCATCGGCACTGCCTTCAGCGCGGCCGTCGCCGCCCGATCCGCCGGATGTTCGTACGCCTTCGGCGAGATGTTGGTGTACGGCTCTACGTTGTCCAGGGAGACGCCAGTCACGCTCACCGCAAGCCTATAGCCGCCGTCAATGGCGTGTGCGTCGAGACCGCGACACCTGCCGGCCGGGAAGCTGAATAATCGGACGATGACCGACACCACTGAAGCTCCAGAGCTGCGCGGCGGTATCGACCTCGGCGGCACCAAGATCGAGGCGATCGTCGTCGATGTCAACAACAAAGTGCTCGGGAATGCGCGTCATCCGACGCCGACCACCGGGACGCCGGCCGATGTCGCCGCGGCAATGGCACAGGCGATCGCCGAGGCGGCCAAGGCAGCTGGAACCACGACGGAGAAGCTGGCCGGTGTCGGGATCGGATCCCCAGGATCGATCGACACCTCGACGGGGACCGTCTCGAGCGCCCGTAACCTGCCCGGCTGGGAGGGCAGCTATGCACTCGGACCCGAGCTCAGCAAGAAGCTCGGTACGCGCGTCGCTCTCGGCAACGATGTCCAGGTCGCCACCGCCGGCGAGTTCAAGCTGGGCGTCGGCAAGCAGTACTCGTCATTGCTCGGAGTCTTCTGGGGCACCGGTGTGGGCGGCGGCCTGGTGCTCGATGGCAAGCCCTGGCGCGGCCGCGGCGGCGCCGGTGAGATCGGGCACATGGTGATCAAGCGCGGAGGCCGGCGCTGCCCCTGCGGCAACGAGGGCTGCGTCGAGGCCTACGCGGGCCGCGCGGCGATGGAGGCCCAGGCTCGCCGTGAGATCGAGGATGGCCGCAAGTCCGATCTGCTCAAGATCATGCAGCACAAGCAACGTGAGCGCTTCACCAGCGCGGTCTGGGAGGCCGCGATTGAGCGCGATGACGAGCTCGCCACCGAGCTGATCGACGGTGCGGTCGAGGCGCTCGGCGCCGGGGCGGCATCAGCGGTCAACCTGCTCGACGTGGAGGCCGTCGTGATCGGCGGCGGGCTGGGCGTGCGCTTCGGCGACGCGTACGTCGAGCAGATCCGCAAGGCGATGGAGAAGCACCTGTTCCCTGGCCACACGATGCCGAGCGTGCAGCTGGTCGGCCTCGGCGACCTCGGCGGCGCCCTCGGTGCGGCGCTGCTGGTGGATGGGAGCAGTGCGTAGCGCGCGGCCCATCGCTGCGGCGGCGGTTCTGCTCGCGCCTGCGCTGGCCATGGCCGCGCAGGCTGTTGCCGCCTCCACGGCCACGCGCCCGCTCGCCGCTCTGGCGACGCGCGCGGGTGCCGCGTCGGTCCGCGCCGGCCAGCTGCTGCCGCGCACCGGCTGCCCGGCCTTCCCGGCCGACAACGTCTGGAACACACCAGTCACGGGGCTGCCGTTGGAGCAGGACTCGGCCGTCTGGATGGCGCACATGGACGCGAGTTCGACCTACCTGCACCCCGACTACGGACCCGGCGGCGGCAGCAGCCCATACGGGATCCCGTGGCAGGTGATCACGCCCGGGACGAGGTTCATCCATCTGCGTTTCGTGTACGCCGACGAGAGCGATCGCGGTCCCTACCCGTTCTCGGCAAGCACCCCGATCGAGGGCGGGAACGCTTCGACCGCAGACCGCCATGCGCTGATGGTCGATCCCAAGACCTGCGTGCTCTACGAGCTCTACGACGCCCACTACAGGCCCGGCGGGGTATCGACCGCCGGCTCCGGCGCGATCTGGAGCCTGCGATCGAATCACCTACGGCCCGCCACATGGACCTCGGCCGATGCGGCCGGGCTCCCGATCCTGCCGGGACTCGTCAACTACGACGAAATCAAGGCGGGACACATCGATCACGCGATTCGCTTCACAGCGGATGTGACCAGCACGCGCTTCATCTGGCCGGCGCGACACGAGGCGGGCTCGACCAGCAGCCCCAGCGAACCGCCGATGGGCGCGCGCTTGCGCCTGCGCGCCGGCTTCCAGCTGCCCGCCTCGAGCTGCTTCCGGGCCTGCCAGGTCGTGATCCAGGCGATGAAGACCTACGGCCTGATCCTCGCCGACAACGGCAGCAACTGGTACTTCCAGGGCGCCACCGACCGTCGCTGGACCTACACGATGGTCGAGCAGCTGAAGGCCATCCCGGCCCGTGAATTCCAGGCGGTTGACGAGAGCTGCCTGATGATCAACGCAAATTCGGGGCAGGCCCGCCAGCCCGGAACCGCGGCCTACGCGAGGGCCTGTAAGCACACGTAAGGGCCGTCCAGAAGTCACCACTTTCTGGTCTGCAGTGATTCTGGGCGAGCTTGAGCGGGAAACAGGAGGGTAATGGCAGGTGTGCAGGAGGTCCTTGTCGAGCGCTACGAGCTGCTCGAGGTGCTCGGCCGCGGTGGCATGGGTGTGGTCTACCGCGCACGCGACCGCGTACTCGACCGGGTGGTCGCGGTGAAGATGCTCCCGCTGGACCGGGCGCAGGATTCGACCGCGGTGGCCCGGTTCGAGCGCGAGGCGCGGGCGGCGGCCGCGCTCAGCCATCGCAACATCGTGGCCGTGTTCGACTTCGGCGCCGACGCGGAAACCCGCTTCATCGTGATGGAGTACCTCCGGGGGCAGAGTCTCGCCGAGCTCGTGCACGAGCAGGGCGCGATCGCGGTGGGGGAGGCGGTTGAGATCATCGCCCAGGTCGCCGAGGCGCTGGCAGCCGCGCACGCCGCCGGGATCGTGCACCGCGACATCAAGCCGGCCAACGTGATGGTCGACGACCACGGCCACGTGAAGGTGCTCGATTTCGGGATCGCCAGGTTGACGTCGGGCACCTCGCTGACGCAGACCGCGATGGTCATCGGGTCGGCCGCGTATCTGGCCCCGGAGCTGATCCGCGGCACCTCGGCCGACGCCCGCTCGGATATCTACGCGATCGGCTGCGTGCTCTACGAGCTGCTCGCCGGGCAGCCCCCGTTCACCGGCGAGCTGGCTGCCGCGGTACTGCACCAGCACAACACGGCGGCGCCAGCGCCGCTGACCCGGCTCAATCCGGCAGTCCCGGCAGCTCTTGATGGTCTGGTCCAGAGCATGCTGGCGAAGGAGCCGAGCGACCGCCCACAGGACGCGGACGCGGTTATCTCGGCGCTTTCGGCCGTTGATGTCGCGGGCGAGGAGGGCGTGGCGACTCTGCCGTTGGGCGATGCGATTGCCGCCACGCTGCCGCTCGAGGCTCCAACGCGTGTGATACCCGCGCGACCCACCACGCGCGCCGCCGCCTCCGGCTCGCGGACCCGCGGTGCCGTCCTCGCCGCTGCGGTGCTCGTGCTCGGATTACTCGTGTTCGTTCTGCTCGGCTCCACCGGTGGTCCCAAAGCCGCGCCGGGCGCGCACACGGGCCGGAAGTCAGGGACGACAAACACGAATGCCGTGAAGCACCCCACGACCAGCACAGCTTCGACGAACACCGCTACGAATACGGTCGCGACGAACACGGCCTCGACGCCCCAGACCGTCGACTCCGCGGTCGCATCGATCGGCACACTCGCGGCGAGGGATCTCCAGGCGGGCACGGTCGCCACGCCGGCCGCAAATGCAATCATCGGGGATGCGCAGGGGCTTCTGACCGCAAGTCAGAACGGCCAGAGCGGACCCGCCCTGGCGGGTCTGGTGAAGCTCGGCTCCGACATCACCAGTGCCGCCCAGCACGGTCAGATCAGCGCATCCGCGCTGCGGGGCCTCAATGGCGCAGCCGCCAGCCTCGGGACCGCGCTCGAGCGGGCTGCCGGCTCGACGGTGACGACGCAGACGACTCCTGGTCCGGGACAACAGGCTGGTGGACCGCACGCTGGTGGCCCCCCGCCGGGGCACGCCAAGAAGCCGGGCGGCGACGTGCAGCAAGGTCAGAACGACCAGTAAACTCAGGTGATCCGCGGGCCCTTCGAGCAGTTTTGTTTGCTGCCGTCCGGCCCAAATGCGAACATATGTTCGTGCGATGGGACCAGCAGATAGTCGAACGCGAGGCCGGGGCAAGGCTTCCCGGCTACCGCGACGCGACGATCCGCCACTTCGACGCTCCGGAGGCGGTCGACACCCGCTTTTACGAGGTCGAGGCCAAATCCATCCTCAACCAGGTGCCGCCGGCGAGCCAGATGCCGTTTCGCTGGACGATCAATCCGTACCGTGGATGCACGCATTCCTGCAGTTATTGCATGTCGGGTGCAACACCGGTCCTGATGGCAGACGGCCGTCACAAGCCGCTGGAATCGCTTGAGGTCGGCGACGCGATCTACGGCACGGCGATCAGGGGGCAGTACCGGCGCTACGTCTCCACGCAGGTGCTCGCCAAGTGGGTGTCGGCCAAGCCCGCGTTCAAGCTGGTTCTGGCTGACGGAACCGAGCTGATCACGAGTGGTGACCACCGCTTCCTGAGTGACCGCGGTTGGAAGCATGTCACTGACGCTCCAGGGCGACGTCCGCACCTGACCCTGCAGAACCACCTCGTTGGCACCGGCGCGTTCACGCCGCAGCACGAGGCGACGCCCGATTACCGACGTGGGTACCTGACCGGAATGATTCGCGGCGAGGGGACCATCGGAACGTCGAGCTATCCCCTCAAAAACGGTAGCTTCGGAACCTCCGATCGGTTCCGGCTTGCATTGACGGACACGGAGGCGCTCTCGCGCACGAGCTGTTACCTCTTCACCGAAGAGATCGCGACACGCCTGCGAGAGTTCGCTCCCGCCACCGAGCGCCGACGTCAAATGCTGGCAGTCGCCGTTGGCGGCCGTCCTCAGGTTGATCAGATCAGAGAGCTGATCGCCTGGCCCGTGGCGCCGAGCACCGAGTGGTTTCGGGGATTCCTCGCTGGCATCTTTGACGCTGAGGGTTCGCGAAGCCACTCCGCGCTGCGGATCAGCAACCAGAATCCGGAGATCCTGGTCTGGGTCGAGCGAGCCGCGACGCGGTTTGGGTTCGACACGTGCCTCGACGTGCCCAGCGCTAGCGGCGCACAGAGCGTCAGGATCCGCGGCGGCCTTCGTGAGCATCTGCGCTTCTTCCATCTCACCGATCCGGCGATCACACGCAAGCGCGCAATCGACGGCGAGATGGTGAAGACATTCGCCGATCTCCAAATCGTCGCCGTTGAGCCTCTCAACCGGTCGATGCCGCTCTACGACATCACGACCGGAACCGGAGACTTCATCGCGAACGGCGTCGTGAGTCACAACTGCTTCGCTCGCCCAACGCACGAATATTTGGGCCTCGGCGCGGGCCGCGACTTCGAGCGAGAGATCGTGGTCAAGGTCAACGCGCCGGAGCTGCTGCGGGCGGAGCTCCGGCGTCCGCGCTGGGAGCACGAGCACGTGGCGCTTGGCACCAACACCGATCCCTATCAGTGGGTCGAGGGGCGCTACGAGCTGATGCGCGGCATTTGGCAGGCGATGCGCGACGCTCGCAACCCGTGCTCGGTGCTGACCAAGTCGCCGCTGCTGTTGCGCGACCTCGATCTGATGCGCGAGCTCGATGCGGTCACCGACTTCAGCGCTGCGCTCTCGATTCCGACACTCGACCGGGAGGCGTGGCGCACGTCGGAGCCGCGCAGCCCGAATCCAAGAGCGAGGTTGCAAGCCCTGGCCGAGCTCACGAGCGCGGGCATCCGCACCGGAGTGCTGATTGCACCGCTGATGCCTGGCATCAACGACTCGCCCGAGCAGGTCCGTGAGATCGTGCGCGAGGCGACCGCGGCGGGCGCCGATTACATCACCGGTATCGCCCTGCACCTGCGTCGCGGGGTGCGTGAGGTGTTCATGGAGTGGCTTGCCGAACACCGGCCTGAGCTCGTCGCGCAGTACGAGCGGCTCTACCGGCGCGGGGCGTACATGCCCGCTGATGAGCGCCGGCGGTTGGCCCAGATGCTCCAGGGACCGTCGACGTCCGCCAGGCAGCGCACGAGCAGATTCCTGCGTCGTGATCCATCGCCGGCGGACCTCACCTCATTCCGGCGCGGCAACAGATCGCGACGCGATGAGCAGGCGTTCGCGCGGCCACCTGAGCCTGTCCAGCAAACGCTGTTCTGAGCGAGCACGAGCCGATGCCGAGCCAGATCGAGCAACCGCGCCGTCTCCAAGCGCCTACGCGTGCTGCGCGAGGCGGGGTTGGTGCGGGCACGTGGCGATGCACAGCGGCGGCTCTACCGGATCAGGCCCGAGCCGCTCGCCGAGCTCGACGAGTGGCTCGGCGCATAGCGCAAGTGGTGTGGGCCGCGATCACCGAGCGCGAGCAGTTGCGCGGCTGGTTCCCATGCGACGTGGTCGTGTCCGGGGGCGACTCGCTATCTGGCGCCGAGATCAGCTTCCCGTTCCCCGCTGATGTGATCGACATGACCCTCAGCGGCGAGGTCCTCGAGGTCGATGAACCGAACCTGCTCGTGTTCACCTGGGGCGAGGAGACCCTGCGCTTTGAGCTCTCAGCTGACGGCGACGGAACACTGCTGGCGTTGATCGACGAGCTCCCCGCCAACGCGACAGAGCGCAATGCTGCGGGCTGGGACACGTGCCTGGATCGGCTCACGGGCCTCGAGCCTTTGGGGCGCGCTTCGAGGGGACGGGGAGGTCGTCGCCGGCTTCTGGGAAGATTGACGAGCGCCGGCTTCCGGCCATGTGGATAGGCCCTGTGACACATTGCTGTCCACTTGGACGAGGCGCCCGACCCTGCCTGTCATCGAGGATTCCCGCATGACCGCTGACCTCATCATTTCCTACGACGGAACGCCCAACGACGACGACGCGTTGGCCCTGGGAAAGCTGCTTGCCCAGACCGGATCCTCCGTCGCGCTCGCCTACGTTCGCCACTCAAAAGAGTTCGACCCCAAGCGCGAGGAGCTCGCGCAATACGACGCTGAGCAACGCCTCGAAAGGGGTGCTGAGCGGATCGGCATCCCAGTCACCAAGCACGTCGTCGTCGGCGGCGGGACGGGCGAGGGCCTCAGCGGTCTCGCCGCTGAGCTGGGCGCCTCGATCATCGTCTTCGGGTCGGACTACCGGACGCCACTCGGACGCGCCGAACCTGGAACCTCGGCTCAGAGGCTGCTCGAGGGTGGCTCGGTCGCCATCGCCGTGGCCGCCGCCGGCTTGCGCGCCAGAGCTGACGCTGCGCTTCGCGCCATCGCGGTGCCGTTCGCAGGTCCGGTCAACGACGATGCCCGCGCGACGGCCGGCACGCTCGCCGGCGTTGCCGGCGCGCAGGTCGTCGACGCGAACTCCGACGGGATCGAGCTGATCGTCGTTGGCTCGCGGGAGGGCGCGCCAGCGGGGCGCGTGCTGGTCGAGGGCGAGGTGCGCAACGAGCTCAACAGCGCCCGCAGCTCGGTGCTGGTTCTGCCGGCGGAGACCAGAATCGACTTCTGACTCTCTCCGCCCCGTGGGCCACGCCGAAGCGCCCGCTCTCTCCCCGAGTCTCCGGCGTGGCCAGTTCTTGAGCCGCTGCTCAGGTCTGAAACTGCGCTTCCTCCGTCGAGCCGGCGAGCGCCAGCGTCGAGGACAGTCCGCTGGAGAGCGTGCTCATCACGTCGTCGAAGTAACCGGCGCCGACCTCGCGCTGGTGGCGTGTGGCCGTATATCCCTGCTGCTCGAGGGCGATCTCGCGCTCCTGCAGGTCGACGTAGGCGGTCATCCCGTGGTTGGCGTAGCCGCGCGCGAGCTTGAACGCTGACTCGTTGAGGGCGTGCCAGCCGGCGAGCGTGACGAACTGGAAGGCGTAGCCCATGACGCCGAGCTCACGCTGGAATCGCGCGATCGTGTCGTCGTCGAGGTGCTTGCGCCAGTTGAACGACGGCGAGCAGTTGTACGCGAGCAGCTTCTCCGGGTGATGCTCCCTGATGCGCTCGGCGAAGACGCGGGCCTCCTCGAGGTCAGGGGTGGAGGTCTCGCACCAGATCAGGTCGGCGTACGGAGCGTAGGCGAGCCCGCGTGCCACGGCCTGCTCGATCCCGGGGCGGACGTAGTAGAAGCCCTCGGGCGAGCGCTCGCCTGTGATGAACTCCTGGTCGCGGGGGTCGACGTCGCTCGTGAGCAGGTTGGCGCCGAGCGAGTCGGTGCGAGCGATGATCAGCGTCGGCACGCCGGCGACGTCGGCGGCCAGCCGCGCGGCGTTGAGCGTGCGGATGTGCTGGCCGGTCGGGATCAGCACCTTGCCGCCCATGTGGCCGCACTTCTTCTCCGAGGACAGCTGATCCTCGAAATGCACGCCGGCGGCACCTGCCTCGATCATCGAGCGCATCAGCTCGTAGGCGTTGAGCGCGCCCCCGAACCCAGCCTCTGCATCGGCGACGATCGGGACCAGCCAGTTGCGCCTGGGCTCGTGATCCCCGGCCGTGATCGCCTCGGCCCATTCGATCTGGTCGGCGCGGCGCAGCGCGTTGTTGATGCGCCGCACGACGGTGGGCACGCTGTTGGCGGCGTACAGGCTCTGGTCGGGATAGACCTGCTCGGATAGGTTGGCGTCCGCAGCGACCTGCCAGCCCGACAGGTAGATCGCCTTCAGCCCAGCCTTGACCATCTCGACGGCCTGACCGCCGGTCATCGCCCCGAGTGCGTTGACGTAGGTCTCCGAGTGCAGCAGGTTCCAGAGCTGCTCGGCGCCGCGGCGGGCGAGGCTGTGCTCGACCCGCACGCTGCCACGCAGCCGGATCACATCGGCGGCTTCGTACGAGCGCTCAACTCCCGCCCAGCGCGGGTCGGTTTCCCACTCGCGCTCGATGGCCGCATCGGCAATATCAGAAAGTGTGGTCATGGTGGCTCCTCCGTGGTCAGGCAATCAGCTGGTAGGCAGGCAGGGTCAAAAACGCCGGAAAGTCCTCGGCGAGGGCGACGAGCTCGAATACGTCTCGCGCCCTCCCGAGCAGCTCGGGGTCGTAACCGGCGGCGGTCAGCTCGTCGATCGTCTTGTCCGCCAGCTGGCGGACAAGTTCCGCTGTCACGACCGCGCCACCGGGCGTGAGCGGGATTTCATGGTGAATCCACTGCCAGACCTGCGCGCGGCTGATCTCGGCCGTGGCCGCGTCCTCCATCAGGTCGTTGATCGCGGCGGCGCCCACGCCGGACAGCCAGGAGGCGATGTAGCGGATGCCGACGTCGATGTTGGTGCCGAGGCCGCTCTCGGTGATCCCGCCCTCGGGGCGGGTGACGCGCAGGAGATCAGCTGCCTTGACGTCGACCTCGGGACGTTGCCGCACGAGCTGGTTGGGGTCGTTGCCGAGCACCGCATCGAACTCGGCTCGCGCTGTCGGCACGAGGTCAGGGTGCGCGACCCACGTCCCGTCGAAGCCGTCCCCAGCCTCGCGGCGCTTGTCCTCTGACACCTTGCCGAGCGCAGCCTCGGTCACCTCCGGTTTGCGTCGGTTCGGGATGAACGCGGACATGCCGCCGATCGCGTGGGTGCCGCGCTTGTGGCAGGTCTTGACGAGCAACTCGGTGTAGGCCCGCATGAACGGCGTGGTCATCGTCACCAGCGAACGATCGGGAAGCACGAAGTCCGGATCTGCGTGGAAACGCTTCGCGATGCTGAAGATGTAGTCCCAACGGCCCGCGTTCAGGCCACAGATGCGCTCCCTGAGCTCGTAGATGATCTCGTCCATCTCGAACGCCGCGGTGATCGTCTCGATCAGCACGGTTGCACGGATCGTGCCGCGGTCCAGCCCGAGCGCGTCCTCGGTGAACGCCATCACCTCGTTCCACAGCCGAGCCTCGAGATGACCCTCGAGCTTCGGGAGGTAGAAGTACGGGCCGAAACCCTGCTCGAGGCTCGCCTGGCTGTTGTGGAATGCGTAGAGACCGAAGTCGAACAGGCTCGCGGACATCGGCTCGCCGTCGACGGAGAAGTGCTTCTCGGGTAGATGCCATCCCCGGGGGCGCACGACCAGCGTCGCGAGCTCCTCGGCTGGCCGGAGGCGATAGACCTTCTCGCCGGTCTCGAGCTCGATCGTACGGCGGACCGCTTCGATCAGATTGAGCTGGCCCTCGATGACGTTTCCCCAGGTGGGGGAGTTCGAGTCCTCGAGGTCGGCCATGAACACCTTCGCGCCCGAGTTGAGCGCGTTGATCATCATCTTGCGCTCGACCGGCCCCGTGATCTCGACGCGGCGGTCTCGCAGAGCGTCTGGCGCGCTCAGCGCGCGCCAGTGGCCCTCGCGCACCGCTGTGGTCTCTTTCAGGAAGTCAGGGCGCTCGCCCTTGTCGAATCGAGCCTGTCGCTGCGCGCGTTGCGAGAGCAACTCGAGGCGGGCATGCTCGAAGCGGTGATGCAGGACCAGCAGGAAGTCAATTGCTTGGGGAGTCAGCACCTCGTCAGCAGACGGGTGTGGATCGGCGGAGATGTTTTGAGTAACGGACACATTCGCGATACTTCCCATCAAACTTTCATTTGTCCAGCGAAAGTTCGCCACTCTTGCCATATATGACAAGAAATGCAAAACTTTTCAGCCATGATCTCCGATTCTTTGGATCCGGTCGTATTCGGTCAACGCCTGCGCTACATGCGCAAGCGCGCGGGCATGACCCTCGACGCGCTCGGCGCGAAGGTCGGCAGCTCGGCCTCCTACCTGTCCCAGCTCGAGAACGGACATCGTGAGCCGCGTCTGTCGACGGTGAACCAGTTGGCGACTGCGCTCGCGTGCAAGCCGGCGGAACTGCTTTCCGCCGCTGCTCCGAGCCGGCGCGCGGAACTCGAGGTTTCGTTGGCGCGCATGCAGGAGGAACCGCTTTACAAAACCCTGCGCCTTCCGTACCTGAAGCCGTCGGCGCGGATGGACGGAGCGGCGCTCGAACACATCGTCACGCTCTTCACCCGCGTCCGCGAGCTCTCGGACGGGACCGCGCGGGTGATTCCGGAGCAGGGCTTCGTGGTCGGCACACTCGGCGCCCGTGCCGCAAACGCCGCCCTGCGCGATGAGATGCGGCGCCGTGACAACTACTTCGAGGAGATCGAGGCGGTTGCGACCGAGGCGCTCGACGCCGTGGGTTACGCAGGGCCGGGCGCGGTATCCGAGCGCCATCTCACTGACGCCGCCGCCCACTTCGGCTTCACCGTCGCGAGGGTCCAGGGGCTGCCGCCGTCGACACGGTCGATCACCGACATGGCCAACCGCACCGTCTACGTACCGCAGCGCAATGCCACTGGCGGCACGCGCTCCTCGCGATCGGTGATCGCACAGACACTCGGCCACTTCGCGCTCGGTCACGCCGAGCCGGCCGACTTCGAGAGCTACGTGCGCCAGCGTGTCGAGGCCAACTACTTCGCAGGCGCGCTGCTGGCGCCGGAGCGCTCGGTCGTGCAGTTGCTCGCGGAGGCCAAGCGCAATCACGACATCTCGGTCGAGGATCTCGGCGAGATGTTCTACATCTCATACGAGATGGCGGCTCACCGCCTCACGAACCTGCTGACGCGGCACTTCGGCATCCCGGTGCACTTTCAGCGCTCGGATCACGAGGGGCGGCTGTGGAAGGCATACGAGAACGACGGCGTGCTCGTGCCGGCCGACGTGGACGGCACGATCGAGGGTCAGCGCCTGTGCCGGTGGTGGAGCTCACGGCAGGCGTTCGAGTCCGAGGACTCCTACGAGCTGCACTACCAGCGCACCGACACCGTGACCGGCACGTTCTGGTGTGTGACCCATATCGATCTCGCCCGCGACCGTGGCGATGCGATCACGATCGGCACGGTCGATTCGATGTCGCACTGGTTCCGCGGCTCCGACACCACGCGCCGTGCCGTCTCGAACTGTCCAGACCCGTCGTGCTGCCGGCGACCGGCCGACGACGCACTCGCGCGCTGGGAGGGACAGGCCTGGCCGTCGGCGCGGGATCACAGCGGCTTTGTCTCCGGCCTGCCCACGGACACGGTTATCTTCACCGCGTATCCGGGAGTGGATCTGATCGACGTGTACGCGTTCCTGGACCGCCAGAACGGCGGCAGCGCCGACTGATCCGGCGGCAGGCCCGGCGCGCAGCCACTTGCCCGAACGGGCGATCGCGGGAAACTACTGACCGGCACCACGGTGAACACGCCGCGCATAGGTTGGCGAGCACTGATTCGCAACCTCTGCGGATGACCGAAACTCCATCTATGACCGGAGGCATGGATGGCTCGGCACTCTCGCGGGGGCAGCGCGAGTTCGCAGACCGCATGGATTGCAGGACCATGACGCGCTGCGTCGACCAGTCGGTTTGCTTTTACCGCGTGATCGCACACGACACGGTCCGCTGGATCGTCGACGTTGATGGCAGCGTGCTCGACTGGGCCATCTTTCACTCCGGCGCCTGACAGCCCACCTCAGCCTGCGTCTCCGGGGCGCACAGACGGCCCCCGCGACAGCGGTTTCCGGGCGAATCAGATCCGGCCGACGGTGGCCATGCCGAGCGCGGCCCGGTACCCACACGCATCTTGGATGGTCCCTCGGACGGCGGATCCCACGTCACGTTCGTGCTGGCCGCGGTGCTGTCCGGAGCGGCGGTGTCGGACCGCTGGCTCGAGCGTGCACGGGCCTGGTGCTGGGACCGAATCGAGAGCCAGGAGGGTCTCAGCGGCTACTGGATCAAGGCGGGTCGTATTCCTCGACAGCGTTGCGGATGCAGCGCGAGCGACGTCCGCGATCCACCGGCTCGGCGACAAGCTCGACGCGGATGGCTCGATTCCGGTGCCGGGCGGCACCGAGAACGAACGTCTGAGGCCGCTCACCCTCTCGCCACGCACGGGCCTGCGTAGCCGCACCCCTCTTCGCGCAGGAGCAGATCGACGCCGAACTCGATGCCATCGAGGTGAGCCAGCAGGGGGACGGTGGCTGGACCTTCGATTTGCTCGCGTGGTCAACGGGCCAGGAGCTCGATTGGCGCGGCGGCGTGACGCTCGGTGCCCTGCGGACGCTGCGCCTGCATTGATCGATCCGTCACCGAATGCGATCGACACGAGCCAGGCGACTGCACCGGTGATCATCGGGTTCTGAGTGCGCCGACCTCCACGAGGATGTCAAACGCGTCCAGCGTCGAGAATGGCTCGCTGTCAGGTCCGCGCACATCGGGCTCGAGCCCATGGCCGAAGCCGCCGTCCGCGTTGCGGTACGCGCGCAGCGCATCGGGACCGGCTCGGCCGGGCCATCACGCAACAGCATCGCCATGCGGTGACGGTCGAGGAGCCGGGCGCTCTCGTACATGAAGCGCTCGGCGGCGGCGAGATCAATCGACATGTGCGAAACCTACGCCGATCCGTTGGAACCCGTCCCCGGTTGATCCGACCCCGACTGCAGGAGTGAGGTGCCTACTTCTTCTTCGTCTTCTTTTTCCTCTCTTTCTTCTTCGGCTTGTGTTGTGGATGCGGGCTCGCCTTGGTCACGAACGAGTACGTCGAGCCATACGTGACCAGGCTGCCGCTGCTTGCGACCAGCCGGAAGTAATAGTGCCTGCCCGAGAGCAGACCCACGATCCGAGCCGATCGGACGCCGGCGAGGTTCGTGACGCTCACGCGCGTGATCCGCTCGAACTGTCTGGTCGTCCCGTACTCGAAGAAGTACGAGACGTCGTTGCCGTGGGGGTCGAGCCGTGCTCGCAGCGTCGCCGCGGTCTTCGTGATCTGCTTGACCTCAGCACGTGAGATTGTGGGCTTCGCAGTTCTGGCGATGATGACCGTGCTCGCCGTCGCCGACTGGGCCGATCCCTGGTCGTCGCTCACTGTGGCCGTGTCACTGAACGTCCCGGCCACACTTGAGGAGACGAACAGGACCACGCTCGCGCTAGATCCGGCAGCGACATTGCCTACGTCGCACGCGAGTTTCGCGGGATCGCCGGTGACCGTGCAGCTTCCGCCCGATGGCTGCTGGCCAAGGAGCGTCCCCCCGACCGGAAGCGTGTCGGTGACGGTCAGGTTGCTCGCAACGCCTGGGCCTGCGTTGCTCGCCCGCAGTGTGATGACGAAGGTGCCATTGAGGTCGGTGCTCGCCGGCGCGGCGTTGCTCGCGGTGAGTCCTGCGCCTATCGACTGGTAGGCGCCAAGGTCGCAAGATGACGGGTTGCGGGCGACGCTGCGGGCGTCCGCTGCGGGGCAGTAGGCGGTGTCGCCCGTCCCGATCGTCGGGCTGCCCGGCTCTTCGAGCATGGTGAGCACCCGGCCGCCGTTGTTGGCCGCCGCCGCGAGCGCGGGCTGAACGCCGGCTTTCAATCCGGGAGCGGTGAGGCCGCCGAAGCAGGTCGAGTCCGAATCGAGGTCATATCCGGTCACAACGGAGGTGCCGAACGCGCTGTCACAGTCACCGCCGACGTTGTCAGCGATGATCGTGTTGACGATTCCGTCGCCGGCCCCCGCCGATGCGGATGACGCGCCGTAGATGCCGCCGCCCGTGGTGGAGGCGCTGTTCCCGGCGATCGTGTCGTTGACGAGGCTGAGGGGCGCGAGCGCGCTGAGGTAGAGCGCGCCGCCCGCGATGGCGCTGTTCTGCGCGATCGTGTCGTCTTCGAGGAACGCTGAGGTGCTGCCGAGGTAGAGCGCGGCGCCGGATCGCGCCTCGCTGCCGGCGATCGATGACTGCGCCACACCAAGCACGCCGCCCGATGTGTAGATCGCGCCGCCATCGGAGCTCGCACTGTCATCGGCGAACTGATCCACGCTCAGCGTCTGCGCGGTTGACGCGCTCCCCTCCAGGTAGAGGGCGCCGCCGTTGCCTCCGCTGTAGGAGGCGGTGTCGTCGGTGAATCTGTCCTGGGAGAGAGTGATCGGGACGTTGCTGAAGATCGCGCCGCCGAAGTAGCCGCTGTCGCCGGTGAACTGCGAGCCCGTGACGGTCAGCTCGCCCGGGCCGTCGGCGTAGATCGCGCCGCCGCCGCCGTAGACAGCCGTGTCGCTGAAGCTCGAGTCCGACACCGTCAGAGAGCCCGCGCCCTCGTAATAGACATCGCCCCCGCCGTTGTAGGCCGTCTGCCGGGTGAACGCTGCGTTCTCGATCTCGGCGGGGTTGACGGAGGCGTCCTCCACGGCTCCGCCGTCCTGCGTGCCGTTTCCGGTGAAGCTCCCGCCGTTCACCGACAGCCGGGCGTCGGTGTCGGCGTAGATCGCGCCGCCGTCGTTTGAAGCGTTGGCGGTGAAGTTGACATCGGTGGTGCTCAGGGTTCCGTCGG
The DNA here is from genome assembly GCA_035552235.1 of Solirubrobacteraceae bacterium. Taxonomy (GTDB): domain Bacteria; phylum Actinomycetota; class Thermoleophilia; order Solirubrobacterales; family Solirubrobacteraceae; genus Palsa-465. Next base: position 18,018 of record DASZLT010000062.1, read on the forward strand.
TGTAGATCGCGCCGCCCTGCTGCGTCCCTGCCGACTGTGCGACCGGCGAGCCGCTCTGGATCGTGAGACCGGAGATCACCAGGCTCGCGCCCGTGTGGACCGCGAACGCGCGGTCGACCCTGTTGGCGTCGATCAGCGTCGTGCCGCTGCCGTCGCCAACCACCGTCACGTTCGCGTTGTTGTCGATGTCGAGATCTCCCGTGGCCGGGTCATCGGTGTCAGATCCGGAGCTCGCCACGGGCGGAGCGATCGCGAGCGCGTATTTTCCGGCCGGAAGCGTGATGATCGCGCCGCCTGACGCGTCGGCTGCCTCGATCGCCGCGCGCAGCGTGCACACCGCGCCGGCGCCCGCGCATGTGACGGCGCCGCCCAACGCGGAGTCGGCGGTGCTGTTCACGACGAGGCTCGCGGGACTGGCGCTCGCAGTGCTTGCAAGCGCCAGCGTGGCCATGATCGTGACGGCTCCCGTTCTGCAGAGCAGATCTCTGGCGCCAATCACTCCGAGCATGAACACTCCTTCCTCGTTTGAAGTGCCTGCTGCAGGACCGGACGCGGACGTCGAGTCCGCTGGCGTCGTCCCGGCAGCGGCCAGCCCAGGCTAACCCACCTATCGGTTGGACCCGCGCCGAGGTTTAGGTGTGATCGCTGCCCTCCAGCTGGACCCTCTACCCGGGCACGGCGCCGATGCCGGCAGCGAGCGCTTCCCGCACCCGCTTGACCGTCGCGCCCGGGCGGACGTAGGGCCCCTGGGCAAGCTGGGCGACTCGCAGCTCCTCGATCAGCCAGAGCACGTCCGGGCGCCCCGCTGACTGGGCCTCCAGATCGTGGATCGCGGCCATGCGCTCGCGATCGGCCGAAGCCTGGCGGGGCAGCCGCTCGAGCCGCTGGGCGGCGGCAAGCAGGTAGCGCTCGACGTCGGGTAACCGCGTGAGGCCGGCTGCTGCGAGCATCCCCGGGTAGACGAGCCGGCCGAGTTGGCGCGCGACGTCCTGCCGTGCGGGGCCGAGTTCCGCGCTCGCCGGGAGCGTGTCGAGCTGCTCACGCACGGTTCGCACAGCGTCGAGGATCTGACCGAGCGCGACCATCGCGCCCAGGGTCGTGGGCCGGATCTCGCCACGGGTGTGCTCGCGGAGCGCCTCGAACGCTTCCGCATCCCACGCCGGCCCACCGCCGCTCGCGACCAGTGCGTCGATTGCCGCGCTCGTCGCATCCTCGATCGTCACTTCGAGGTTGCCGTGAGGTGCGGCGGTGAGCGCGAGGCTCAGCGGCCCGCCCAACTGGCCGACCACCCACTGCCGCGGCGAGGGGACGGTGAGGCGCAGCAGCCGTCTGGTCCCGCGAGCCATCGCCGCGGCTTGCTCGCCGGACGTCTCGTAGATCCGGATTCCGACAGTGTCACCCTCGTCGACGAGCGCTGGGTAGGCCTGCAGGCCTGCCGTGAGATCGACGCTGCGCGGCAGCGACTCGATCTCGAAGCCCCGCATCCCATGCCGAGTGAGCCCGGGTACCTCGAGCTGCAGGCGCTGCTTCAGCAGCGGACGAAGCTGATCTCGCAGCGCGGCGAGTGACTGCCCTGACGCCAGGACGGTCCCGTCCTCGTCCTCAATCGAGAAGGTCATCCTCAGGTGCGACGGCAGCAACTCCAGTGACCAGTCATTGGGGGCGATTCGTGGTCCCCGAAGGCGTTCGATGGCCTCGGCCAGCACCTGGAGCAGCGGCCCGGAGCGAGGTTTGACTGCGCCCAGCAATGCAGCCGCGGTATCGGGGATGGGCACGAGCGGTGTGCGCAGGCTCTTCGGAAGTGAGCGCAGCAGTGAGATGAAGAGCTCTTGGCGGAATGCCGGCACGAGCCACTCGAAGTTCGTTTCTCGCACCGATCCGAGCGACTGCAGCGGAATATGGACGGTGACGCCGTCCGCCGCCGAGCCTGGGTCGAAGCGATAGGACAGCGCCAGCTCCAGCAACCCCTGCTTCCAGAGCGAGGGCCTGTCGCGATCGGCGGGCGCGACATCGCCCTCGATCAGCATCTCCGGCGGGTAGTCGAGCAGGGAGGGTTGGGACGCGCGAACCTGTCTCCACCAGCGGTCGAAGTCCTGACCGCTTGCGACATCCTCGGGAACACGCGCCTCGAAGAACACCGCGCGGGTCGCTTCGCTTGCGAGCAGGTCGCGGCGTCGTGCGCGCGCCTCGAGCGCTTGGACCTCTTGCACTCGGCGCTCGTTCTCGCGCATGAACGCGTGATGCTGATCCCAGTCGCCCTCGACGAGCGCGCGGCGGATGAATAGCTCGCGTGCGCCTGCGGGGTCGATGCGCCCGTATTGAGCGGTCCGTGACGCGACGATCGGCAGGCCGTACAGGGTGACCCGTTCGGGTGCGACGACGGCGGCGCGCCGCCGATCCCACCGTGGCTCGCCGTACGAGCGCTTGACGAGATGCTCGGCGAGCGGCTCGACCTGTCTGATCTCCACCGCCGCCGCGGTGCGCCCCCACAATCTCGTCGTCTCCACGAGCTCGGCGACCATCACCCATGTCGGGCCGCGGCGTGCCAGTGCCGAGCCCGGGAAGATCGCGAACTTCGCACCGCGCGCGCCGGTGTACTCGCGGCTCGCGCCGTTCTTCATTCCCAGGCGCGAGAGCAGCCCGGCCAGCAGAGCAGTGTGGATCTCAGGCATCTCGGCGGGTGCGTCGTCTAGCGTGAGGCCGACCTCGCGCGCAGCATCGTCGAGCTGTGCGACCAGGTCCTGCCACTCACGGATACGCAGGTAGTGAAGGAATTCGGCCTTGCAGCGCTTGCGGGTCTGCGAGCGCGACAGTTCGGCTTCCAGCGAGCGCAGGTAGTCCCAGAGGTTGATGTAGGCGAGGAAGTCCGAGGACTTGTCGGTGAACCGGGCGTGCAGCTGGTCGGCCTGGGCACGCTGCTCGGTCGGGCGCTCGCGGGGGTCCTGGATCGAGAGCGCGGCCGCGATCACGATCACCTCACGCGTGCAACCCAGCGTGTCGGCCGCCAGCACCATGCGGGCAAGGCGCGGATCGATCGGCAGCCGGGCGAGTTTTCGCCCGAGCGGGGTCAGCGGCTCGTCGGCCTCCGGATCCAGGGCCCCGAGCTCATGCAGCAGCGCGACGCCGTCGCGTACCTGCCGGCGGTCGGGCGGCTCGAGAAACGGGAAGGCTTCGATGTCACCCAGACCCAGCGCCGCCATCTGCAGGATCACGCTCGCGAGGTTGGTTCGCAGGACCTCGGGGTCGGTGAACTGCGGGCGTGCATCGAAGTCCTCCTCGGAGAAGAGGCGGACGCAGATGCCGTCTGCAAGACGGCCGCAGCGGCCCTTGCGCTGGTCCGCCGACGCACGCGAGATCGGCTCGACCGGCAGCCGCTGAACCTTGAGCCGCGTGCTGTAGCGGGAGACCCGCGCGAGGCCGGTGTCGACGACGAAGCGGATGCCGGGGACGGTCACCGAAGTCTCGGCGACGTTCGTGGCGAGGACGACGCGTCGCGACCGGCCTCCGCGGCCGAAGACCTTCTGCTGATCGGCGGCCGCGAGCCGCGAGTAGAGCGGCAGAACCTCGACACGCGGCCCGAGCCGGCCGTTGAGCAGCTCAGCTGCGTCGCGGATCTCGCGTTCACCCGAGAAGAACGCAAGCACGTCGCCGTCACGCTCGGCGAGCAGCGCTTCGACCGTGTCCGCGAGTGCGTCCAGCAGTTCCTCGTCCTCGCGCGGCGGTCGGTAGCGGACCTCGACCGGGTGGGTCCTGCCCGAGACCTCGACGATCGGCGCGCTCCCGAAATGTGCGCTGAACCGCTCGGGGTCGATCGTCGCGCTCGTGATGATCAGCTTGAGGTCGGGCCGTCTGGGAAGGATGCGGTGCAGGCAGCCGAGCAGGAAGTCGATGTTCAGCGAGCGCTCGTGTGCCTCGTCGACGATCACGGTGTCGTAACGACGAAGTAGTGGGTCTCTGCGAATCTCGGCAAGCAGCAACCCGTCGGTGACCAGCCGGACCAGCGTGTCCTCGGAACCGCGATCGTCGAAGCGGACCGCGTAACCGACGGCAGTGCCCAGCCGCACGTCGAGTTCGTCCGCGATCCTCTGCGCCACGGTCCGCGCCGCGATCCTTCTCGGCTGGGTATGGGCGATGGCTCCGTGCACACCACGCCCGAGCTCGAGGCAGAGCTTGGGGAGCTGGGTGGTCTTGCCCGAGCCGGTCTCCCCGGCGACCACCACGACCTGGTGATCCCCTATTGCTGCCAGTAGATCATCCCGTCGCGCCGACACCGGCAGTTGCGGCGGGTACGTGATGTCGGGTACCGATGCGCGCCGTCGCTGGATCCGGGCCCGCGCCTCGGCCAGCTGTTGCGCGAACCGCGCGCGGCCCTTGTCGTCGCCCTGACGGAGCCGACCGGCCTGGCGGCGGAGGCGCTGTTCGTCGCGCAGCGTCAGCTCGCTGAGCGCCGTCTCGTCCACGAGGTGCATCTATGTCGAGACGGACCTTGCTGCAATCAGGGTCACGCTGTGACCGATTGCGCGTAGTGGTCGAGCGAGTCGAGGTCCGGCTGGGATCGCGGGTCCTCGACAGCCGCGGCCCCGACCGCGCAGGCGGTGCGCAGCGCGTCTGTTTCGGAGTCGCCACGAGCGAGACACAGCGTCAGTGCCGCACAGAATGCATCTCCCGCGCCGACGGTGTTCACGACGACCGCCGGAAACGCCTCTACCCGGGTTGTGAGGAGTCCCGCGTGATAGATGGCCGCCCCGTCGGCGCCGCGTGTGACGGCGACGACGCGGGCTTTGCGCAGTTCGGGCAGCGCGTCGTACTCGGTGTCGTTGACGACGATCAGATCACAGGCGTCGATGACGTCTCCCGGCAGGTGCTGCGCGGGCGCTGCATTCACGGCAAAGAACCCGGTCGACTGCCGGGCCGCCGCGACAACGCACTCGATCCGGATCTCCAGCTGACACAGAGTCGCTGCAGGGTTGTCGAGCCGGATTTCCTCTGGACGCAACGCATGGTTGGCGCCCGGGTTGACGATGATCGTGTTCTCGCCGATGTTGTCGAGCGTGATCATCGCCGCCCCGGTGGGCTGCTCGTGGCGGACGATGCCGGACACATCGACTCCAGCTGCGGACAGCTCCTGGAGCGCAAAGGTCCCATCGGTGTCGGTCCCGACAGCGCCGATCATCCGCGAGCATCCGGCGAGCCGTGCCGCAGCCCGCGCCTGATTTGCGCCCTTGCCACCGAGCTCTCGTGCGAGCGATGCCGCCAGCACCGTCTCGCCGGGGCGCGGGAACGCGCTGACCGTGCTCGTAAGGTCGATGTTGATGCTGCCGACGACGGTGAGCAGCGGCCCCGAGCTCATGCCGGCCCCTCCGCCGCTGGGTCCAGCTCCAGGATCTGCCGCACCAGATCGGGCGCAGCGGGCCCAGAGACAGCCGTTACGACCTCGATCCGCTCTCCCTCGTTCGGTTGGGTGCGCCCACGGGATTCGAGGCTGCTCGGGTCAACGGTGATGGTGATGCGGCGAACCGTCGCCGGAATGCTGTCGCCGACGACGATCATCGCTGCGAGCGGGTCGTGCAGCGCTGCGCGTCGTTCACCATAGAAATGCTCGTAGAAGTCGAGGTAGGTATCGAGCATCTGGGCAAGCGCGTTGTGGAACGCCGTGCCGCGCTCTGCCAGCGCCCGCTGCTCGTCGACGCCGAGGCTGTGCTGCAGAGTGACATCCAGCGGTACCAGGGTGACCGGCCATCCGGCGCCGAAGACGGCCCTGGCGGCCTCGGGATCGTTGGCGATGTTCGCCTCCGCATGCTCGGTGATGTTGCCCGGTACCCAGACGGCACCGCCCATGATCGTTACGCGCTTCACCCGGCTCGGAAGATCCGGCTCGAGCTCGAGGGCATGTGCGAGGTTCGTCAGCGGTCCAATTGCGAGCAACTCCAGCTCGCCCGGCCGCTCGCTGGCGGCAAGCACGATTTGCTCCGGCCCTGTCACGGACGCTTGGGTTCTCGCCGCGCGGGGCAGTTCGACGTCTCCGATGCCGTTGCCTCCGTGCACTCGCGACGCGCCACCGCGGTAGCCGCCGACGAGCGGACCGCCGGCGCCAACGGCGACGGGGATATCGTCGCGGTCGGCGAGCGCGAGCATTGCGAGCGTGTTGATGGCGGCCTGCTCCGAGGTGGTGTTGCCGCTCACTGTGCTGACGCTCACGAGGTCAACATTGGGCCGCGAGAGCAGATGGGCGAGCGCCAGGGCGTCGTCGATTCCGGTGTCGCAATCGAGATGAACGTGATGGGAGTCGGTCATCGACGGATTGGCTCCTCAAACCCGTGGGCGTGCACCGCTCAGCTGCCCCTAGAAGCGTTGAGCCGGTACCGCGGTTCCATCGGGCGTCCAGCTCGGATCTTCGATGCAGTAGCTGTTGTGCCTCACTAGGGCGTGTCCAATCGAGCCATCGCGGAACGCGACCGGCTGCTGCTCAACACCATCGATCGCCAGGCCGATCAGGTTGCTGCCGATGGACATCATCGGCAGTCCTTGAATGCGCCCAGCGATCTTCGCGCCGGATCCGTAGCTGCCGTTTTGCTCGCTGCTCCTCACCACGACGTGTATGCCGGTGCGACCAGGGATAACCAGCATGGTGCGAGTTCGGCTGAGCGCAACCTTGCGAACCTGATCGAAGACTAGCCCCTTCGCCGTGAGCGGCGGGATCCGACCAGAGAGCACCCTCTGTCTGAGCTGCTCGACTCGCTCGGAATCCTCGGTGTCGAGCGGTCCACCGGGTCCCGGCCCAGCTTCGCGAAACAGCGCGAAACCCTCGATCAGTCTCGGGTCGATCTCGAACTGCTGGGCAGCGTCATCCATCCGTTCAGCCTACGCCACGCTCTGTTTGCGGGGCGTTGTGCACCCCGCGACCGGCCGCAGGCGAAGCGAGGCTGGGGTCTCACGCGGCACAGCCGGCTGGTCACGGTCGCAAGCGGGTGCTTGACAGCAGGACTAGGATTCGAGCGATTGGTCTGGACCACATTGGTCTGGACCAGCTATTTCCTACGTCCTGAGAGAAGGGTGGAGAATGGGAGTCCTCAGTCTGTGCGGCAAGTCGCGTTGGGCAGCCGCCGGGTCGTCGGCGCTGCTGGTGAGCACCGCGCTGCTGCTGTCGTCGCTGGCCGCGGTCGCTCCGGCCAACGCTGCGGTTGGCGGCAACCATGGCAAGCCACTGCCGTACCGGATCTTTGCGCCGTACTTCGAGGCGTGGGACACCAGTGCCGGTGGCCTCGCCAGCCAGTCGCAGGCGTCGGGGGCCAAGTTCCTGTCCCTGGCCTTCCTGCAAACGCCCCAGGCCGGCTCGTGCGCGGCGGACTGGAACGGTGATCCGACCCAGCCGATCAGCCAGGCCACCTTCGGCAGCGACATCGCCACCATCCAGGCGGCGGGAGGCAACGTCATTCCGTCGTTCGGTGGGTACACGGCTGACACGACCGATACTGAGATCGCCGACAGCTGCACGGACGTGCAGGCGATCGCCCATGTCTATGAGAGCCTGATCAGCACCTACCACGTATCCCGCATCGACATGGACGTCGAGGCGAACTCGCTGACCAACACGGCCGGGATCGACCGCCGCAACAAGGCCGTCGCTCTGACCGAGGCCTGGGCGGCCGAGCGCCACCTGCAGATCCAGTTCTCGTACACGATCCCGTCAGCCGCGACGGGACTCACGGCAGCAGGCGTGGCCGTCTTGCAGAACGCGATCGCCAACGGCGCTCGCATCGACACGGTCAACGCGATGACCTTCGACTACTACTACGGCACGCAGCAGGACATGCTCGCGGACACCGAGACCGCTGGGGCGGGCCTCTTCAGCGAGCTGCAGGCGCTCTATCCGGGAGTCTCAGCGCGGAGTCTGTGGCACATGGTCGGTGTCACCGAGATGCCCGGCATCGATGACTTCGGTGCCGAGGAGACGTTCACGACCGCGGACGCGGCTCCGTTGCTGCAGTGGGCCGACCAGCAGGGGATCGGCTTCCTGTCGTTCTGGGCGCTCCAGCGTGACAACGGCACCTGCCCCGGCACGAAGGGTGCCGGAGCCTGTTCAGGCGTGGCCCAGTCGCAGTGGTTCTTCAGCCACGCCTTCGAGCCGTTCACCGGCTTCACGCACTCTGCAAACGACCAGTTCTAACGAGTAGCAATGCTCGGCCGCGACGCCGAGTCAGCCGCACCAAAAGGGCCGGGCGATCCACAGATCGCCCGGCCCGCGGTGAACCGTCGTTCGCCCTCGTCGAGCCATAAGCTCGACGAGTGGTCGCACCGAGTCGCTCTCAGGGACGTCCACGCCATCCAGCGGGTCGGTCAGCGGCCCGCGCCGACGCTTGAAGGCGTGCGAGCGGGAGCCTTCTTGCCGGCGTCTCGGAGACATGATTTGTTCTCAGTCCGCTGTCCTGATCGATGGATCCCCTTCGTCGAATGGATGCGCGGGTCGATCGGCCCTACCCGAAACCCAAGGAGTTGTGGTGCCTGAGTATCTGATCTTCTTCAACGACGAGTGGGTCACCGAGACCACCGACGCGGGATGGCAGCAGCGGTCACGCGACGTACTGGCCGTGCTAGCCGAGATGAAGACGGCCGGGGTCTACATCTTCGCCGGAGGACTCGACAACGACGCGCAGGTCGTCCACGTCGAGCCTGGTGGTGGCACACCGTTATTCACCGACGGGCCGTACACCGAGACCAAGGAGGTCATTGGCGGCTTCGCGGCCGTCGATGTTCCAGACGAGGCCTCAGCCCGCTACTGGGCGGGGCGGATCGCCGTGGCTTGCGATTGGCCGCAGGAGGTGCGGATCTTTAGAACGCCTGCGCAGATTCCCGCCCCGGACGCCGACCGTGCCGCCGCAGCGGCGAGGGAGGCCAATGGGGCCTGATCCGGCGCGACCGCGAGACCTCCAGCACCCGCGCGCCGGGAGATCCGCGCGGGTCCCGCTATGACGCTCGATGCTTGTGCGTTGCGCGCGGACACGAGGACGGCTGGGCACTCTCGCGTGTAGCCGATCCGTGAGACGCCTGCAGTCGGCTCGAGCGGCGCGGTGGCTAGGATCGTTTCATGGCTAACAAGACGTGGTTCATAACCGGTACTTCGCGCGGCTTCGGTCGCGAGTGGACGAAGGCGGCGCTGGAGCGCGGCGACCGCGTTGCCGGCACCGCGCGCGACCTAAGCACGCTCGATGACCTCAAGACGGTGCACGGCGACGCGCTGCTGCCGCTGACTCTGGATGTCACGAGCCGCGAGGCGGCGTTTGCGGCCGTCAAACAGGCCCACGAGCATTTCGGGCGGCTGGACATCGTCGTCAACAACGCGGGCTACGGCCACTTCGGGATGGTGGAGGAGATCTCAGAGCAGGAGGCGCGGGCCCAGATCGAGACCAACCTCTTCGGCGCGTTGTGGGTGACGCAAGCTGCGCTTCCGTTCCTGCGTGAGCAGGGAAGCGGCCACATCGTCCAGGTCTCGTCCATTGGGGGCATCTCGGCGTTCCCGAATGTTGGCATCTATCACGCCTCGAAGTGGGCTCTCGAGGGGATCAGTCAGGCGCTCGCCCAGGAGGTCAAGGAGTTCGGGATCCACGTCACGCTGGTCGAGCCCGGTGGGTTTTCGACCGATTGGAGTGGTCCGTCGTCAAAGCGCTCGGAGCCCAACCCCGTCTACGACGGACTCCGCGAGCGCCGGCAGCAGTGGCGCGCCAGCAACGTGCCGGGTGATCCGACCGCCTCGGCCGCGGCGATCATGCGCGTCGTCGACGCGGATCCTCCGCCGCTACGGGTGTTCTTCGGCGCCGCACCGCTGGGTATCGCCGAGGCGGATTACGAGGGCCGCCTCGCGACATGGCGGGAGTGGCAGCCGGTGGCTGAGATGGCTCAGGGAGACGCCCAGTAGCTGCGCGCCCGACAACCAGCCGCGTAAATCAGCTCGTTCCCGAAGCAGGGGAGACAGGACTCGAACCTGCAACCCCCGGTTTTGGAGTTCCCTCGGCACAGTGTTTTTCGCGTGTTTTCGGGCGATTCGGGATGGTTGAAACCCCAATAAACACGGGGCAGGAGGCGAGTTTGCTACTCCTTTTGCTACTCCCTGAAGAACTGCTACTCCCTGCCGAAAAACTGCTACTCCCTGTCCGGGGACCGCTTAGGGTGGCTGTCGATGCCCGCTCAGAAAGTCGCAGTCGCGTTGGTTGTGGAGCCCGCCAAGAAGGCGCGCGAGCTGCCCTACTGGGCGGCGTCGTGGCGGGCTGACGGGCGGCCGGTGAAGCGCCGGCTTGGGCCCGCGTGGCTCGCGCTGAAGGGATCCGCTGACGCCAAGGAGAACGGCAGGACGTTCGGCCGGGATGGCAACTGGGTGGCGCGCAGGGGCAGGGTGCCCACGCACGCGCTGGACGAGTCAGACGCGCGCCGTCAGGCGGAGGACCTGCAGGCCGACTGGGCTGAGCAGGTGAAGGCGCAGGAACGCGACCGTGCCCGCAAGGCGCAGACCTTCCGGATGCTCGCGCGCGGGTGGCAGGCGGACCGTCTCAAGCGCGGCGAGCACAAGGACAGCACCGCCACCGACGTGGCGTACACGCTCGCTGAGCCCGGTGTTGCGCACAAGCGCGGGGACGGCGAGTCGCGTGGGCTGGTGATGCGCAGGCTCGGTGACAGGCCAGCCCATGAGATCACGTACGCGGACATTGAAGACCTGCTGGATGAATACGACGAGCTCGGACGCGCGGGGCGAACCATCAACAAGGTCAGATCGAACCTTCGGGCGATCTTCAAGTACGGGATGGATCCCCGCAACGGCTGGAATCTGGAGAGCAACCCGGCGGTGTGGACTGAGAAGCGCGCGGAGGCGGGATCCGGTGGAGTGAGGTTCTTTGAGATCGAGCAGGTCGAGGCGATCGCGCACGCCGCCGCGACCGGTGCCTGGCGGGCGGACCCTGTGCAGTCCACGCAGAACCGCAGACAGCTCACGCTGGAGAACGAGCAGGAGGAGGACGAGCAGCTCGCCGAGCTGATCCGCTTCGCCACGTACACGGGGCTGCGGCAGGGCGAACTCGTGGTCCTGCAATGGTCGGACATCAACGTGTGATCGTGAGACCATCGCCGCGCACGACCGCGCCGCTGCCCTTCACACGCGGCGGCTCTTCCGATTCGCTGGGCGCACCACGAGCGAGCGGTTCAGCGTCTGCTTGCTCGACGCGAGCGTGACCCGCACCTGCACCGGCAGGCGCCCGAATTTGGTGAGCAGCGCCAGCGCGGCACGGCTTGGGAGCAGGGTGACGGTGACCCGTTTACCGGCCCGGACCGAGAGGCGCCGGCTGGCGACGTTGAGTTGCCTTGTCTGATGCTTGGACGCTCGCGCATTGATTGCGGTGACGCGTTGCCGGACATCTGTTCGACCGTGGTCACGGCCACCGTGAAGCTGCACGGGCCGCTCGCGCCGCGGCAGGCCAGGG
>DASZLT010000063.1:0-30835 GCA_035552235.1 Solirubrobacteraceae bacterium
GCGGGATGCCCGAGAGCGCGAGGCCGCCGACGATGAAGCAGGCGAAGGTGAAGGGCATCGCCTTGCGGAAGCCGCTCATCTTGTCCAGCGACTGGCTGCCCGCCATCGCGCCGATGATCGAACCGGCTGCCATGAACAGCAACGCCTTGAAGAAGGCGTGCGTCATCAGGTGGAAGAGCGCGGCCGAATAGGCGCCGGCGGAGGCGCCCATGATCATGTAGCCGATCTGGGACATCGTCGAATAGGCGATCACGCGCTTGATGTCGGTCACGACCAGCGCGATCGTGCCGGCGATCAGCAGCGTCGCGCAGCCGATCAGCGCCCCGATCTCGCCGGCGGTCGGCGCGATCTGGAAGAGCGGGTGCAGGCGCACGATCAGGTAGACGCCGGCGGTCACCATGGTGGCGGCATGGATCAGCGAGGAAACCGGTGTCGGGCCCTCCATGGCGTCGGGCAGCCACGTGTGCAGCGGCACCTGGGCGGACTTGGCGAAGGCGCCCACCAGGAACAGCAGGCAGCCTGCGACCAGGTCAGTCGAGTCGGTGTGGAAGACGTGCGGCGCGGCGGCGAAGCTGCCGAGGAACGAGACCGTGTGCGTGTGGCGGAAGATGAAGAAGGTTCCGAGCACGAGCCCGACGTCGCCGAGCACGTTGATCACAAAGGCCTTGATGCCCGCACCGGTCGCCGTGCTGCGCCTGTACCAGAAGGAGATCAGCATGTAGGACGCGGCACCGACGAAGGCCCAGCCGATGATCAGCATCACGAAGTTGCCGCCGAGCACCAGGATCAGCATCGAGAGCACGAAGTAGTTGAGGTAGGCGAAGTACCGCGAGTAACCCTCGTCCGAGCGCATGTAGGCCGTCGAGTACAGGTGGATCAGCGTCGAGACGCCCGTAACCACGAGGATCATGAAGACCGAGATCGGGTCGACCAGGATCTGCATCCCGGCGTCGACACCGGTCGATACGTCGTAGTTCCAGAGGGTCGAGACGACCTCACGGTGGCTGCCGCTGCGTCCGAGCAGCGAGATCAGCGCGCCCACGGCGCACACGAAGGCCAGGGCGATCGCGGCAGTTCCAATCACGCCGGCCGCCCTGCTGTATTTCCGGAAGCCGAGGCCGATCGTGATCGTGCCCAGCAGTGGGAACAGCAGGACGAGCCAGCCCCAGGTGGTCGGGCTCATCCGTTCAGCTCGCGCAGTTCGTCGACATCGATGGGCAGGTTGCGGCGGCTGATGGCAACGATCAGGCCAAGACCGACCGTCACCTCACATGCCGCCACGACCATCACGATCAACGCGAAGATCTGACCGGCCTGACCGCCGTGCATCCGCGCGAAGGTGACCAGCGCGAGGTTGGCGGCGTTGAGCATCAGCTCCAGGCACAGCAGGACCACGAGCGGGTTGCGCCGCACGAGCACGCCCCCCGCGCCGATGCAGAAGATCAGAACCGAGACGGCGAGGTACCAGCCGAGCGCCATCAGCTCTTCTCCTCCTGCTCGCCCTCAGCAGGGGCGCCGATCGGCTCCGGCGTGAACAGCTCAGTGGCGCCGCCGTGGGCCTGCTCGAGCTGCTCGAGCACCCGGCGCACGCCCACGCCCTCGGCGATCGTGCCCGTGTAGGCGGGACGCGGCGCGGCCAGCATGGCCGTGAGGTCGCGGCCCTCCTCCTCGAGCCCGCGGCGCCGCCGCGCGAGCACGATCGCGCCGATGGCGGCGACCAGCAGCAGCAGCGAGGCGACCTCGAAGGCGAACAGATAGTCGGTCAGGAACAGCCTGCCGATGTGCTCCGGATCACCGAAACCGAGCGTGTAGGGCGCGCCGTGGCCCTTGATCCCGGAGAGTCCCGTGCCGAGCATCGCGATGAATAGCTCGATCGCCAGCGCGACCGCGAACAGCGGCCCGAGGATCCGCAGCGCGCTGCCGGCGGCGACCTCATCGCCACCGCCGACATAGGCGACCACGAACACGTAGAGCACCATCACCGCCCCGGCGTAGACGACCACCTGGGCGGCGGCGACGAACTCGGCGCGCAGCAGCAGGAACAGCGCCGCCAGCGAGATCAGATGACATACCAGCGCCAGCACCGCATACAGCGGATTGCGCAGCGTGACCACGCCGATCGCACCGATGATCGCGGCGATCGCGGCGATGAAGAACAGGACGGCGGACACGGTTGTCCTACTCCCCTTCCGTCCTCAGCGGCGTGCGCTCGAGCGGCTCCGCCAGCAGCATCTCCTTGGTGAAGATCAGGTCGGAGCGGGTGTAGTCTGACATCTCGTAGTCATGGCCCATGGTGATCGCGTCGAACGGGCACGCGATCTCGCAGTAACCGCAGAAGATGCAGCGGCTGAGGTTGATCTCGTAGACGGCGGCGTAGCGCTCACCGGCGGAGACGCGGTTCTCAGGGGAGTTCTCGGCGGCGACCACGCGGATGCAGTCGGCCGGGCAGGCGGCGGCGCAGAGCGAGCAGCCGACGCACGTCTCGAGGCCGGGGGGGGCCGGATCGTCAGATTCGAACTTGTGGAGCTTGTGCCTCCCGCGGAAGCGCGGGTATACAGGCGTCTTCTCCTCCGGGTACTGGATCGTCAGCGGGCCCTCGACGACGCGGGCGAGCGTCGTCTTCATGCCGCGCAGCGTCTCGCCGAAGATGCGATACGTGCTGGCCGCCGCGCTGCGCTGCGGGTGGCGGACTACTTCGATTACGTCTGATCCGGGGTCGTAGGGCATCAGCAGCTTCCTCTATGCGACCACGATGATCGCGGTCACGAGCAGGTTGAGGGTGGCCAGCGGCAGCAGGATCTTCCAGCCGAAGGACATCAGCTGGTCGTAGCGCAGGCGCGGCAGCGTCGCGCGGATCCAGATGAACAGGGTCATGAAGAGCATCATCTTTGCCAGTACCACGAACGGGTCGACCCAGCCGGGCTGGTGGATCCCGAACGGCAGCAGCCAGCCGCCGAGGAACAGCGTCGTGGCCATCGCCGAGACCACGATCATGTTCACGTACTCCGCGAACAGGTACGCAACGAAGCCGGTCCCCCCGTACTCGGTGAAGTAGCCGCCGACCAGCTCGGCATCCGCCTCGACGAGGTCAAACGGCGCGCGGTTGGTCTCCGCGAACGAGGCGACCATGAAGATCAGGAAGCCGCAGAGCTGCGGGATGAAGTACCACATCCCCCGCTGGGCGTTGACGATGCCGACCAGCGACAGCGTCTGCGAGGTGATCAGCACGCCGACCAGCGCCAGACCCTGCGAGACCTCGTAGGAGATCAGCTGCGCTGCCGCGCGCATCGACCCGAGGAACGAATACTTCGAGCCCGATGCCCAGCCGCCCAGCAGGATCCCGTAGAAGGAGATGCCGCCGAGCGCGAACACGTACAGCGGGCCGACGGAGACGTCCATGCCGTAGAGGCCGACATTGGTGCCGAGGATGTCCTGGACACCGCCCCACGGGATCAGCGCCAGGCCACCGACTGCGGTCATGATCGACACCGCCGGGGCCAGGAAGAACAGGAAGCCGACCGAGGTCGTCGGGCGGAACGACTCCTTGCGGGCGAACTTGACGATCTCAGCCATCGGCTGCAGCAGCCCGTAGGGGCCGACGCGGTTGGGACCGTAGCGGTGCTGGAAACGGCCGAGCAGCTTGCGCTCGTACACGGTCAGCATCGGCAGCACGCCGAAGATCACCGAGAAGATCAGGATCGCCCTGACGATCTGGATCCACCACGGCTCGAAGTAGTTGACGTCGGCGAACAGGGTCACGCCTTCACCACCTCCACGAGGTTTTCGGTCAGCGCGTTGGCCGAGTCCTTGGCGATCCCGGCGGCCAGGAACGCCGTGCCGACCGGAACGCCGCTGCGGATCGCGGCGCGCCCGCTCAGGCGGGTGCCGTTCTGTGCCACCTGCACGGCGGCGCCCTGCTCGATGCCGAGCCGCAGCGCGTCCTCGGGCGAGAGCTCGACGAGCTGCTCGGCGACCGTGAACTGCAGCGCCGGCGAAATGTCGACCTCGGGCGAGGCCCAGATCGAGCGGTAGGTCCCGACCCGCAGATGGCCGTTGCTCTCCGCCTGAGTCCCGCTGGACCCAGGCGTCGCTGAAGCGGGTACCTTGCCGGCAGGCATCGCCGCGGCCGCCTCGGTCTCGGGCCAGCGCACGCCGCGCCCGCCGATCTCCTCGAGCGTCAGCCCGGCGTAGAACGGGACCGCGGCGACCAGCTGCTTGAAGGCCATGCCGGCGGTC
Organism: Solirubrobacteraceae bacterium; assembly: GCA_035552235.1. Lineage (GTDB taxonomy): Bacteria > Actinomycetota > Thermoleophilia > Solirubrobacterales > Solirubrobacteraceae > Palsa-465. Next base: position 4,237 of record DASZLT010000063.1, read on the forward strand.
AGCACGCCGGTCTCGACACTCGTCGCCTTGGCGATGTCAGCCAGCACCTGCCAGCCGGCGCGCACCTGGCCGGGACGCTTGATCGCCGAGCGCAGCCGCTGGAGACGGCCGTCGGGGTGCACGATCGTGCCCTCCTTCTCGGCGCTCGACTCGGCGGGGAAGACGACATCGGCGTGGGCGGCGATGCCGTCGGTGAGCACCGAGGCGTGGGCGACGACGACGGTCGCGTTGGCCAGCGCCCGCTCCCACCGTGCGCGGCCGGGGAGGTCGCGCACGGGGTCGACCTGGAAGAGGTACAGCGCGGTGACATCGCCGGCGATCGCCGCCTCGGCGATCTCGGCGGCGCTGCGGCCGGCATCGACCTCGGAGTAGCCGGGGCCCGCGTTGGGCAGCGCCCCCGCCTCGCGGATGCCGCGGCTGTTGGTGCCGGTGGGCACCTCGAGCAGCCCGGCGCCGTCGCGGCCGGCGAGCCCGAGCTTGTCGGCGATTCGCAGCAGCGTCGCGAGCGCCTCGGCGGGCAGCGACTCGCCCCACAGGATCACGACGTCCTCGCCACCGTCGCGCAACATCTGGGCGAGGTCGTGGGTCGGGCCCGATCCTGGGTGCTCGAAGGCCCACTCCAGCCCCGACAGGAACTCGGCCTCGGCGCCGGGTGCGTAGCGGATCGACAGCTCGGAGTTCGGGTCCAGCGCGCTCGGGCGGGCGCTCGCGATCGCGAGCTTGACGCCGTTGCGGCGCACGCCCTTGCGGATCCGCAGGTCGAGGATCGGTGAGTCGTCGAGCGGCTCGGTCCCGAGCACCAGCACGGTGTGTGCGAACTCGAGGTCCTGGACACCGGCCTGCAGTGCGGGCGCGGCCAGCGCCCTGGCCAGATCGAGCTCGACACTGCCGCGGGGGCGTGAGTCGATGTCCCTGGAGCCCAGCCCCTCGCGCACGATGCGGCCGAGCATGAAGGCCTCCTCGTTGCTGGCCTGGCCGCCGATGAGCGCGGCGGTGCGGCCGCGGTGACCGGCTACAGCGCGGGCGGCCTGCAGCGCCTCATCCCAGCCGGCGGGCTTGAGTTCGCCGCTCTCGTCGCGGACCAGCGGCTCGGTGATGCGCTCATCGACGTGGATCGCCTGGTAGGCGAAGCGCCCCTTGTCGCACAGCCAGCCGTCGTCGACGCCGGGGTTCTCACGCGCGAGCACGCGCGTGACCTTGTCGTCGCGGACGGTGAACTCGACGTTGCACTGCGACGGGCAGAGCGTGCAGATGCCGCCGGCGCCCTCGATGTCCCAGGGCCGGGCGCGGAAACGGTAGGGCTGTGAGGTCAGCGCGCCCACCGGGCAGAGCTCGATGATGTTGCCGCTGAACGGCGCGACATAGGGGTGGCCGTCGTGGGTGCCGACGAACGTGTGGGCACCGCGCTCGGTGAAGATCAGCTGCCAGTCCTCGGAGATCTCCTGGCTGAAGCGAACGCAGCGGTAGCAGAGGATGCAGCGCTCGCGGTCGATCGCGATCAGCGGCGAGAGCGCGAGCGGCTTGACGAAGTGGCGCTTGGGCTCGATCACGCGGCTGCGGCCCCGGCCCCAGCCGAACGTGTAGTCCTGCAGCGGGCACTCGCCGCCCTTGTCACAGACCGGACAGTCGAGCGGGTGGTTGACGAGCAGGAACTCGATCACCGCGTTCTGGGCGTCGACGACACGCTCGACCTGGGTGTTCACGACCATGCCGTCGCGCGCCGGCGTCGAGCACGAGGTCTGCAGCTTGGGGATGCCCTCGATCTCGACCAGGCACATGCGGCACGCGCCGACCGGCTCGCCGAGCTTCGGCTCGTAACAGAAGAACGGGATCTCCACGTCGCCCTGCTTGGCGGCGTCGATCAGCATCGAGCCCTCGACGGCCTGCACCTCGCGACCGTCGATCGTGAGGTTTATGAGTTTCTGTTCAGGCCGCGGCATAGATGGGTGCGTTGGCGCGCTCGCGCGCCGCTTCGATCTCGGCCTCGAGCTCGTCGCGGAACTTCACGACGATCGAGCCGATCGGCATCGCCATCGCGTCACCGAGGACGCACAGGCAGTTGCCGATGATCTGGGTCTGCACGGAGGCCAGGATGTCAAGATCCATCGGCGTGGCCTCGCCCGACTCGATCCGCGCCAGGAACTTCTGGGTCCAGTTGGTGCCCTCGCGGCAGGGCACGCATTTGCCGCACGACTCGTGCGTGTAGAACTTCACGACCTTCTGCGCCACCTCGAAGGCCGAGTGGCTGTCGTCGATGACGATGATCGCGCCTGAGCCGAGCATCGAGCCGGCCTTGGCCATCGTGTCGAAGTCGTAGGCGAGATCGAGGTCCTGCTCGAGCAGCACCGGCGAGCTCGAACCGCCGGGGAACCACATCTTGACCTTGCGACCCTCCTTGGGACCACCGCAGAGGCCGTAGATGATGTCGCGGCTGGAGGTGCCCAGCTCGATCTCGTAGTTGCCCGGGCGCTGCACGTCACCGGAGACCGAGATCAGCTTGGTGCCGGTCGACCCCTGCGCGCCGATCTTGGCGTACTCGCCCCCACCCATGTTCATGATCGTCGGCACGGTGCCGAGCGTCTCGACGTTGTTGACCAGCGTCGGGCCGTGGTAGAGGCCCTCGATCGCGGGGAACGGCGGCTTCAGCCGCGGATTGCCGCGCTTGCCCTCGAGCGAGTCGAGCAGGCCCGTTTCCTCACCGCAGATGTAGGCGCCGGCGCCGCGGTGCACGACCAGCTTGAGCGAGTGGCCGGAGCCGAGGATGTCCTCGCCCAGGTAGCCGGCCGCCTCGGCCTCGGCAACCGCCGCGTCGAGGATGTCAGCCTGCAGCTGGTACTCGCCGCGGATGTAGATGAAGGCGTGATGGATGCCGGCCGCGAAGGTGGTGATGATCATCCCCTCGATCAGCGTGTGCGGGGACTTCTGCATCAGCTCGCGGTCCTTGAAGGTGCCGGGCTCGGACTCGTCGGCGTTGCACACGAGGTACTTGGCCATGTCGCCCTTGGGCAGGAACGACGCCTTCATGCCCATCTGGAAGCCGGCGCCGCCGCGTCCGCGGATCGCCGACTGCTTGATCTCCTCGATGATCGCCGCGGGCGGCAGCTCGAGCGACTTGCGCAGCGCGCCGTAGCCGCCGCGCTTCTCATACACGGAGAGCGTGTTCAGGCCCGGTTCGTCGATGCGGTCAAACAGCAAATGCCTTGTCATCTCGGTTCCTCTGGGGCTGCCGGGTTGGGCGGGACCGAATCCGGCGCCCCCGCTGAGCTCGCCGCTCCGGGATCAGCGCACGCGCGATGGCGCAGCTGCTTGTGCTCGAGCACGGGGCGACCGGCCTCGAGGTCCTCGACGATCAGCCTCGCGTCATCGAGGTGCAGCGGCCCGACGTACTCGCCGTTGACCGATGCCATCGGGGCGATGTCGCAGCCGCCGAGACACTCGAAACCGCGCACGCTGACGTCGTGCCCCTCGGCGGCCTGCGACATCGCCGCGTAGAACTCGTCGGCACCGAGCAGCGAGCAGGTGATGTTGGTGCAGACGAAGACGTCGTTGGAGGGCTTCGGCTGCAGGTAGAACATGTCGTAGAAGCTCGCCACCGAGGTCAGATAGGCGGGCGTCAAGCGCATGACGCAGGCGACCTGATCGATCGCCTCGGGCGAGCACCAGCCGTGGTGGCGCTGCGCGAGGTGCAGCGCCGGGATCGACGCGGACTTGGAGTCCGGGTACTTGGCCATCTCGGCCTCGATCGCGGCGCGCAGCTCCTCGGGCACCGGCGTCAGCGCCGGGTCCGGGACGGTCGCCGGCGGCTTGGTGAGGTCGACGGCCTCATCCCAGCCCGGGACGCGCGAGCCGTGCTCGTAGCGCTTGACGGGCGGGCGACGGTCGATCGCGCTCATCGGTCGACACCTCCGAGCACCGGGTCGACCATCGCCAGCGTCGCGATCAGGTCGGCGATGTAGGAGTCCTTGACCATCGGTGCGGTGGCCTGCAGGTTGATGAAGCTGGGGTCGCGCATGTGCACGCGCGCCGGCTTGGCCGAGCCGTCGGCGCGGACGAAGCAGCCGAGCTCGCCGCGCGGCGACTCGATCGGGTAATAGCACTCGCCCTCGGGCACGCGGAAGCCCTCGGTGACGAGCTTGAAGTGGTGGATCAGCGCCTCCATGCTGGTCGCGAGCTCGTGGCGCGGGGGCAGCACGACCTTGCGGTCATCGGCGATGTGCGGGCCCTCCGGCAGGCCGTTGAGCGCCTGCTGGATGATCTTTGTCGACTCGTACAGCTCGGCGTGACGCACGCGGAAACGGTCGTAGTTGTCGCCCACCGAGCCGACCGGGATCTTGAAGTCGAAGTGGTCGTAGCTCGAGTACGGCGTCGCCTTGCGCAGGTCCCAGGGGTTGCCGGCGGCGCGCAGCAGCGGACCGGTGACGCCCAGGCCGAGCAGCGTCGGCTCGTCGAGGATGCAGGTGTCGCGCAGGCGTGAGAGCAGGATTTCGTTCTTCTCGAGCAGGTCCGCGTACTGATCGGCGCGGGTCGGCATCTCGTCGACAAACGCCTGCACCTTCGCGGCGAAGCCGCTGGGGATGTCCTCGATCACGCCGCCGATCTGGAAGTAGCGCGTGTGCATGCGCTGACCTGATGACATCTCGAACAGGTCGAGGATCGTCTCGCGCTCGCGGAAGCAATACCAGAACATCGACATCGCGCCGAGGTCCAGCGCGCTCGTGCCCAGCCACACCAGGTGGGACATGATGCGATTGAGTTCGAGGTGCAGCACCCGCAGGTACTGCGCGCGCGGCGGCACCTCGATGTCGAGCAGCGTCTCGACGGCGCCGCAGTATGCCATTGCGTTGAAGTAGTAGGACAGGTAATCCATCCGCTCGACGACCGGGATCACCTTCCAGTACTGCTTGTCCTCGGCGGTCTTCTCGATGCCGGTGTGGACGTAGCCGATGATCGGCTTGATGTCGCGCACGACCTCGCCCTCGAGCGTCGCGATCAGGCGCAGTACGCCGTGCGTGGCCGGGTGGTGCGGGCCGATGTTGAGCGTCAGCAGCTCATGCGTCTCACCCACGCCCGCGGATTCCGTCGACAGCGTAATCGACTCTTCGCGCTTGCGGTAATCGCCGATGGCGCTCATCGGTCGGCTCCGTAACCGTCGAGCTCGTTGTGCGTGAACAGCACCGGCTCGCCGCCGACGGGGAAGTCGCGGCGCTGCGGGAAGCCCTCATAGTCCTCGGGCATCAGGATCCGGCGCAGGTCGGGGTGGCCGCTGAACTCGACGCCGAACATGTCGTAGAGCTCGCGCTCCGGGAAGTCCGCACCGGGCCACAGCGAGCAGACGCTCGCGATCTGGGCATCGTCGATCGGCAGGCGCGCCTTGACGGAGACGCGGTCGACCTCCTTCATGTCCAGCAGTTCGTAGACCACGCCGAGGCGGGGCTCGTGCGGGTAGTAGTCGACGCCGTGTAGCGAGGCCAGGAAGTTGTAACCGCGGCCGCGCAGCTGCTCGAGCACCTCGACGTTCTTGGCGGGATCGATCTGGATCTCGGCGCGACCGTTGGCGTAGGTCGTCCCGAGTACCGCTTCGCCCAGCTGTTCCCCGAGTGCATCGAGGCCGGCCTGGTCAGGCACCTAGGACCTCTTCGGTGCCGATCGCGTCGTAGCGCTCGCGCCAGCCCTCGCGGTCGTTGCCCTGCACGCGATCGCGCAGCTTGAGGATGCCGTGGGCCAGCGCCTCGGGGCGCGGCGGGCAGCCCGGGACGTGCACGTCGATCGGCATGAACTTGTCGCTCGGAACCAGCGCGTAGTTGTTGAAGACGCCCATGCTCGAGCAGCAGGCGCCCATGCTGATCGCGAATTTCGGCTCGAGCATCTGGTCGTAGATGCGGCGCACGACCGGCGCCATCTTCATCGAGACGCGGCCCGAGAGGATGATCAGGTCGGCCTGGCGCGGCGAGGCGCGGAACGCCTCGAAGCCGAACCGCGCGATGTCGACGCGTGCGGCCACGATCGACATCATCTCGATCGCGCAGCAGGCGAGGCCGAAGGTGAGCGGGTAGATCGAGTTGCCCTGCGCCCACGCGACCGCGCGGTCGACCGTGGTGGTCAGCACGGCCTGCTCGACGTAGCGGTCGAGGTCGTCGTCCTCCAACGAGCCACGCAGCATGTCGCGAGACATCATCTGGCGCGAGCGGAAATCCTGAGCCGACTGCCTGGTCACTTCCATTCGAGTGCACCCCTCCGCCAGACGTAGACAAACGCGATCATCAACAGGACCACAAACGTGATCGTCTCACCGAGCGCGAAGCCGCCGAACGACCGCAGTTCGACGGCGATCGGGTAGATGAAGATCACCTCTATGTCGAACAGGATGAACAGCATCGCGATCAGGTAGAAGCTGATCCCGAAGCGGAAACCGCGCTGGATCTCGGATGGCAGGCCGCACTCGTATGGCGTCGAGCGATTGAGGTTCGGCCGGGTCTTGACGCCCGTCAGCAGATTCAGGCATGAGAACAGTCCGCCGACGGCGCCACCGAGGATCACGAAGACGATTGCTGGGAGGTAATCCCTAAGCACAACATGATTTCTACCACCGGGGCTCATAAGACGGCCACGTGGGTCAAGCTCGTGCCGAGATAGTGATTTTTGCCTCAAACACTGGCCTTTGGGACGGCAATGCCTCAAATGCGGCGCCGAGCGTTATCGTGCGCGAGCCGTGAAGGACGTCCACATCGTCGTCGGGGTCCTGGCCCTGGGTTTGAACCTGCTCGCGTTCGTGCTGGGCGCGGTCGCCTGGCTGCGCCGCGCGCCGAGCGCGTGGTTCTGGCGACTGCTGCGCAGCGGGCAGGCGTTCGTCGCGATCGAGGCGGCGCTCGGCGGGATCCTCCTGTTGATGGGCCGCAAGGCTGCGGAGCTTCACTATCTGTACGGCGCGCTGCCGCTCGTCGTGGCCATGATCGCCGAGCAGCTGAAGCTCTCGGCGGCGACGATGGTGCTCGACTCCCACGAGCTCGAGAACGCACACGCGGTGGGCCGGCTGCCGCAGGATCAGCAGCGTCAGATCGTGTTCGCGATCATGCGCCGCGAGCTCGGTACGATGACGCTGGCGGCGCTGGTTGTCACCGTGCTTCTCGCGCGCGCGGCAATGGTCGTGCACTAGTAGCGAGGGTCGTTAGACCTCGTCGTGCAAGAGGTCTGTCAGACCTCGAGGTCTGACGCCAAATCCTCCACCGCCTGCACCTGAGACTCGACCAGGTCCAGCCCGGAGGCCCAGAAGCGTTGAAAGATCGTCAGCAGCGACTGACCGATCGTGGCCGCCAGCAGGCTAACGGATCACCCCGAGCTCGCGCATGGAGCCGATCAGGCCCGCCGCATCGAGCCCTCGCACAGTGCCCGCATGGGCAACGTGGAAGCGGTGCGTACGCGCGACGGCGTCATCCAGGATGGCCTCGACCGCAGCGTCACCGCCATCATCGACGAGGTCGGACAGATCCCAGCCAGCGGCCTTCGCCTCAGGATCCGTGAGTGCGTCGCTGAGGGCTCACGAGCCGAGCTTATCCGGCCGCAGATCGCTGCCGCAGCATTGCAATGGGGCCCCGGCGCCGATCTCGGGTTGCCGCCACTTTTGGACGATCGCGAACCACAGCGAGAGGGACAGCGAGCGTCGCTACGACCGGCGCCGGGGAATTGCTCATCCCATCTATTCGCCGCGCCCGCAACGGCACCTTCCTCCTCACGGGGTGTGGCACCTTCCCGGGACAGGGTTCCGTATGATCCGCCCCGCATGGGCCGTACCAGTCGCTATGCCGCCACCCTGCTCGCCGCGATCGTGGTGGGCTTCGTGGTGTCCGCCTGTGGCACCAACCACGTGGGCGTGTCGAAGTCGGATCCGAGCTACGCCTCCGACACCGCGGCGGCCCACCTTTTCAATCAGCGCTGCGGCGGCTGCCACACGCTCTCCTACGCCGGGACGCACGGATCGGGGCAGAACCCGCGCACATATGAGGCGATCAACGGCCCGAACTTCAACGTCCGCTGCGAGCGGCCCGCGATCCGCGTGCTGTACGCGATCGAGAACGGCGGCTTCTCCGGCGCCTACATGCCGCAGAACGTCGTCGTCGGCGCGCAGGCGCGTGAGATCGCGAACTTCGTCGCCCGTTATGCCGGCCTGCAGGCGCCGATCGAGCCGAACGTGGAGCAGTGCTCCGCGAAGCCGAAGAACGTCCTGCCACTGACGGGCTCGATCCCCGAGCTCGGCAGTTCATCGTCCAGCTGATCCGCCCGCGTGAGCGCGTGGCGGGTTTGAATTAGTGTGCGAGGAGACGCATGCTCGACATCAGGCTGATCAGGAGCGAACCCGACGCCGTACGCAGCGCACTGGCGCGCCGCGGCGATGTGGCCGGTGACGCGATCGACCGCGTACTGGAGCTCGATGGCCGCTGGCGCGAGCTGACCACCGCGCTCGAGGAGCTGCGCGCCGAGCAGAACCGCGCGAGCAGGGGCCGGCGCGGGGCGCCGACTCCCGAGGAGCGCGAGGCGATGGGGGCGCTGGCCGCGCGCGGGCGCGAGCTGACCGACCTCGAGACCACGGTGCGTGGCGAGCTCGACGAGCTACTGCTGGGCCTGCCCAATGTGCCCTCCCCGGATGCGCCCCCGGCCGACACCGTTCTGCGTGAGGTCGGCGAGTCCGGCCGCGCCGGGCGCGACCACCTCGAACTGGCCGGCCCGATGATCGACATGGAGCGCGGCGCCGCGCTGTCCGGCTCGCGCTTTGCCTACCTGCGCGGCGGGCTGGTGCTGCTCGAGTTCGCAATGGTGCAGTACGCGCTGGCGAAGCTCGTCGGTCTGGGCTTCGAGCCGGTGATCCCGCCGGTGCTCGTGCGCGAGCGGGCGCTGATCGGCACGGGCATGCTGCCCGACACCGAGCAGCAGATCTACCGGCTCCCGGACGACGACCTGTACCTGGTCGGCACCTCAGAGGTGGCGCTCGCGTCGCTGCACCGCGACGAGATCCTCGATGCTGGCGATCTCCCGATGCGATATGCCGGCTTCTCCCCCTGCTTCCGCCGCGAGGCCGGCGCGGCCGGCAAGGACACGCGCGGCATCTTCCGCGTGCACCAGTTCGACAAGCTCGAGATGTTCGCGTTCGTCGAGCCCGACTCGTCGGCCGAGGAGCACGAGCGCATCCTCGCTATCGAGGAGTCGATCCTGACCGAGCTCGGCATCCCCTATCGCGTCGTCGCGATCGCGGTCGACGACCTTGGCGCCTCGGCCGCGTTCAAGTACGACTGCGAGGCGTGGATGCCCGGTCAGGCGCAGTTCCGCGAGGTCACCTCATGCTCGAACACGACCGACTACCAGGCGCGGCGTTTGGAGATCCGCTATCGCCCGGCCGACGGGCGCCCGGCGACTCTGCACACGTTGAACGGCACCGCAGTGACCTGGCGCCACCTGATCGCGCTGCTCGAGAACGGGCAGCAGGACGACGGCACCGTCGTCCTGCCCGAGGTGCTGACGCGCTACGGCGCGCCAGCAACGCTGGGCGGCCCGGCATAGGTCCGCCCAACCGCCCGGCGGGGAGATGGCGAGCCCCACAGAATTCGCGTTTTGGCGTTATAACGGCGGCGTTATAACGCCAAAACGGCATTTGAGAGTGCCGCTCCAAAGCCGCGGGCGCCCGGACAGTGGCGCGGCGAAGCCTCAGGCGACCGTGACCTCGCTCGCAAGGTAGACATTCTGGATCGCGTTGAGGATCTGGACACCGTCGTGCATCGGGCGCTGGAAGGCCTTGCGGCCGCTGATCAGGCCGGTGCCGCCGGCACGCTTATTGATCACGGCGGTGCGCACCGCCTCGGCCAGGTCGGAGTCACCCGAGGAGGCGCCACCGCTGTTGATCAGGCCGGCGCGGCCCATGTAGCAGTTGGCGACCTGGTAGCGGCAGAGGTCGATCGGGTGCTCGGTGGTGAGCTCGCTGTAGACCCGCGGTGAGGTCTTGCCGTAGCTGCCGCCGTTCGCGTTCATCGCCCCGTAGCCGTTGTTGTTCTCGGGCAGCTTCTGCTTGATGATGTCGGCCTCGATCGTGACGCCCAGGTGGTTGGCCTGGCCGGTCAGGTCGGCAGCCAGGTGGTAGTCGGCCTCGGCGGCCTTGAACGCGGGGTTGCGCAGGTAGCACCAGAGCACGGTGAACATGCCGAGCTGGTGGGCCTCCTCGAAGGCCTCCGATGCCTCCTGCAGCTGGCGGGTCGATTCGTCGCTGCCGAAGTAGATGGTCGCGCCCACGCCGGCAGCGCCCATCTCCCAGGCGCGACTGACGTTGGCGAACGGCACCTGGTCGAACTTGTTGGGGTAGGTCAGCAGCTCGTTGTGGTTGAGCTTGACGATGAACGGGACGCGGTGCGCCCATCTGCGCGAGACCGCGCCGAGCACCCCGAGCGTGGAGGCGACGGCGTTGCAACCGCCCTCCACGGCGAGCTCGACGATCCGCTCGGGGTCGAAATAGGTCGGGTTGGGTGCGAAGCTCGCGCCGGCGCTGTGCTCGATCCCCTGGTCGACCGGAAGGATGCTGACGTAACCGGTGCCGGCCAGCCGGCCGTGGTCGAAGAGCTGGCGCAGCGAGCGCAGGGTCGCCGTGCTGCGGTCGCTGTCGACCATCACGCGATCGATGAAGTCGCCGCCCGGCAGGTGCAGCAGCGAGGCGTCGATCGTCTCGCAGCGGTGAGCCAGGAGGTCGTGGGCGTCGGCGCCGAGCAGGTCGGCAATCGAGGCGGCGGTGGGTTCGATCGTGGTGGCCAAAACGTCCTCCTTGGGGGTCGGTCTGCGCGCGAAGATACAGCCCGCTACAGCGCGCGGTCGCGCCCCATGGACTTATGCTCAACGGTCGCCAAAACGCCAGCCGCTTCGGGCGATTCGGCCCCTAAGGGTCCGTGCTGAATTAGCTGCAGGTAAGTGGCGGCACGTCAGGCCAGAGCGCCCTCGGCCTCGTCGTCGCCGAGGCGCAGGCCGAGGCCCTCGGGGGCGTGCAGGGCGAGCATCTGTGACTCGACGTCGGTGACCACGCGCGGGTCGCGCGACGAGACGCCGATCATCGTCAGGAAGGCGACCGGAACCGAGACGATCGCGGGCTGTTCCAACAGCGCCAGCGCGCCGCCCGTGGGCTCGCCCATTGCCAGTCCTGCGAAGATCGCCGAGGTCGCCACCAGCATGCCGGCGACCATCCCGGCGGCGGCCCCACGGGCGGTCAACCGCGACCACCAGATGCCCAGCAGGAACATCGGGCAAAAGGAGCTGGCCGCCAGCGCGAAGGCCCAGCCGACGAGGATCGAGATGTCGACCCTCCGGACGACCAGCGCGAGCAGCCCCGGGATCACCATCGCGCCCAGTGCCGCGAGGCGGAAGTGCAGCCGTCGCGACGACGGGCTGCTAGGCGTCGTGTGACGCAGGCGGGGCCAGACGTCGTGGCTGAAGGTGCCCGCGAGTGAGACGAGCAGGCCACTCGAGGTCGAGAGAAACGCGGCGAACGCACCGGCGCAGGTGACGGCCGTGAGGATCGTGCCGCCGGCCCCGGGCCAGGCCGTGTGCGGCAGCGTCAAGACGACGTCGTCGGTCTGCCCGGTCATGTACAGCTGCGGCGTCAGCACGCGCCCGAGCGCGCCGTACACCGCTGGGAACAGGTAGAAGATCGAAAGCAGACCGAGCACGCGCACGGTCGTGCGGCGCGCCGCGTGACCGTCGGGGTTGGTGTAGAAGCGCACCAGCACGTGCGGCAGGCCCATCGTGCCCAGGAAGGTCGCGACCAGCAGCGAGTAGACGAGCACCGGAGCGCCCCGGCCGGTGCCGCCCACGGGCCTAGCCCAGACATCGCCGGGCAGCGCCTGGGTACCGGAGGCGACGGGCACGATCCCGCGCGGTGGAATCCGCACAGGCGTGTGCGCGGGCAGCGTCACCCACCCCCCGGCCTTCACGTGGACGCTGTGGCCGTGGACGCTGAAGCTGCCGGCCTCGGGGAACTGCGCCCGCTGCGGCGAGCCCAGCTTGACGGTGAAACCGGTGCTGCCCGCGTGCGGCAGCGAGCGCCCGAACAGTGCGGCGCGCTCCGGCAGGCCGCCGAAGTGGATCAGCAGCACGATCGCGGGGACGGCGATCGCGAAGACCTTGATCCAGAACTGGAAGGCCTGCACGTAGGTGATGCCGCGCATGCCGCCGAGCGAGACGTTGATCGCCACGATCGCCGCAACCACCGCCACACCCACCCAATAGGGCGAGCCGACCACGACGTTCAGCGCCAGGCCCGCGCCCTTGAGCTGCGGCACCAGATAGAAGCCGGCGATCACGAGCACGATCGCGGCAGCCAGCAGCCGCAGTCCGGGACTGTGCAGCCGGGCCTCGGCGAAGTCCGGGATCGTGTAGGAGCCGTAGCGGCGCAGCGGCGCCGCAACGAACAGCAGCAGCGCGAGGTAGCCGGCGGTGAAGCCGAGCGACTGCCACAGCGCGCTCGCGCCGATCTGCATCTCGAGCCCGGCGATGCCGAGGAAGCTCGCCGCCGAGAGGTACTCGCCGGAGATCGCGGCGGCGTTCCACCACGGCGTGACGACGCGGCTGGCGACCAGCAGGTCCGATGTCGTGCGAGCGAACCGCAGCCCCCAGGTGCCGAGCCCGAGCGTGCCGAGCGTGACGGCGCCGACAGCGAACAGCGCGACGATCAACGCTCGACCAGCTCGCGGAAGGCCTCGTCGACCGCGTCGGCGCGCCGCGCGTAGATCCAGCCGATCACGACGAACGCCGGCAGCATCGGCACGACCACGATCCAGAGTCCAAGCGGCGCGCCCAGCAGGCGCACGCGATCAAAGGCCGGCAGCAGGTAGAGCGCTATCGGCAACACGCCGAAGATCGCGCCGAAGGCGACCAGCGCCAGCAGCGAGAGCATTAGGTGCGTGCGCTGCAGGCCGCGCAGGTAGACGTGGCCGTGGCCCGTTCCCTCGGCGAGCTCGTCGCGCGGCGAGCGCACGCCGCGACGGGGGATCAGTCGGCGCCCGGGCGGGTTCGGGTTGGCGTCGCCGCGACCGCGGCGGCTGGGCGGGCCCGGGCTCACATCCGCAGCCTCCGGCGCAGGTCGGCCACCTGGCGGCGCGCGACCGGTACCTCGCTGCCGTCCGCCATCACGATCGTCACGGCGCCGCCCAGCTTCGGGCGGATCTCGACGGCGCGACGCAGATTCGCCACGTAACTGCGGTGCACCCGCACGAAACCGTGCTCGCCCCAACGCTGCTCGATATCGGAGAGAGCGGTGCGCATCAGGAAGCGGCCACTGTCGGCGTAGATGCGCACATAATCGCCCTCGGCCTGGACGTAGAGCACGGTCGAACGGTCGAGCAGCCTGGTGGCACCGCCGCGCTGGTGCTCCACCGCGATGATCTCGCCGGAGCTGTCCGTGGAAGGCCCTGCCATTTCTCCCAGCGTGCTGGCCCACTGGCCCGCACCCCGGCCGCGCCGCTCCGAGTCGTCCGCGTTCACGCGCTCGAGCGCCTGCTCGACCCGCGCACGGGAGACCGGCTTCATCAGGAAGTCGAGCGGCTGCAGGCCGTGCTCGAACACCGAAACGGCGCCATCCTCGAAGGCGGAGACGAACACCAGCGCCGGCGGATCGGTGAAGCGCTGCAGTGCCCTGGCGAGCTCAAGCCCGTCGATGTCGGGCATGCGCACGTCCATGAAGACGACGTCGAACTGACCCCCGGCGAGCAGCCGCAGGGCCTCGGCGCCACCGCCCGCGAGCACCACCTCCTCGACGCCAGACGAAGTCTCGAGCAGGCGCCCGAGGTCCTCGAGCGACGGGCGCTCGTCGTCGACCACGAGCACGCGAGTCATGCCGCCCGCACCCCGGCCCGGAACTTCGGAAGCGTCATCGTCACGGTCGTGCCCTGACCGGGGACGCTTGAGATCTCGAGGCCGTAGCCTGGGCCGAAGATCGACTGCAGGCGCGCCTGGATATTGGCGATGCCGACGCCGCCGCCGTGGCCGGCCAGCACCGTCGCAGCGCGCGCGGCATCCATACCGACGCCGTCGTCGGTGACGCGCAGCTCGACGTCGGCATCGATGTGACGTCCGATGATCTCGATGCAGCCGTAGCCGCGCTGCTCGACGCCGTGTCGCACAGCGTTCTCAACCAGCGGCTGCAGCGATAGCACCGGCACGACCGCCGGCAACACCTCGGGCTCCACCTGGAGCCGCACCTGCAGGCGGTCGCCGAAGCGGGCGCGCTCGAGGCGCAGGTACTTCTCGACGTAGTTGAGCTCGTCGGCGAGGGTCACGTAGGGGCGCTGTCCACGGAAGGCGTAACGGGTGAACTCCGCGAACTCGGTCAGCAGCTCGCGCGCCTCCTCGGGCTTTGAGTGGATGTAGCCGGCGATCGCGGCCAGCGCGTTGTAGATGAAGTGCGGGGAGATCTGCGCGCGCAGCGCCCGCAGCTCGGCACGCGCCAGGCGCTCGGCCTGCTCGTCCATCGCCTTCAACTCGAGCTGCGCGCTGACGAGGCTCGCGGCCTCGGCGACGGTGCGCGTGTCGTTTGGGGTGATGCGATGGCCGCGGGTGTAGAGCGCCACGAACGAGCCGACGAGCTCGCCGGCGACGAGCAGCGGCGCGGCCACGGCCGAGCCGAGCGGGCAATCTGGCTTGTCGCACTCGATCTGCGACTCGACGTGCAGGCGATCCTCGCGCGCGGGCGCGGTGATGCGCAGCAGCGGGTCGCCGCTGTGATGGTGGTCGTGGCCGACGCCCTCGAAGGCGAGCACACGGGTGCGATCGCCGAGCGCCACCGCCGAAGCCTGGGTGAGCGTGCGCAGGTGGCCGGTGACCTTCTTGGCCGAATCCTCCGACAGGCCGCGGCGGAGGTCCGGGAGCATGCCGTTGGCGGCGTGCAGCGCCGTCTGCATGGCGCGCACCTCGCTCGAGATCACGCGCGGCGGGCGCAGCAGACGGAGGGCTGCGACCAGTGAGGCCGCGATGGCCCAACCAACGACAACACCGATGAAGAACCCCACGCTCGCTGCACAGGATATCCCTGCACGTGGGCGACTGTGTCGAATCGCCGCCAAGCCGCGATCGATGCCATGAACGCGCGCCGCTTGGCGTGCTCATTAAGCCGTTCGGCTCGGAGGGGCAACCGCCCGGAGATTGGTGCAGGGATACGCCCTGCCGAGGTCTAATGTGACAATTGTCACATGATTCTCCGAGGAGAGGAGTGAAGTTGGCTACAGTAAGCGAAGAAGGGCTCGCATCGGGTAGGCAGGCTGGCGCGTCGTCGATGACCGGCGGCGCCGGTTGGCTCCCCGCGAACCCAGCACCGCTGGGCCTTTCGGGCTTCGGTCTGACCACGCTGGTGTTGAGTTTCGTCAACGCCAACATCGTCGGTGGCGGTGCCGCAACATTCCCGATCGTGCTCGGTATGGCGATCGCGTTCGGCGGGGTTGCCCAGCTGTTTGCAGGAATGTGGGAGTTCCGGACAGGTAACACCTTTGGTGCGGTGGCGTTCTCGTCATTCGGCGCCTTCTGGATCTCCTTCTTCTTCCTGGTGAGCTTTAACGTTGCACAGCTCCCCAAGACGGAGATCGATGCCGCGCTCGGGCTCTACCTCTGGATGTGGGGCATCTTCACCGGCATGCTGTTCCTCTGCACGTTTGCGTCGCCGCGGGCGCTGCAGCTGCTGTTCCTGCTGCTGACCGTGACGTTCATCCTGCTCGGGATCGGCAACTCCGGCGCTTCGTCGGGGATGATTCATGCCGGCGGCTATGTCGGTATCGCGACGGGCGCGGTTGCGCTCTACATCGCCTGCGCTGACATCATGCAAGCGGTTTACAAGCGCTCGGTCCTGCCGGTCGGCTAAAGCGCAAGCAGCACCTGGACAGTTCCAAGTAGTGGACCGCGCCCGACCATCAGGTCGGGCGCGTCCCGCTTTCTGACAGCGAGGGAGACTGATAGATGGCTACTGGACACGCGACGCGTGATGAGCATGAGTTGGAGCGGGAGCTTGCTGGGATGCTCGGGATCGAGCGTTTTGATCCGCCGGCGGGGTTCGTGAGGGATGCGAATTTGGGTGATCGGTCGGTTTATGAGTCGGCGGATGGGGATTGGCAGGGGTGGTGGGCTTCTCAGGCTGAGCGTTTGCATTGGTTTGAGAGGTGGGATCGGGTGTTGGATGATTCGAACCCGCCGTTCTATAAGTGGTTTGTTGGCGGGAAGCTGAACGTTTCCTACAACTGCCTCGACCGCCACGTCGAAGCCGGACTCGGGGATCGTGTTGCGTATCACTGGCATGGTGAGGAGGGCGAGGAGCTGGACATCACCTATGCCGATCTGTTGGCGCGCACTGAGAAGTTTGCGAATGCTTTGAAGGACCTCGGGATCGGGAAGGGTGATGTCGTCGGGATCTACATGGGCATGATCCCGGAGGTTGTTGTCGCGATGCTCGCCTGTGCGCGCATCGGTGCGGTGCATAACGTTGTGTTCGGTGGTTTCTCCGCGGAGTCGGTGCGTGAGCGCATGGAGTTCTCAGAGGCCAAGGCGTTGATCACGGTCGACGGTGCGGCGCGTAAGGGCAAGATCGCTCAGGTCAAGCAGAACGTCGACGCGGTGTTCGGACCTACCCACCCGGGCCTTGAGCACTTTGAGCACATCATTGTCGTGCGCTCCAAGGGCACCGAGTGTGAGATGCAGGCTGGTCGTGATGTCTGGTATCACGAGATCGTCGAGCAGGCCGCGGATGAGTGCCCGGCTGAGCCGATGGATGCTGAGGATCCGTTGTTCATCCTTTACACGTCCGGGTCGACGGCGAAGCCGAAGGGCATCCTGCACACCACCGGCGGTTACCTGACCGGGGCGGCGTCGACGCACCAGAACGTGTTTGACATCCACGCCGACACGGACACCTACTGGTGCTGTGCGGATGTTGGTTGGATCACTGGGCACACCTACATCGTGTACGGGCCGTTGGCGAACGCGACGACCGGGATCATGTATGAGGGCGCGCCGGACTACCCGCACCGGGGTGTCTGGTGGGAGCTTGTGCAGCGATACAAGGCGAGCATCTTCTACACCGCCCCGACGGCGATCCGGGCGTGCATCAAGTGGGGCCCGGAGCATCCGGACAAGTTCGACCTCACATCACTGCGGTTGTTGGGCACGGTCGGTGAGCCGATCAACCCGAAGGCGTGGCTGTGGTATCACAAGGTGATCGGCGGGGAGCGCTGCCCGATCGTCGATACCTGGTGGCAGACCGAGACCGGGTCGATCATGATCTCCCCACTGCCGGGGATCACCTCAACCAAACCCGGTTCGGCGACCCGGCCGCTGCCCGGGATCCTCGCCGAGGTCGTCGACGAGCATGACGGCAAACCCGTCGGCGAGGGTCAGGGACTGCTGGTCTTGAAGCGCCCGTGGCCATCGATGCTGCGCACGATCTACAAGGAGGACGACCGCTTCGTCGAAACGTATTTTCAGAAGTTCGGCAACGACACCTACTTCGTCGGTGACGCCGCCCGCAAGGACAAGGACGGCTACTTCTGGGTGATCGGCCGCGTCGATGACGTCGTCAACGTGAGCGGCCACCGGCTCTCAACCGCCGAGGTCGAATCAGCGATCGTCGCCTCCGACAACGTCGCCGAAGCGGCCGTGATCGGCCAAACCGACGAACTCACCGGCCAGGCGATCACCGCATTCGTCACCCTGCAGGGCAACATCGACGGCACACCCGAGATCGAGGACCAGATCCGCGGCACCGTCACCGAACGGATCGGCAAATTCGCACGCCCCAAACGCATCATCTGGGCCGACGACCTACCCAAAACACGCTCAGGCAAAATCATGCGCCGACTCCTACGCGACATCGCAGAAGGCCGCGCACTCGGCGACGTCACCACCCTACGCGACCCCACCGTAATGGCCGCCCTCGAACACAAGATCAGAGCCGAGCAAGCGGCTGAGGAAAGCTAAGCGCCACCCGATCCGCGGCATGGCAGGAGGGTGTGGCGAGCTGGCCACACCCTTACAGCGCGGGGGCTGAGCCGGCAAGCCGGCCCCCGCGGCGCTACCGCTACTTGCGGCGCTTGCGCTTCGAACGCCCCGCCTGTGGATTCGGCGGGGTTTCGTGTTTCTCGACCGCTGCGAGCACAGCCTTGTCGGACACGCGCCGCCTGCCGCCGCGCGGTTGGCGCGAGCGCTGCTGCTGCACCTGCTGGCGCTGCGTCGGCGGCCAAGGCACGGCTGCGCCGGCTTCCCAGGCGGGCGGGTCGCCGCTCGGCCAGCGGCCGGCGAGCACAACCGCGGTTGCGGCCAGCCAGAAACCCTGGATGACCGGGGTGATCACCGGGATGCCGATGATGAACAGCGCGCCCGAGACGACGCCGGCATAGCCGACGATGCGGGGAACCAGGCCGACCCGCATCGCGCTCAGCGCGATCAGGATCGCGCCGACGGCGAGCATCAGATTGCCAAGCTCGAGTACGAGCTGCGGGTAGATCCAGAGCGCCGAGCTGAAGAGGTGGTCGGCCTGCGGCCAGCTCTGATCCCCGGTGGTCACGAACTGGTGCGCCTTCGATACGAACAGGATCGTGTAGATCAGCGCCATCAAACCGGCGATCACCGCGCCCCCGCTCGCGCTCCAGCGGCTGGCGGAGCGCAGCTGCGGCGCGCGCGCCTGCGAGCTGCGATGCAGCCAGAAGAGCAGTCCGGCAAGGGCGAACAGGCCGAGCATGTCGGACACCGTGGCGATGGTGTCAGTCGTCGCCCGCGCGTTTTCGGTGATCAGACTGACCGTGGCCTCGTTGACCGGCGGCTGGGTCCCGGAAAGCTGGAGCAGCTGCGAGACAACCAGGAAGACGGCGGCGGCGAAAGCGGTCACCGCGAAGCGGAAGCGCAGCCTGGATTCGTATTGGACCTGCTCGGCGACGGTCGTCATGTGAGGGGCGATCTTAGTGGTAGTTGGGCACGGAGTACGATTGGGGCTATGGAAGGAAGCGGCTTTGGCGGTCTCTTCGGAGACCCTGATGAGATCCAGAAGCGACTCGGAGAGTTCGCCGAACAGATGCAGGGAGCTCAGCGCCTTGCGTGGGCTGACAACGCGATCAAGCTCGCCGTCGACCTGACGGTCGCGGCGATGAACCGCGTGAACATCCAGGGCACCACGGAGCAGCAGGCCGAGCAGTTGCGCTCGGTCATGGCTGTCGTGTTCCCTGAGGCGGTGACCCTTGTGCGCGAGGCGCGCGAGGGTCTCTCCTAGTTCGCCCACGGAACAGGTCCTGAAGCACGCGCCCGGGTCTGCGGGGCGCTGTAGGCTGCGCGGTCATGGACAGTGCGCTGATCGAGCGGGCGCTGCTCCAGCGCCTGCTGCGGCTCCGCCCATTTCGTGATGGGGATGAGGACACGGCCCGCGCAGCCCACGAGGCGATGAAGGCCGACGCCTTCCCTTTTCTGCTCGACTACATCCCCAACGAGCCGTGGGGCGTCTACCTCGAGCGCCGTGAGGCGAATGCTCGGGGCGAGCAGCTGCTGGCCCGCTGGGTGCCGTCGAGCTTTCTGGCGGCGACGGTCGAGGGGACGCTCGTCGGACGCATCTCGATCCGGCACGAGCTCAACAGCTGGCTTGCGACCTACGGCGGGCACATCGGCTACGCGGTGATCCCCGGGATGCGGCGGCGCGGCTACGCCACCGAGATCCTGCGCCAGGGCCTGATCGTGGCACGGTCGCTCGGGATCGAGGACGTGCTCATCACATGTGACGTGGACAACGCGGCGTCGGCGCGTGTGATCGAGGGCTGCGGCGGGGCCTTCGAGTCGGTCGCCAGCGGCGACGGCACGCCGAAGCGCAGGTACTGGTTCCGTTGAGCGGCTGCTCGATCACGAGCAGCCGTGGCGCTCAGGCGATGATGTCGAGCGTCGGCGTCGACGGATCAGTCTCCTTGGGCTGATCCGCTTCCTCGTCCGGGGCGCCGTGGGTGATCAGCAGCGGCACCGCCTGCGAGCCCTGAACCTTCTGGAAGGTCTGGTACCAGGTGACGATCTGCGAGTAGGCGGGCGAGATGCTCGGACCCGAGGTCATAATCCGTGTTATCGGCAGGTTTGGCCATCAGCGCGAGCGCAAGACGGCGAGCCCCCCGGGCGATCCATAAAACGCGGTCATACACTCGGCTGGTGCTGACGATCTATGGGGCCTGCGCGGTCACCTTCATGATGTTGATGTACGCGCTCGAGTCGCGCCACCGGCGGTTCGTGCTCGCGTTCGCCCTCGGCTGCGCGCTGTCCAGCGGCTACGGCTTCCTGTCTGGCACCTGGCCGTTCGGGGTGGTCGAGGCGATCTGGGCGCTGATCGCGCTCAGTCGCTACCGCCAGCGCCCGCAGTAGCTCGATCGAGCTCGGAGACGAGCTGCTCGACGCGGCCGGCGAGATCGACGCCGAGCTCAGCCATGACCTCGATGACCTCGGGGGTGAACACGTCCGGCCGGTGCGGTGCCGGCCGACAGCGCGCGATGGCGGCCGGCCGCGGCGCGCTCAAACAGGGCGTGGCTCATCTGCGAGCGCCGCGCGTTCTGCAGGCAGACGAAGAGAACCGTGCTCATGATTCGTGGCGCGGCCTGCACTCTCCGCTGACCGCCGGGCTACGGGCTCCCGAGCCCCAGAGCGAACACGTGCATTGGATAGACACCCGGGAGCGTCGCGACCGTCGGCAGTGTGACGCTTGAAACCGTCTTTCCCGACTGCAGCGCGATCGACACGGCGAACACATGCGCTCTGTGCTTGCGCTGGCCGACGACACCCTGATTGCCGGACCCGGTGGAGTCATTGACATACAGCGCGGTGACGATCGAAGCATTGGACGAGCTGTCGGCGGGGTTGAACCAGTCGTCGAACGTGAGCGTGTACGGCTGGATGGTCCCATCTGTGTACTCGATCATGCCGGTTCCGGACTCGTCGGCGCCACTCGACGCACCCAGCACGGTCAGCTGCGTGGCCGCCGGCGAACCCGCGAGTGAGATCGTCTGTCCGTCTGCAAGCACGCTGTCGGGTGTGCCTGCCGGAACGGCGGGCCACTGCAAGGACGTCCCGTCGGCCGTTACGGTTGCGCCCGGGGCAAGCCCGGCGGCGGTCAGTGCCTGCTCTGAGTAGCTGTTGCCGTCCCCATCGAAGTTGGCTGCGGCGATATCGCTGTCATCGCTGATCGCGTTTGTGTCGTAGGCGGCCGGCAGCGATGCGTATGGGATGTCGACCGTCAGTGCGGTCGCGGCCAATGGATAGCGCTTGCCGAGGTAGGCGACGCTCGGGATCAGCGGAACCTGATCGGTGGCCGGCGACATGCCTGCCGCGACCGTTACCGACAGCTTGAGGCTGACCGTACGGTGTGCGGGCACCGACACTGTCGGCGCTGCCGGGGAGAACGTGACCCCGGGCGACACCGAGGGAGCGAGGTGTACGACCACGGCTCGATTCATGCGGCTGGTCACAGCGACCGTCGTGGTGGCCGAGCTGCCGGCGACGACGATCAGTGGTGAGCTCGGCTTCAACGTGACCGGACCGTTCACCGTGATCGTGGACGTGGCGCTCAGGTCGCCGGCACCGTCGATCCCCGCCGACGAGAGTTGTGCCGTAAGGCTCTTGACCTCGCCCTCAGCCTGCTCCGGAACGGTCACGCGGAAGTAACGCGTGGCGCTGTGCCCGGCCGCCAGCGAGAGGACCCGTGTCCGCGCAAGCCGCACCACGGTCCAGCTCGCAGGGAAGCCGAGGCTCACGATCCCGGTCGCGACCGGCACATCGCCGTCGTTTACGAATCTCGCCTTGGTGAGGAACGTCGCGCCCGGATTGACGGTCGTGGGCGCGGTCAGCCGGACGTAGCGGTTGCCGATCGTCTTCGTGACCTTCAGCTTCCCGCGCAGCGGCAGCGAGGTCAATGCAGAGGAATCTCCGACGTACAGAGAGAACTGGCCGGTGGGCAGAGTCCAGCCGGCTGCCGTCGTGTTGAAGTAGGAGAGCTCGTGCCCGGTGACCGTGAATGTGACGGTCTGCGACTTGCCGGGCTGCAGCGTGACGCGATGGAAGCCGTCCAGCTGGCGCGGTGGTTCGCCGGCCGGCTTCGGGTCACCGACGTAGAGCTGAACCACGTCGCTGCCGCGTACGTTGCCGCTGTTCGTGATTGTGGCGCTCACGCGGACCAATCGCCCGCCCTGGCCCTTGGAGGCATCCGGGCCGGAGCTACGGTTGACGATCGATCCGGGCGTAACGGTCAGGTGACTGAACCTAAAGCTCGTGTACGACAGGCCGTAGCCGAATGCGAACAGCGGCGCGATGTTCTTGGCGTCGTACCAGCGGTAGCCGACGTCCAGGCCCTCGGAGTACTCGACCCGGCCATCGACCCCGGGGAACTGGGCCGGCGACGACGTCGGGATCTCCGAGAGGCTGGTGGGGAAGGTTTCGGGGAGGTGCCCGCTTGGATCGATGCTGCCGAAGAGCACCGCTGCGATCGCGGCGCCGTCGTCCTGCCCCGGGTACCACGCCTCCAGGACCGACTTGACGCTGCCCAGCCACGGCATCAGCACCGGTCCGCCGGTGTTCAGCACGACGATCGTGTTTGGATTGGCGGCCGCGACCGCCTCGATCATCGCGTCCTGACCATTCGGCAACGAGATGTTTGTCAGGTCGCTCCCTTCGCTCTCCCGGTAGCTCGCGAACACGATCGCAACCTGGGCGGCCCTGGCGGTGGCGGCGGCCTGGTTCGGATCGGTGCCGGAATACGACGTGACGGTCGCCGCGGAGCCGACGCGGGCAGCGATACCACTGAGGGGGCTGATCACCGCCGACGGCGTGACGTAGGAGCTGCCACCGCCGGCGGACTGAGGCCCGCTCGTAGCGTCGGGGCCGATCACGGCTATCGACTTCGTGCTTGCGGTGCTGAGCGGCAGGATGCTCCCGGTGTTCTGAAGCAGCACCGTTCCGCGCTGGGCAACGTTGAGCGCAAGGGCGTTGTCCGCGGGAGTGCTTGCGGGAGTCGACAGGTTCCCCGTCGGCGGATCGTTGAACAGATGGAACTGGAACATCTGGGTGAGGATCCGCCGTGCGGCCTGGGTGATCGTGGAGGACCTCACCTGACCGGCGGCAACGGCTGCGGCGAGCTGGCCGTTGTCCCAGTAGAAGCTCCCTCGCTCCTGATCGAGCCCGGCGTTGGCGGAATCGACGGTGGAGGCGTTTGCCGCGCTGTCGGAGCGGACAAATCCCTGAAAGGCCCAGCGATCATTCAGAAGCCCCGTGAGGAGCCCAGGGTTCTGGCATGAGTACCCGCCGTTCAACAGCGGGTACGCGCACATCACCGACGCGACGTGCGCCTGCTGGATGGAGCTGTAAAAGGGCGGCAGGTAGATCTCGTGCAACGCCCGCGTACTGACGATCGTGTTGTCGTTGGGCGTGTCGCGGTTCGTCTCCTGGTTGTACGTGGCGAAGTGCTTGACATCCGCCATCACCTGCTGGCTCTGGAGACCCTCGATATCGGCGGTGCCGAGCGCCGAGGTCAGGAACGGATCCTCGCTGAACATCTCGTAGTTGCGCCCCCAACGCGGGTCGCGCTGGATGTTGACCCCGGGCCCGAGCACCATCGCGATCCCCTTTGCTCGGTGCTCCAGTCCGTTGACCGCGCCGTACTGGTAGGCAAGCGTCGGGTCCCAGGCCGACGCGAGCGAGACCTCCGCAGGCAACTGAGTAACGCCCATCGCCCCGTAGCCGACGCCGAGCGAGCCATCCTGCTCGACAAGCGAGGGGATGCACAGTGCCGGCTGGGCCGGCACGAAGCCCTCGTAGCCGGCGTACGGACCGCTCGTCGTCGGCTCGTTGATGTACATCTCGGCGATCTTGTCCGCCAGGCTCATGTGCGACAGCAGCATGTTCACCCGCGCTGCGACCGAGAGTGATTGATCCAGCCACGGGCACGCAGCCACGCTGGCCCTGCCGCCAACGCGCGGCTGGCTGATCCGCGCTCCGCGGCCGGATGCCAGCGTGGGGCCGCTGCTCGCCGCCGCCGGGCTGCTTGACGAAACCGTCGATACGACGGCGGCGCCGCGTGCGCTCGCAACCGTGCTGGCGAGCAGGCCGGCGATGGCAAAGAGCATGCACAGAGCTGGCAGAGCCAACCGCAGGCGGTCTCTCGCTCCTGCACGGCTGAGGAAAACTGTGGGCGCTGGGCGACCGGGGATTCGATCCATCACACCAATAACACGTCCAAGCCGGATTTGGTGTGGCCCCAGCGGCAACTCGGGTGTCGCCCCGGCTGGGGCCGCTCGATCAGCCAGCGCTCAGGCAAGACAGCGGCTTGCCGTTCAGAACCTGCTCACGCCGCCGTTAGCGCCGCGAGCACCTGCTCGTCGTGCTCGGCCGGCTTCACCTTGCGGAAGATGTGGCTGATCTTGCCGTCGGCGTCGATCAGGAAGGTCGAGCGCTCGTTGCCCATGTAGGTGCGACCGTACATCGACTTCTCGACCCAGACGCCGTAGGACTCGGCGACGCTGTGGTCCTCGTCGGAGAGCAGCGGGAAGCCTAGGTCGAACTTGTCGGCGAACCTGGCGATCGGCTTGACGGGGTCCGGTGAGACACCGAGGACGGTGGCGCCGAGCTCGGCGTAATCGGCGCGGTGGTCGCGGATGCCGCAGGCCTGGGTCGTGCAGCCTGGCGTGTCCACCTTGGGATAGAAATACAGTACTATGGGTGTGCCCTTCAACTCGGACAGCGTGACCAGATCACCGTTCTGGTCGGGCAACGAGAAGTCGGGGGCTTGATCTCCTGGAGTGAGCATGGATCGGAGCGTAATGAAGCCACGAGCAATAGGCATCATCAGGGTCAGCCAGATCGCGAGAAAGACGGAGGCCGAATCGCCCGAGGTCCAGCGCCGGCTGATCCAGAGCTTCGTCGAGCGTCAGGGCTGGGAGCTCGTCGACCTGCTCAATGAGAACGAGCAGCGCGGCGGGAACGTATCTGGCGCCGCCGACCTGTCAAAGCGCCCCGGATTGGGACCAGCCGTTGAGCGCGCGAGCGCCGGCAAAACGCAGATCATCGTCGCCGCTGACCTGTCGCGGCTGTTCCGTGACCTCGACGTTCAGCGCGCCACGATCGCCCAGATCGAACAAGTCGGCGGCGAGTTCTGGACTGTCGCCGACGGCCGCGTTTCCCAGCAGAACGCGGCCGACAAGTTCAAGTCCGGCGTCCAGGGCTTGATGAACGAGTACCAGCGCAACTACGCCAAGGAGAAGTCGCGGTTGGCGGTCGCGATCGCGATCGAGAAGGGCAAGGTGCCGTGGCATCAGACGGCACCGGGCTACGAGCGCAGCGACCAGAGTTGCCTGTCCCCCGACGCGAACGTTCGGCCTGTGATCGAGCGAGCCTTCGAGATGCGGGCGAGCGGATCGACGGTGGATGCCGTGCGTCAGCACCTGGCAGCCCACGGAATCGTGCGGAGCTACCACGGGACAAGCCACCTGCTGCGCGACCGGGTCTACGTTGGTGAGATCCACTTCGGCACGCACACGCCGAACCTCGAGGCCCACGAGCCGATCATCGGCCGCGAGCTGTTCGACCGCGTCCAGGGGATCGCCGTTCCTCGCGGGCGCAAGGCAAAGTCAGACCGCCTGTTGGCTCGACTGGGGGTGCTGCGGTGTGGCTCGTGCGGCGCCCGGATGGTCGTAGGGACAAGCAACAACTCGAGCTACTACCTCTACCGATGCCCACCGAACGGGAACTGTGCGAGGCGCCAGACGATCAGCGCCGAGATCGTCGAGGGCAAAGTCGTGTCCGAGGTCAAGGACCTCGTGGCGGGAATCACGGGTAGAGCGTCCGGTGCGTCAGGAGTCGCGGAGACGCTGGCCGAGCTGGACCGTCGCCAAGAAGCACTCGACACCGCCGTTCGCAGCCTCGCCGCAGCCGGACTTACCGGCGAGCCGGTCGCGGCCGAGACGCTCGCTGAGTTGCGCCAAGCCAGAGACGAGGTCAAGGCTCGCTATGACGCGGGCGTTCAGGCCGACGAGGCGCTGTCGATGTCAGTCACGATCGACGACTGGGATGCGCTGACGCTCGACGAGCAGCGCGGCCTGGTCCGGGCCGTGCTCGACCGAGTCGTGATTCATCCGGGCCGTGGCGTCGACCGCATCGAGATCGCACACAGGGGGTGAGCGCCGCCATGCATGACTGTTGCTTCTAGCCCAAAGTAGAAGCCGAGCCTTCCCATCGGCACGAGCCCTCGCCGGGTTTTTCGCCTCTTGCGGGTTACTCGCTGTCGTCGTCTGATTCTTCGAGCAAATCCGTCTGGAGTTCGCGCGCCTTTTCGACAACCGCAGCGACTGCTGGTTCGTTGCGTGTTCCGAAGCGGTCAATGATTTCGGTCACGATGACAAGGGCGCTGTCGTCCTCGCCGTTAAGGACGAGGACGTTGGCCTTCGTCATCAGCATCGCGGGCACAGCAACGGAGTAATCGTTGCCGTCGTCCAAGGCGTTCTCGATCCGCCTGACCTGCGAGTCGCATGCAGCAAGCGCTGCTGCACCGAGCGCCGCAAATGCCTCGAACCGTGCTTCGACTCGGTCGCCTTGCCCGAGCTTT
>DASZLT010000064.1:0-40107 GCA_035552235.1 Solirubrobacteraceae bacterium
GGGATCGCCGCCCCGCTTGACGACCAGGCCGTGCGTGCGCTCGCGGGCGCCGACATCGAGCTCGAGCTCTCAGCCGGTGGCCAGGAGAGCTACTGGTGGCTGCTCACGGCTGAGTAGCCGGCGAGCGGGCCGCAGCTAGGACCCGGAGTGCTCGCCGGGCTCCTCGACGACATCATCCTCGTGGACATCGGCCTCGAGCAGCGCTGCCCCATGCAGTCGCTCGATCGCCTGCGTGAGCTGTTCGAGCGGCGCGATCAGGTCCTCGCGGTCGGCCTTCTGCTCGAGGCTGATGCGAACCGCTGCGAGCTCACGCGCGAGGAACTCGGTTTCGGCCAGCGAGCGGGCGGTGGTCTCGCGGTCGCGCTCGACCACCTCCTTGTCCCGGTCGGCCTGACGGTTCTGCGCAAGCAGGATCAGCGGGGCCGCGTACGCCGCCTGCGTGGAGAACAGCAGGTTCAACAGGATGAACGGGTAGGGGTCGAAGGCGTGCTTCTTGCCCAGGTTCACCGCGACAAAGGCATTCACGCCGATCCATATCACCACGATCAGCGACTGCACCGCCAGGTAGCGGCCGGTGCCGAGGAAGCGCGCTACGGACTCAGCCCAGCGCGCAAAGGCGTCGGCGTCATAGCCGCCCCCACCACCGGAGCCCTTCGGTTTGCTGAGATCGTTCTTGCGCGGCATGGCCCACTCAGATTGTTGCGTGGGTGGTGCGCCACCCCTGTGGCAGCACGCGGTCGAGGACGTCGTCGATCGTCACCGCGCCGACCAGGCGGCCGGCATCGTCGGTGACCGGCAGTGCGACGACGTTGTAGGCGGCCAGCCGCCCCGCGACTTCGCGGTCGGAGACGCTCGTGTTGACCGGATCCCATTCCTCGTCGATGCAGCGGCCGAGCGGCTTCGAGGGGGACTCGCGCAGCAGGCGCTGGATGCCCACGACGCCGATGAAGCGTCCCGTCGGGGTCTCGAGCGGAGCCTGGCAGACGAACACCTGCGTCGCCAGCGGCACCGGTAGGTCGGGGTTGCGAAGACGTGCGAGCGCCTCGGAGACCGTCGTCTGAGCGGACAGGATGATCGGCTCCGGTGTCATCAGGCCGCCGGCCGTGTCGGGCTTGTAGACGAGCAGACGGCGGACGCTCTCCGCCTCGTCCGGGTCCATCGCTGCAAGCAGTTGCTCCTGCTCACTGCGCGACATCTCGCCGAGCAGGTCCGCGGCGTCATCGGCCTCCATCTCGTCGAGGACGCGCCCGACGCGCTCCGGGTCGAGGCCCTCGATCAGCCTGACCTGTTCATCCTCGGGCATCTCCTCGAGCAGGTCGGCGAGCCGTTCGTCCTCGAGTGCCGCTGCCAGCAGCCGCCGGCGGCTGAGCGGCAGGGCGCGGATCTCATTCGCCATCTCGGCGGGATGCAGGCCGCCGAGGTTCGCCGCCTGGCGGTCGACCGGCCGCTGCTCGGCAAACAGCTCTCCGGCCTCGCTCCAATCGATCACCTCGGGGGCACGATTGAGTCCGGGCACCCGATGTCCGACGTGCAGGGCAACGGTCGCAACCTCCCAGGCAAACGGCTCCGGCGCGGGCTGCAGGCCGATGTCGACCACGCGTCGCCCGCCGAGCCTGCGCCCGATCAGCTCCGCGGCGGCGAGCTTCTCGCCCTCGCGCAACTCGAACTGCTTGAGGTTGATCGTGCCGCGTCGCAGACGCAGGCCGCGGGTGTCAATCTCGCCAATGCGCCCGGCGCTGACGAACACGCGCCGGCGCTGCATGCCGCCGACGACGAATCCGTTGACGCGGGGCGGGCGGCCACCCATGTCGAGCACCACGTCGACGACGTGGCCGACGTCCGAGCCGTCGGCTCCCACGAGCGGCAACCGCGCAACTCTCGACACGTAGAAGATCCGCTCGCTCATGCGCTCAACTTTAGGCTGACCGCCCGCATGGTCAAGCTTTGGAGGATCGAGCGCATGCCCACCGCCTTCGCCGACACCCGAGAGCTGACGCCCGAGGAGCTCGCCTCCGCTCCGATCCGCTACCCGGCGCCCCACCAGCTGGAGCGGCCGCTCGAAGTGGGCGGCGCCAAGGCGGCGCAGGGCGCCGCGAGCCTCGGTCTGGAAACCGTCGGGGACCTGCTCGAGCATCTCCCGCGCGACACCCGTGAGGCTCGCAGCGTGACCGCGCTGATCGCTGGAGAGACCGCGACGATCGTGGTCGAGGTCCGCCGCATCACGGCTCGGCCGGTGCGACGCCGCGGGATGCGCCCGCTCGTGGAGGCCACCGTCGCCGACGGCACCGGCGCCATGAGCGTGACCTTCTTCAACCAGCCCTGGCTGGTTGACCGCTATCCGGCGGGGACGCGGCTGATGCTCTACGGCAAGGTCGACGCGAAGGGGCGCTTCACCGTCCAGGGCCACGCGCCGACCGACGCGGCCCCGGTCAGCGGCACAGGGGAGGGCACGGCCGGCCCGGGCGTTGCCCACTACCCGGCGACCGACGGCCTCTCCTCAACCCAGATCCTCGCGCTGGTCCAGGAACACGCCGTCAACTTCGACGATGTTCTCGAGCCGCTGCCCGCGGCGCTGCGGCTGCGCGAGCGCCTGCTCGACCGTCCCGGAGCGCTGCGCGCCGCGCATTTTCCACTCGCCGAGGACGATCACGAGCAGGCGCGGCGCCGGCTTGCGTTCGACGAGCTGTTCCTCGGCCAGCTTGCGCTCCAGCAGCGCCGGCGCGACCGCCGCGCCCGGGCGCATGCACCGCAGCTGGCAGGCGCGCCAGAGCTGACTGAGCGCTGGGCCGCGACCCAGCTGCCCTTTGCACTGACCGGTGATCAGCGCTCCGCGATCGCTGAGATCGACGACGACGTCGCGCATGCCGAGCCGATGCAGCGACTGCTGATGGGCGAGGTCGGCTCGGGCAAGACCGTGGTCGCGCTGCACACGATGTTGCGTGCGGTCGAACATGGCTTTCAGGCTGCGCTGATGGCACCGACCGAGACGCTGGCCGAGCAGCACTTTCAGACGGTCCAGCGGCTGCTCGGCTCGGAGTCGGTCAGCGCCGGCCTGCTGACCGGTTCGACTCCGGCAGGGCGCCGCGGCGATCTGCTCGGGAAGCTTGCCAGCGGTGAGCTGTCGCTGATCATCGGGACGCATACCCTGATCGAGGAGGCCGTTCAGTTCGCGCGGCTTGCGGTCGTGGTGATCGACGAGCAGCACCGCTTCGGTGTCGGGCAGCGGGCGGCGCTGGCCGCCGGTGGGCGCGGACAGACGGGTCAGGTTCCCCACGAGCTGCACATGACGGCCACCCCGATCCCGCGCACGCTCGCCCTCAGCCATTACGGCGACCTCGACATCACGATTCTGCGGGAACTGCCGCGCGGCCGGCGGCCGATCGCCACGCACGTGTGCTCGAGCGAAGCCGAGCGTGAGCGTGCCTACCAGCGCATCCGCGAGGCGGTCGACTCCGAGCGTCAGGCGTTCGTGGTCTGCCCGCTGGTGGAGGAGTCAGAGGTGCTCCAGGCACGGGCCGCCACCTCTGAGTACGAGCGCCTCAGGGTCGGGCCCTTCGCGGGATACGAGGTCGTACTCATGCACGGGCAGATGCGCACGGCCGAGAAGCAGGCGGCGATGGAGCAGTTCGCCGCGGGGCAGGCCCAGATTCTCGTCGCGACCACGGTCATAGAGGTCGGGATCGACGTGCCGAACGCGACCGTGATGCTGGTCGAGGACGCCGACCGCTACGGGATCTCGCAGCTGCATCAGCTGCGTGGCCGGATCGGACGGGGCGAGCATGCCTCGCTCTGCCTGCTATTCGGCCGTCGCGAATCCCGGCGCCTCCAGGCGCTGGCGCGCGAATCGGACGGGTTCCGCCTGGCCGAGGTCGACCTGGCGCTGCGGGGACACGGCGAGCTCGCCGGCACGCGCCAGTCGGGGCACGACGTCGAGCACCGCTTCGCCGACCTCACACGTGACCAGGAGCTGCTCGAGCGCGCCGCGCTGCACGCCCGCACCGTGCTCGGTTCAGACCCCGAGCTGACCCGGCCCGAGCACCTCCTGATCGCGCAGGTTCTGCCAAGGATCCTGGTGTGAGGGTCGTGGCCGGCGCGCTCGGCGGCCGCGTGCTGCGCGCGCCCAAGGGCTCGGACACCCGACCGACCTCCGACCGTGTGCGCGAGGCACTCTTCTCGATCCTCGGGTCGGTCGACGGAAGCCGCGTACTCGACCTGTTCGCCGGATCCGGCGCGCTCGGGATCGAGGCCCTCTCGCGCGGCGCCGGCGAGGCGACGTTCGTCGATGCGGCAGCCGCGGCGGTGGCGGCCGTGCGGCACAACCTGGAGCAGCTCGGCCTGCAGTCGGAGGTGCTGCGCATGCCCGCGCTGCGGGCGCTCGCTTGCACACCGGTGGCCGGCCGCCAATACGATCTTGTCTTCCTCGACCCCCCATACCGTATGGCGAGCTCCCTGGGCCCCCAGCTGTCGACCGCGTTACCGCCGATCCTGGCCCACGGTGCCAGGGTGGTGGCGGAGAGCGACCGCAGGGCGCCCTTGGACCTTGACCTGGCGCTGCTGCGCGAGCGCCAGTACGGAGACACCCTGATCAGAATCCATGTCGCTGGATAACCGAATCGCAGTCTGCCCCGGCTCATACGACCCGGTGACCAACGGGCACCTGGACGTGATCTCGCGTGCCTCCGCCATGTTCGACAAGGTGATCGTGGCCGTCGTCAACCTGCCGTTGCGCAAGGGATCCACCGTGTTCACGGCCGACGAGCGTGTTGCGTTCATCGAGCACGCGACCGCCCATCTCCGCAACGTCGAGGTGGAGCCGTTCAGCGTGCTGACGGTCGACTTCGCCCGCGAGCGCGGCGCCAAGGCGATCGTCCGCGGACTGCGCGCGACCTCCGACTTCGAATACGAGCTCGAGCTCAACCAGCTCAACCGTGAACAGGCGCCCGACATCGAGTCCGTTTACTTGATGGCGTCTGCTAAGTACTCTTTCATCAGGTCCAGCGGGGTCAAGGAGCTCGCTACTTTCGGAGGCCGGATCGATGGTCTGGTCCCGGATGAGGTCGCGCAGGCCTTGAAGGAACGAATCAGCCGCTGACGAAACAGAGGATTGCGATGGACGTTCTCGTACTCATCGACAAGCTCGACGATCTTGTCCACAACGCGAAGCCTATGCCGCTGACGGATCAGGTGCGCGTGGACAAGGAGGAGATTTACGACATCCTCGACCAGATGCGCGCGACGATCCCCGAGGAGATCAAGCAGGCGCGCTGGATCGTGAAGGAGCGTCAGGAGATGCTGGCCGAAGCCAAGCGCGAGGCCGAACGCATCGTCAAGGAGGCGCGCGACCGCCAGGAGCGGCTGGTCTCCGAGGAGGAGATCACCAAGCAGGCCGAGCGCGCAGCCGAGGAGATCCTCGATGAGGCCCACGCTCGTGAGCGCGAAATCCGCCTCGGAGCCGAGGACTACGCCGACGAGATCCTCAACACGCTCGAGGTCAACCTCTCGAAGTTCATCGCCGCCGTGCAGCGCGGTCGCGATCGCCTGGCAGGCAAGGACGAGCCCGCCGAAGTCGCCTAGCGGGCCGATCGAACCTCTGTTCGACCGCGTTCCGTCCGGGGCGCGCGCCATCCTCGGTGCATGAGTGCTGTTTGGCTGATCGTTGGCGTGGTAGTCGGCGCGGGGGTGACCGCGCTGATCATGCGTGAGCGCATCCGTTCGCTGCGCGAAAGCCAGGCGCAGATGTCGGACTCCTTCAAGGCGATGAGCGCCGAGGCGCTCGACGCCAGCGTCAAGCAGCTCAACGAGCTCGCGAGGTCGCAGCTGCAGAGCAGCCAGGCCGAGGCCAAGGGTGAGCTCGAGAAGCGACAGCTGGCGATGGAGCAGCTCGTCAGGCCCTTGAAGGATCAGTTGCAGCGTGTCGATCAGCAGCTGCTGACGCTGAACAAGGAGCGCCACGAGTCGCAGGGCATGCTGGGAGAGCGCATGCGCCAGCTGGCCGAGGCCAACGAGAAGCTCCGCACGGAGACCGGAGCGCTCGTCACGGCGCTGCGCAAGCCCAACGCACGCGGTCAGTGGGGGCAGATGCAGCTGCGCAAGGTCGTCGAGCTCGCCGGGATGGTGCGTCACTGCGACTTCACCGAGCAGGCGAGCTTCGCCGGCGACGAGCAGGTGCTGCGCCCGGACATGGTCGTCAACCTTCCGGGTGGAAAGCATGTCGTCGTCGACGCCAAGGCGCCGCTGCAGGCGATCCTCGACGCCTACGAGGCGCCCGACCAGCAGACCCGCAGCGAGGCCATGCAGGCGCACGCGCGACTGCTCCGCCGCCACGTCAAGCAGCTCGCCGACAAGGCCTACTGGGACGGGATGGAGTCGGCACCGGACTTCGTCGTGCTGTTCCTCCCGGGTGAGCACCTGTACGGAGCCGCGCTTGACGCCGATCCGTCGCTGATCGAGGACGCGATGTCCCGCCGGGTGCTGATCGCCACCCCCACGACCCTGCTTGCACTGCTGCATTCGGTCGGCTATGGCTGGCAGCAGGAGCGAGTGGCCGAGTCCGCTCAGGCGATCTCGGACCTGGGGCGCGACCTGCATGGCCGGCTGGCGAAGCTCTCGGGTCTGATCCAGACCCTCGGCAAGCGCCTGAACTCGACCGTCAGCGCCTACAACGACACCGTCGGCTCCTACGAGCGGCGTGTCCTGCCAGCGGCGCGGCGCTTCGCCGACCACGGCGCCGTTGCCAGTGGCGCAGAGCTCGCAGATG
Organism: Solirubrobacteraceae bacterium; assembly: GCA_035552235.1. Lineage (GTDB taxonomy): Bacteria > Actinomycetota > Thermoleophilia > Solirubrobacterales > Solirubrobacteraceae > Palsa-465. The sequence continues at coordinate 6,758 of DASZLT010000064.1, forward strand.
TCGACCAGATCACGGAGTCCGCGCGCGACGTGAGCCTGTCGCCCGACGACGACCAGGCCGCCGCGGCCGCGGACGAACGCGATCGTCCCCGCGCCCTGTTCGAGGACCCGGCGGTGCCCCGGCCGCCTCGCCATCTGCGCGCCGCCGATCTGCGCGCCGCGGACGGTTAGTAGTGGCCTGAGTCGGAAATCCGGGAGCCGTCGAGCTCGCGTCGCGACCCGTGACCATCCGCGGTGGATTGGTGTCGAGACGGCCCTACCTGATTCGTCTCTCTATCGGAGCTTTCAAGCGATCTGGTGGTAGAGAGGTGTGTGCGATGACCGAGACGTATGTATTGGCCGAGGGGTTGGGCTTCCCCGAGTCCACGAGATGGCACGACGGGCGGGTGTGGATCTGCAACTGGGGTGCCGGTGAGGTTCTCGCCCTGAGCGTCGATGGGACGCCCGAGGTGATCGCCCGCGTCGCGCCGCAGACGATCCCGTTCAGCATCGATTGGCTGCCGGACGGGGAGCTGCTCGTCGTCGATGGTCCGAAACGACAGCTGTTGAAGCTGGGCCACGATGGAGTGCTTGGGACGTATGTTGATCTCTCGACCCTCAGTACGGCGCCATTCAACGAGCTCGTCGTGAGCGCCACCGGCTGCGTCTACGTCAACGGGGGCGCGGGCAGCATCGTCTGCATCCGACCCGAGCTTGCGGTCGGCGAAGTGGCCAATGGGCTGCAGTGGCCGAACGGGATGGCGTTGCTCGAAGGCGAGCGGACGCTGATCGTGGCTGACTCGCACACCCGGCAGCTGGTCGCGTTCGACATCGAGGACGACCAAGGGTCGCTTTCGAACAGCCGCGTATGGGCTGATCTCGAGCATGCTCCGGACGGCATCTGCGCGGACGCCGACGGCGCCATCTGGGTCGCGACCGTGCCCGGCAGGCGGTGCATCCGCGTCGCCGAGGGTGGGAAGGTGCTCGACACCGTGCAGGTGGATCGAGGCTGCTTCGCATGCATGCTGGGGGGCGAGGATGGTCGCACGCTGTTCATCGCCACCGCGCAGTGGCGCGGCATGGAGGCGGCGATGAATGAGGGTCCGGGCTTGACAGGCCGGCTGCTCGCCGCTCCGGGCCGGCCCGCAGCGCATGGCGGCAGGCCCTGAACTCAGCGCCGACGGGCCAGGCCCTGAGCTCAGCGCCTGCGCTCGCGCGCTTCGAACCAGTGCTCGAGATCCTCGCGCTGGTGCGGAAGCGGGTCGGCGTTGCTCTTGAGCTGCTGGACCCGGGTGAGCGCGGCCTCCAGGTCGACGTCGTCGCGCAGGGCGATCGCGCCGGCGGCGACGGCGGCTGAGCGCTGCCAGCCGGCGCGGCAGTGCAGGTAGACGATCTCCCCGTCGTCAAGCCAGCTGTTCACCTGGGCGGTGCTCTGCTCGAGCAGCTCCGGCGTCAGCCCGCCGTAGTCGACGGTGGTCAGCCGGCGCTCCTCGATGCCCACCTTCTCGAGCGCGCGCTCGACCTTGCGCCGCGCGCCGCGGCCGTAGCCGGCGTATTCGCCGTCCGCGACGAGGTTGAGTACGCGGCTGATGCCGAGCGTCGCGAGCACACGCACATCAGGCTCGTCGAGCGGCACCGCCCCGACGATCAGATGGTCGTAGACGCTCGCGTAGCCGTGGCTCCTGAACCAGCTCGACACAGCTCCATGATCGCAGCCGCAGCCGCGATGCGGCGACGGCTGCGGTTACCCGTGGGCCGCGGCGGGGAACAGCTCGTTCATGCCGCGCACGCTGTCGCAGAGCTCGCGTCCCCGGCACCACTCGCGTCCCGCGTGTTCCATGCGGGCCATCAGCACCTGGTCGGTCGCCAGTTCGCGCACGACGGATACGAGCTCGGTGACGTCGTTGGCCTCGAGCGCCAGGTCGCGGCGCATCATCTCGTCCGTCGAGGCCTTGCCGTGGCCCGCAAGTGGCTTGAACGCGATCACCGGACGGGGGGTGCGCAGCGCCTCGAGCACCGTGACGCCGGCGCCGTTGGTCACGACGACATCGGCGGCGGCCATGATCTCGTGCATGTTGTCGACGTAGCCGAAGGCACGAAGACGTTCCTCTGGCACACCCATGGCCCGTATGTGCGCCAGCAGCTTGGTGCTCTTGCCGCAGACCGCGATGACCTGCAGCTGATCGATCCCGGAGCCGGTCAGGGACTGCACCGCCTCATCGATGCCGCCCAGGCCCCATGCGCCACCGGTGGTCAGCAGGATGAAGCGGTCCGGGTCGAGCGCGAGGCGCTCGCGCGCCTCCTTCTTGGAGACGGTGCCGAACCCTTGCTTGACCGGCGGCGCCCCGACCCGCATCGTGCGTTCGAACCCGGCGCACTCGGCGTGGTCGGGAGCGGTGTCGTACATGACGTAGTGCTGATCGATGCCGGCGTACGCCCAGACCGGGTGCACGTGGAACGCGGGGACGTAGGTCACGGCGGGCACCTTGTAGGACTGACGCGTGCGCAGCCAGTGCAGCGCGGCCGAGCCGAACGGATAGACGGAGATCACGAGGTCGGCATCGTGGGTCTTGAGGAAGTCCTGCAGGCGACGGCCGAAGAAGCTCCCGATCGCGAGCTTGCTGAGCGCCGCGAAGGTTCGGGACGCACAGAGCGCGTCGTAGAACACCTCGTAGCTGAGCGGGAGCCGGCGGATCTGGATCTCGTACCCGCGGCTCATGAAGCGCGAGAACGGACGTCCCCAGAGCTCGAGCGTGTCGAACCGCTCAACCTCACACCCCGGCCAGACATCTGCGATTGCCTCCGTTATCGCAGCTGCCGCGGCGTTGTGCCCCTCGCCCATCTCACCCGAGAGGATCAGAACCTTCCGTGGTCTGCTGGGCCGCGTCGGCTCGGGGGGCGATACGATCGCTTCCGTCGCGGCCAATTTCGGGTGCCCGTCTTGCACTGAATGCTCCTGTAATCGATGTTCTTTTTGGGTAGCGCGCTCGCGCTCATCTGCGGGCTCGCGAACAGCGCCGCTGCCGCCCTGGAAAAGCGCGAAATGATGCAGGTCGGCGTTGCTGAGCACGGCCTCAGATTGCTGGCAACTCTGGCTCGGAGGCCCTGGTGGCTGCTGGCGATGGCGCTGAGCTTACTCGCGTGGGCCGCGGAAGCGGGCTCGCTGGGCCTCGTGCCGGTACCGGTCGTCACCAGTTTGCGCAGCCTGGGCCGCGGCGGCCTGGTCGTAGTCGGACACCGCTGGCTCGGAGAGCGCTTCACACGAGTCGAGCTGTCGGGCGTGGTGCTGCTCGCCTTCGGTGGCGTGCTCGTCGCCTCCAGCGTGATCGCCTCAGGTGTCGCCGCGCCGCCGCTTTCGGACCTCACAGAGGTGCTCACCGCGGCCGTGCTCAGTGTTCCGGCGGCGCTGCTTGCGCGCTCCCGCAGCGGCGTGCTCAAGGGCGCGGCCGTGGGCATTCTGTTCGTCGCGACCGGTGTCTTCACCAAGGAGATCGCCGACCGGGTTGTCCGTGACGGTGGGGCGGCGATCGTCAAGCTGCTGGTGACTCCGGGGCCATACCTGATGCTCGCGCTGAGCGCGTGGTCGCTGTCGCTGATCCAGCACGCGTTCGCCCGGGCCAACGCCGCCAGTGTCTCGGCCGCGAGCACGACCGTTTCCGCCAACGGGCTGATCCTCGCGGTCGTGCTGCTCTACGGCGAACCGCTTGCTCACGGCGCCGGACTCGTGCCACTGGTTGCGGGCATCGTCCTGTCCGCGGTCGGCGCGGTCGCGCTCGCCGGCGAGGAGCTGAACGCGCTCCGCCGGCGGTGAGCCATTCGCAGCAAGCGATCTAAGCTGAGGCCGATGAGCGCTCCGATCGACAGCTTCGACCTCGGCGCACTGCGGCTCACCTCCGGCGAGGGCCGCCGGCTGGACCTCGACGTCTCCATCGAACCGTTCACGCTGGGAGCCGACGCCTACGCCGTCGTGCCGCCGGTCGTCCCGGTGCGCGTGGACGTCTCGCGCACGACGGGGGAGGGCTATGCGCTGCGCCTGCGCTTCGAGGCGGCGCTGCAGGGGTCGTGCATGCGCTGCCTGGAACCCGCCGCCGCCAGCTTCAAGATCGACGCACGCGAGATCTCGCAGCCCGGCGCCGGTGAGGAGCTTGACTCGCCCTACCTGCAGGCAGGTGTGCTCGATCTGTCGGCGTGGGCGCGCGACGCACTCGCGCTCAATCTGCCGCGCGCGATCCTCTGTCGCGAGGACTGCGCCGGACTGTGTCCGACCTGCGGGGTCAACCTGAACACGGCAGCCGCGGATCACGGCCACGAATCGGAGCCCGACCCACGCTGGGCCAAGCTCTCCGAGCTCAAGTTCGACTGATCGCACCGGGTCGCGGACTGTCGATCCTGCTACTTTCCTCGGTCATGGCCGTTCCCAAGCAAAAGCAGTCTCACTCACGCACCACCAAGCGCCGCTCGACCCACAAGGTGAGCGCAGCAGCAACGAACGCGTGCCCCCAGTGCCACAGCCCGCGTCTGCCGCACCGCGTGTGCCCGGTCTGCGGTAGCTACAAGGGGCGCACCGTGGTCGAAACCGACTCCACGTTGCGCTGAGGCGACAGTCACCGATGGTGACCGTCGCCGTCGATGGCAACGGGGCTGATCTGGGCCCCGATGAGGTAGCGCAAGGCGCGTCGCTGGCAGCGGGGCGCGGTGTGCGCGTGCTCCTATTCGCAGACGCAGCGCGAATCTCGTCGGTTCCCGATGGCGTCGAGCTGGTCGACGCACCCGTCTCGATCGCCAAGGCGATCGATCCCGCATATGCGGTCAGGTCGACCCCCGAGGCATCGATCGTGCAGGCGGCAAGGGCCGTCGCCGATGGCAGGGCGCAGGCGCTCGTCTCCGGCGGATCGACCGGGTCGGCGCTCGCCGCCGGGCTCTTCAACCTGAAGCGCGACCGGGGGATCTACCGCCCGGCGCTGGCGCTGCCGCTGCCGCGCCCGGGAGTCGGGCCGCTGCTGCTGCTCGACGTCGGCGCGAATGTCAGCTGCCGCCCCGAGCACCTGGTGCAGTTCGCGCACATGGGCTCGGCCTTTGCCCAGGCGGTCCTCGGCATCGACGCACCGCGGGTGGCGCTGCTATCCAACGGTGAGGAGCCCGCCAAGGGCACGGCGGATCTCAAGGAGGTCCACGAGCGGCTCAGCGGTGCTGGCGGCGCCGGCCTCAACTTCGTCGGCAACATCGAGGGAACCGTCGCGCTGCAGGACGTGGTCGACGTCCTGGTCGCCGACGGCTTCACGGGCAACATCGCGCTCAAGCTGATCGAGGGCGTGTCTTCACAGACGCTGCATCTGCTGCGCGACGCGGCCACCCGCTCGCTGCGCGCGAAGGTCGGAGGTTTCCTGCTGCGCCCATCGATCATGGGGCTGCGTGAGGAGATCGACCCCGAGGTCACGGGCGGCGCCTACATGCTCGGCCTGCGCCAGATCGGCATCGTCTGCCACGGGCGCTTCACACGTCGCGGTTTCGCGCGCGCGATCGAGATTGCGGCACGCGGCGTCGAGGAGAACGTGATCGGTCGCACGCGTGCGGCACTCGAGGAGGCCGGAGCCCTGCGCAAGCCCGGCGCCGAGGGCTCCGCCGGCGATGCGGAGACCGACTTAGCCGAAACTGCTGCAAAGCCCAAAGAAGCGGTTCCCCCGTCCGAGCGCGGGGCTACGGTAACCGGTCTATGACTCGTGAGCAGATCCTCAGCTCGATCCGTGCGCACCTCGCCGACGAGCTCGAGATCGAACCCGCCTCGATCGAGGAGGACACCAGGTTCCGTGAGGACCTGGATGCCGATTCCCTCGATCTGTACACGCTCGTCCAGGAGCTCGAGGACAGCTACGGCGTGAAGATCTCCGATGAGGAAGCTGCCAGGATTCTCACCGTCGGCCAGGCGGTTGAGTTCGTGCTCGCGAGTGGCGTGACGACCGCGAGCGACACCACCGGTGACGACTAGGGAAAGCGACCCGCGGGAGTCGGTCGGGCGGTTGCGGGAACTGCTCGACGCGCTTCCCGAGGAACTCTCGAGCACCGTCTTCACGCACGCCTCGTGGACGTCCAAGCGCGCCGACTCCTACGAGCGGCTCGCGTTCCTCGGGGACAGCGTCCTCTCGCTGGCGATCACCTCGCACATCTTTCCGCTGCTCGAGCGCTTCGGCGCGGGCGAGCTGACGAAGATCCGCGCGCAGACGGTCTCCGGCCGCTCGTGCCGCGCTGTCGCCGAGCGCCTCGGTGTGCCGGAGCGGCTGACGGACGCCGCGCCAGCGGGCGCGGCGGCCAGCATCCCCAACCTGATCTCCACCGAGCGTGTGCTCGCCTCGATCACCGAGGCCGTGATCGGCGCCTGCTATCTGCAGTTCGGCTACGAACCAGTTGCCGCGGCGGTGGTGGAAGCCTTCCAGTCCGAGTTGGCGGACGCGCTCGAGCGCCCGGTCGATTTCAAATCCGCGCTGCAGGAGCGTCTCGCCCGGCGTGGTGCACTTGTGAGCTACGAGGTGATCAGCGAGAGCGGACCGCCGCACGATCGGACCTTCACGATCGTCGCCATGATCGGCCCGGATGAGATCGGCCGCGGGGTTGGGCGGAGCAAGAAGGACGCGGAACAGGCGGCCGCCGAGGAGGCGCTCGCACATGTTGCTGTTGCCGGGAAGAGCTAGGGGAGTGGAGGCGCGGTGTACCTGAAGAGCATCACGATGAAGGGGTTCAAGTCATTCCCCGACCGCACGCGGCTGGAGTTCGGGCCCGGCACGAGCGTGATCGTCGGGCCGAACGGCTCGGGCAAGTCCAACGTCACCGACGCGGTGCTGTGGGCGCTCGGTGAGCAGTCGCCGATGGCCGTGCGCGGCCATTCCATGCAGGATGTGATCTTCGGCGGAGCTCCCGGTCGCCAGGCCGCCACCAGCGCCAGTGTGGAGCTGGTGCTTGACGACAGCGAGGGTGTGCTGGGGCTCGGGCCCGAGGTCTCGATCATGCGCCGGCTCGAGCGCAGCGGCGATGGCGAGTACCGCATCGGCGGTGCCAGGTGCCGTCTGATCGACGTGATCGAGGTGCTCTCGGATACCGGGCTCGGCAAGGAGATGCATTCGGTCATCTCGCAGGGGCGCGTGGAGGCGATCGTCACCTCCAAGCCGCGTGACCGGCGGCTGCTGATCGAGGAGGCCGCCGGCCTCGGCAAGCACCGCAAGCGCCGTCGTCGCGCACAGCTCAAGCTGGGCCACACGCAGGACAACCTCGACCGCGCACTCGACGTCGAGCGTGAGGCGCGCTCGCGGCTGAAGCCGCTCAAACGTCAGGCCGAGGCCGCCGAGCTGCACGAGCGCATCCACCGCCAGACGCTCGAGGTCCGCTGGGAGCTTGCCCGCGACGATCTGCGCGCGCGGCGGGCGGAGCTTACTGCGGCGGCCGAGCAGGCGGCGCAGGCGCGCGCGCAGCGCGGCTCGATTGCCAAGGAGCTCGAGGCGGTCTCCGCCCGGCGGCGCCGGGCGGAGGAGGCGCTGGCGGCTCGCTCGAGCCAGCGTGAGGAGCTCTCACGCCGCAGTTACGGCGCGCAATCGGCTGCCGACAAGGTCGGATTCCGCGCCGAGGCGGTGCGCGACGCCGCCGGCACGGTCTCGATGCGGCTCGAGCAGGCGTGCGTACAGCTCGAGCAGCTACGCGCCACCGCGGCGGCCGATCAGCCCGATACGGAGGCGCAGGCCCGCATCGATGCCCTCAGCCGCGAGCTCGGGGCGCGCGAGCGCGACCGTGAGGCCGAACTCGCTCGCCAGCTCGCGCAACTCGAGCAGGAGTCCGCCGTCGCGGCGGGCCTCGAGACCGAGTGGGCGGCCGCGGTGCAGGCCGCCAAGGTGGCGCGCGACGCTGCCGAGTCGATTTATCAGGAGGCTCGCGCAGCTGTGCGCGAAGCGGAGCGGACGGTCGAAGCGGCGCGTCGTGAGAGCGCGCGCATCGGCGGCGAGCTCGCGGCCGTCAACCAGTTCCTGCGCAGCCATCAGGGCGCTCCCGGCGGCGCGCGTTCGCTGGCAGATGAGCTGACCGTCACCCCGGGGTACGAGCTCGCCGTGGCGGCGGCGCTCGACGGGCGGCTCGGCGCCGCGCTGCTCGACACGCGGCCTGCCGCAGCCGAGTTGCTCGACAAGGCCGGTCGTGACGGCGGCCGGGTGTTCGTGCTGGGGGATCTCGACGGCGGTGGCTCGGGTGAGTCGCTGGAGGGCGCGGTGCGCCTCAGCGATCACATCGCAGGTGACAGCCAGGCCGCCGCGATGGCGCGCGCGCTGCTCGGCAACGTGTGGGTCCTCGACGACCTGGCACACGTGCCCGAGAGCTTCAACGGCGTCGCGGTCACCTCCAAGGGACGGGTCTGGTCTGGGGCCACCCGCGAGCTGCGCCAGACGGCCAAGGTCGGCGAGGAGCGGGTGCTTGCGGAACGCAACCGCCGCGACGAGCTGATCGCGGCCAGCGAGCGGGCGGTGCAGGCCGAGCACGCAGCCCGCGGCGAGGTCGAGGCCGCGGCCTCGAAGGTCGCCGAGCTCGATGCCGCGCGCGAGCAGACGATCGCTGCGCACCGTGGCGCGGTCGACAGCTTCGATGAGGCGGGCGAGCAGCAGCGCCGCCTCGGCGCGGCGATCGACCGGCGGCGCACCGCGCCGGACGAGGGACCGGGCGCGGACCGCCGTGCACAGGTCCAGGCGCAGCTGAACTCCGAGCGCACGCAGATCGAGCGTGCAGAGCGCGAGCGCGCCCAGCGCGAGGCGCAGATGCGGCGCCTGCAGGCGGAGATCGCCCGCGACGAGCTGCTCACGCCCCAGATCACGGCGATCCATGTCGAGCTCGAGCAGCTCACGGCCGCGATCGCCGAGTGCAAGGCCGGCTTCGACGCCGAGCTCGCTCGCGATCGCGAGGCGGGGGAGACGGTCGCCGCCGAGCTGCGCTCCTGTGCCCAGGAGGAGGCGGCGATTCAGACTCGCCTGCACGGCGCCGGCGAGGCGCTCACCACCGCAGAGGTGCGTTCACAGCGCTCGCGTGACCAGGAGGCCGACTCCGAGCAGGCGCTGCGCGCGCTGGCGGGCGAGCTGGAGCTCGAACCGGCGCCGGCGGTCGAGCCGCTGCCGCAGGAGCGCTGCGAAGAGCTCCGCACCCGCCTCGAGCGGCTGGCCAGGCGGCGCGAGCAGCTCGGGCCGGTCAACCCGCTTGCCCAGGACGAGTACGCGGAGGCGGTCGCCCACGTGGAGCAGCTCGAGACCCAGCGCAACGACCTCGAGTCCGCGCTGCGCGAGCTCGAGGGCCTGATCAAGGACACCGACCGCCAGATCCGCGAGACCTTCGAGCAGACGTTCGAGGCGGCGGCCAGCAACTTCGAGGAGCTCGCGGCGCGCGTCTTCCCGGGCGGCAGCGGCCGCCTGCGGCTGGTGTCTGAGACCGACGGGCGTGCGGCCGTGATCGGCGGGCAGAAGATCGCCGCCGCCGAGACCGGGGCCGACGCCGACGAGGAGGCCGAGATCGACGACGCGGATGAGATCACCGAGGAGGAGGACCTGCTCGGCGTCGAGATCGAGATCACCCCGGGGGGCAAGGCGATGAAGCGGCTGTCGCTGCTCTCCGGCGGCGAGAAGTCGATGACGGCGTTGGCGTTCCTGTTCGCGGTGTTCCTCGCCAAGCCGTGCCCGTTCTACATCATGGACGAGGTCGAGGCGGCGCTCGACGACCTCAACATCTCGCGCTTCCTAGACCTGCTCGACACCTACAACGACCGCGCCCAGTTCATCGTCGTGACCCACCAGAAGCGCACGATGGAGGCCGCCGACTCGCTGTACGGCGTCTCGATGGGGGGCGACGGGATCTCGAAGGTGATCTCGCGGCGCCTGCCGGAGCGCGAGGCGGTCGCCTGATAGCCGCGCATTGCTAACGTCGCGCGCCGATGGCACGCGAGTGGGCAGAGCTATTCATCGCCGGCGAGGCCTCGCGCGGCTCCGCCGCCGCGGAGCCGGAGCCCGTCGCTGCCGAGAAGCGGCGCGGGAGGTTCTCGCGGCTGCGCGAGAACCTGCGCAAGACGCGTCAGGCGCTGGGCGCCGAGATCCAGGCGACGCTCTTCGAGGAGGTCAACGATGAGACGTGGCAGCGGCTCGAGGAAGCGCTGATCTACGCCGACGTCGGCGCCCGCACAACCGCGCAGGTCGTCGGCCAGCTCGAACGTGAGGCGACCGGGGGCGGGATCGCAGGGGGTGAGGCATTGAGCGCACGCCTGACCGAGCTGCTGGCCGAGATCGCGCGGGTGGGCGACGACCACATCGATCTGCGTGCGAAGCCCAGTGTGATCCTGATGGCGGGCGTCAACGGGACCGGCAAGACGACCACGACGGGCAAGCTCGCGCATCACCTCAGCCGTGAGCTCGGGCACAAGGTCGTCCTGGTCGCCGCCGACACGTTCCGGGCGGCGGCTGTCGAGCAGCTGGAGACCTGGGCGCAGCGCGCCGGTGCCGGGTTCGTGCGCGGGCCTGATGGCACGGATCCCGGGTCGGTCGCGTTCGAGGGCGTCAAGACCGGAATCGACAGCGGCGCCGACGTCGTGATCGTCGACACCGCCGGGCGCCTACACACGCAGGACGACCTGATGGGCGAGCTCACGAAGATCCGCCGTGTGATCGCCAAGCAGATCCCGGAGGCGCCGCACGAGACGCTGCTCACGGTCGACGCCACGACCGGCCAGAACGGCCTGCGTCAGGCGCAGCTGTTCTCGCAGGCGATCGAGGTCGACGGTCTGGTTCTGACCAAGCTCGACGGCACCGCGAAGGGCGGGATCGCCCTGGCGATCGCCGGTGAGCTCGGAATACCGGTCAAGCTGATCGGAGTGGGGGAGCAGCTCGACGATCTGCGCCCTTTCGACGCGAGCGATTTCGCGCGCGCGCTGATCAGCTGACGCCGCTCAAAACTCAGTTTGCCGGTGCGTGAAGTCACCGGTGCTTGAGAGTAAGCTCGTTGATGATGGCTGGGTGGATCGTCTGGCTGGTCGTGGCCCTCGGCTTCGGGGCGGCAGAAATGCTGGCCGGCGCCGGCAGCTTCTTCCTTGCCCCGTTCGCGATCGGTGCCGCGCTTGCCGCCGCGGCTGCCAGCGCAGCCGGCGAGACAGCAGCGTCGGTCGTGTTCATCTTCGGTTCGATCGTGACTCTCATGTCGGTTCGGCCACTGGTTCACCGCCGGCTGATGAGCGGGCCGGCGCTGCGCACCGGCGGGGCCGCGCTGGTGGGCAAGAATGCACTTGTGACCCAACGGATCTCCAACCACGAGGGGATCGGCCAGGTCCGGATCGACACCGAGTTGTGGACCGCGCGATCGCTTGACGAGGGCCACGTGATCGAACCCGGCACGAGCGTGCAGGTCGTGGATATCAAGGGCGCGATGGCGCTCGTAATGGAGTAGACGGAGGGGGTTTGGAATGGTCGTAGGGATCGTCTTGGCAGTGGTGGCCGTGTTCCTGGTGCTGATGGCCGCCCGGACGATCCGGATCGTGCCGCAGGCGCGGGCCGGAGTCGTCGAGCGCCTGGGTCGCTACCACCGCACGCTGAACCCGGGCATGACGGTTCTGGTGCCGTTCGTCGACCGGATGAGGCCGTTGCTCGACCTGCGCGAGCAGGTCGTCTCGTTTCCCCCGCAGCCCGTGATCACCCAGGACAACCTGACCATCAACATCGACACCGTCCTGTATTTCACGGTCAACGACGCGCGCTCGGCGACCTACGAGGTGGCCAACCCGCTGCAGGCGATCGAGCAGATCACGGTCACCACGCTGCGTAACGTGATCGGCTCGCTCACGCTCGAGGAGGCGCTGACCAGTCGCGATCACATCAACGCGCAGCTGCGCGGCGTGCTCGATGAGGCCACGAACAAATGGGGGATCCGCGTCAACCGCGTCGAGATCAAGTCGATCGACCCGCCGCCCAGCATCCAGGAGGCGATGGAGAAGCAGATGCGGGCCGAGCGTGACCGTCGTGCCGCGATTCTCACCGCCGAGGGCGTGAAGCAGTCGGCGATTCTCACCGCCGAGGGCCAGCAGCGGGCCGCGATCCTGACCGCCGAGGGCGACAAGCAGGCCGCGGTGCTGCGGGCCGACGGCGAGGCGCAGGCAATTCAGAGGGTCTTCGACGCGATCCACGTAGCCGACCCCGATCCCAAGCTGCTGAGCTATCAGTACCTGCAGATGCTGCCAAAGCTCGCGCAGGGCAGCGCCAACAAGGTCTTCGTGATCCCGTCTGAGTTCTCGCAGGCGATCAACGGTCTGGGGAGCATGTTCAGCGGCGCGAGCGGCTCGGTTGCCGCCGACGATAAGCCCGCCGTAAAGCCGCCCGACGAAACGCACAACTCCTAGACGGCGCACGCGCCGATCTGTCGCCTGTCCGCACTGTACAGTCGCGCCATTCGGAGGCTGTCTAGGTAGGGAGGATTTGGTGGCGACGATTGATGACGTCGGTGGGGCTGGAAGGTCGGCCGAGAGCGATGCGCGCCGGGACCACAAGCATTCGCTCGAGCGGAATGCGTTGGGCTTTTGGGACGCGATCGTCATGGCGGTCGCGGGCAGTGCCCCCGCGTACTCCATTGCGGCGACGACGGCCCTCATCGTCTCCGCCGTAGGTTTCGGCGCTCCGGCGGCCCTGCTTTGGTGCGGTGTCCCGATGATGGGTATCGCTGTGGCGTACCACCATCTCAACAAGCTCGGCGCCAGCGCCGGGGCGGCATACGAGTGGGTGGGTCGCGTCCTCCACCCGATGCTCGGCTTCTTCGCGGGATGGGGTCTCGTTGTCTCGGCGACGATCTTCATGGTCGCCGGTTCGATTCCCGCGGGTCAGGTGACCCTCTCGCTGTTCAGTGCCAGCGCCGCCAGCCACGCCGGTTGGGTGACGCTCGTGGGTGCGGTCTGGTTCAGCGTGATGGCTTACTTCGTCGCACGAGGCGTGCGGATCACCGCAAACGCGCAGTGGGTCATGTCCTCAATCGAGGTTCTCCTCCTCGTTGTGTTCGCGGTTCTCGGCATCGCTCACGGGCACCGGGTCTCGTTCTCCATGAGCTGGCTCGGCTTCGGGCGCTTCGGCTCGTTCAACGGCTTCGTCGGCGGGGCGCTGATCGCCGCTTTCTACTACTGGGGCTGGGACGTGTCCTCGAACCTGGGTGAGGAGACCGAGGACAGCCAGAAGAACGCCGGCCTCGGCGGGATCGTGGGCCTGTTGATCGTGTTCGTGTTGTTCGAGCTGTTCACGATCGCGATCAACATGGATATGGCGCAGAAGGCGATCCAGAGCAACAGCTCGAACGTGCTCGAGGCCTTCGGTCAGGTGGTGGGAGGCGGCGTTGGCGGGAAGCTGATGATCATCGCGGTGGCCCTCTCGACGATCGCGACACTCGAGACCACCCTTATCCAGGTCACTCGATCGCTTTTCGCGATGGCGCGGGAGCGCACGCTTCCGGCGGCGTTCGGCGTGCTTCATCCCACATGGAACACTCCGATCTTCGCGACGGTCGTCGTTGCCGTGATATCGCTGGTCATGTTCGCGTTGTCGAATCTCGTCGGCTCCATCGGTACCGTCTTGAGCGACGCGATCAGCTCGATCGGGCTTCAGATTGCGATCTATTACGCACTCGCGGGCTTCGCGGCCGTGGTGGCCTTCCGCAAGTACCTCCTACGGTCGGTGTCGAACTTCGTCTTCATGGGCCTCTTCCCGCTGCTCGGGGCGGCTTTCATGACATTCATCTTCGTCAAATCGATTCCGAATTCGACCACGGTCGTCCTGTGGATCGGGTTGGGCGGTATGGGTCTTGGTCTGATCCCGATCGCTTACTACTTCGCCCGGGGTAGCGCCTACCTCCATCAGCGGCCCACTTTCGGAAGCGTTGAGGTGGCTGAGGAGTTCGCGGGCGACGACATCGCGAAGATTGACTGAGCGGTCCCCGCGGGGCGGCCCACAGATGGCTAGCAGTGGGCAGGTCATACGTGACCGGCCCACTGCTTTAACCTCCGTGGTGAGATGTTCGATTCCCTAGCTGAACGCCTTCAAGGGACACTCGCCGATGTCCGCGGCCACGGCACGCTGACCGAGGCCGACATCAACGGCGCGATGCGGGAGATCCGCCTGGCGCTGCTCGAGGCCGACGTCAACTTCCAGGTCGTCAAGAGCTTCACCAGCGCTGTCAAGGAGCGCGCGCTCGGCGCCGACGTGATCGGGCAGCTGAACCCGGGCCAGCAGGTCATCAAGATCGTCAACGACGAGCTGGCCTCGCTGATGGGCGGCGAGGGCGAGGAGGTGGAGTTCTCGCCGCGGCCGCCGACGGTGATCCTGATGGCCGGCCTGCAGGGCTCCGGCAAGACGACGGCGACCGCCAAGCTCGCGCGCTACCTGCACGAGCAGCACGGCTCCTCGGTGGCGGTCGCGGCCTGTGACGTCTACCGGCCCGCCGCGGTCGAGCAGCTGATCCAGGTGGGCCAGGCAGCCGGCGCGGACGTCTATGAGCAGGGCACCGACCGCACCCCGGTGCAGATCGCCACCTGGGCGCGCGACCGCGCGCAGTCCGAGGGCAAGGACGTGCTGATCGTCGATACCAGCGGCCGCCTGCACGTCGACGAGGAGCTGATGAAGGAGCTCGCCGACATCAAGAAGGCGATCAGGCCCAACGCCGTCCTGCTCGTCGTCGACGCGATGACCGGCCAGGATGCGGTGCACGTGGCCGAGCAGTTCGGCGAGACGGTCGGCTTTGACGGCGTGATCATGAGCAAGCTGGACGGCGATTCTCGAGGTGGCGCGGCGCTCTCGGTGAAGGCGATCACGGGCAAGCCGATCATGTACGCCTCGTCGGGCGAGAAGCTCGACCAGTTTGAGCGCTTCCATCCGGACCGCATGGCGCAGCGGATCCTCGGCATGGGGGACGTGCTCTCCCTGATCGAGCGGGCAAGCGGGACCTACGACGAGGAGCAGGCGCGAGAGCTCGAACGCAAGTTCCGCAAGCAGGAGTTCGACCTTGACGATTTCCTGCAGCAAATGCGTCAGATACGGCGTATGGGTCCACTGCAGAACCTGCTCGGGATGATTCCCGGCATGGGCAAGGAACTGCGCGGAGTCAAGCTCGACGAGCGCGAGTTCGACAGGGTCCAGGCGATCATCCTCTCGATGACGCTCGAGGAGCGCCGTCGCCCGGAGCTGATCAAGGGCTCGCGCCGGCTCCGGATCGCCAAGGGCTCGGGCACCAATGTCCAGGCCGTGAAGGCGCTGATCAAGCAATTCGAGCAGATGCGCAAGCTGATGAAGGTCGTCGCATCCGGCAAGACCCCGGATCTTCAAGCGCTTATGCGCGCCGCACGCTAACCTGTCTGCCTCTATGTCAGTGAGACTTCGACTAACACGCGTCGGCGGACGCAAGAACCCAATCTGGCGGGTTGTCGTCGCCGATCAGCGCTCCAAGCGCGACGGCCGGGTAATCGAGACCGTCGGGCACTACAACGCACAGACCGATCCGTCGACCATCGTGCTCGACGAAGCCAAGGTCAAGGACTGGCTCGCTCGCGGCGCTCAGCCCACCGACACGGTCAAGAAGCTCCTGCGCACGCAGGGCATCACCGGTTGAACGAACCAGCCCTCTCTCCCCGCGATCTCCTCGAGTACCTGACTCGCGGGCTCGTGGATGAGGAAGACCAGGTGAAGGTCAAAGAGGTGCGGGAGGACGACGGCAGCGTCGTCCTCGAGCTCTCCGTCGCCCACGACGATTACGGCAACGTGATCGGCCGTGGTGGCCGGACGGCGTCGGCGTTGCGAACCGTCGTCAAGACCGCGGCGGCTCGGGACGGCCACCGCGTCTTTGTCGACATCGTCGACTGAGCCGGGCGACATGGCTGACGCGGCCGCAGACCGAGCCTGGTTGCACGCAGGCCGCATCGGTCGGCCCCACGGACTCGACGGCAGTTTTCTGGTGGCGGAGCCGAACGCGCCCCTGCTCCGTGCGACAAAGACGGTGAAGGTCGGCGAGGTCGAGCGAGACATCGTGCGCCTGGCCGGCCACGACAAGCGCCTGATCCTGCGGATCGAGGGCTGCGACGACCGCGCCGCGGCGGAGGCGCTCCGAGGCCACACGCTGCTTGTCGCGCGAAACAGCGCGCCGGATCTGGGGGAGGACGAGTGGTGGGCCGAGGACCTCGAGGGTCTGGCTGTCTGCGACGGCGACCGCGAGGTCGGCACCGTCACGAAACTGCTCGCGCTCCCGTCGTGTGAGGTACTCGAGGTGGAGCGCAACGAGGGCGGCGATCCGCTGCTCGTGCCGCTTGTCTCCGACGCCGTCAGAACGGTCGACTTGGCGACAAAGCAGATCGACATAGATCTGAAGTTCCTGGGGGAGGAGTGACCGTGGAGATCGATGTCTTCACGCTCTTCCCCGAGGCCTTCGAGTGGTTCGAGTCCCAGCGCCACGTGCGTAACGCGCTCGCAGCCGGCCATCGCCTCGGCTATGTCGACTATCGCAACCACACGCCGCTGACCGGCGGCCAGGTCGATGACACCCCCTTCGGCGGCGGCGCCGGGATGGTCCTGCGGGTCGACGTCGTCGAAGCGGCGATGCGCGCCCGCTACGGTGCCGACCCGACCGACGTTCGGCGTGAGCGACGGATCCTGGCGCTCACGCCGGGCGGCCGCATCCTCGATGACGAGTTCGTCGACGAGCTCGCCGCCGAACCGGCGCTGACGCTCCTGTGCGGCCGCTACGAGGGCTTCGACGAGCGCATCGTCGAGCACTTCGCCAGCGACCGCCTGTCGATCGGCCGCTACGTGCTGGCGGGCGGTGAGCTGGCGGCGATGGTCGTCTGCGATGCGATCCTGCGCAAGCAGCCCGGAGCGCTTGGACACCGAGAGTCGGCGCTCGAGGAGTCCTTCAGTCGCGCGCTGGAGGGGGCGCCCGAGTACCCGCACTACACGCGTCCGGCCGAGTACCGCGGCTGGCCCGTCCCCGACGTGCTGCTCTCCGGTCACCATGCGAATATCCGTCGCTGGCGGCTGGAACAGGCGCGCGAGCGTGCCGCCGGTTAGCCCGCGAGAGCACTCGACGGCCGTTTCGCTACCATAGGCCGCCGCGCGCTCTTCAGCTGCGCATCTTCTTCTGTCCGTTTCACTATGCCGGTGCTGCCGGCAACAAGGCACGAGCAATGAGCACCGTCATCGAAAGTCTGGAGCACGCACAGCTCCGCCGAGTTCCGCAGTTCGACGCTGGCGACCGCCTGCGTGTCCACTTCCAGGTGATCGAGGGCACCCGCCGCCGCACCCAGGTGTTCGAGGGCGTGGTCATTAAGCGCCAAGGGCACGGTGCGCGTGAGACCTTCACCGTCCGCAAGACCTCCTTCGGCGTAGGCGTCGAGCGCACGTTCCCGCTGCATTCGCCGAAGATCGAGAAGATCGAGGTCGCTGCTCGAGGTGACGTCCGTCGCGCCAAGCTGTACTACCTGCGCGACCGCGTCGGCAAGCGCGCCCGCGTCCGCGAGCGCCGCAACACCGGCCCGGAGGAGATGATCCAGCGCGAGCTGCTCTACGGCCCCGCGTTCGCCGAGCCTGAGGCGCTGGAGGCGCAGGCGCCAGTTCAGGCCGAGCCCGCAGCGTCCCCCGATGCCGACGCTGCTGCGTCGGCCGACGAGGGCTAGCGCAAGCTGGCAGTCCGGGGCAGGTACCCGATGGCCGCCACAACGAAGAAGGCCAAGGGCCCTGTCGCAAATATCATCGAGCTGGTCGTAACCGTTGCGATCGCGGTTGGCCTGGCGCTGCTGATCCAGGCGTTCCTGGTCAAGCCCTACCGCATTCCTAGCGGCTCGATGATCCCGACGCTCGCGATCGGGCAGCGGATCCTGGTGAACCGGCTCGATACCGATCCGAGCGTGGGCGACGTCGTCGTCTTCCACCCGCCCGTTGGCGCGACCACGCTCAACGGGACCTGTGGCAGCGCCGATCAGGGCGGCGGTGAGGCGCAGCCCTGCGACAAGAACGAGCCGGCGGAGTCCAGCGAGACGTTCATCAAACGCGTCGTCGGCCTTCCGGGGGATCACCTCAAGATCACCGATGGCTACGTCTGGCGCAACGGTGTCAAGGAGACATTCGGCTACCACCCCAGGGCGAACGCGAGAGACGCGGGGTTCGAGCCGTGCGACGGCGGCACGAGCGCGGATTGCACCTTTCCGAAGACGATCATCGTTCCGGCCGGTGAGTACTACATGATGGGCGACAACCGTGGGGATTCGCTCGACAGCCGCTACTGGGGCCCGGTCCCGCAGAAGTGGATCGTGGGCGTCGCCTTTGCGACCTACTGGCCGCTCGACCGGATCGGCTTCTTCTAGAAGAGATTTTCGCTTTCGCGCTGGCTGCTCGCCCGCTTGGCGACCAGCCAGCAGTACCGTGTCGGCAGGATGAAGCGCAAGCCGCCCGGTCCCAAGCTGTTCGCGCACGACCGCGCGATCGGAGCACGCTTCGTGGCCGGTGCCGATGAGGCGGGGCGCGGCTGCCTGGCCGGTCCACTGGTGGCCGCTGCCGTCCTCTTTGACCAGCAGCGCATCACGCGCGCCGATATCAAGGCGCTCGCGGGCCTGAACGACTCGAAGCTGCAGACACCGGCGGCACGCGCGGAGCTCTATCCGCTGATCCTGCGTGTCGCGGCGAAGGTCTCGATCGTCTCACGCTGCGCGCCGGGCATCGATGCCCGCGGGCTGCACAAGACCAACCTTGCGGCCCTGCGGGAGGCGCTCGCGAACGTCGCCTGTGAGGGAGCGATCTGCCTCAGCGACGGCTTCAGTCTCGGGGAAATCGGCTACGAGAGCCGCGCGGTCATCAGGGGTGACGCCACCAGTGCCGCGATCGCCGCGGCCTCGGTGCTCGCGAAGGAGACCCGCGACCGGTACATGCGCCGCGTGGGCGAGCGCAACCCCGGCTGGGGGTTCGCCCAGCACGTCGGCTACGCCTCTCCCGAGCACCGCAGCGCGATCGAGCGCCTTGGCGTCACACCGCTACACCGCCTCTCCTTCCAATCGACGGCCTACCAGCAACTGACTCTGGGCTGAGAGTGCCCGCGGGCGGGCGAACCGGACCGCCTCAGAAGGCGGCCTCCAGATGGTCGAGGCGCAGCAGTTGGCCGTCGGGTGACAGCGTCACGCCGATCGCGTCAAAGCGCAGGTCGCTGACCCGCGGGTGCTGCCGCTCGCTGAGCCAGCGGCTGGCCATGCGCCGCACCTGAGCCCGTTTGGACGGGTGCACCGACTCGAGTGGATCGCGTCCGGCGCGGTTCGCGATCCGACACTTGACCTCGCAGAACACGATCTGGCGGTCGTCGCAGGCGATGATGTCGAGTTCTCCCCAGCGTGTGCGGTAGTTGCGATCGAGGATCTGAAAGCCCCTGCGGGCGAGGTGGTCTGCTGCGAGTTGTTCGCCGGCGGCGCCCAGCCGGCGGCGTCTGTCAGTGGGCATGTGTCGAAGCTATGTCCGCACATGTGCCGGGTTTGTGGCGTCGGGTGACGACTCTGTGACAAGTGCCGGCAGATCGCGGTGGAAGTTACAAAGTGGTCACATGGCATGACAGTTCAGGCACACGTGTGACCCTAGCTTCGGCGGCATGCTTGCTCGCGTAACGACGTTCGCCATCGACGGGGTTGAGCCCCGACGGATCTTCGTTGAGGTTGACATCCGCCCTGGACTGCCGGCCTTCACGATCGTGGGGCTCGGAGATACCGCGGTACGTGAGTCACGCGAGCGTGTCCGCGCCGCGATTCAGAACTCGGGCTACGAGTTCCCGCAGCGCCGGATCACGGCAAACCTCGCGCCGGCTTCGTTGCGCAAGGTCGGACCCGGGTTCGATGCGGCGCTGGCTCTTGCCGTGCTCGCCGCGAGCGGCCAGTTCGACGTCTCGCGCCTCGCCGACGTCGCGGTCTACGGAGAGCTCTCGCTTGGCGGCACACTGCGGTGGGCAGCGGGCACGTTGGCTGTGGCCGAGGGCGCGCGCCGGCATCGGGTCCCGGCTCTGGTGGTGCCGCTGTCGCAGGCACGTGAAGCGTCCCTGATCGAAGGCATCCGGGTTCTCGGCGTGAGCGGGCTGAGGGCCGCCGTCGACGCGGTGACCGGTCGCGAGATACCACCGATGCCGTTGGCCGCGCTGCCGGACGGCTCTGGGGCCGCCGAGCCCGATCTCGCGGATGTGCGCGGACAGTCGGTCGCGCTCACGGCCATGGAGATCGCGGCCGCCGGGGGGCACAATCTCCTACTCGAGGGCCCACCTGGCACAGGAAAGACGATGCTCGCTCGGAGGCTTCCTTCGATCCTGCCGCCGATGGCTCGCGAGGAGGCGCTTGAGGTCACGCGGGTGCACAGCGTCGCAGGTCTGCACCGTGGTGGCCTGATCGCCACACGGCCCTTCCGTGCTCCGCACCACACCGTCTCCGCGGCGGGCTTGGTCGGCGGCGGGAACCCGCCGCGGCCGGGGGAGGCATCGCTCGCTCATCGCGGGATCCTGTTCCTCGACGAGCTCGCCGAGTTCCAGCGCACGGCGGTCGAAGCGCTGCGTCAGCCACTCGAGGACGGCCGCGTCACGATTGTGCGCGGTCAGCGCGCACTCGTCTTCCCGACGCGCTTCATGCTGATCGCTGCCACCAATCCGTGTCCCTGCGGCTACGCGGGTGTCGATCAGAGATGCAGCTGCTCGGAGATCGACATCAAGCGCTATGAGCGGCGACTCAGCGGGCCTCTGCTCGACCGGATGGACCTGCTGGTGAACGTCGTACGGCCGTCGGAGCAGGAAATGCGCTCCGCCCCGATCACCGACTCCGCGACACTTCGCGCCCGCGTGATCGAAGCGCGTGCGCGTCAGCAGCACCGCTTGGCTGGGACGGCGGCCAGTTGCAACGGTGAGCTCGACGCCGGCCTGATTCACGCTCGCGTGCGGCTCGACGATGACGCCGTCGCCAAGCTGGGCGATGCCTACCTCGCCGGCGGCCTGTCGGCTCGTGGACGGCATCGCGTCGTCCGGGTGGCGCAGACGATCGCGGACCTCCAGGGCCGGGATCTGGTCACCGGCCCCGATGTCCTGGCGGCAGTGACTCTCCGCCAGCAGGTTGGCGCGACCCAGAGCATGGCGGCCTAGGCAGGGGATGTCGATGGCTGCCTGTGACGTATGCCTACGGCGAACCTGGCTCGTGGAGCGCGTGAGCGGCTACCTGGAGTACCAGCGCCACCGTGTGGACGACATCCTCAGCCTCGAGGATCAGCTCTTGATCGAGTTCTGGCGGGAGATCGCTGAGCGCCGGGGAGTCGATGATGAGCTCGAGTCCGAATATCACGACTTTGGGGTTGCCGAGGCCGATCTTGCGCGAGAACGGGCGCAGGCCGCAGGGCTCGAGCTGATATGTGCCTGCGACGCCGCCTACCCGGAGCGGTTGCGGCGGCTGTTTGGCCCACCGGCGGTGTTGCACGTGGCGGGCGGACTGAGGAGGTTCATCGAGCTGGCGCAGGCAGATCCGGTGGCGATCGTCGGAACCCGGCACCCGACCGTCTACGGAACAGAGGTCGCCCAAACGCTCGGGCGCGGTGTCAGCGTCAGTGGTCTGTGTGTCGTGAGCGGCATGGCGGTGGGCATCGATGCGGCAGCGCACAGGGGTGCACTGGCCGCAGGGGGCAGGACCATCGCGGTGCTCCCCGGCTGTGCCGCGACGCCGTATCCGAAGACGAACCAGCAGCTCTACGACCAGATTCTGCGCAACGGGGTCGCGGTCAGCGAGCTGGGCACAGGCACCTCGGTACGCAAATGGACCCTGATTGCGCGCAACCGGATCATCGCGGCGCTCTGCGAACTGACCATCGTCGTGCAGGGCAAACCCCGGTCTGGGGCGCTCAGCACAGCCAAACTCGCCCGGAGGGTGGGTTCTCGGCTCGGAGCCGTGCCCGGATCTGTGCTGGTGCCGCAATCGGAGGGTCCGCACGGACTGCTTCGGGATGGCGTTGTGCTGATTCGCAACCCGCAGGACGTGCTTGACGCCGTATTCGGAGCCGGAAGCCGTGAGGTGCTTGATCCCGTTCTGAACGGGCTCAGCGAGGATCAGCGGGCTGTGATCGAGGCGATCCAATCCGGTGTGGACACGCTCAGTGCTCTTGTGAGCAAGCGAGTGCACACGGGAGACACGCTGATGCTGCTGGCCGAGCTCGAGCTCGCCGGCTGCGTACGCAGGGCCACAGGCGGCCGTTACGTCGTGACCGCATGAAGAGCCGCGCACGTTGGATCTCGAGCTCCCTGCCGTTCCGACTTCTGACCTCCTTCCAATAATCTCGATATGCTTAGTCCAAATTATTGATTTAGTGGTTGTCGGTCGCTCATGCGCCTGGCGAACAGACTCCGGAGGTACTTGTGTCACGTCGTAAGAGGTCGTATCTGTCCTGGCGCCTGGCGGTTTCGCTCGGTGCTGTGCTGAGCGCGGGGGTGGTGAGCCTGAGCGAGCTGCCCGCGAGCGCGATGGCGTCGCCGACGACGCCGCCATCGACGGTTCAGTGCAGCGGCACGATCAACCCCGACGCGGGCGGGCCCGCGGCCGGAAACCCGAATCCGTACGACTACACATTCGGCTGCGCCTCCTCGATCAGCGGCGCCACCGACCCGTCCGGCTACAGCTGGAACTTCTCGGGGAACATCTGGTCCTACACGATCGTCGTCACGCGTCGCAAGGATGACGGCAACAACGTCAGCTACGGGGCGCCCACCGCGAACGTGCTCAACAGCTCGGGAGCTGTGGATGGCACTCAATACGTGAATTGCTCGAGCGCGGTACCCAGCGACGGCTTCAGCTGCAGTGCGCCCGGCCCTGGTGCCACCAGTACCTCGGATCTCGCGAACGGCTCAAATCCTCCATACCTGGCGTACATACCTGCCGGCGATACGATCACCGGTGGCTTTGCGCTGAACGAGGGCTATTGCGCGTTCCTACCCAAGGGCGCAAGGCCCGGCACCCCAGCCGTGCCGCGGGCAACGGTTGAGCTGATCGTCACCGACACCAATGGCGTCACCGAAGGCCCGTTCGAGCTCAATCGTGTTGGCAAGTGCCCGAAGGTGCCCGCCGTCGTGCCGGAGCCCAAGAAGAAGGCGAAGAAGGCGGCCAAGAAGAGGGCGTCCAAGGCCCGTCATCAGGCTGACGTGATCCGCCGGTAGTTAGGAGGCTCGATCGACGTCTGGCATACTTTGCCCGTGCGCTTTCTGCGGATGAAACCTGGTCATGGCGAGGTCGTCATCGCGGAGGGGGATCTGGAGCTTCCGCAGGATGAGTCGCGGCTGGTGGCGGAATTCCGTCACCAGCTGGACGCCGGACTGTGGGCAGCGGTCCCGCTCGCGCATACAGATGGCCATCGCGAGGCCGTGATGGTTCGCTCGTTCTCCGAGATTCCGCGCGACGCGGAGCGGGTGATCTTCTTCCCGCGCGCTGCGGGGGGCTGACCCGGAGCCTCGATGATCCTGGCTCTGAGTGTGTCCGCGCTTGTGGCGCTTGCGCTGGTTTCCGACCTTGTCGCTCCGCGCGCCAGGGAGCTGTGGGCACGCCATCGCGCCAGGCGTCAGATCGTCAGCGAGCCGGTGCTCGACCCCGGGCAGGAACGGCGCGCTGAGCAGACGGCGCGCGAGCTCCTGCGCTCGTGTGTCGGCGAGGAGGAGTGGACGATGTACCGCGAGCTCGGCTTCATCCGAGTCTGGGGCACATACACGAGCACGCGCAGCGGTGGAGTGGAGCACGCCTACCTGATCTACCCCCACCGCCCGATCGTGGCCTACGCGCCGCAGACGGGGAAGTTGCTGGGCGAGTACTGCGTCGAATTCCCCGACGACACCCGCCCCTACGGCAGCTCGCGCCTGCCCGACTCAGACGATGTGCTCGCCAAATGGATGGCGCTCACCGGTGACGAGCGCAGGCTGCTGTCGAAGGCGAACCTGCACATGCCCGGGCGCCAGGTCGACGCTTCCCAGGTCCAGCGTGACCTCTGGCGCCTTTCGCGCTGGGAGCAGGGCCGCATGCGTGGCATTGCGTCCACGTTTGACGCACAGCCGCAGTAGCGGCTCTCCCCGGGCGGCCGGTGGCGACAGCGCTCCGCGCCCGACCGCCGGCCGGTAGTCGCGCGCGTGTCCACAATCCCGACTAAATAGGGTGGAGTAGCTGGGATTGCTGCTAACCTCGCCGAGAAAGCGCACTAACTCAGTTTAGTTAATGCGCATGATCGATTTGCTGATGACGAAAGGATGAAGGCATTGAGACGTAACCGCAGTCGCTCCGGCGGCTTCATCACCAACAAGCTCACCGGTAGGCGTGCGACGGCGCTCTTGGGCGTCGCTGCGGTTGTGCCGGCGCTGGCGCTCCCGGCTGCGGCTTCGGCTAACACGGTGCTGATCGGCTCCGGATCGAGCGCAGCCCAGCCGTACATGCTCGCCCTGTTCACCGCGTACCACAAGATTCACAAGAATGTGACATTTCGGTACAACCCAGACGGTGGCAATGCCGGCGTCAAGGACGTGCAGTCTGGGATCTCCGAGTTCGGCGTTCAGACTGCGGCACCGCTCCCGTCGCAGACGCACGTCACCTTCACAAAGTTCTTCAAGGACGCGCTCTGCATCGATGTGAACTCGGCAAATTCGCTCGGCAACCTGTCGATCGCGCAGCTGGCTGGCGTATACAAGCAGCCACCGACGTACACGGCGTGGTCGCAGCTGGGCGGCGATCTCGGTGGCGCCTCGATCCTGACCGAGGGCCGCAACAGTGCGGCCGGGCAGTTCACGTTCTTCCAGAGCGCCGTGCTCAATGGCGGCGCAGAGAACAGCTCTACGACACAGCTGACCTCCGACGGTCTGGTCAAGATCGCGATCGAGAAGAACAAGGACGCGATCGGCTATGTAGGTCTGGCGAACTCCGGCGTCAAGGGCGAGGTCAAGGCCACCGGCGAGAAGGCTCTGAGGATCAACGGCACCGCGTGTTCCCCGGTCAACGTCAAGAAGGACAGCTACCCGCTCTGGCGGTTCGACTGGTACGTCCTTCCGGCCAGCAACCCCAACCCCGCGGTGCTCGCGTTCCTCACATGGGCGCGCACGAGCAAGGCGGCCGGCACCGTGCTCAGCACAGCCGGGGCCGTTCCGGCGTTCAATAAGTAGTGACAGCCGCAGTGGCGCGACGACGATGAGCAGCCGATGGCGTTAGAGGACGCACTCCTACCTCTCAACGAGGACGACGGACTGAGTCAGGACCAGCGCGCCGAGCTATGGCTCGGCGCGCTGGTCTGTGCCGTGATCGTCCTGCTGCTGGCGATGGTCGTCTTCATCGTCGCCGAAGCGTGGCCCTCCTTCGCCCACAACGGGCTGCACTGGTTCGGGTCGGGTGGAAACGTGGACCAGCAGATCGAGGCGATCTTCAACTCCAGCAACCACCTGCACCAGGCCGTCTACACCTTCCACGCCTGGCCTCTGATCTGGAGCACGATCCTGACCACCCTCGGGGCGAGCGGGCTGGCGTTCATCTGCTCACTGTTCATTTCGATCTTCCTGGTCGAGTTCGCGCCCGTGCCGGTTCAGCGCGTGCTCGAGCCGGTCGTACGACTGCTGGCATCGGTTCCGTCGGTCATCTATGGGCTGATTGGCGTCCTCGTGGTTGTGCCGTTCATCGACACCCACCTGGTAACCCACGGCGAGAACGCGTCAGTTGAGCCGGTCATCTCGCTCACCGGGGGCAGCCTGCTGGCCGCCGTGGTGATCCTCACCGTGATGATCGCGCCGATCATGATCTCGATCTTCGCCGACGGCCTGCGGGCCGTTCCGCGTAGCTGGATCGAGGGCTCGCTGGCGCTCGGTGTCAACCGCTGGCGGACCTTCTGGAACGTCGCTGTCCTGTCAGCGCGTCCGGCGCTCGTCGCCGGCGTCGTGTTGGCGACCGCACGGGGCCTGGGGGAGTCGGTGATGCTCAGCATGGTCTCCGGTTCCATCGGCTTCGCTCCGAACCCGGTCGACGGTCTGATCTTCTTTTTCGAGCCCTCCCGCGGTTTGGCTGCGACGATCCTCCACAACACCGAGCAGTTGAGCTCTCCGCCGATGGAGCACACGTTGTTCGCGATAGCAGCTGTGCTGCTGTTCTCGTCCTTGATGCTCTCCCTGATCGGCTGGGCGACCAAGCGCCCGATGAGCCGTTATTTCCTGATCGGGGGTGTCTCCAGATGACCCGCCAGGCAGCGGTCGAGTCGAGTTCCTCGTGGCGCCTGAGCGATCGCCTCGGGCTGGCGTTTTCATGGTTCCTGGGGCTGTTCTTCTGCGTGATCTGCGCGGCGGTCGTGATCTACCTGCTCGTGCAGGGGGTCCGCTACCTGAGCCCCGACCTGCTCTGGACCAACCCGAAGGTGGGCTTCACTCAGAACGAGACCGGCGGGTTCCTGGCGCCGCTGCTCGGAACGCTGTTTGTCACGTCCATCGCCATGGCCCTGGCGACGCCGGTCGGTGTCGGCGTGGCCGTGTGGCTGAGTGAATACGGCCGCCCGCGGGCACTGGCGCGGGTTGTGGAGTCAACCGTGGAGATGTTCGCCGGCGCGCCGTCGATCGTGCTGGCGCTGTTCGGCTTGATCCTGTTTCGCGCTTCGTTCCTCGGCTTCCTCACCGAAAAGACCGGCGGCGTCGTATATGGCAAGGGCTTCTTCCCCGCTGGCGCGATGTTGTCGCTGCTGGCGCTGCCGCTGGTCGTGACGAGCGTGCGCGAGGGGCTGCAGGCCGTGCCCAACCACGTGCGCGAGGCCTCTTACGCGCTGGGAAAGACCAGGATCGCCACGATCCGGCGTGTGCTGCTGCCCGCGGTGCGTCCGGACATCATCACCGGCTCGATGATCGGCGCCGGGCATGCGATCGGCGACACGGCGATCATCGTCTTCCTGCTCGGGGACACGTACGTCCTGCAGGGTGTCGGCAACGTGCCCGTGCTGGGAACGCTGCGCGGCACCGGCAGCACGCTCACGAGTTATGTATTCGACAACGCCCCGACGGGCGACCTCAACCAACCGAACAAGGCCTTCGCGGCGGCCCTGGTGTTGCTCGTCATGGTCCTGGTCATCAACGTCTTCGTCGACATCTTCGGCCGCAAGGCGAGGGAGCTGAAATGGACCTGACACTGGAGCCTCCGCCCGTCCGCCAGCTTGAGGCTGGTGCGACGCTCACCGTCCGGCCCGGGCGCGGCAACGCATCCATCCACCGGCTCGAGGGACTCGCGCCCGAGACGACGTTCGAGCACGGAGGCCATCACACCGTGGTGCCGACGCTCGAGCGCATGCGTGTCGAGCGGTTGTCGATCCATTACGGCCAGAAGCAGGCGGTGAGCTCGGTCTCGCTGCCGGTGCGCCAGGGCGAGGTCCTCGGCCTGATCGGCCCCTCCGGGTGCGGCAAGACCACGCTGCTGCGCTCGCTCAACCGGCTGACCGAACTGACCAAGAGCGCCAGCATCAGCGGCCGGATCACGCTCGATGGCGTGGACATCACCGGGCTCGAACCGACAGCGCTCCGGCGGCGGGTGACGATGGTCTTCCAGCAGCCCAATCCGTTCCCGATGAGCATCTTTGACAACGTCGCGTACGTTCTACGTGAGCAGGCGCGCCGCAAGCCGCGCAAGCCGACGCTGGCGCCGCTGGTTGAGGAGGCGCTCTCCCGCGCGGGACTGCTGGAGGAGGTCAAGGACAACCTCAACCACCCGGCACTGCGACTCTCCGGTGGACAGCAGCAGCGGCTCTGCATCGCACGTGCGCTCGCCGCCAACCCGGAGGTGCTGCTGCTCGACGAGCCCTGCTCGGCACTCGACCCCCAGTCGACCAAGGTGATCGAGGACCTGATCGTGAAGCTGCGCGAGGAGGTCGCCGTGGTGATCGTCACCCACAACCTGCAGCAGGCGCATCGCGTAGCGGATCACGTGGCGTTCATGTATCTCGGCGAGCTCGTCGAGTACGCGCCCACCAGGGCCCTGTTCGCGGCACCCCGAGAGCAGCGGACGAAGGAGTATGTGGGTGGCGCATTCGGTTAGGCGCGCGGCCGTCACACTGTCGATCGCGATCCCCTTGGCCGGCTGCGCCAGCACGCAACACGAGGCGCAGCGTGAGCGGCTCGATTCGGCACGGCAGCGCGCAGCGCTCGAATCGACGCGAGTCAGGGTGGCGAACACGACGGTCACGGCGAGCTCGATCGCCGAGGTGCGCTCGGCCGGCAGGACGGCGTTCGTCGTGACCGTGCGCAACCGCGGCCGCAAGGCGGTCACCGACCTCCCGATCTCACTCGGGTACACGACGCCAGTGGGTGCGAGCGTCTACCTCAACGCGGCGCCGAACCCCGATTACTTCCAGGCGCATCTGCCCGCGATCACAGCAGGTGGCGTGCTCACGTGGGTCTACACGACGGATCGTCGTGTCCCCGCCGCAGCCAGGCCGTTCGCCAGGGTCGGCACCGAGCGGGCGGCTCCGGCACTGCTAACGGAGGCGAACATCAAGATCAAGGTGAGCTACCACTACGCCGGCCCGAGTTCGCTCACCGTGCAACTGGACAACACCACCAGCGTGCCCCAGTATCAGCTTCAGCTATATGCCTTAGCCACGCGCGGCCGCAAGTATGTCGGCGCCGCCAATGCGACGATCGCTACGCTCGGCGCCGGTTCCAAGCAGAGTGTGCGCCTCGGGCTGGTTGGCACACTCGGCCGCCAGCTTCGCGTGCAAGCGGTAGCGACGATCCTGCAATGAACACAGAGAGCATGACCGAGAGTGCAAGCACCCCACCGACAGGCGCAACGGCGGCGCCCGGAGAGACGGCGGCTGAGCGCTGCGGCCAGTGCGGGGCGCCGGCCGCGCACGAGCAGCGGTACTGCCTGAACTGTGGCTTCCATCGCCGCAACGCGCCCGACCCGGTGGCGCGCTACCTCAGCGAGGCCAGCGTCGCCCGCTCGCGCGTTGCCGCGGCCACTGAGCTGGCGGCACGGAGACGGCGGACGCCGCGGTTCGGGCCGCGGATCACCGTCTTGCTGGCCGCAGCAGCGCTGCTCATCGGCATCGTCATAGGCAGTGCGACCGGCGGTGGCTCGGCGACGCCCAAGCCGGCACAGGCGCAGCAGACGACTCACGCGCAGACGACTCAGAGCGACAAGTCGACCCAGCTGAAGAATGCGACCGGCTCCAGCTATCTCCAGCAGGAGAACAATCTCCCCAACTCGGTGACGCCGTGACGCCGGAAAGCACGGATAGCCATGAACTGCTCGCGAAGCGGCATCGCCTGACCGAGCGTTTCGTGCTGATGCAATCCGAGCTGGGGGGCCTCTTCTATGAGATGGCGATCCGCGATCACCTGCAGCTGGACCTGCTGGTCGAGCGAGCGGCAGCGATGCAACGGGTGGAGGGCGAGCTCCGTCGAGTCGAACGGCAACTCGGGACCGACGGCAGCGAGAGCTGATAGCTCCCGAGCCGTTTGCCGGCGGCTCGTGTTACGGCTGGGAGAAGCGAGCCGGCCGGTGCCGGGGCAGCGTTGAGGAAACGGGTCAACTCCATCAAATAGGTTAAGATTGTAGACTTGGTTGACTAATGTATTTCGAGCGCGGGCAGCGCCGCGAACAAGGGGAATCTGTTTTGAGAGACATCGCGCGTAGGGCGGCCGCAGGGCGCCGAATCACATGGGTGGCGCTGAGCGCACTCGCAACGATCGCAACGGTCGCCGCGCTGGCCCCCTCGGCCATGGCCGTCACCAACCCGGTGACGATCAAGACCGCCTTCGAGAACAGCCCCATCAGCCTGAACACATCGGACGCCGTGGGATATGCGTTCACGAATACCAGCACGGCCGCCCAGACCGTCACCTTCACCGACGCGCTGCCGCCCGGCGTGACCCTGGACAGCCCGGTAGATACGACGAACACCAACGGCACTGGTTCCTGCACGCTCGTCTCATCGAATGCCAACCCGGGCGCGACCTCGGTCACGGTGACTGTCACCATCCCCAGTGCTTCTGGCACCGTCTGCACGCTCTCGTTCAGCGTCGTCGCGGCGACGCCGAGCGGCGACGCGAAGGTCGCTGATGCCTACAGCGGCGTTTCGACCGCATCCGGGGCGCTCACGACCACCACGCCCGGCTCGTTGGTCGTGCTCTCGAGCCCCACGCTCGGGTTCACGGCGCCGTCGAACGGCCAGGCCTTCTACCTGGGCCAGCTCACCGACGCGAACTTCAGCTGCACCGCGACCGACCCCCAGGACTCGATCGACAGCTTCTTCGGAACGGACGACGACGGCAACCAGATCCAGTCCGGTGCACCGATCGACACAGTGGATCCCGGGGCACATTCGCTTGAGGTGGACTGCTACAGCGCGGCTGGTGGCGGCGACGTGTCACAGACGGTGAACTACACAGTCGGCTCCTATACGTTGAAGGCGATCACAGAGGCGAAGAAGAACGATTACGTTTCGTTCAAGACGCTGGTGCCGGCCGGGCGCATCGTCGCCGAAGTGATCTACGGCAAGAAGGTGATCGGCACAACGAGCACGTCGGTCACGGCGCGTGGCACCGCCAGCGTGACGATCAAGCCGACGACGGCCGGGAAGAAGTTGCTGGCGGCCGTGAAGGGCAAGAGCGTGGCGGTCAAGCTCCAGGTCTCGTTCAACCCGCAGGCGATCGGTACCGGAGATGAGGAGATCACTCCGGCCGGCGCGACCGTCGTGACCAAGAACATCAAGCTGCCGATCGCGCACGCCGCCAAGAAGACCAGCAAGTAGGTCCGCGCGAATGCGGATCGCCGCCGTTAGTGCCCGGGGCGGGCCAGAGTGGGGGCCGGGGTTCCCACTCTGGCCCGGCGAACGGGCCAGATGAGTGAGAGATTGCGAAAACGCCCTGCACCGGCGATACCCTTAGGTTTTGCAACCACCCTCGCGTGCAGCGGGGCGCAGAATCCCCAGGATGGAGTGGTTCAGGAGTGCTCCTGCAGGATCTTCCTAACAATCAGGGACCGTCGCGTCGGATCCGGCTCCGCTACGTTGTGCCGGGACTCGTCGCGCTGCCGTTTCTCGCGGTCGCGGCCGGGTTGGTGGTCGTCGCCTCGTCGCACCCCAGCATCGGTCTGAGCAAGGACAATCTGGCGGTCATCAGGCTCCCGCGCGGAGGCGGGCAGGTCGTGCGCGTGATCGCGATCGGGGGACGTGAGCAGCAGGTCGTTCCGGTCAAGCTCGAGGGCCGTGAGATCGTCCCGGCCGAGCAGCTGCCCGCAGGCGAGCACCTGACGATCCAGGCGACGATCAAGCGTCCCGGCTGGATCTCGTGGTTGACCGGCAAGGATGAGCAGGTGCAGGTCAGCGAGACCACGCCGGTTTCGAGGCTGACCTCGGCCTTCCTGACCCACAAGCAGGGGCGGCCGGTGAGGATCGACTTCAGCGCTCCGGTCGACGAGTTCGGCTCCGCGCAGCTGGGTGGCAACGTGACCACCAGGCCGCTCGCGGCGCCTCAGCGCAGCTACGACCTCAGCGAGACAACGAGCGCCGGCACCGCTGATGTCGCCGTCGCCGCTCGCACCTGGGAGATCCCGACGAGGACGGCGATCACGTGGTTCCCCGCCGGAACCAAGGCGACCGCCGTCGCGACGCCCGCCCCAGGGACGCGGATCACTCCCAATACGAAGATCACGCTGACCTTCTCCAGGCCGATCCACAGGGTGCTGGGGAACGACCTCCCGCCTGTTTCGCCCCGCACCGCCGGCACCTGGCATGAGATCAACTCTCACACGATCCGCTTCGTGCCCGAGGGATACGGCTACGGCCTGGGTGCCGATGTGCGCGTCTCGCTGCCCGAGGGCGTGAACCTCGAGGGAGGCCAGGTCAAGGGCTCGGACCCCATCGGTCAATGGACAGTGCCGGATGGCTCGACGCTCGCGCTGCAGCAACTGCTCGCACAGCTCGGCTATCTGCCTGTGACCTTCAGCCCGAGCAGCGGGTCAAGCGACATCGCCCCGACGCCGGCGGCGGAGGAGGCCGCGATCGTCAACCCGCCGCAGGGGAGCTTCAACTGGCGTTATCCGGCCACGCCCGCGCTGCTCAGGAGCCTCTGGCAGCCGAACAGCTACACCGAGCTGACCAAGGGCGCCGTCATGGCCTTCGAGCAGGACCAGGGACTTCCCACCGACGGCGTCGCCGGCGTCGATGTCTGGAGGGCGCTGATCAACGCCGCCGTCAAGGGCCAGAGCTCGAAGTTCGGCTATACGTTCGTGATGGTCAGCGAGACGTCCCCGGAGAACGTCCAGGTCTGGCACGACGGCAAGATCGTGGTCCACGGGCTCGCCAACACCGGCATCGCAGCGGCGCCCACCGCGACCGGCACCTACGCCGTCTACGAGCACATCGCGTCCGGCACGATGAGCGGGAAGAACCCCGACGGGACGACCTACCACGATCCCGGCATCCCCTGGATCAGCTACTTCAACGGCGGTGATGCGCTGCACGGCTTCATCCGCGGGTCGTACGGCTTCCCACAGAGCCTGGGCTGCGTCGAGATGCCTTTCTCGGAGGCCGGCGCCGTTTACCCGTACACCCCGATCGGCACGATCGTCAACGTCGCAAGCTAGCTCCCTCCCGGGGCCTCGAAAAGCGGCACTCGGAAGGGCACAGGGCAGTAGTGGCGAACTTATGTGCCGTGTCCGGCCCGTCAAGCCCGCGAGACGAGTGCTCTCCCGCATGGGGAAGAGCGCTCGAGGAGCTTGCGGCCGATCTGCGGCGTCGTGCGGTCTCGCGCAACACCGTGGCGGCCTATATGAACGACTCACGGCAGCTCGCAGACTGGGCCACAGCGGCCGGCCTGGAGCCGCGTGCGGTCGATCTAAAGGCGCTGCGCCGCTACGTGGCGGCGCTCTCCGCACGCGGGAAGGCGCCGAGCACGGTGGCGCGCAAGCTCGCCGCCGTGCGGGCGCTGTTCCGGGTGCAGACGGAACTCGGGCAGATCGATCAGAACCCTGCGGATCTTGTGGCGGCGCCGAAGCGCCCGAAGACCCTCCCGCGCGTGCTCAAACGCGAGGAGGTGGAGCTGCTGCTGGACCGGATTCCCGCGACAACGCCACTCGAGCAGCGCGATCGTGCGCTCCTGGAGCTCGCCTACTCCTCCGGTCTGCGAGCCGAGGAGCTCGTCAGTCTCGAGCTCGGGGCGATCGACTTCGACGCCGAGTCCGTGCGTGTCGAGGGCAAGGGCGGCAAGACCCGCCTGGTCCCGGTCGGTGAGCATGCTCTCGCCGCGATCGCCCGCTATCTCGAACGCTCGCGTCAGGCGCTGCGCGCCGAGTACGGAGAGGGTCCGACGGCTCAGCGCGAGCCGATG
>DASZLT010000065.1:0-16148 GCA_035552235.1 Solirubrobacteraceae bacterium
CCGATCGCCTCGATGTGCCTGCGCTGGGCGGGGTCGTTGACGTAGGCGAGGCTCGTGTCGTCGAGTTGCAGGTAACGGCAGCCGAGCTCGTAGACCGCGTTGAGCTCCTGCTTGTACGCGAGTACGAGGTCTCCCCAGAAGACGTCGATGTCGGGGTAGACGTCGCGGTCGATCGCCGCGTTGCCGCCGCGATAGTGGACCATGCTCGGCGACGGGATCGTCAGCTTCGGCGTCTGGTCGGCGTGGGCGTGATCACGCAGGAAGCTGAACGCGTCGGCGAAGATCGTCTCACCGAGTCCGACCCGGCCGGCGACGCGCATCGCCGGTGGCGCATAGTCGTAGGTGCCCTGCTCGTTCTTGAACTGCACGTGCAGTGACTCGCCCTGTACCTGGGTGATGCCCTCGAGCTGGTAGATGAAGTCCATGTGCCAGGAGGTGCGGCGCAGCTCGCCGTCGGTGACGCTCTTCAGGCCCACGGCGCGCTGCATCTCGATGACCTCGAGGATTGCGGCGTTCTCCACGGCCTGCAGCCCCTCGGCGTCAAGGGCCCCCGCCTTGAAGTCGGCACGGGCCTGGGTCAGTGCGGGCGGCCGCAGCAGGCTGCCGACGTGGTCTGCTCGAAACGGCGCGGTCACGGTGGTGCTCAAACGGTCCTCCTGGTGATCAAATGGAAACTTCGGGGCCACCTGAGGCTAGAGGACCTGCGCCACAGTGATCAGCTCGGGACCCTCACCGACAGGTCGAGCCCGCCACCCGGGCGCTGCTGGGCCGTGATCCGCGCGTCGTGGGCGCGGGCGATGGCGTCGGCGATCGAGAGCCCGAGGCCGACGCCGTCATCGAAGTTGACGCGCTGCTGGGCGCGGGCGAAGGGCTCGAACAGGATCGGGATCTGCTCCGCGGGCACTTCGGGCCCGGTGTTGGCGACCTCAAAGACGCTGCTGCCGCTCTGCCGGTGCGTGCGGATCCAGATCGAGCCGCCCGGATGGTTGTGGCGTACGGCGTTCTCCACCAGGTTGGCGACCATGCGCTCGAGCAGCACGCGATCGCCGCGCGTCGGCGCCGGCTCGAGCGAGGCCGCCACCTGGATGCCTTGTCGATCGATCGACCTGCGGGCGGCGTCGAGCGCGTCCTCGGCGGCGGTCGCCAGGTCGACCCCCTCGGCTGCCGTCGCGCCGAGCTCGCTGGCGGCCAGCGTCAGCATCGCCTCGATCGTCGCTTCCGCCCGCGCGGCTGCCCGCTGCACGCGCTCAGCCATCTCCTCGAGCTGCTCGGTGGTGCGCTCGGGCTTGGACAGGGTCACCTCGATCGCGGTCCGCATCGCGGTCAGCGGCGTGCGCAGTTCGTGCGCCGCGTTGGCCACGAAGCGCTTCTGGCTGGTGAACGCGGCATCGAGCCGCTCGAGCATCACGTCGAAGGTGTCGCCCAGCGCTTTCAGCTCATCCTCGGGCCCGGACAGCGAGAGACGCTGGCCGAGGCGCAGCTCGGAGGCGCGCAGCGCCGCCTCGGTGATCGAACGCACGGGTCGCAGCGCCCGCCCGGCCGCCAGCCAGCCGAGCGCGACCGCGCCGACTGCGACCAGCACGACGGCAATCACCACGGCAAGCTTCAGGGCGGCAAGTACATCGCCGTTGCGGCTGGGGCTGACGAGCGTGATCAGGTGCTGGCACTGCGCAAGCAGCTTCTTCGAGCTGGGCTGCGGTTTACACAGCCGCAGGACGGCCTGTTGCGAGGGCGTCAGCCGTTGCAGCTTCGGTCCGACCGTCGGTACCAGCAGGTTGTCTGCCAGGGTGTAGGCCAGCGCGACGAGCCCCAGCCCCGCCGCCAGGAACAGCAGCGAGTAGAAGACCGCCAGGCGCGTACGCAGGCGCTGCGGCCAGAACCGGCGTAGGGCGTTGGCCGACAGGTGCGGGGTCATCGCAGGCGATACCCGGCGCCGAGAACCGTCTCGATCACCTCTGGCTCACCGAGCTTGCGCCGGAGCCGGGTGAGCGTCACCACCACCGTGCGCGTGAACGGATCGGCGTTCTCGTCCCAGACCCGCTCGAGCAGCTCCTCGGCGCTGACGACGGCGCCGTCGGCCTCCAGCAACAACTCGAGCACGCCGAGCTCCTTGCGCGTCAGTGACAGCTCCTGTCCAGCGCGCGCGGCCTGCCGCCGCCCGCGATCGAGCGTCAACTCGCCACGACTCAGCACCGTTGGTCCGCTCGGCGCGCGCCGCGCCAGGGCCTGCACGCGCGCGACGAGCTCCTCGAACGCGAACGGCTTGGGCAGATAGTCGTCGGCGCCGAGGTTCAGCCCCTCGACACGGTCGCGGATCGTGGCCGCCGCCGTCAGCATCAGGATGCGGGCGGCGGAGCCCCCGTCGCGCAGCGCGACGCAGACCTGGTCGCCGTGCAGAGCGGGCAGGTCACGGTCGAGCACGATCACGTCGTAGCGGTACACCAGGCCCTTCTGCAGCGCCGCCGCCCCGTCGGGCGCGACATCGGTGGCGATCCCGCGGTCGCGTAGGCCCTCGGCGATGTCCTGCGCAAGTTCGGCGTGATCCTCGGCCACGAGTACGCGCATACCGACATCGTCCAGCACCTCGGGTCACAAAGCCATCACAGTGCGCGAGCACGCCGCTGTAGCACTGGTGTGACTGTCCGCGAGCTACCACCTGTGGCATGTTCAGATCCAGCTTCGTTCTTCCCCGTGTCGCCGCCGCAATGGCCGCCGCGACGCTGATCGCCGCCTGTGGCGGCTCCGGTTCCCATCCCTCAACGACGGTGGGCGGTTCGCCCCAGATCTCCGTCAACGGGGTGCGCATGACCGTCGCGCAGGCCAACGCGGCGATGATCAGGTTCGCCACCTGCATGCGTCGTCACGGCGTCAACGGGTTGCCGAGCCCGATCTCTTCGCCGGCCGCGTTCAAGCACTCATTCACCACAACCACGCCCGCGTACACCTCTGCGATGGGCACCTGTCAGCGGCTGCTCCCCGGCCAGCAGAGCAATCGTCAGAGTGCGGCCCAGACGCAAAAACAGATCCACGCGATGCTCGCCTTTGCCCGCTGCGTCCGCGGCCACGGCTTCCCGCGGTTCCCCGATCCGACAAGCACCGGCGAGCTCAACCATCAGATGCTGGCTCAGGCCGGGATCGATCTGCATCAGCCGGCGGTGGTGCAGGCTGCCGATGCATGCGCGAGCGTCACCCACGGCGTGATCACAAGAGCGATCGTCACGCGCTTCATCGCCGGCGAGTAGCCGCCCGGGCAGTAGCCGCCTGAGCAGTAGCCGCCTGAGCAGTAGCCGCCTGGCATAACAGGACATAGTGATCGACGTCCGAGCCGAGGCCCCTGGCGCACGTTCTCTCCGCGTGCGCCAGGACGGCCTCGATCGGGCGGTGATCGCGATCTCGAGCCCGATCGGGCTCGAGGCGCTCCCGCGTGCGAGCGCGCTCGGAGCGGGGTAACACTGCCCGCTCCGTCCAGCTTGGCTGACCGTCTGACCCGACTTGATGCCGGCTCGCCATGGCGAGATCATGCGTCGATGGAGCCCAGCGACGTAATCGGGCCAAACGTGGGATCAGGGGACTCCTCGCGCTGGGACACGCTCGAGGCGACGCTGCCGCTCGTGTATGTGGCCGAACTCGATCGCGCGGGGACGATCCGCTACATCTCAGATGTCGTGCGCCAGTGGACCGGGTACGCCCCTGCTGACTTTCTGGCGGATCCACAGCTGTGGTACGCCTGCATTCACGCCGATGACGTCGCTCGCGTGCGCTACGCGGAGCAGCAGGTCTTCGACAGCAGAGAGCAGTTGAACCTGGAGTACCGGATCGTCGGCGTCGACGGTGAGCCGCGCTGGGTTTGGGAGCGCAACACGATCGTGCGCAACGGGCGGGGGGCGCCGATCTGCACCCACGGCACGATCCTCGACCTCAGCAGGTTCGGAGCGCAGCAGATCGAGAGCCAGGCTCCCGGCGGTGGCTCCTCGCTGCTGCTGCGCAAGAACTTCCTGACAGGTCTCCCGACACGGCAGGTCCTGCACGAGCACCTCGGGCTTGCGCTCGCTCGTGCCCGGCGCGACGGCACTGCGGTGGCGCTGCTCGACCTCGACCTCGATCGCTTCCGCGGTGTCAACGATGCCGTCGGGCACGCCGGTGGCGACCAGGTGCTCGCGCAGGTCGCGAATCGTCTGCGCGAGTGTGTTCCGGCGGGCGATCTACTGTTGCACAGCGGCGCGGACGAGTTCCTGCTGATGCTCGGCGGACTCGAGACCGAGGCGGCAGACGGTGCGG
This sequence comes from Solirubrobacteraceae bacterium, assembly GCA_035552235.1. Lineage (GTDB taxonomy): Bacteria > Actinomycetota > Thermoleophilia > Solirubrobacterales > Solirubrobacteraceae > Palsa-465. The sequence continues at coordinate 4,279 of DASZLT010000065.1, forward strand.
TCGCGAGCGTGGCCGAGCAGATCTTCTCGGTGCTGGCGAGCCCGTTCGATGTCGCCGGTCGCCATCTCGAGGTGCGAGCCTCGATCGGCTATGCGGTGGGGCCGAAGGACGGGCGCGATCCTGAGGACCTGCATCGCGCGGCGCACGCAGCGGTCGCCGGGGTCAAGCAGGCCGGACGCGGTGAGATCAGGCGCTACGTTGCGGGAACCGGCGATGCGCTGCGCCAGATGTCGGTCGACCACCGCCTTCGTCGTGCGATCCAGCGCGGCGCCGTGAAGCCGTACTTCCAGCCGATCATCGATCTCCCCAGCGGCGAGATCTGCGCGCTCGAGGCCCTGGCCCGCTGGGAGGCCCGCGGTGAGCTGCTCGAGCCGGCGCGCTTTGTCCCGATCGCAGAGGAGAGCTCGCTGATCATCGACCTGGATGTGCACATGATCAGGCAGGTATGCGATGACGCACGGCGCCTGGTCGAGCTCGGCTGGCGGCTGCCGGTCCACGTCAACGTCTCGTCGCGGATCGTCAGCTGGCATGGGTTCGTGCGCGCGGTGCTGCAGGCGATCGACGAGTCAGGTCTGCAACCGGCAGACCTGACGTTGGAGCTGACAGAGACGGCCGCGGTGCGTGATCCCGCCGCGGGCATTGCCCTGCTCGAGCTGGCGCAGAGCGGGGTCACGCTGGCAATGGATGACTTCGGCTCCGCCTACTCGTCGATCGGTCGCATGCGGGCGCTGCCTGCCTCGGTGATCAAGATCGACCGCGCGCTCGTGCTCGCGGCAACTGGCGAGCTACCGCTGGCCGAGCGCCTCGGACCCGCCTCCGCGACACCCGAAGCCGGTGCCGCGATGCTCGCCGGCGTGCTGCGCATCGGGCGCGAGCTCGGCGTCAAGACGATCGTCGAGGGGGTTGAGCGAGCCGAGCTGCGAGATCTGCTGGTGAGCTTCGGTGCCGACATGGCACAGGGCTACTTCTTTGCTCGCCCCGCGCCGTTCGATGTTGTCCTGAAGATCCTGGCGGGAAAGGTCGCCCACGGCGGCCGTCACACCGGCTGACCGTTGGCGCTCAGCCGCACCTCGATGTTTCCGCGTGTGGCGTTGGAGTACGGACAGACCTCGTGCGCCGCGGCCACCAGCGCCTTCGCCTTGTCGGCATCTTCGAGCTGGGGCAGCGTCACGGCGAGCTCGACATCGAGCTTGAATGCGCCACCCTGCACGGGCAGCACGGCGACGCTTGACTGGATCGAGACCTCGCCCACATCCTCGTGCTGTCGTCGGGCGATCACGCCCAGCGCGCTCTCAAAACATGCCGCAAAGCCGACGGCGAAAAGCTGCTCGGGGTTGGTCCCCGTCGCGTCGCTCGCCGGGTCCATCTCCTTGGGCAGCCGCAGCTGCACGTCGAGCTTGCCGTCATCGCTGTGGCCGTGGCCCTGTGCGCGCCCACCGATAACGGTCGCGCGCGCTGTGTAGATCGGATTCGCCATGCCCGCATCATTTCAGGGGTGAAGCCGGTGGGCGCCGCTACGCCTCCTGACAGCGATCGGGCATTAGGCTTATCGGGACGATGGACGTCGAGATCTGGTCCGATATCAACTGTCCCTGGTGCTACATCGGCAAGCGCCGCTTCGAGGCGGCCATGTCCAGGTTCGAGCACGCCGCAGAGGTCGATCTGACCTGGCGGAGCTTCGAGCTTGACCCCGCGGCGCCGGCCGAGATCCCGGGCAACGCGGCCGCGATGCTCGCCGAGAAGTATGGGGTGCCGCTCGAGCGCGCGCGGGCGATGGAGCAGAACGTCAGCGAGGTCGCCGCCGCCGACGGGCTCGAGTACGACCTCGAGCATGCGCGCATCGGCTCGAGCTTCGACGGACATCGTCTCGTGCACCTGGCCAGGCGCCACGGACTGCAGGACGCGATGAAGGAGCGGCTGTTTCGGGCGCGCTTCGGCGAGGGCAGGCTGGTCTCCGACCTCGAGACACTGGTGCTGCTGGCCTCTGAGGTCGGCCTCGACGGCGCCGCGGTGCGCGCGACGCTGGCCGGCGACGAGTTCGCACGCGAGGTCCGCGATGACGAGGCCACGGCGCGCGAGCTGGGGATCAGCGGTGTGCCGATGTTCGTCGTCGACCGCGCCTTTGGGATGTCGGGGGCGCAGCCGGCGGAACAGTTGCTGGCGCTGCTGGAGCACGCATGGGAGGCTGGCGATGGGGTTGATCAACCTCGAGCCGACTCTGCATGACGGTGAGCAGGTGCTCTGGCGCCGCCCGGCGGCGCTGTCGCTGAGCGACCACATGGTGGCGGGGCTGCTGTACGTCACCTCCGAGTCGCTGCTGTTCATGCCCAATCGCTTCAACCGCCGGCGCGACATCGTCTCGACGCGCATCCCGATCGGCCTTATCAGCAGCGTCGACACGCTCGATCCGGTCAGGTCGCTGGCCGCCAAGCGCAACGGCGGGATGCGCCGTCGCCTGCGCGTCCGCGCCGGTCAGGAGGCGCTGCTGTTCGTCATCAACCACCCCGAGCAGGTGGCCGGCGAGCTCGTAACCGCTCTACGTGAATCGCCTGAGCCAGCCTGAGCCCGAGGTTGCGCTCCGCGTGGTTGCGTAGGCGCACCAGGCAGGGCCCGTCGAACGGCTGTCGCTCGATCAGCTCGAGCTCGTCGCCGATCGCGATGCCCTGCGCAGTGAGGTAACGCAGCATCTCCGGTTCGGCGTCGGACACGCGCACGATCCGCGCGTGCTCTCCCGGCCGCAGTTCCGCGATCGTCGGCTGCGCGCGATCGTCGACCTCGAGCAGCCGGTTCGGGATCGGGTCGCCGTGCGGGTCAGCGACGGGGTCGCCGAGCTTGGTCGCGATCAGCTCGACCAGCTCGTCGGAGGCGGCGTGCTCGAGCGCGTCGGCGAAGCCGTGCACCGCCTCCCAGGGGATGTCCAGGCTGGTCGCGAGAAACAGTTCGAGCAGCCGGTGGCGGCGGATCACCGCCAGCGCCAGCTTGCGGCCCGCGGGCGTCAGTCGTGCTCCGCGGTAGGGGACGTGCTCGGCAAGCCCGGACGCGTCCATGCGCTTGATCATCGTCGACACCGAACCGGCGGTGATCCCGAGCCGCTCGGCGATCTGGCTGGTCGACGCGGCCTGGTCGGGCTCGAGCGTGAGCGCGTAGATCGCCTTGACGTAATCCTCCACCGGGGCGGAGGCGGCGGTGTGTGCGACTGCCTGCACGTCGTCAAGCTTAACTAACGTGCGTGTCATATCACAGAGTTTGATGCTGTGAACTCTGTTGTAGGCTGGGGAGAGCATGAGCGCGGCACGGCCCGATCTGACCGAGCAGGACAACCCCGCGTCGCAGCTGACGAGCGAGGACGTCGTCCGCGAGCACGATCGCTCGCGGGTGCAGCAGGCGCGCGGTCGGCGCTGGTACCTGCTGTGGCTGCTCGCGGGTCCGGGGATCCTGGCGATGCTCGGAGAGAACGACGGGCCGAGCATGATCTCCTACACCGCGACCGGCGCGATCTACGGAATCGGCTTCTTCCTGCCGTTCATCGTGCTGACGTTCGTGATGGCGATCGTCTGCCAGGAGATGTGCATGCGCGTCGGCGCCGTCACCCACCGGGGCTACGGCCAGCTCGTGCTCGAGCGCTACGGCCCCTCCTGGGCGTGGCTGGCCGCCGGCGATCTGCTCTTCACCAATCTGGTCACGCTGATCGGCGAGTTCGTCGCGATCCGTGTCGGTCTCACTTACTTCCACATCGGAGCCGGTGTCGCGGCACTGCTCGGGGTCGTGCTCGTGCTGTTCACACTGAGCGGCGGGCGTTACTGGCGCTGGGAGCGGATCGCGCTCGGGCTGGCGCTGTTCAACGGCCTGTTCCTGGCCGCGGCGATCCTGGTCAAGCCCGACCTCGGCCACATCGGCCACGCGTTTACGACCTTCTCACCGCTGCCGCAGGGCAGCTTCAACGAGATCCTGCTGCTGCTCGCCTCGACGATCGGCGCGACCGTCACGCCATGGATGGTGTTCTTCCAGCAGAGCGCCTCCGCCGACAAGGGCCTGACGCCCAGCGACCTCAGGCAGGGACGGCAGGACACGGTGATCGGCGGCGTCGTCGCCGCGATCTTCGGATGCGGTGCGCTGGTCGCCGGCGCAGCCTTGCTTGGCCACGGGGGAGGGGTGAACGGCTTTGCCGGCGCCGGTTTCCCGGCGGCCCTCGGACAGAAGGCCGGCGGCACCGTCGGCACGCTGTTCGCGCTGGGCATGATCGAGGCCGGGGCCGTCGCGATCCTGACAATCTCGGCCAGTACCGGGTACGCGATCAGCGAGTGCATGGGCCGCAGCAGCAGTTTCAACCTGACGTTCAGGGAGGCGGCGCCGTTCTATTCGGTCAACATCCTCGTCGCCGCGATTGCCGCCGTCGTGATCCTGATCCCGGGCGTGCCGCTGCTGTCGATCGCGCTCAACGCCAACGTGCTGGCGACCGTGCTGCTGCCGTTCACGCTCGCATTCGTGGTGATGCTGGCCAATGACCGTCAGCTGATGGGCCGCTGGGCTAACAACCTGCGCACCAACGTGCTGGCGGTGGCGATCGTCGCGCTGGTCTGCGTATGCGGTGCCGCATACGGGATCGACTCGTTCCTGCTGCAGATCCACGTGCTGAGCTGATGGTCAGACACGTGGACCCACAGCAGCCCGACGAGTGCGAGGAGGAGATGGTGCTGTCGCTGGAGCGCGATCAGCTGGCGAACGACCGCAGGCACCCGCTGCCGCCGGCGTACATCGGCCCGCGCGCCCACGTTGCGCTGTGGACCCTGCGGATCTTCGTGCTGATCGTCGGCGCGATGGTGATCTACACGTTCTGCGCTCAGCTCTGAGCGGCAAGCAACGCACGGCTGCCCAGCCGTGGGGCGGCGAACGCCCAGATGCGACCGAGCGTGTAGGCGCAGGCGCTGAACGAACCGACGAAGAAGCCGATCGGCCAGTAGGTCTGATACGAGAGAGCGATCGCGCCCCACACGACCAGAACAGCGATCACGACCGAGAGCACGAGCGCAAGGCCGGGGCGCGCGGTGAACGAGCGGGCGGCGGCGGGGGGACCGATCATCAGGCTGAAGATCAGCGTCGTGCCCACCACCGGCACCGTCATGGTCGTGGCCAGCGCGACCAGCACCAGGAACGCGAGCTCGATCTTGAACGGGTCGACCCGATGGGCGCTTTCGGGCAGCACCGAGGCCAGCAGCAGGGGCCGCCACAGCACCGCGAGGGCCGACAGGCACACGACCGCGAGCACGAGCGTCGGCCACAGCTCGTTGCTGCTGATGCCGAGCACCTCGCCGAACAGCAGCGACGTCACCGAGCTCTCGTCTTCAACGCTGAAGCTGACAAACAGCGCTCCGAGCCCGAGCATGAAGACGAGCGTCAGCGCCGTCGCGACATCGCGACGGCCACGCCGCGCGAGCAGGCCGATGCCGAGCGCGCCGCCGAGCGAGAACACGCCGAGCCCGAGCAATGTCGAGACGCCGACCACGCTGGCTGCGGCTGCGCCGGCGAAGGAGCCGTTGGGGATCGCGTGCGCGACAAAGGCCGAGCCACGCATCACGACGAAGAAGCCGATCGCGCCGCCGACCAGCGCGACCACCGTCGCGATGATCCACGCGTGGACCATGAATCCGCTGAACATCTGGCTAGGCGGCCCGCGCACGACGTCGGCCACGGCCCTTGAGGCCAGAGGCGAGGTAGCACGCCAGCACGAGCGTGACGATGAAGAAGCTGACCGGCCAGCCATGATGCGGCCAGTAGTAGCTGTCGTAGGCGAGCAGGATGCCGAGCCAGGTGCAGGCCAGCGCGATCCCGGCGGCGACCAGCAGCGCTCGGTGCGGGCGGGTCGTCACCCGCAGCGCGGTCGCCGCGGGTCCCACGAGCAGCGCGGTGGAGAGGATCGCGCCGATCGTGTCGGCTGCCAGCGCCACGGCCAGCGCCAATGCGATCAGGTACGCGACGCCGACGGGCCGCACGGGGATGCCGCGCGCCGCGGCCAGCTCGGGGCTCACGCTCACGAGCATCAGCGGCCGGTAGAGCACGATCAGGATTCCGGCGGTTACAGCGCTCAGTGCGAGCACCAGGGGGAGGCTCGATGAGGAGATCCCGAAGAGCGAGCCGAACAGGATCACGATCGGGGCGCCCGTCGCGCTGCTGGCGGTGGTGGTCAGGTAGAGGAACAGCGCGGTGAGGCCGAAGCCGACGCCGAGCACGATGCCGGTTGCGAGATCACGCCCGCGCGTGCGTTGGATGCCGACGAGCTCCATCGCACCGGCCGCCACGATTGAGCTGGCGACGAAGCCCCAGAGCGGCGCCGCACCGACCAGGTACGCGCTCGAACCACCGGCAGCGCCGATGTCGCCGAGCGCCTCGCCCGCGAATGACTGACCGCGCATCACCGTGAAGACGCCGACTCCGGCGGTAACGATTGCGACCACGCCGCCGATGGTCGCTGCCAGCTGCACCTGCGAGCTGGCAAAGAATCCGGGCTCCACGATTGCGTGCCACACGGCTTGCATGCTCTAGAGGGCCTAGAAGAGGTCGATCTGGTGATCGTGGTGATGGGGGTGCGTGGGCTCGGCGTCGTCGCTGTCGCCCGCCACGACGATCACCCGCCCGTTCACGCGCAACACCTCCACCCGGTGGCGATAGAGGCGTGAGAGCACGTCTGAGCGGACGACCTCGTCCGTCGTGCCGCAGGCGGCGCGCCCGTCGGCCAGGTAGACGACGCGATCCATCACCGGCAACAGCGCGTTCATCTCGTGCGCGGAGATCAGGACGGCGATCTGCTGCTCGCTTGCGATCCGGGCGAGCAGCGACACGACCTCGCGTGCGCTGCGCAGGTCCAGATTGGCAAGTGGCTCGTCGAGCAGCAGCAGTTTCGGTCTGCTGATCAGCGCATGCGCAATCAGGATTCGCTGCTGCTCGCCCCCAGACAGACGCCCGACCCGGGCGTCTGCGAAGGGCACGGCGTCGACGGCTGCGAGCATCTCCTGCACGAGCTCCCGGCGCGCGCGTGAGGGCCGCGGCAGCCCCAGCCGATGCCCGTCGATCCCGAGTGCGACCAGGTCGCGGCCGCGCAGCGGCATGTCAGGGTCGAGCATGAACTTCTGCGGTACATATCCGACGCCGGTGCCGCCGGTGCCGCCGGTGCCGCCGGGACCCTCGGGTACCGTCACCGTTCCGCGCGTCGGCGTGAGCAGACCGAGGATCACGCGCAGCAGCGTCGTCTTGCCGGCGCCGTTTGACCCGATCAGCCCTGTGAGCTCGCCGGGCGCCAGCGTGAAGCCGACCTCGTCGAGGATCCGCCGCCCACCGAGGTCGACAGTTACGCCGGAGAGCTCGAGCGCCGTCGCGTTCGAGCTCGTCGTCGCCTCGCTCCCGGCGGACTGTAGGGTCACCGCTCTCACAGCTTCGTTGTCGACTTGCCGGTCGTCACGGCGCGGTTGAGCGCCTGCACTTCGGCGAGCATCCATGACTGGTAGCTATATCCAAGCGGCATCGTCTCGTACACACCGACGACCGGCACGTGGTTGTTCGCCGCCAGCTTCAGAAACGACTGCGTGAGCGTGTCGGTCACCTGCTGGTTGTAGAGAAACACCTTGACGTGGTGCTTGAGCAGGTTGTCCTCGAGGGTCACGTCCTGGGGCGCAGGATCTACCCCGTTCATGACGTCGGCCTGCAGGTTCCAGGGTGTCAGGTTGTGTGTGCCTGCCGCCACGAGCATGTAGTCGCCCACCGGCTCGGTCGTGGCCACCGGCGCGCCGGGGTGCTGCTTCTTGAAGCTCCTGAGCGCTGTCAGCCAGGGCTGGAGCGCTGTGTCGAAGCGCGCCGCGTTGGCCCTGAAGTAGGCGGCGTGCGCGGGCTCGAGCGCGCTGAGGTCGGTGACGAGCCGCGCCGCCACCTTCGGCATCGTCGTCGGGGCATACCAGAGGTGCGGGTTCCTGGTGCTGTCGGGCAGCCCGAGCAGCGTCTGCACGTCGATGATCTTGCGTGATGAGCTCGACGTGGCCGACTCGATCTTGTTCATGAACGAGTCGTAGCCGACACCGTTCTGGACGATCAGCCTCGCGGCGCTGACGGTCTGGGCGACACCGGGGCTTGCTTCGAAGGTGTGTGGGTCGGTGTTCGGGTTGCTCATGATCGCCGTCACGGCCACGTATTTGCCGCCGATCTGTGAGATCACGTTCGCGTACTGGTTTTCGGCGCCGACAGCCGTGATCGGTGCGGCGGTCGGCTTGGCGTGTGAGGCCGCGGTCGCGCCGGCGCTGTGAGCGGCCACGGCCAGGATCAGCAGGCCGGTCAGCGTCAGCGTGCCAAGTCCGCAAGCGCGCCGAGCGTTGGTAGGAGTGGGTACATCCATGCCACGAACACTAACGATAATGATTCTGATTCTCATTATCATTTTGCTCCTGATAAGGGTATGGTCCCCCCATGGCAGCCGATCAGGAGAAGATCAGGGAGGGCACTCGCCGAGTCAACGATGCCGGGGAGGAAGAGATCTACGTGCTCGGGTCATGGTCCCCGAAGGGCCCCGCCGAGCTGTACCTCGCCCGCCAGGAGTACGAACGTCGTGTACGCGGGCCGCGCGGCCCGGTGAAGCGCGCGAAGATCGTCTCGAATTCTGCGCTCGGTGGCTCGGGCGAGTTGAGCCGCGAGCAGCAGGTGTGGGCCGACAGCTCCCGCAACCGGATCCGCCGAGCCGGGCACCGGCGAGGCGGTGCGCGCGACGTGCTGATCGAGCTGTTCGCGCGTGAGGACTGCGCGTTGACCGTCCAAGAGATCGACAAGCGGCTCAGCGCCTGGCTCAAGGACGGCGTTGTCAGCAGACCGGTGGGCATCGCCAGCGTCTACCGCGGAGTCGAGGTGCTGCAGGACCTGCGATTGATCGCCCGCGTGGATGTCGGAGACGGCGTCGCGCGCTACGAGCGCGCTCCGCTCCAGCAGCACGACCATCACCATCATCACTTCGTCTGCGACAAATGCGGTCTGCTCGTCCCGTTCGATGACGACGCGCTCGAGCGCGCGATCGACGCACTGGAGAGCCGCTTGGGCTTCGAGGCCAAGGAGCATGAGGTGGTGCTGAAGGGCGTCTGCGTGGGCTGCCGTTGATGCAGCACGCAGCGGGACGGCTCGCGGGGCTCGGCACCACGATCTTCACCGAGATGACGGCGCTGGCCGAGCGCACCGGCGCGATCAACCTCGGCCAGGGCTTCCCCGACAGCGACGGCCCGCACGCCGTGATCGAGGCGGCGGTCGCCGCGCTGCAATCGGGCGCCAACCAGTACGCGCCGCTGCCGGGCGTGCCCGCACTGCGCGATGCGGTGCGCAGTCACCAGCGCGACCACTACGGCCTCGAGCCCGAGGACGTGCTGATCACCTTTGGCGCGACCGAGGCGATCGCCGCGTCGGTGCTGGGGATCTGCAATCCCGGCGACGAGGTGATCGTGTTCGAGCCCTATTACGACTCATACGGCGCCTGCATTGCTTTTGCAGGCGCCTACAAGCGCGTGGTCACGCTGCGCCCGCCGGATTTCGCGCTCGACCCGGAGCAGCTGCGTGCCGCGGTCGAGCGCAGCAACGGGCGGGCGCGGGTGCTGCTCTGGAACTCACCGCACAACCCGACCGGGCGGGTCTTCGGCCGCGCCGAGCTGCAGGCGGTCGCTGATGTCTGCATCGAGCACGACCTGGTATGCGTGACCGACGAGGTCTACGAGCACCTGGTCTACGAAGGCGATCACATCCCGTTGGCGACGCTGCCCGGGATGGCAGAGCGGACGCTGACGATCTCCAGCGTCGGCAAGTCGTTCAGCTTCACCGGTTGGAAGATCGGCTGGTGCTCGGGCCCGGCGGAGCTTGTCACGTCGGTGCGCACCGTCAAGCAGTTCCTGACCTTCGCCGGCGGCACACCGCTGCAGCACGCCTCCGCGGCTGCCCTGATGCTGGGGCCCGAACCGCTGCAGGCTCTGCGCGCTGAGTTACGCGCCAACCGTGACGCGCTCGCCTCCGCGATTCAGGCAGCGGGTTGGAGGGCGCTCATGCCGGCCGGCACCTACTTCATCAACGCCGACGTCGGCACCGAGGCGGTCGGGTTCTGCGCACAGCTGCCCGGGCGCTGTGGCGTGGTCGCGATCCCCACGAGCGTCTTCTACGACGACGTGGACGCAGGCGCGACGCTCGTCCGCTTCGCCTTCTGCAAGCGTCCCGAGGTGATCGCGGCGGCGGCAGCGCGGCTCGTTTCACTCGCGCGCTAAAACATGCACATGGCAGCGACGACCACTTCGGAGGCGGTCGAGCACGTAGACGTGCTGATCATCGGCGCCGGGATCTCAGGGATCGGGTGCGCCTACTACCTGCAGCAGCACCAGCGGCAGCGCAGCTTCAGGATCCTCGAGGCGCGCGACAGCAGCGGCGGGACCTGGGACCTGTTCCGCTTCCCGGGCATCCGCTCCGACTCCGACCTGCACACGTTCGGATTCGAATTCAAGCCCTGGGTGAGTGAGAACGCGATCGCCGATGGCGCCGAGATCCTGGAGTACATCCACGAGGCCGCGCGCGAGAACGGCATCGACCAGCACATTCGCACGGGCCATCGCGTGGCCTCGCTCTCCTGGTCCTCTGCAGACGCCTGCTGGTTTGCGACCATCGAGCGAACGGGTGCGCTGCCGCTGCGGATGAGCGCTGACTGGGTCTTCGCCGGGACCGGCTACTTCCGCTACGACGCCGGCTACCTGCCGGAGCTGCCGGGGCTGCAGAACTTCACGGGGCGCGTTGTGCACCCACAGAAGTGGCCGACGGACCTCGAATACGAGGGCAAGCGCGTGGTCGTGATCGGCAGCGGGGCGACGGCCGTCACGGTGGTGCCCGCGATGGCTCAGACGGCTGCTCACGTGACGATGCTGCAGCGCTCGCCGAGCTACATCATGTCGCTGCCGCGCAAGGACCCGCTGGCGATCAAGCTGCAGCAGTGGCTCGGCCCCGAGCGCGGCTACGCCTGGACCCGGCGCAAGAACATCATGCTGCAGACGGGGCTCTACAAGTTCTGCCAGCGCTTCCCGCGCCAGGCGCGCAAGCTGATCCGCGGGCTCACGATCAAGCAGCTGCCGGACGGCTATCCCGTCGACCTGCATTTCAAGCCGCGCTACGACCCGTGGGACCAGCGGCTCTGCTTCGTTCCCAGCGGCGACCTGTTCCGCTCGATCCGCGAGGGCAAGGCATCGGTCGTCAGCGACCGGATCGACACCTTCACGCCCAAGGGCGTGCTGTTGGCCTCGGGCGAGGAGCTCGAGGCCGACATCATCGTGACCGCCACCGGCCTGCGTCTGCAGGCCTTCGGCGCGATCGAGATGGACGTCGACGGCCAGCGGGTGGACCTCAGCAAGAAGATCGCGTTCCGCGGGATGATGCTCGACGGCGTCCCCAACCTGGCGTTTCTGATCGGCTACACGAACGCCTCGTGGACGCTGAAGGTCGGCCTGGTATGCGAGCACTTCTGCCGGCTGCTTGCGCACATGGACGTGCTCGCGGCCGACACCTGTGTGGTTGAGCTGCCCTACCCGAACATGCCTACGCGGCCGCTGCTCGACTTCAAGGCCGGCTATGTGCAGCGCTCGATTCACGAGCTCCCGCGCCAGGGCATGCACTCGCCCTGGGAGCTGGGGATGAGCTTCAAAACCGATGCCCGTGTGCTGCGTGGGCCGGTCGAGGACCGCAACCTGCACTTCACGCGCGTACGCGAACGCGAGTCGGCCGATCAGGTTCTGACGGCGACGAGCTTGATCGTCTGACCGCGCTTGAGGGCGAAGCTCAGCGTCACCGGGTGGCCCAGCGAGTGGGCGCGGGTTCCGGACAGCACC
>DASZLT010000066.1:0-4428 GCA_035552235.1 Solirubrobacteraceae bacterium
CGGGCAAAGAACTCGCTGCGCGACACGCCGAGCAGTTTCGCTGCCTGCTCGACGCGGGTGAAAGTTTCGTCTGGAAGCGAGATAGCGGTCTTCATGACCCGGAGTATAACCGGGTCATACCCTCCCGATCAATCACTTCCGCCTCGTCACACGCACCAGCGGCGTCGCCGGGACTGCTGCTTCAGTCGGCCGGCGGCCCAGAGCAGAACTGTCCGATCGCGAGTTCGTGCCCGGCGACACAGCTCAGGCTCGTGCTTGCGGAAGTCTGGCTCGGCGCGGCGGAAGGGGCCAGCTTCGCCGCGCTCGGCGGGGAGTCGACCCTTTGATATTCGATTAAAGGGGAAGCGTTCAGCACTGCGCTGCGCGGAAGACGCGTGCCAGGCAATCGGCGCGCTGATCTCAGCAAAGACTCAGCCGAGTCTTGCGTGAGCCCAAAGCTCTGCGTCGATAACGAAGTTCTGATCGGCCGGTTCTAGTTGCCAGCCAAAGTCTCCTTGCGCAGCGCGTGCCTCGGCTTCAGCGACACGCAATCTGTCCTCCTCACGTGCGGCTCTCGCTGCACCCAGCGCGTCCTGCCAGGGGATTGCGCCGCGGACAGGATGTGCTCGACGACTTCGCCGGGCGGCCTCAGACGGACTGACCACCCCAACCACCGTCCGCCACGGGAACTGTCGGCAGCGGCAGCTATGCGTCCCTGAGAATCGCGTCGACGCGTTGGCCATGGCGACAAAGGGGACAGGGGGCCTCATTCGGCACCCCCTTCCCCTTGGTCGCGGCTGATCTTGAGTTGGTGATCAGCCGATCAGCCGGTCGTCACGATGTTTCCGGTGACCGTCCCAGTCAGGGTGAACCCGCCCGCGCTTGCGGAGATCGAGCAGGTCACTGATCCAGAGGTGGAGCCCTTGGTCACAGGGGGTTCTGGACTCCCGTTGACCGATAGGGCTTGAGCGGTGGGGATGAACACGCCCGTGCCCCCCGACGAGAACGTCAGGTTCGCCGAATTCCAGGTGGTCGGCGCATGCGAGTTCCCGCTGTTGGTGACGAACGTCCCGCTGTCACCGTTGGAGCAGCCGAAGAAGCTCCCCGTCAACGAGGTCGGCGCATTCACCGGGCTCGCCAACGCCGGCGCAGCACCAGCCAGCGTCAAAGCACAAGCCGCGGCCAAACCTGCAGCCGCCTTACGCACCGTAATTGTCATTTCACGTCCTCCTTTGAATGGTTGTCTTCCGAGATGTTCATCGTTCCCGCCGCCACGGCCATGAGGCATAAGCAAGTGCCCGATTCGCACTGTGGGGCGCAGGTGCTCCCCGAGAAGCTTGGGCCGTCCGAGCCGTCGGTCTTACCCGCTAGGTGACCTGGAAGGTCCTGCTCCTGTGGATGTCGCTTCCGTGGGATGAGCGCTGTTGTACAGGTATACGCATGCGCGGTGAGCGCCTGCGTTGGCAGACTCGATCGACAGGGTGACCTTGAACCTGTGGCTGCGCTTGACGGCCTTTGAGTTGTAGGTCGTTGGAACCTTGGCCGGGCACGCAATGCCGTAGTTGTAGACCGCAACCGCGTTGTACTTACCCGCCTGTCCGCTCAACGTGACGGTAACCGTCGTGGCCTGGGCCGCGTTCGCTGGAACCGCGACCTTGAGCGAGGCCTTGTTGGCCGTACCGGCCGCCGCAGCCCCGCTCGCGCCGACGAGCGCCAGCATCACCACCAGCAGACACGAGAACCCCAAAAATCGCGATCTTTGTTGCTGGCCGACACCGGCCTGTGCTTGGTTGCGTATGGAGCGCGACTCGTTCATGTCACCACTCCTGCTTGTCACCGAGTCCTCCTTTGGGCATCAGCTTTGGTTTGAGGCTGAAGACGATGTTCAGCGCCAGCTTCGGCGGGTTGCGCCCGCGCGGTTGGCGCTTGCGCTGCAGCCGGTCGGCCTCGCGCGCGGCGATCAGGAGCGCCTTACCGGCCTTCGATACCGGCAGCGTCAGCGTGTGCTGACCGCCGCTGGTGAGCGCCGTGCTGCCCGCAGGCAAACCGGACGAGCAACTCAAGCCGGTGACCCCGCCGTAGCTGCTGCCCGATCCGCCGGTCGCCGCGATCGTCACGGCGCTCACGCCGCAAGGACCTGGAAGCTGTAGGTCCCCGGAGTCGGTAGTCGCCCCCGCCGCGGCCGGCAGCAGCCCGCACACCCCCGCGGCGCACCAATAACGCAAGCCGCGCGAGACAGCCTGCACCGACCCAGGCGCGCCAGCGAGCGCAGATCGAGCTTACGGCGGTTGCCCCCGGTTGCCCACACGCGCCCCAATCTACGACGCCGAGGGGTTACCTCGCAATGCGTAGAATTACGCAACTTCGGGGGCTGGGATTGAGCGCTTCACTGACAAGCGGGCAAATGACCCAGGCACTGCGTCTGAGTGCAGAGCTCGCGGAGCTGCGCGAGCTCGAGCAGTTCCCGGCTCGCGTCACCGACGTGATGCGCGAGCTGATCCCATGCGAGCACTGCGGGTATAACGCGATCGATCTCGAGACCGCAGACGCGATCGTGGTCGCCAACCCAGACGACGTGGTGTTCGACGGAGGACCCCAAACGCTCGCCCGGCTCGGCCACCAGAACCCCCTGATAGTCCGCGCGCTCGCCGGAGACCTGACCGTGCAAAAGCTCTCCGAGCACATCACCAGCCGGCAGCTGCACCGCACCGAGCTCTACCACGAGATCTACCGCCGGATTTCGCTTGAGTACCAGCTCGGCGTGCAGCTGCCTAACGTTGAGCATAGCCTCGGGGGCGCGCGCCAGTTCGTCGGGCTGAGCCTTGCGCGCCACCACCGCGACTTCTCCCAAGCCGACAAGCTGATGCTGGAGCTGCTGCGCCCGCACTTCGCTGCGACGCTCGAGCGCCTGCACCAACTCGCGCTCACCCGCGCGGTCCTCGCGGGGCTGCGAGCCGACGACGACCGCTGGATCGTGCTCGTCGACAACCACGACGTCGTCGCGTGGGCAAGCGAGGGCGCCGAGCAGGCGCTCGGAGCCCGCGCCGGCGAACGTCTGCAGCTGGATCAGCAATTCGCAGTGCGGCGAGTACCAGACGCCCATCCCGAGCTCGACGCCCTGCACATCGCCCGCGGCCTATACCTCGACGCCGCAGCCCTGCGACAACTGGGACTGACCACCCGCCAAAGCGAAGTCCTAGAACTCGCGGTACGTGGCCTCAGCGCCCAGCAGATCGCCGACACGTTGATCCTCAGCCGACGGACCATTGAAAAACACTTCGAGGCGATCTACGCCCACCTCGGCGTCAACACTCGCGCCCAGGCAGTCGCCGCCACAAACGCCCAGCTAAGGAGCCGCAGGGAGGCGTCTATCCCCGCCCACCACGCGAATGTCACATCGCCCACGCGCGTCAGCACAAACTCAGCCTGACCAGACGAGCGTTTCGGACGACACACAACAACGGTCAGCCGACCGCAGACACCAGCGCCTGGCATCGGACGTTTGCGCCCCGCGGTCAGCGACGTAGAAGGCGCCGATCCAGAACGCGTTCTCGGCTTGGCAGCTGTCGCGCGCCGACCCGACCAATCCGTGAACACCGTTAGGCGCCTTCAGGAATAGGCCGGTGGCCGGCGCTGTGCCCAGGAAAGCGCGACCTCCAGCTGACCGGCTAAGTGGAGCAGAACCGCCTCATCGGGGGCGAGCAGTTGCACACCCACAGGCAGGCCGTCGACCTCCCCGAGCGGCAGCGAGATCGCGGCCCAGCCGAAGGCATTTGCGGTCGCCGTCCATCCGGTGGCGGCAAACTCGACGTCGAAGAACGCGTCGACGCTGCCTCGCGACGCAGACAGAGAGCCGGGCGGCGGCGGCAGGATGTTGAGGGTGGGACATAGCAGGGCGTCGGCGGTACTGAACGCCGCGGCCGCCCGCCGCGACTGCGCGTGCAGGTCGTCGATCGCCGACGCGTGCTCCACGGCCGTGAGCGCCTGTCCCTCGCGCAGCATGTCCCAGGTCACCGGATCGAGCTCGTCAGGGTCCGGGTCGCGTCCGAGCAGGCTTCCAAGCCACGCGAAAGTCGAGGCGTTATCGACGGCGTGGATCACAGAAATCGACCTGCGCACGACCTCGGGGTCGAACCGTGGCGCAGCGGGCTCGACGTGGTGCCCAAGCTCCTCCAGTGCCTTGGCACAACGGTCGGCAACGGCCTGCACGCGCGGATCGACGGTCCCCGGGAACGGCGGCCCCAGCGCATGCATGATCCGAGCTGGTGGCGCTTGCGCTCCGACCTCGGCGACGAACGGGCGGGTGGGAATGGGAGCCGTGTAGGGGTCCCCGGGTGCGCTCCCGGCCACAACGTCGAGCAGCAATGCGCTGTCGCGCACGGTCCGGGTCAGGGCATGCTTGTTGACCAGACCATCGAGCAACTGTCCGGCCGAGGGGGAGAACGAGCT
>DASZLT010000067.1:0-28945 GCA_035552235.1 Solirubrobacteraceae bacterium
CCGCCGAGGCTAGCGCCGCGCGGTGCGTTTCGGCAGAGGGCCCTCGAGCTTCCAGCGCGAGCCCGGTCGCCCGGGCAGGAGCAGCACGATCAGCAGCCCGGCAACCGTCAGCAGCAGGCCGAAGGCCAGCCCGACGCGCTCACCGTAGCCTTTACGCTCGGCCACCCAAGCACCGATTGCTGCTGACAGCAGCCACGCGAACAGCAGCCACAGGCCCGTCATGCCGATCAGAGCAAAGATCGCCACCGCTCACGCTCCCAGGTATGCGCGTTGTACTTCAGGATCGGTACGCAGCTTGCTCGAGTCGCCCTCGAGCACGACGCGCCCGGTTTCGAGCACATAGCCGCGCTTGGAGACGTCGAGCGCGTAGTTGGCGTTCTGCTCGACCAGCAGGATCGTCATGCCGCCCCGGTTGATCTCGGCAATCGTCTCGTAGATGCGCTGCACCAAGATCGGAGCGATGCCCATCGACGGCTCGTCAAGCAGCAGCAGCTTCGGGCGGGCCATCAGCGCGCGACCCATCGCCAGCATCTGCTGCTCGCCGCCGGACATCGTGCCCGCCTTCTGCTTCTCGCGCTCCTTGAGCCGAGGGAACAACGTGAAGATCCGTTCGAGGTCGGACGCGATGTCCGGATCGCGGCGGCGGCGGTGCGCGCCAAGGTCGAGGTTCTCGCGCACGGTCATGCGCGAGAAGCAGTGGCGGCCCTCGGGCGAGAGTGCGATGCCGCGACTGACGATCTCATGCGCGGGCACGCGCGTGATGTCCTCACCGTCGATCACGATGCTGCCCGCCGATGCGGGGGTGAGCCCTGTTATCGCGCGCAGGGTCGTCGACTTGCCGGCGCCGTTTGAGCCGATCAGCGTGACGACCTCGCCCTGCTCGACGCTCAGCGAGATGCCCTTGAGAGCCTCGATGCCACCGTAGTGGGCGTGAATGTCGGTGACCTCAAGCAGCGCCATTGCTGTCCCCCTCCTGCTTGCCGAGGTAGGCCTCGATCACGAGCGGGTTGGCGCGCACGTCGGCGGGCGCCCCCTCAGCGATCTTCACGCCGTGGTCCATGACGGTGATGTGTTCGGAGACGCCCATCACGACCTTCATGTCGTGCTCGATCAGCAGGATCGTGAGGTTGAGCTCGTCGCGCAGCTTGAACAGGAACTGCTTCAGCGCGTCGGATTCCTGCGGGTTCATGCCGGCGGTCGGCTCGTCGAGCAACAAAAGCTTCGGGTCCGAGGCGAGCGCCCGCGCGATCTCGATGCGACGCTGATCCCCGTAAGAGAGTTCGGTCGACATGCGGTCCGCCGCCCCGCCCGTGAGGCCGACGTAGGCGAGCAGCTCGCGCGCATGCGCCTCGACGTCCTTCTCCTCACGGCGCACCCATGGCGGGCGGAAGATCGACCCACCGAGTCCCGCTGTCATCCGCGCGTGCCGTCCGATCATCACATTCTCGGTCGCGGTCATTGCCCCGAACAAACGGATGTTCTGGAAGGTACGGGCAACACCGAGCTTTGTGATCTTGTCGGGGCGCAGGCGACTGACCACGCCGCCCTCGAACAGGATCTGACCGGAGGTGGGCTTGTAGAGCCCGGTCAGCATGTTGAAGAGCGTCGTCTTGCCGGCGCCGTTGGGCCCGATCACCGAGACGATCGAGCGCCGCGGTATCTCGAGCGAAACCCCACCCACGGCGGTGAGACCCCCGAAGATCTTCATTACGTTGTCAACGCTCATGATCGCGTCCACCACCGAAGCCGGCGGCGGAGCTCCCGGGGTGTCAGCGGCGTTCATCTGGCGGTCACTCCACCAGAGCTCGGCTCGGCCATCTCGGTGAGCTCAGGGGCAACCTCGCCCGCGAGCTCGCGTTTGCGACGCTTCTCGGGCCACAGCCCTTGGGGCCGTAGCACCATCACGATCACCAGCAGGAAGCCGTAGATGCCGATACTGAGATCGGTCAGATCGAAGTTGAGCCCGAACGTGTGCGGGACCGTGTTCAGCACGTCGGGGATCAGGTAGAAGTTGATGTAGGAGATCGAGAGCGCGCCGAGGATTGCTCCCGGAATCGAGCCGATGCCACCGAGGACCACCATCGAGACGATGAAGATCGAGAACTGGAACTCGAACTGCGAGGCGTTCACAGTCCCGTCGAATGAGGCCAGGAACACGCCCGACATTCCGCCGAATGCGGCGCCGATCGCGTAGGACATCAGCTTCGTCTTGACCAGCGGGATGCCCATCGAGACCGCAGCGACCTCGTCCTCGCGCAGTGCGATCCAGGCACGCCCAAGGCGTGACTCACGCAACCTGTAGGCGACGAACACGCAAATCACGACGATCGCGAGAATCAGCCAATACCACGGTCTGAGGTTGAGCAGACCGAAGTCGCCGATCCCCGGGAAGTAGGGCGGGTCGATCGATGAGATGCCCAGGTTGCCGGCGGTCGCCGGCTGGCCGAAAATGACCACACTCGAGCCGTTGGTGACCAACGTGCCGATGATCTCGCCGAAGGCGAGCGTGACGATCGCGATGTAGTCGCCCCGCAGACGCAGCGTCGGCAGGCCGATGATGATGCCGGCGACCGACGCGACGATCGCCGCACAGATCAGCAACAGGATGAAGTTCAGATGGATGCCGAACGAGCTGGTGTGACCCGCCGCGACGTTGATGTTCGCGCCGGAGATGAAGCCCGAGCCCAACCAGCCGACCGCGTACGCGCCAAGGGCGTAGAACGCAACGTAGCCGAGGTCGAGCAGGCCGGCGAAGCCGATCACGATGTTCAGCCCCAGCGCCATCACAACATAGGCAAGCGCGTAGATCGTCGCCTGGAGGAAACCGCTCGCCGCGGTGAAGAGCAGCGGGAAGACGATCAGGAACGCCAACAGCAGCGGAATTCCGCCGCGGTTCCAGCGGCCTCCGAGCCACCTGGGGGCATCGGGCACGCGTCTGAGCAGGGACTCGCGCCACTCGTTCAGCTGTGCCTGTAGTTCACTCATCCCGCCTCCCTCGTCTCCTCGCCGAGCAGGCCACGCGGCCGCAACACCATCACGACGATCAGGTAAACGAAGATCACGGCCTCGGTCCACTCCGTGCCGAGCCGGTAATTGCAGAGCTGCTGGACGATGCCGATGATCAGGCCGCCGAGCACGGCGCCACGGATATTTCCGATACCGCCCATGACGGCGGCGGTGAAGGCGTAAAGGCCAGCCTGGAAGCCCTGGAAGTACCACATGTTCGCGCCATACAGCGCGTAGACGATTCCGGCCGCGCCGGCGAGCATCCCACCCAGCATGAACGCGAGGGAGATCGTGTTGTTGACGTTGATGCCCATCAGCCTGGCGGCCTCGGGGTCCTGTGCCGTGGCGCGCATCGCGCGACCCGGGGACGTGCGGTTCACGAACCAATTCAGCGCCAACACCAGCGGGACCAACACCCCGATCGCGAGCACGTAGCGGTTGTAGATCGGAACGCCCGAGATGTTGAAGAGCACGTGCGTTTCGTTGGTCAGATCCTCGACCGCGACGGGGTTGCCACCCTGCCAGAGCAGGCCTACGTTCTGCAGCACAAAGGAGAAGCCGATCGCGGTGATCAGCGGCGCAAGCTTGGGCGCCCTGCGCAGCGGCTTGTAGGCGACGCGCTCGATCAGCACGTTCAGCGAACCGGTGATCAGCATCGTCAGGATCAGCGTCAGCGCGAGCCCGAAGATCAGGCCGAGCGGGCCGGTGGCGACGGTCAGACCAAGCGTGGTCCAGATCGAGGCGCCGGCGAACGAGCCCATCGTGAAGACGTCGCCATGCGCGAAGTTGATCAGCTCGATGATCCCGTAGACCAGCGTGTAGCCGATCGCGATCAGTGCCCAGACCGCACCGCTGGAGAGCCCCTCGACGATGTTGACGCCAATGATCGAGAGGTCATGGTGGATGATCGGATGACCACTGTTGGTCAGGCCCGCCTGGTAGCCAGCGGTCAGGTCATGGATCGTGTAGTAGACCGGCAGCGCCGCCAGGGCGATGATCAGGCCCCAGGACCCGATGCGCTGACGCAGGAACTGCAGCGGCCCAGCAGCGCGATTGCGCACCGTCTGGGCTGTGGTGATTGCTGACAAAGAAGTCTGTTTGAAAGAGTGGGGCGGACGCGTTGAGCGCCCGCCCCAGGTTCTTTACGTTGACCGCAGCCTCAGGATGCGTGCAGGTACGCGGTCGGATGCAGCGTCTTGTCGAACGTCAGCGTGTCCGCCTTGGTCGTACCGGGCGCCAGCTTGTAGAGCCCGTATGAGGTGAGCGTGGTGTCACCAGCGGAGTTGATGCTGAACTTACCGAGCACCGAGCTCAGGTTCTTGGTAGCGAACAGCGCCTTGACAACTGCTGCCCGCAGAGCTGAACCCGTCAGACCGGCCTTGACCTCCGAGAGCGCGTGAAGGCCGAGCTCAGCCGACTCGTAGCCGTAGATCGAGTACGGATCGGGGTTTGCAGTGCCAAACATCTTCTTGTAGGCGGCGAGGAACTTCACGCCGCCCGGGTATGCCTTCATGTCCAGTGTTGCGACCGTGCAGAGCACCTTCTCGTCGGTGACCCAGGCCGACGTGCACATACCGTCGGGTCCGAGGACCGTCGCCTTTGGCAGCGCCGTGTGAATGGCGGTGACAAGAGCGGTGCCGCCGACGCTGGCGGTCGTCGCGCTCACCTCGACGCACTGCGCGCCCGCGGATGCGAACTGCTGTGCGACCGAGCTGTAGTCCGACTGCGGCGTGGCGTTGGCCTGCACGGAAACGACCTGGATGCCGTACTTGCTGGCCGTGGCCTTCAGCACCGCCTCAAGGCCGGCGCCGTATGCCTGCGTATCGTCGAAGATCGCGAGCTTCTTGCAGCCCGCGCCCTTGAGTGCGTCCAGATCCGCCGCGCCCTGGATCGTGTCCAGCGGCACGATGCGGGTGTAGGTGCGCTTCCCGGTCGGGAAGTACGTGCCGGGCTCACCCTTGGCGGTCACGCCCTTCAGTGAGGCCGTCAGGCCGACGTAGGTGTTGGCGGGGCTGTCCTGGGCGATGCCTGCCCTGTTGAGGATCGGCATCGAGACCTCGGACGCACCCGAGTTGAACTCGCCCATGTAGTAGACGGCGCTTGAATCGGTGGCCGCCTTGCGGGCGTCAGCGCTGGTCTGCGCCGGCGTCCACTGACCGGCCGACGCGGTGGCGTCGTTCAGCGGCGTGTACTTGATCGTGTAGCTACCGGCCTTGTCGTGGGCCTGCGCGAGCGCCAGCTTGATTCCGTTCTGTGCCGGAATCGTCTGCGCGGACGACGAGCCAACCGTCGGCAGGCTCGAGTAGAAGTCCACCGTGCTACCGGCTGCGGCCCTGGCTGTCTTGGCCGACGAGCTCGCGACCGTGCCGACGGAAGCGGCAACTACGACTGCAGCCGCGACCGCCATCCGGGCGGTCCCGGCCTTAGAAATGCGACGCATACATCCCCTCTTTGTTTGATTCCAACTTGGCCTGCATTCGGCAGTGCCGAACGCAGAATTTAACGGGGCAGCCTAGCTCTTAGGCATGGCCCTGTGTATATGGTTTTTTGTGCGTACCTTCGCCTTAACGCAGCAGACACACACCGCTCATGCTCCCTGGGTATGAGCATTTGGACGCAAGGATGGCTCATCCGGCGGACGGGAGCAAGTACGTCGCGGGCACATTCACGGTCTGGTAGTGCTGGGGCGATCCCTTGGCGTTGAAGATATCCACCCCGTAGTGGTTCGACTCGACGTCACCGTTGGCGTTGTCAAACGTGAACGACGGCGCGAGCCTGTCGGGGACGAACTCCTGAAGCAGTCCGAGGAGAACCTGCCGGCGCGTGTCGTCACCCTTTGCGACCTCGTGGAGCGCTCTCAGGACCCAGTCGGCCGACTCATAGCCGTAATAGCTGTATGCGGTGGGACGCCGATGGTAGGCGCGGCGGAACTTTGCGATGAAGCCGGTGCTCCCCGCGTATTCGCCGATCGGCAGCACGGGGGTCATGCAGTAGAGGCCGGGAGCGACGGTCTTGACGTAGGCCTTCTGGATCCCGCGCACCCAGCCCGATGTGCAGAAACCGTCGGTGCCGACGATCGGTAGCGAGGTGCCGAGCTGCTCACGCAACTCGGTGGTGAGCAGCTCCGCGGCGGCGGTCGGGTGCCCGACCAGCACCGCACACCGAAGATTGAGTGGCTTCAGCGTCGTCCCGGTGTAGGTGACGTACGCGGCTCTGGTATTGGCCGGGAGCTTCGGCGTACCCACGTACTTCATCGCATATAGCGGCGCGGTCTTCACCACCGCGCTCAGCAGCGCTGTCGCCTCGGGACCGCCGCCGAACTGCCAGGCGGCAAAGGTCTGACAGCCGCTCTTGTGCAACAGCGAGAGCGCAGCCGAGGCCTGCACGATGTCGCTCGGGATCAGCCGCAGCAGGTTGCGCGGGGACTGCGGGTAGTACTTGGCAGGCTCGTTGAGCTGGGTAATGCCGTACTTGGCGCTGTAGGCGTCGGTCAGCCCTGGGTAGCCGCTGCCGGGAGTGATCTGCACGATTCCGGCCTGGTTGAGGATCGGCAGCGACAGTTCGGTCGCGCCCGAGTTGAGATCCCCGATGTATGCGACGGTCTCCGCATCTCGCGCCGCGAGCCCCGCGTTTCTCACGGTGCCGGCGGGGCTCCAGCTGCTGTGGTGGCGCGAAACAGGTCCGGGTGAATCCGAAAGCGCCCTATATATGACGCGGAATCCGTTCACCAAGTGCTTCGCCGGGGGCATTGCGAGCCTGATCCCGTGCTCGATCTGCAGCGCCTGTGACCGCTCGAGGCCCTGCTCCGGCAGGCTGGAGTAGATCCGGACGGTGTGGTTGCGCGCCGGCGACTTGGTCGCCTTGGTGGTCTTTGCCTGCGGCGGATGCTGCGAGCCGCAGGCCGCGATCACCAGCGTGCAGAGCGCTGCCGGCGCAAGCACCCGTATGAGCAGATTCCGCAGACGCACCATCAGCCTCCTCATCGCTGGAGGCTAGTGGCTCCCGGCTCAGCTCTGCGGGGCAGCTGCGAACGGCACCAGCTTGCCGCCGCGCATCCGCGCGAACACGAAGGCGTTGAGGCTGGTGTTGCCGGCGCTGGGGAACGAGTAGTTGCCGAGCACCGACCCCGCGACGTGCTGCTTCATGAAGGCGGTGACGACGTCTGTGCGGTCATTGGCCTTCTTGCCCTCGGCCTTGAGCGCGCTCAGCAGCGCAGCCATCGCCTCATAGCCGAAGATCGCCTCGACGTTGGGCGCATGCCCGGAGGCGCGCTTGAAGGCGGAGACGAAGGACTTCCCCGCCGTCGGCAGATCCTTGGGCATGAAGCCCGGGATCGAGACGTAGAGGTTGTGGACGGACGCGGAGAGCGCCGAGGTGAATGCGCTGCTGTTGAGCGACGAAGGCCCGAACAGCTTGGCGGTGGGGGCCACGCTCGCGATGTGGTTGAAGAACTTGGCGGCGGCGGCCGGTGACTTGACGCCATAGAAGTAGCCGTTGACGGCTTCACTGACGTTGTCGTCGATCGTCAGGCCCGCGGCGCGCGCGTCGCTTCGAACCGCGTCGGCGATTGCCCGACCGTAAACGCTGCCGTCGTCAGCCATGTCGAGCCTCGTCACGCCGGACGCCTTCATCTCAGCGACCAGCGCCTTGGCCTCCTCGGAGCCGCTTGGCACGACCCGGGCGAATGTGCGCCCATAGGTCGACCACGATTCGAAGAAGCTCTTCGGCCCACCGGATACCGCCGGTGTGACGTCGCTCAGTTCGAGCGCGTTGTCGGTCGGGCTGACCTGCAGCAGGCCCAGCGCGTTGGTGATTCCGGCGGTGTCGTCGGATGCTCCCGGGGCGATCTCCCCGACGTAGGCGATCGTCGTCGGGTCGACGATGGCTGAGCGAGCGTTGTCGGTCACCGTCTTGGCGCCCACCGGCTCGAGCTGCAGCTTGTAGTCGCTGACCTCGCTGCGGTGCGCGGCGAACGCCATCTGCTCGGCGCGCACGATGTCCTGGGCCGCCGCGTCGGTGCGCAGGTCATGCGGCTCGCTGAGATAGATCGAGAGCGTGCCACCGCTGACCGTCACCGGGCTCGAGGAGGAACTCGAGCCGGAGCCGGTGGTGCCACAGCCGGCGATCGCCAAGGCTGCAAGGCAAGCGACGCCCGAGCTGGCGAGCGCCCGGGAACGAATCGGCACTAGTGGTCTTTCCGGCTCAGGTGGGGCGCGACGTTGCGAGCCGCCGTGACTACCAGAACCAGGACGATCCCGATCAGGAGCGCGTCAAAGCCCGAGACGTTGAGCGCCCACAGGACGATCCAAACGACGAGCCCAAAAGTTCCGGTGATCACGATTGCCATCGGCGGGAATCCTAGCCGTTCTAGGCTGCCAGCGCGGCGGCGAAGGCGCTGACCAGCGCGCGGACCTCGTCGGCCGGAGCCTCGGCCTCGCCGGCAGCGCGCACCAGCCGGCTGCCGACGATCACGCCGTCGGCACCGGCCTGTGCGGCCGCCGTCGCCTGCTCGGGCGTGCCGATGCCGAAGCCGACGGCCACCGGTACGTCTGTGTGCGCACGGGCACGCGCGAGGATGCCCGGCAGGGCGCCATCGTTGGCGGCGCGCTCGCCGGTGGTGCCGGTGACCGAGACGGCGTAGAGAAAGCCGCGGGCGCAGGCGCCGATCTGCGCGAGGCGTGCGTCGGGTGTGGTCGGCGCGACCAGCGGCACCAGGGCGACCCCGCGCGCGTCGAGCGCCGCGAGCGTTGCCGGGGCCTCCTCGAGCGGCAGGTCGGGCACGATCAGACCGCTGGCGCCGACGGCCAGCAGCATGTCGGCAAAGCGCTCGAGTCCGCGCGCGAGGATCACGTTGACGTAACACATGACGACGACCGGAATTTCGTTGGCGACCTGCCGCGCGACACCGAGCGCATCCTCCATCTTGACGCCGGCCGCGAGCGCGGCCACATCGGCGGCGTGGATCACGGGGCCGTCGGCGAGCGGATCGGAGAACGGGATCCCGAGCTCGATCAGATCGGCACCGCCGTCGACGTAGGCCCGAGCGATCTCACGCGAGCGGTCGAGGTCGGGATAGCCGGCCATCAGGTAGGGCATCAGGGCCGCGCGGCGGCCCTCGGCGCGCGCGGATTCAAACGCCTCGGCGATGCGCTCGGCACCGGTGACGGCCACGCTCATCCGCCGTGGCCTGCGGCGACGCCGTCATGCTCTGAGCTGTGGCCGAGCTTGCGCAGCGCCTCGGCGAGGTCCTTGTCGCCGCGCCCGGAGAGGCACACGAGGTCGAGCTCGCTGTCGCGGTTGGCCATCGTCCAGGCCAGTGCGTGCGCGCTCTCGAGCGCCGGGATGATGCCCTCGAGCCGCGCCACCAGGGCGAACGCGTCGAGCGCCTGCTGGTCGGTGATCGCGAGGTAGGTGGCACGACCCTGGTCGCGCAGCCAGGCGTGCTCGGGCCCGCTGCCGGGATAGTCCAGGCCGGCCGAGATTGAGTGCGCCTCGAGGATCTGGCCGTCCTCGTCCTGCATGATCGCCGAGTAGGAGCCGTGCAGAACCCCGGGACGTCCTGCGGCCGTGAGCGGCGCCCCGTGACGGCCGGTCTCGATCCCCTCCCCCGCGGGTTCGACGCCGAACAGCTTGACCTCGGGATCGTCGATGAACGGAGTGAAGATGCCGATCGCGTTGGAACCGCCGCCGACGCAGGCGATCACGCGCTCGGGCAGGCGCCCGGCCTGCTCCAGGATCTGGGCGCGAGCCTCGTCGCCGATGATCCGCTGCAGGTCGCGCACGATCGCCGGATAGGGCGCCGGTCCGGCGGCCGTGCCGAGGATGTAGTGAGTGTCGCCGACATTCGTGACCCAGTCGCGAATCGCCGCCGAGACGGCCTCCTTCAGCGTCCGAGCGCCGGCCTCGACCGCGACGACCCGGGCCCCGAGCAGCTCCATGCGCTGGACGTTGGGCATCTGCCGGCGGATGTCCTCGGTGCCCATATAGACGACGCACTCGAGGTCGAGCAGGGCGCACGCGGTGGCGGTGGCGACGCCGTGCTGACCGGCGCCGGTCTCGGCGATGATGCGTGTCTTGCCCATGCGCTTGGCGAGCAGCGCCTGCCCGAGGCCGTTGTTGATCTTGTGCGCCCCGGTGTGGTTGAGGTCCTCGCGCTTGAGGTAGACCGGGTGGCCGACCTCGGCGCTGATCCGCTCGGCCAGGTACAGCGGCGACGGGCGCCCAACGTAGTTGTGCAGCAGCTCGGCAAAGCGCCCACGGAACTCAGGATCGGCCCAGGCGTCGACCCACGCCTCCTCGAGCTCGGTCAGCGCCGGCATCAGCGTCTCGGGCACGTACTGACCGCCATAGGGGCCGAAGCGATGCTCCACGGTGGGGCTCATGCCACGTCGGCCGCTCGCCCCGGACCGGCCGCTCGCCCCGGACCGGCCGCTCGCTCCGGAGCATCGTGATAATGAGAATCATTATCGCTTTCTTCGCGGGAGCAGGGGCCCTCCACGGCAGCAACACCGGCGCGCTCGATCGGGGCGGCAGGCTGGTCGCCCTCAGCGGACTGGTCGCCCCCATCAGCCCCGTCAGCCCCGTCAGCCCCGTCAGCCCGGTCAGCCTCATCAGCCTCATCAGCCTCTGCGGTGGCGGCAACCGCTTCGGCGAAGGCGCGCATGCGCTCGCCGTCCTTGTAGCCGGGTGCCGACTCGACCCCGCTGGCGACATCGACGGCGAAGGGCCTGACCACCCAGATCGCCTCCGCGACGTTCTCCGGCGTCAGGCCGCCACTGAGGATCAGCGGCACGCGCTGGCCCTTGCGGCGCGGTGGTGCGACGTACCCGCGCCCGGCGGCGAGCTCCCAGGCGAATGTCTCGCCGGTGCCGCCGGGGACGCCGGCCCTGTAGCCGTCGAGCAGGTGAAAGTCCGTGTGGTACGCCGACAGCGCCTGAATGTCGGCGAGGCTCTGCACTCGCGCGGCCTTGATCACCTTGCAGCCCGTGCGGCGCGCCGCCTCGTTGCAGAAGCTGGGGCCCTCCTGGCCGTGGAGCTGCAGGATCGTCAAGCCGACGGCATCGGCGGTCGTGGTGAGCTCGTCGAGTGTCGGGTTGACGAACACCCCGACGATCTCGGCCCGGCGCTTGAGCAACGCGGCCAGGCCCGCCGCGCGGTCCAGCGGGACCGCGCGCGAGGAACCCGGCCACAGGTTCAACCCAACCGCCCAGGCGTCGAGCGACACGGCGAGCTCGGCGTCCTGCTCGCGGGTGATTCCGCAGAACTTGATCTTCGGTGCCTTCACCCTGTCGATCCTAGAAGCTGACGGGTGGCGGCCTCGATGTCAGGCGCGCGCATCAGCGCCTCGCCGACCAGCACCGCGTCGACGCCCGCGTCCTGCAGCCGTACCAGCTGCGCCTGCTCGCGGAAGCCAGACTCGGCCACCACCAGCGCCCCGTCGCGGACCCCGGGGAGCAGCTCGTAGGTGCGCTCGACTTCGACCTGCAGCGTCGTCAGGTCGCGGTTGTTGATGCCGACGATCTCAGCGCCGATCTCGTGCGCGGCGTCTAGCTCGATCGCGTCATGGACCTCGACGAGCGTGGCGAGGCCGAGCTGCGTGGCGAGCGAATGCAGGCGGATCAGCGTGCCCGTGTCGAGCGCGGCGACGATCAGCAGGATCGCGTCGGCACCGCCGGCCAGTGCCTCGTAGACCTGGTACTCCTCGACGATGAAGTCCTTGCGCAAGATCGGCAGGCTCGAGGCCGCGCGCGCGGCGGCGAGGTCCTCCAGCGCACCGCCGAAGCGCACGCCTTCAGTGAGCACCGAGAGCGCACGGGCGCCGGCGCGCTCGTAGCTGCCGACCACATCGGCCAGCGCAAGGTCGGCGCGGATCACGCCCGCCGAGGGCGAGCTGCGCTTGTGCTCGGCGATCACGGAGATCCCGGGCGCTGCCAGCGCGCCCCTGAAGTCGCGGGTTGCGTCTGGGCCGGCCCGCCGCTGCTCGCCGGCCTCGATGAGCGCCGGCAGCGGCACGGCGGCAGCACGGCGAGTGACGGCGTTACGCGTGTCGGCGACGATCTCCATCAGCACGTTCATGCGGGCGACTCCTGTGGTGCCAGCTCCTGCGTGCGCCTGACGAAGGCCTCGACCTTGGCGGCCGCGGCGCCGCTGTCGATCCCCTGCTGGGCGAGCTGGACCCCTTCGATGAACGTCTCGGCGCGGCCGGCGGCGTAGATCGCTGCGCCGGCGTTCAGCACCGCCAGGTCGCGCGCGGCGCCGGTTTCGCCTGCGAAGATCGCGCGGGCGATGCGCGCATTCTCCTGCGGGTCGCCGCCGGGGACCGAATCCGCCGGATGGCGTGTGAGCCCGAAGTCCTCGGGGATCACGGTGTACTCCTCGAGCTCGTCGCCGCGAACCTCGATCACGCGCGTGGCGGCCGAGACGCTGAGCTCGTCGAGGCTGTCCTCGCTTGAGACCAGCAGCGCGTGGTCGGTTCCCAGCAGCGCCAGCGCGCCGGCGAGCTTCGGCAGCTTCGCCATGTCGGAGACGCCCAGCAGCTGACGGCGGGCGCCGGCCGGGTTGGTGAGCGGGCCGAGGAAGTTGAAGGTGGTGCGGACCTTGAGCTCCTTGCGCACCTTGACGACGCGGCCGGTGGCCGGGTGGTGGTAGGGCGCGAACATGAAGCCGAAGCCGATCTCCGCGATGCACCTGCTGACGGCGGCGGTGTCGAGATCGATGCGCGCGCCCAGCGCCTCGAGCAGGTCGGCAGAGCCCGAGAGCCCGGTCGAGGAGCGGCTGCCGTGCTTGGCGACGCAGCAGCCCGCGCCCGCCGCGATCAGGGCCGCGGTGGTGGAGACGTTGAACGTGGTGCGGCCGCCGCCTGTGCCGGCGGTGTCGAGCAGGTCCTCGCCGGCGGTCGGCACGAAGGCGGCAAAAGCGCGCATCGTGCGCGCGAGGCCGGCGAGCTCCTCGACCGTCTCCCCCTTCACACGCAGCGCGATCAGGAAGCCGGCGATCTCGATGTCGGTGGCCTCGCCGGCCATGATCTCGGCGAGCGCCTCGGCGGCGTCGGTCTCGCTGAGGTCCTGTCCGTCGGCGAGGTGGTCGATCGCGCGCGTCAGCAGCTCGCTCATCGCGTGCCCTCGACGAAGCTCTTGAGCATCTCCTTACCGTGCTCGGTGAGCACGGACTCCGGGTGGAACTGGACGCCCTCGGCCGGCAGCTCGCGGTGGCGCACGGCCATCACGACGCCATCACCGGTGGCCGAGACCTCGAGCACATCGGGCAGATCGTCGCCGGCGATCAGCGAGTGGTAGCGGCCGACCTCGAGGTTCTGCGGCAGCCCATTGAAGATCGTCTTGCCGTCGTGCTCGATCCGCGAGGTCTTGCCGTGGATCGGCTCGTGCCGGATGACGGTGCCGCCCCAGGCCTGCACCAGCGCCTGGTGTCCGAGGCAGACGCCGAGCGTCGGGATATGCGCCTGCGGGAAGCGCCTGACGGCCTCGAGGCTGATGCCGGCCTCGTTGGGGGTGCACGGTCCCGGCGAGACGATCACGCGGTCGTAGCCGCGCACGAGCAGGTCCTCGACGCTCGAGTGGTCGTTGCGCACGACCTCGATCTCGTGCGGCGGCGTCTGCAGCTCACCCAGGTACTGGACCAGGTTGTAGGTGAAGCTGTCGTAGTTGTCGATGACGAGGATGCGCATTCGGCGTTCGCGGCTCACGGATGCTTGGCCAGGAGCTCGTTGAGGAACCAACGTCGCACGCGAGTCACTCCCAGCCCGGCTGCTGCACGGCGAGTTCGATCGCGGCGCGCAATGCGCGCGACTTGTTGACCGATTCCTCATACTCGTTGGCGGGCACGGCGTCAGCGACGGTGCCTCCGCCCGCCTGTACATAGACGGTCCCGTCCTTGATCACCGCGGTGCGGATGTGTATGCACGTGTCGAGGTCGCCACCGTAGCTGGCATACCCGATCGCGCCGCCGTAGCCGCAGCGCTTGACCGTCTCGAGCTCGTCGATGATCTGCATCGCCCGCACCTTCGGCGCTCCTGAAAGGGTGCCCGCCGGCAGCACCGCTCGCAGCGCATCGAGCGCTCCGACCCCCGGGCGCAACGTGCCGCTGACGTTCGAGACGATGTGCATCACGTGGCTGTAGTTCTCGACGACCATGAAGTCGTCGACCCGCACCGATCCGTACTCGCAAACGCGACCCAGGTCGTTGCGGCCAAGGTCGACGAGCATCACATGCTCAGCTCGCTCCTTCTCGTCGGCGAGCAACTCGCGGGCGTACTGCACATCCTCCTCGGTGGTGGCGCCGCGCGGGCGGGTGCCCGCGATCGGAGTGGTCGAGACCCTCCGCCCGGTGACGGTCACGAGTGGCTCCGGGCTGGCGCCGGCGATCTCAAAGTCGCCGAAGTCCAGGTAGTACATGTACGGAGACGGGTTCACAGCCCGCAGACCGCGGTAGATCGAGAAGCCGCTGACGGGCGTCCTCGCTGACCAGCGCTGCGATGGAACCACCTGGAACGCGTCACCGGCACGTATGTAGTCGATGATCCTGACGACGTTCGCCTCGAAGTGCTCGCGGGTCATGTTCGACACGAGCTCCGGAGCGGTGCGATATGCGATCTCAAGGCTCAGCCCGGGCCGCGGCAACGGACCGGCGAGGATCTCCCTGATCGCCTCGACCTTGACCCGCGCCGTATCGGCGTCGTCGTCGGGATGGGCAACAACCGTGATCGAGCGTTTGAGATGGTCGAACGCCACCAGCGTGTCGGTCAGGATGAGCGCCAGGTCAGGAAGCCCCAACTCATCCGCGTTGGGCTCTCCGAGTGGCTCCACCGTGCGCACCAGGTCGTAGGCGAACATTCCGACGGCACCCCCGCCGAAGGGCAGCTCGACCCCTTCCGGTTGCCGAGTGGCGACTGCGTCGAGCTCTCCCTTCAGGAGCTCGTAGGGGTCTCCGGGTTCTCCCAGTGACCAGCGCAGCACCTTCCGTGGCCGGTAGCCGATGAAGCTGAAACGCCCGACGCGGCCCTGCTCGGCCGACTCGAGCAGGAAAGCCGGTTCGCCCGGCGCGGCGGCGCGCAGCTTGAGAAAGGCGGAGACCGGCGTCTCGGTGTCTTCGATCCACGTGTCGGTCATCGGCACGGTGGCGGTTTGCGCGGTCGTGCTCATCGTTCAGCGGCGGCGCTGGTCGAGCACACGGCCGGCATCGGCGAGCGTCAGTGAGCGGCTCGCGAGCAGCACCGACAGGTGATAGAGGACGTCCGCCGCCTCATTGGCGACACGCTCGTCGGTCTCCTCGCGCGCCGCGCGGGCGACCTCCTCGGCCTCCTCCTGCACCTTCTCACCGATGAGATCGGGGTTGGCGAGCAGCGCCGCGGTGTAGGAGCCATCGGGCGTCGCCGACCTGCGCTCGGCGATCGTGCGTTCGAGCTCCGGCAGCACCTCGAACGGGGCCTGTGGGGCGAGGTCACCGCGGTAGAAGCAGCTGCGCTCGCCCGTGTGGCAGGCGGGCCCTGCCGGCTCGACCAGCGCCACCAGGGCGTCGGCGTCGCAGTCGTAACGCAGGCCCTTCAGCTGCTGGACGTTCCCGGATGTCTCGCCCTTGCGCCAGAGCTCCTGGCGCGAGCGGCTGAAGAAGTGCATCTCACCGCTCTCCTGGGTGAGCGCGAGAGCATCGGCGTTCATGTAGGCGAGTGTCAGCACCTCGCCGCTGTTGTGGTCCTGGACGATGCACGGGACCAGGCCGTTCGCATCGAAGTTCAGCTCGGAGGCCTGCACTGCTCAGAGTCTATGAGCACGGCGGCTCCGGCGGACGCGCCGGGCCCCTTCAGTGCTCGCTGATCACGCGGTTGCGGCCCTGGCGCTTGGCGTTGTAGAGCTGCGTGTCGGCGCGGCTGAGCAGCGCCGACGCGGCGCCCCCGCCGAGGGGCTGGGTGGCGAGTCCGACGCTGACCGTGACTCGCAGCTGCGGCGCGATCTCATCCCAGTCGCAGGTCTCGACGTCGGCGCGCACGCGCTCGCAGCGCTCCCGGGCGGTCTCGGCATCGATCAAGGGCAGCGCCAATACGAACTCCTCACCACCGATCCGCGCCGCGAACGCGGCGTCGTGCCCGACCGCTTCGGCGTGCGCCTGCAGTGTGGCCGCCAGGCGACTCAGCACGCGGTCGCCCGCCTCATGTCCGAAGCGGTCGTTGATCTGCTTGAAGTGATCGATATCGACCAGCGCCAGCGCGACCGGCTCCAGCACCAACTGGGCCAGCTGGCGGTTCATGTAGCGACGGTTGTACAGCCCGGTGAGCGGGTCGGCGTCGGCCAGCGCCTCGAGTGCGAGCCGCTGCTGGCGTTCGACCTCGACGGAATAGATCGCCTGGAGGGTGACGGCGTGAAGCTCGCTGCGCTCGGTCTGGAATAGGTCCAGAGCCTCGTTGCGCTCCCGCAGGTATTCGTATGCCAACTTGTAGTCGCCTGCCTCGGCGGCCAGCTCGGAGAGCTCCTCGAGCGCACGCCCGATCGCCTCGTTGACTCCCGCGGTCCGCGCCAGGGCGAGCGCGGCATCGGCGTGTTCGATCGCGCCCGCGACGTTGCCGCGTGCACGCTCGATCTTCGCCTGCGTGAGGATGCACATCGAGAATGTGGTCGGTTCAACGTGGTCACGCGGGGCGGCCTCCACGGCCGCCGCGGCGAACTCGGCTGCCTCATCGAGTTTTCCAGCGTTCATCAGGCCGAACGCGATCGTGTCGAGCCAGGCTGAGGGATACCCCTCGGGCATCTCGCGATCCGCGAGCCTGCGCATCTCCTCGGTCATCTCGGCGCCGCGCGGGTCGCCGCGGGTGACCGCCACGTATACGTAGTTGTTCATGATCGCCAGCAGCAGCACCGGCTCACCGACCCCGCGCGCCAGCCTGAGCGCCTCTTCGAAGGTGGTGTAGTCGGGGTCGCCGTGGCGCCAGTAGGAGGTGGACAGCGCCAGCACCGACATGTGCTCAGCGAGCCAGGTCGGAGGATCCTCGGGCGCAAGCAGCCGCACGCATTCCTCGGCCGACTGCAGCGCCTTCCCCTGCTCGGCGAGCCGGTCGTAGGTCGCAGCCAGCAGGCAGTGCGCCCGCGCGCAGACCATGCGGTCGGCGTCGAGCTCGGCCTCGGTCAGAGTCTCGAGCTGCAGCCGCAGCGCTTCCTCGAGCTCACCGCGCCGGCTCAGCGCGTCCGAGCGCAGCAGCCGGGAGCGCCTCGCCCGGGACACGAGGTCGGCCTCGCGGGCGCGAGCCTCGAGCTCGTCGGCACGCTCCGCCATGCCGATGGTGCCCAGATACATATCGATCTCGGCGCGTGCCAGCTCGGCGTCGAGCGTCGCCTCCACTCGCAACGGCTCCTTCCCCGAGCCCGCTACGGCCATCAACTGAACCCCACCCTCAACTACCCCCCAAAAGCCCGATCCGGCAGCCTACTCGATGCCCAGGCGATCGAGAACTCGTTCATCGGCGCGCCAGTGACGACGCACGCGAACCTGCAGTGCGAGATGGACGTGGCCGCCGAGCTCACGCTCGATCGCGCGCCTGGCCCCCATGCCGATCGACTTGATCATCCTGCCGCCCGATCCGATCAGGATCCCCTTCTGCGACTCGGTCTCCACCAGGACCACCGCATCGATGCGGAACTTGCCGTCGTGCTCCTCGATGTTTTCGATCTCCACCTCGACGGCGTGCGGAACCTCCTCGCGCGTGCGGCGCAGGACCTGCTCGCGCACGAGCTCGGCCAGCAGCACCGACTCGGACTGATCGGAGCGCTGCTGCGGATCGAAATAGAACGGGCCGCTTGGCAACAGCGAAACGAGGTGCGCGAGCAGCTGCTCGACACCGTCGCCCTTGCGGGCAGAGATCGGAAAGATCGATTCGGCGATGCCCAGTTCATCGGCAGCTTGGAGCACGGCCGCAGTCTGTCCTCGCTCGATCCGGTCGATCTTGTTGACGGCGATCACGACCGGGACCCGTGCGCCCTTGAGCTGAGAGGCGATGAAACGGTCCCCGGGGCCGATCCCCTGCTCGGCGTTGAGGACCATCAGGCAGCCGTCTGCCTCGTCGAGCTCGGTCACAACGCGGCGCTGCATGCGCTCGGTGAGCGCGTCACGGGGACGCTGCACCCCGGGAAGGTCGACCAGCACCAGCTGCCAGCCGACACCACCCGCGAGCGCGCGGATCGCACGGCGCGTCGTCTGCGGCTTGTCGGAGACGATCGCGACCTTGCTGCCGACCAGCGCGTTGGTGAGCGTCGATTTGCCCACGTTGGGGCGGCCGGCGAGCGCGATGAAGCCCGAGCGCGTGCCGGGCTCCAACCCTTCAGCCAGACCGCGCGTCAGGCTGCTCATCGGACCCAGCGCATCAGCTCGGCCTGCAGGGCCAGCATCTCACCATCGTCGACCTCATGATCCATCCCGGTCAGATGCAGAGTCCCATGCACGACTGCCTCCCTGAGGTCGCTGGTGTGTTCCGGACAGATGACGATGTCTCCCAGCTCACGGGGCCCGGCACTTTCGCCGTCCTCGTCGACGCCGAAAGAGAGCACGTCCGTCGGTTCGTCGATGTTGCGGTACTCGCGGTTGAGCTCGTGGACGCGCTCGGCGTCCACGAACTCAACGGCCATGTGGCCCTCGTCGATCCCCGCCGATGCGAGCGCCAGCACGCACAGCTCGCTGACCTCCAGCGCGGTCGGCGCATCGGTGACCAGCAGGCCGATCCCGAGGACCTCGATGTCAAGCCCGCCTACGGACATCACGCCCGCTTCGCAGGGCGGAGCTCCGGTGCCAGGCGCTGATCGTGATCGTTGTAGGCCGCGACGATCCGGCGCACGAGCTTGTGGCGGACCACGTCCTCCTCACCGAAACGCACGAAGCCGATGTCCTCGACACCGTCGAGGATCTCCGCGACGGCGCTGAGTCCGGACGTCTGCTCGCGCGGCAGGTCGACCTGGGTGATGTCTCCCGTGACCACGACCTTCGAGCCGAAGCCCAGGCGGGTGAGGAACATCTTCATCTGCTCGGGTGTGGTGTTCTGGGCCTCGTCGAGGATGATGAAGCTGTCGTTGAGCGTGCGGCCGCGCATGAACGCCAGCGGCGCGACCTCGATCACACCGCGCTCGAGGTGCTGGCTGAACTTCTCGGCCTCGAGCATGTCGTGCAGCGCGTCGAACAGCGGGCGCAGGTACGGATCGACCTTGGCCATCAGGTCCCCGGGCAGGAAGCCCAGGCGCTCGCCCGCCTCAACGGCCGGACGGGTGAGGATGATGCGACTCACCTCGCGACGGTGCAGGGCGGCCGCGGCCAGCGCCACCGCGAGAAAGGTCTTGCCGGTGCCGGCCGGGCCGATCCCGAATGTGATCGTGTTGTCGCGGATCGAGTCCACGTAGCGCTTCTGGTGCACCGTCTTGGGTGCGACCTTCAGCGCACGGCTGCGCCAGATCACATCCTCGAGGATCGCGCCTGGATCCTCGTGCTGATCGAGGGCATGGGTGACTGCCTCGATCGTTCCGGGCACGAGCTCGTGCCCCTGCTCGACGAGTTCTCTGAGCTCGCGCACGACGGTTTCGGCGGCGCTCACCGCTTCCGGCTCCCCCTCGAGCGTGAGCAGGTTGCCACGCAGGAACACGTCGCAATCGATGTGCTCCGTCAGGGTCCTGAGAATCCTGTCACCGCTCCCCGCCAGTTCAGCGGCCGCGGTGTTGTCCAGTTCGATCTGGGTCCGCATCCGTCTCCTATACCAGGTCACGCGCCAGCGCGGCTCGCACCGCGTCCGACGCCCGCTTTCCACCTACCAGGCCACCGGCCCGCTCCTTGACCACCTTCATCACCGCACCCATATCCTTGGGTCCGGCCGCTCCGGTCCGGGTGATGGCCTCGGCGATGATCTCGTCGAGCTGCTCATCGGTCAGATCGGGTGGCAGATAGCGCGCGATCATCGCCGCCTCCGTCTGCTCCTGATGGGCCAGGTCGGGTCTGTTGGCGTTCTCGAACTGCATGGCCGCCTCCAGCCGGCGCTTGTGTTCGCGCCGCAGCACCGCGAGCTCGTCCCCGGGCCCTTCCTTGACATCCTTCTGGAGCTCGGAGACGAGCAGGCGCAGGGCTCCGGCGACATCGCGTTCGCCTGCCTTGATCGCGCTGATCACATCGGCGCGCACCTGTTCGAGTACGTTCAACTAGCGCTTAAGGATACGACGCGGCGGCGACGTTATGAATCGCCGGTCGTGAGCCGGGAACGCACAGCCGGGAACGCATGTGGGCCGAACTCGCCCCAGCGAGGCCGGCCCACATGACAGCACCGTCTGCGTACGGATGGCTACACCCCCTTTAGAGGCTCACCGCCCGCGACCGGCGACTCCCCGAACCTCTGGCGAAGTTCGCCCCTGGGCGTGTCCTCGTTACGGCGAGTTGAGAGAGGAGAGAGAGCTCTATTCGTCCTGCCGTAACGAAGCTTTGGCCGAGGAGCGACGCGGTCCAGAAATTGGCCACCGAGGAAGACGCCGATCGCGAGCGGGTTCAACACGATGTGAACTCACCTCCTAATGAGCTACCCGTTTCGCATTCCACGCTGTGAAGCATCCCCGTCGGGAGGGCCGAGCGCACCGTCCGCCTGGACAGAATTCGGGGGCGAGCGGTTGTCCATCGGTTGGGTTGGGAGCTCGAGCCGCGGTGGATGGCCGAGCTGACCCATCTCGGCGAGGTCGCGCGGGAACAGGATCTCCACCGACCAATCGGCGATCAGACGCGACTTGCGGTCGATGCCCGGCAGCCAGGCGAGGTGGTAGAAGCGGCAGATCGCCCAGGCGAGGAACCCCTTGACGCGGATCCCCATCAGGTTGGCCACGGCGCGGTGGCGACCGAGATCGGCGAAGGCACCCAGCGTCTTGAAGGTGAAGGGCTTCGGCCGCTGGCCGCGCATGACCCGCGCGATGTTCTTGCCGAGCAGCTTGCCCTGGCGGATCGCGTGCTGCGCGGTCTGCGGGCATGGCTGGCCAGGCCGCGCGGGGTCCGGGACCGCGGCGATGTCCCCGATCGCCCAGATGTTCTCGTAACCGTCGACGCACATGTACTCGTCGCAGGCGATCCGCCCGTTCTCGAGCGGCAACCCCAGGTTCGAGGCGACCGGGCTCGCCCGCACCCCGGCCGTCCAGACCACAGTGCGGGCCCTGACGACCTCGTCGCTCGAGAGCACGACCCTGTCCTCGAACACCTCAGAGACGGTGGTCGAGAGCCGGAACTCGATCCCGCGCTTGGTCAGCAGCTCGACTGTCCAGTCGGCCAGCTGCGGCTGGATCTCGGTCATCACCCGAGGTGCCGCGTCGATCAGCATGAAGCGCGTGCCGGTCTCGCGGCAACGCGGGTAGCGCTTGATCGCGTCGCGCGCAAAGCCCTGTAGCTCCGCGATCCCCTCGAGTCCCGCGTAGCCACCGCCGACGAACACAAAACTGAGGTAGTCCGCTCGCTCCTGTTTGTCGTCGAGCCCCTCGGCGAGCTCGAAGTGCCGCACCATGCGGTTACGCAGGGCGGTGGCGTCGGCGATCGTCTTGAAGCCGACCGCGTGCTCGACCAGGCCCGGGATCGGGATCACGCGCGAGACCGAGCCGAGCGCCACGACCAGGTGGTCGTAGCGGTACTCCTTGGTGATGCCGGAGATCATCTCCACCTGCAAAGTGTTCCGCGAAGGTTCACCACCGGTCACATAGCCGACCCGCAGCGAGGTGCGCTTGAGGTGCTCCCGCAGCGGCACGACGATGTGCCGCGGATCGAGCGTTCCGGCCGCCGCTCCGGGCAGCAGCGGCGCGTACATCAGAAAGTTCACGTCATTGATCAGCGTGATCCGCGCGCCGGCCGGCGCCAGACGCTCGAGCTGCTTCGCCGTGTAGTAACCGCCGAACCCGCCACCGGCTATGACGATGTGCTGGCTGATGTCCTGGACGTTACCGGTCGCGGTCGGGCGACTCCAGCAGCAGCGCCGCCCACTCGCCGCTGACCAGGCGCCTGCGCTCCAGGTAGCCGTGCGAACCGATCGAGGTCGAGATGACGTCCGCCTCCTCCCGCAACAGGCCGCTGGCGATGATCCAGCGGTGCGCCGTCCCAGCCATGGTCGCGCTCCAGGCCAAGAGCAGGGGCCGCAGCAGGTTGGCGAGCATCAGCGGCGCCGGCGGTACCGGCTCGTTGACGAGGTTGAAGCGGCGGGTCTCGATCAGCTCTGCGACGCCGTTGACGGCGGCATTCCCGATCGTGGCGTCGACCGCCAGCTGGTCGTAGTCGAGCGCCAGCACCGGCGCATGGCCGAGCTTCGCGGCCGCGATCGCCAGCACGCCGGAGCCACAACCGAGGTCGATCGCCGCGGGCGCCCGGGCGGGCCCGGCGGCCAGCGGGCCGCGGGGCCCGGGCACCGGCACGGGCCGGGGCACGGGCACGGGCACGGGCACGGGCAGGTCCAGCAGCAGCTCCAGGCACAGCCGCGTTGTCGCGTGCGCGCCGGTCCCGAAGGCGCGCCCCGGGTCGATCACCAGGTCCAGAGTGGTGCCCTGCGGCGGCTCCCAGGGCGGGCGCACGGCCAGGCGGTCACCCAGCACCAGCGGCCTGTGGAACTCGCGCCAGCGCTCGGCCCAGTCGTCGGCGAGCTCGGTCGTGTGCAGCTCGACGAGCGCCGCACCGGCAGCCGCCCGCAGGTCGGGGAGCGCCGGCAGCTCGCCCGGCGCGCCGTACACGGCGTACTCGACGGTGTCGGTGTCGATGTCGACCTCCTCCACCCCGCTGGTGGCGAGCTCGAGCAGCTCGGCGAGCACCAGCTCGGCGTCGGCGCGGCGCACGCGCACCGCCAGGCGCAGCACGCCGCTAGAGGTGGAAGGCGCGACGCAGCTTTGCGAACACGCCCTCGTCGGAATCGAGGTTCTCGGGGGTCAGGCTGGCGCTGAAGCGCTCGAGCAGCTCGCGCTGCTCGGAGCTCAGGTTGCGGGGCGTGAGGACGCTGACGACGACGCGCAGGTCGCCCTCGCGGCGGCCGCGCAGAGACGGCATGCCGCGGCCGCGTAGGACGAGCGTCTCGTTGGGTTGGGTGCCGGCGGGGATCTCGAGCTGCTCGGACCCGTCGAGCGTGGGCACCTCGATGGTCACGCCCAGCGCGGCCTGAGGCCCGGAGATGTCGACCGCCGTGATCAGGTCGTCACCGTCACGCACGAAGCGCGAGTCCTCCCTCACGCGCACCAGCACGTAGAGGTCGCCGGGAGGGCCGCCACGCTCACCGGCGTGACCGCGTCCGCTGACCCGGATGCGCTGGCCGTCGGCGATGCCCGCGGGCACGTCGACCGAAACCGTCTGGGTCTGGGGATGGCGGCCGCGGCCGTGGCAGACGTGGCAGGGATTCGCGGCGACCCTGCCGTCGCCTCCGCACCGATCGCAGGTGGTGGTGCTCATCACCTGGCCGATCAGGGTGCGCGCGACGGTGCGCAGCTGGCCGCTGCCCTGGCATTTGGGGCAGGTCTCGATCGGGGTTCCGGGCTCGGCGCCGTTGCCGCGGCAGTGATCGCAGGTGACCACCGCGTCGTACTTCAGCTCGACGGGCGTGCCCGCCGCGGCCTCGGCCAGCGTGACCTCCGCACCGACCTGGATGTCACCGCCCTGCGCAGGGCCGGCGGGGCCGCCGCCGAAGCCACCGAAGGCGCCACCCAGGCCGGAGCCACCGAACAGCGCCTCGAAGATGTCCGACATCGAGCCGAAGCCCTCGAAGTTCGGCGAGTAGCCGCCGCTGCGCAGGCCGTCGTGGCCGTAGCGGTCATACGTCGCACGACGCCCGGAGTCCGACAGCACCTCGTAGGCCTCGGCCGCCTCCTTGAACCTCGTCTCCGCGGTCGGGTCGTCCTTGTTGACGTCCGGATGCAGCTCGCGGGCGAGCCGGCGGAACGCCTTCTTGATCTCGGCGTCGTCGGCCCCGCGAGCGACGCCCAGGACGTCGTAGTAGTCCCGTTTCGGTGTGGATGCGCTCATCGTTCGTCGTAGACCTCGGCGACGTACCTCGACAGCTGGGCGGCTGCATCGCGCACCACACTGATGACCCGCGGATAGTCCATCCGCAGCGGTCCGATCACCGAGACCGTTCCGAGGTTACGCTGCGGAAGGCCGTAACCGGCCGCCACCAGCGCCAGCGAGCGCAACGCGGGCTGGTCGTTCTCGGTGCCGATGCGGACGCGCACGTCATGGCCCACGAGTGCCGCCTGCAGCAGACCGAGCATCGTCACGCGGCGCTCGAGCATGTCCATCAACACGTTCAGCTCGCTGACGTCGCCGCTGCGGTCGAGCGCCATCAGGCGCGAGGTGCCGTCGATGTAGACCGAGCCCTCCGCGGCCTCGGAGAGGTCCGTGAAGGCGGGCAGCAGCGCCATCAGGAAGGCGCCCTCCGCGCGTGAGAGCGAGGGGTCCGTCAGCCGCTGGGTCAGGCGCCGGGCGCCGAGGCCGGTCCCGGTCAGGCGCTCGTTGAGGTAGCTCGCGGCCCAGTCCGCGAGACCCGTGTCTACGCGTGCGTCGAAGGTGAACATGCGCTTGTTGACGCCGCCGGTCGACGTGATCACGACCACCATCAGCACCTGCGGCTGCAGCGGCAGCACCTCGATGTGGCGGATCGTGGCGGTGTCGATCGGTGGCGCGGTGACGATCGCCAGCAGATTGGTGACCTGCGAGATCGTCTCGGTCGTGACGCGCATCGCCTCGTCGACCTCGCGCCGCACCAGCGAGAGCGCGAGCGGCGGCTCCTCGACCTTGGCGGGCAGCAGCCTGTCGACGAAGTAGCGGTAACCGGACTCGGTCGGGACGCGGCCGGCCGAGGTGTGCGGGTGCTCGAGCAGCCCCTGCTCCTCGAGGCTCGCGAGCTCATGACGGATCGTCGAGGGGCCCCACTCGAAGCCCTCGGCGAGCACCTTCGAGCCCACGGGCGCGCCGCCGGCGAGATACTCCTCGACGACGCGCTGCAGAACCAGTTCCTGGCGCTCGGTCAGCATTCCCAAGAGTTTAGGAGCGCCCCGACGGGGCTTCCGGAGCGCGTCAGTTCGCGCGCAGCTCGGCGACACCGTTGCGGATCAGGCGGGCGTCGCCCTGCCGGGCCTCGAGCTTGGCGGTGGCGACACCGTCGGCGACCGACTTGACCTCGCCGCTGACGATGATCTCCTGCTCCATCCGGCCCATGCCGCGGAACTGAACGCTCAAGCTCCGCAGCGCGAAGGGGTCGCCCCCGGCGGCGTCGGTGGCGGCGCGGGCGACCTGCGCCATCGACCAGAGGCCGTGGAGGATGCGGCCGGGCAGGCCGACCTGTTGCGCGAACTGCTCGTCGATGTGGATCGGGTTGAAATCGCCCGAGGCGCCGGAGTAGCGCACGGTCACGTAGCGGTCCGGGGTGACCCGCAGCTCGATCTGATCGCCCTCGCTCAGCGCCACCGGCTCACTCCTCACCGCGGATGATCGTCGACCAGGTGCCGGTGCAGGTGCTCTCGCCGCGCTGGTTCACCGACACCGTCTCGAAGGTGTAGAAGCCCAGGCCGGAACGCTCCGAGATGTCCTTGACGCTCAGCGTCGTGGTGATCTCGTCGCCTGCGAGGACCGGCTGCTCCCAGCGATACTCCTGGGCGCCGTGGACCAGGTGGGCGAAATCGATCTGCAGCTCGGGATCGAACAGCGCCGTCATGAAGGCGCTCGAGCAGTATACGACCACGAACATCGGCGGAGCCAGCACGTCGGGGTAACCGGCGGCGCGTGCGGCCTCGAGGTCGTGATGGAGCGGGTTGCTCTCGCCCACGGCGGCGGCGTACTCCCGCACCTTCTCGCGGCCGACGGCGTAGACGACGGGCGCGTAGATCTTGCCGATCTTCTCGCTGGGCAAGGGCACTGGGCGTGAGTCTGGCATAGACCCCCCGAGCGATAAACTCCACTTGCCCGGTTCACAAAGGAGGAACATGACTCTTGCACTCGGCGCCACCGCGCCTGATTTCGAGGCTGAGACCACTGAGGGACCGATCAAGTTCCACGATTGGATCGGGGATTCATGGGCGGTGCTGTTCTCCCACCCCAAGAGCTTCACCCCGGTCTGCACGACCGAGCTCGGCTACATGGCGCGGATCGAGCCTGAGTTCGCGCGCCGTGGCGTGAAGATCATCGCCGTCTCCGTCGACGAGCTCGACAAGAACGAAGGCTGGGCCAAGGACATCGAGGAGACCCAGGGCTTCGCCCCGAATTACCCGATCATCTCCGACGCCGACTACCACGTCTCCAAGCTCTACGAGATGCTCCCTGCAGAGACCGAAGGCGACTCCGGTGCCCGCACCCCCGCCGACAACCAGACCGTCCGCAACGTGTTCGTGATCGGCCCGGACAAGAAGATCAAGCTGATCCTCGTCTACCCGATGACCACCGGCCGCAACTTCGACGAGGTCCTGCGGGTGATCGATTCGCTGCAGCTGACCGCCAGGCACAAGGTCGCCACACCCGCGCAGTGGCAGCAGGGCGACAAGGTGATCATCGCCGGCTCGGTCAACAACGAGCAGGCGAAGGAGACCTTCGGCGAGTGGGAGGAGCCCAAGCCCTACATCCGCATCGTGCCCCAGCCTTCCTGAGACGTTGTGGCACAGGGTGGCCCCGCTGGGCCACCCGCAGGGGGCGTCAGCGAGTCGCCCCCCCAAACCAGAGCGGTTTCTCTGTCCAGTTCGTCCAACGCATGCCACTTCTGTTAGCCGTCTGGACATGGGCCGCGCTGTTCTGATCACATAAATTCCGCCGAGTTGTCCGAATCGACCATGAGTGCGCCCGAACGGCCGAATGACGCCACCTCCGGCGACGGGACCGGGACCGCCGTCCCGGCCGTCGACGTCGCCGGTGTGCGCAAGACCTACGGGGGCGTCGAGGCCGTCGGCGGCGTCGACCTGCAGATCCACAGGGGCGAGTTCTTCACGATGCTCGGCCCGTCGGGTTCCGGCAAGACGACCCTGCTGCGGATCATCGCCGGCTTCGTGGCCGCCGATGCCGGGCACGTGAGGCTGAACGGCGTTGATGTCACGCGCGAGCCGCCGTTCGCCCGCAACGTCAACACGGTCTTCCAGGACTACGCGCTCTTCCCGCACATGAGCGTGCAGCAGAACGTCGAGTACGGGCTGCGGGTAAAGCGCATCCCCCGCCCCGAGCGCCGCAGGCGTGCCCAGGACGCGCTGGAGATGGTGCGGCTCCCCGACCACGGTGCGCGCAAGCCGGCGCAGCTCTCGGGCGGGCAGCGTCAGCGCGTCGCACTCGCCCGCGCGATCGCCAACGAGCCCGACGTGCTGCTGCTCGACGAGCCGCTCGGCGCCCTGGACCTGAAGCTGCGCCAGGAGATGCAGCTGGAGCTCAAGCGCATCCAGCGCGAGGTCGGGATCACCTTCATCTTCGTCACCCACGACCAGGAGGAGGCGCTGACGATGAGCGACCGGCTGGCAGTGATGAACAACGGCCGGATCGAGCAGCTCGGCACCCCCGTGGACGTCTACGAGCACCCCGCCAACGAGTTCGTCGCCGGCTTCATCGGCGTCTCGAACCTGCTGCAGCGGGACGGCCGCCGCTTCACGATCCGCCCCGAGAAGGTCAGGCTGACCGATCCGGGCGCGCCCGTCGCCGCCGGCTCCCACTCGGAGCCCGGCGCCGTCGCCGACGTTATCTATCTCGGCGCCGTGACGCGCTACGTGGTCACGCTCGACAGCGGCGAGACGCTGATCGCCGTGCGCCAGAACGCGGACACGGCGCAGGACGCCGACCTGCTGTCACTCGGCGCCCGAGTCGACGCCACCTGGCTCGAGTCCCAAACTTTCACCATCGGAGAGGAGCATCAAACATGAGGTATCGATTCCAACCATTGACGGCGCTCGCCGCCATCCTGGCGCTGAGCGTCACGGTGGCGCTGGGTGTCGGCTCGAGCGCAGCCTCGGGGCTATCGGCGCCGGAGGCAAACGCCTCGATCCCCAAGTCCGTCGGCAAGGGCGAGGGCAAGCTCAACCTGATCGCCTGGGAGGGCTACGCGCAGGGCCAGTGGGTCAAGCCGTTCGAGGCGAGCACCGGCTGCCAGGTCAACGTCAAATACGCGGGTTCCTCCAGTGAGATGGTCTCGCTGATGGCCAACGGCGGCGGGCACCAGTACGACCTGGTCTCGGCCTCCGGTGACGCGGACCTGCGGCTGATCTACGGCGGCGATGTGCGCCCGATCAACATCGGCCTGATTCCGTCGTGGCCCGATTTCCACTCGTTCCTGAAGTCTCCGGCGTTCAATACGATCGGCGGCAAGCACTACGGCGTCTCCTACGAGTTCGGCCCCAACGTGCTGCTCTACTCGACCAAGGCGTTCAAGACCGCGCCGACCTCTTGGTCGGTCCTCTACTCGAAGAAGTACACGGGCCGCATCACGGTGCCGGACAACCCGATCCAGATCGCGGACGCGGCGCTGTACCTGGAGAGCGCCCAGCCAAGCCTCAAGATCACCGATCCGTATGAGCTGACCCAGCCGCAGTTCAACGCTGCGGTGGCGCTGATGAAGTCCGAGCATCCGCTGGTCAAGAAGTACTGGGACCTGGCC
Source organism: Solirubrobacteraceae bacterium (assembly GCA_035552235.1). Lineage (GTDB taxonomy): Bacteria > Actinomycetota > Thermoleophilia > Solirubrobacterales > Solirubrobacteraceae > Palsa-465. Next base: position 28,589 of record DASZLT010000067.1, read on the forward strand.
TCGCAGGAGATCTCGCTGTTCCAGAGCAAGACCACTGTGGTCGGCGCCGCCTGGCCGTACCAGACCAACACGCTGAAGGCCAACAAGGTCTCGGTCGCCGACACCATCCCGAGCCAGGGCGCGACCGGCTGGGCCGACACCTGGATGCTCGCCACCAACGCGCCGCATCCGAACTGCGCCTACAAGTGGATGCAGTGGGTGACGACCCCGAAGGTGCAGGCCGAGGAGGCGCTGTACTTCGGTGAGACGCCGGCCAACAAGGACGCGTGCTCGTACATGAACAAGATCTCAAAGGGCGGTTGCGCGGCCTACCACGCCAACGCTCCGCTGTCCTACTACAACACGATCAAGTTCTGG
>DASZLT010000068.1:0-90468 GCA_035552235.1 Solirubrobacteraceae bacterium
GCTGAACGTGCCCTCTCCGCCGCCGCGACCTGCCGACAACAACGCCGATCCCTGTTCGAATACCTCGCCGAACTGATCACCGCTCACACCCGCGGCGAACCCCTCCCCGGACTCATCTGAGTCCAGGGACTGAACGGTTACAGAGTTTTAGAGTTTTGGGCGCCCGTAGGATCGCGAGTCGCGCAGAAAGCAGGATTGGGCATCACGATCGGGCATTAAACGCCCTGATGAATCACGGGGGGCACCCGCCGAGGGCCCGGGGACGCGTAGGTCAGTTTGGGCCTGGGAGGTGAAAGTCGCGGCGCTAGGGCTCTTGTTGGCTGAGCGCCTCACCGTGGAGCCCGATTCATGAGGCGACACTGACGAAGTGGGTCCTGCGTCCGCTTGCGGATCCCGCGCAACGCTGGTCTTTCGTCAGCTCGGGCTTGATGCGTGTGCCGAACTGGATGCAGGTCTCTTCGTTTGCCCTCGATCTTGGCCGCAACTGGTGTGTTCGTGAGCAGGGTCAGCGGAGGGTTCCGCGAGGTGCGAGCCACTGGACGTCTTGCCCGGTGATTGCCGCGATGCGGTCGTAGTCCTCGTCGTAGTGCAGCACTGGGATGCCGGCGGCTTCGGCTGCCGCGGCGATGAGCAGGTCTGGATGGCGGACTGCACGGTGGTGCAGACCACCTTGGCGGGCGAGTAGCTGATAGACCTCGAGCGCTCGTGCCCACTGCTCGACGCCGATCGGGCAGTTAGATAGCGCTTCGAGATCGCTTCGGAGGCTCGTGAACTCGGTGTCGTTGCGGGTGCTGTGAAGGAGTTCGAGCCGGACCATGTCGCATGTCGCGATCTGTCCTTCTACGACGTCCTCGTCAAATGCAGCGCGTAGTTCACCACCTACGCTGCGGGTCCATACCCAGGCGCTGGTGTCGGCCAGCTGCACCTATGCGAACTGTCGCGGGCGGCGAACTTGCTCGAGCGCATCGGGGGTGAGGTCGGCGAAGTCGCGCTGCGCGAGGCGTTCGCGAGCGGCCCGATCGATGACCGCACGGAGGGCAGCATGGACGGTGTCAGTAGTACGCGCTGTGCCAAGCACGGCAGCGGCCTCGTCAACGAGCTGCGTGTCGAGATTGATGTTCGTGCGCCTGATCTTCGTCTCGCTCAACATGCCGACAAGCATACACCTTTGTACGGCCGAACGATACACATCACTGAGGTTCGGACTCGCCACGAAATCTGTCGGCGACATGGGCTACGGTGACGAGCGATCGTCCCACTGGAGGTACGGCATGGGCGAAGCTTCGAAGCGGGCCACCACGAACGCACCAGGATCAGCGCTTCAGCTCAAGCTCACCCTCCGTGGCGTGTGAACATTATGCCGACGTCGGCATAACCGCCACAAGGAGCGCAACGTTCTCGATCTCTTGCCCGAACGCGACCGGCCGAAGGTCCTCGCCCGGATTCGTGGCGCCTGGGGCTGAAGGACCCGGCCGAGGCCGAGCAACGGCTCGAGGCGCTCGTCTCCGAGCTCGATCGCAGCTGGCCGGACGCCGGGGCGTCGCTGCGCGAGGGCATGCCGGAGACGCTGACGCTGATGCGGCTCGGGATCACCGGCCGGCTCGCCGAGAGCCTGTCCTCGACGAACCCGAGCGAGTCGATGATCGAGATCGTCCGTCACACCAAACGCAACGTCAAGCGCTGGCCGAGACGGCGACATGCGCAAGCGCTGGACAGCCGGCGGGATGCTCCAAGCAGAGCAACAGTTCCGACGCGTTGTCGGCCACAGCGACCTCGCGAAGCTCGTGACCGCGATCGAACGACGACACCTCACGCTCGACAGCCCGACCCTGACACAACACACCGAGGAGGACACCGCCGCCCAGGACACCGCACAGCTCGTTACCGTCTGACCATCACAATCCCGGTGGGATCGCCGTCAAAGTTCCACGACGATCCGGGCAACCTCACTCCGATTCCGTGCCACCACAACCTCGGTCTTGCGTCTATAACCGAGCCGCTACGCGCGGAGGCGTCTCAAGGTCAGTTCGAGTGGTGCCGATGGTGGAACATGCACTCGACCACCCGGAGATGGTTAGTCCGCTCTGTAGCTCTGATTGCGCTTGGCTTCGCGCTGTACTACCTGACCTGGCGCGCCGTCGCCACGTTCAATCCTCACGCGCTCTGGCTCTCCCTGCTCTTGTACGGGGCGGAGGTCTATGGGCTGTTGATGTTCGCGCTGCACATCTTCCTGACCTGGGACACGCGTAGCCTGGAGCGCCGCCTTGGGCTTGGGCCTGACCAGCGGTTGGAGGACGCAGCACTCACGACGCTGGGCGGCGCCACGGTCGATGTCTTTATCCCGACATATAACGAGAGCGTCTCGCTGTTGCGTAAGAGCGTTTTGGCGGCACGGCAGATCAGAGGCGAGCATCTCACTTGGGTCCTTGACGATGGGCGGCGCGACGAAGTCCGCCAGATGTGCGAGGAGCTCGAGGTTGGCTATCTCACGCGCGAAAGCAACGATCACGCTAAGGCGGGGAACATCAATGCGGCGCTGGGACGCACGAGCGGCGAGCTTATCGTCGTGCTCGACGCCGATTTCATCGCACTTCCACAACTGCTGGAACGGACACTGGGTCACTTCCGCGACGATCGCCTCGCCTTCGTACAGCTTCCACAGGCGTTCTACAACGTCGACTCGATTCAGCATGTCGGCGGTGATCTCCGGACTGGATGGCATGAGCAGACGCTGTTTTACGACGCCATCCAGCCCGGTAAGAACCGCTGGAACTCCGCTTTCTGGTGTGGATCTCCTGCGGTCGTGAGACGCACCGCGTTGGAGTCTGTTGGCGGCGCTGCGACGAGTACCGTGACCGAGGACATTCTTACCTCCATGCGACTTCACGCCAGTGGGTGGCGATCGGTTTATCACAACGAAACGCTCGCGGTGGGGATCGCGCCGGGAGATCTGGACGGCTTTAGAACGCAACGATTGCGTTGGGCTCAAGGCTCGATGCAAATTCTCCGCACTCGCGAGAACCCGCTGTGGAAACCCGGTCTCACGATTGCGCAGCGCATCAACTACTTCGCCTCGATGACCACATATTTCCAGGCGCTCCAGCTGGCGGTACTGATCGCCATGCCGCTGCTGGTGTTGATCAGCGATCAGTCGCCGATCGCCGGGCTGGGCAGTGGGTTCTTCATCCGTTTCGTCCCTTACCTCGCGTTGACGATCGTGGCGAGCAAACTGTTGGGCCAGGGACGACAGCGCTTCCTGTGGGATCAGTACTACTCGTTCCTGCGCTTGTTCACGTTCCTTCGCGCCTTGCCCGTTCTAGCCTTCGGCGGCAAGGGTCTGCGTTTTCGCGTCACCCCCAAGACCCCGAGCGCCACAAGCCGACACAGCATGCTCTACCCGCATGTTGCCGTCGGGCTTCTGAACCTCGGCGTGATCATCACACTGCTGGCAACACCGCTCGACCGCCATCTATCCACCGCCACGGTCGTAATCGTGGCGGTGAGCGCAGGCATTGTGGCGGCCACGTACCTATCGGTCGTGCTGCGCCTCTGGCGACGCGTATACCGTCGACACCACTACCGGTTCAGCCTTGAGCTCCCGGCGCTCTTCTGCGCCGGCGCAGACGAGCGCGAACTCCCAACATCAACTGAGGACATCAGCTTCGGCGGCGCATCAATCATGCTGCCTGAGGCAGTCGACGTCGGTGGTAAGGCATCGCTTCGTATCCCGGGTAGCGATGCGGTCATCAAGCTTGATGGGACCGTAATCAGTTGCAGACCGCACGGCACGGGGTACCGCGTGGCGCTCGAGTTCGGCGCAATTAGTTTGGATGACGAAGCGCTGCTTTTGCTACGGCTCTTGGAGGCGGCGCTCGGCGAACAAACACCCGCGGACCAACCCAGTCCGGTGCCACTCGGACAGTGGGCTGAACTCACGGCCTGACCTGACACGAGCGGCTCGCCAGCCGAAGCCGACGGTGGGCCGCTGCACGCGATAGTGAGCGAGAGTGCCCGGGTTCGCGCACAGCAGGTGACTCGGTCGAGCGGGGATGAGGATGCCCGTCGCAAGGCTTGGCCTCAACCGGTCGGTGGCCCACCCCTGACCTGCCGCATCGTCTCATCCCGCCCGGGGGGCTGCAGGGTGAACTTGGCTCCGTGGGGCTGGGGTCGCAGTTGAGGTCGCCTTGGTGTTGGTGGGCGATGCGGCGGGCGATGGCGAGACCGAGGCCGTGGCCGGGTTTGCTGGGGTCGAGTCGGACGAAGCGCTCGAACATCTGTTCGCGCCGATGTTCGGGTACACCGGGTCCGTCGTCTGCGACGAGCGCCTGAATGTATCCGTGGATTCGTCGTAGGTACACGTCGATTCGGCCGGTGGCTCCGATGGCGGCGAGGGCGTTGTCGATGAGGTTGCGCAGGAGGCATTCGAGCGCGTCGGGGTCGCCGCGGACGGTGGTGTCGCTGGCCGTTCGCAGCGTGATGGCTGCGTGCGGCCCCCGGCCCGGGCGTGTTCGAGGAGCGCGCGTGCGATCGAGGCGACGTCGACAGCCGTTCGAGTTGGGTCTGCTTCGAGGCGGGCAAGTCCTATGAGGTCGTTGACGAGGCGACCGAGTCGTTCAGTAGTGCGGGCGACAGCCGCTTCGAGGCGGTCGCGCTCGGGCCGCTCTGGTTGTTCGCGCAGCAGCGTTTCGATGCTCGCTTGGAGCGCGGCGATCGGGGTGCGCAGCTCGTGGGGGGCGTCGGCAGGAAGCGGGTAGTGGCGTCGCTGGCGCGGGCGTCGTTGATGGCCGCTTCGAGGGCGTCGAGCATCCGGCCTGCGTCGCGCACTCGGCGCCACCAAAGGTCAGATCCGGATGCAATTCCTCGGCGAAGCCATCCTTCTCGCTCTGCTCGGCGGCACCGCCGGATCGGCACAGGCGCGCTCGCGACCGCCATTTACGCTCACACTAAACACTGGACCACTGTCATCCCCACACTCGCCTGGGCCGGCGGGATCGCCGCCGCAGTCTTCGGCGCGGTCGCCGGCTTCCTCCCGGCCACCCGCGCCGCTCGCCTCGCACCAAGAGGCACTTAGAACCGCATGACCACGATGCGAAGACCCGATAACGCGCCGCCACACTACATGCACGCCGACGATGTGGCGCAGCCTTGAACCCGCGCCGGAGCGATCGCGTGTCTCGGTGACTTAGTTGTCTAACTTAGTTTGCTAAGGTACTGCCCTGTGCCGACGGGGCTGAGCTACGAATTGCACAAGTTGACCGCCCGGCTTGACCGGGCGGCCGATGGCCTGTTGCGTAGCCGCGAGGGAGTGTCCTACTCGCGCTTTCTCGCCTTGTTCGCGGTGAGTGAGGGGGCGGCGAGCCAGCGTGAGCTCGCAGGATGGTTGGGGCAGACCGAGCCATCCACAAGCCGAATGGTGGGGGTGCTGGCGGCGCAGGGATTGCTGACCGCGACCACAGTCGCGGGCGCAGGCAATCGGCGCTGGTTGAAGCTCACCGAGAACGGCAGCGAACTGGTTGATCGCTGCGGCCGCTTACTCGAGGGCTCCTTCGAAGATCTGGTCACGCGCAGCGGCGTTTCCTACGCCGCTTACCAGCGCCACACTCGACGGATGCTGAGCCGGCTCGACGCCGATCAGCACGCCCCGTCGGAGTCGCGCGAGGCGGCATGACATCGGGCGGGAAGGACCGTGTTCGGGTGTCTTCAGTGATCTCCGGCGACGGCACGCCGATCGGTTACTCCTCGCTGGGTGAGGGTCCGGGGCTGATCATCGTCGGTGGCGTGCTCAGCAGCGGCTCCGATTATCTGCCGCTCGCCCGTCTGCTGGCGCGAGGCTTCGAGGTTCACGTCATGGACCGCAGAGGCCGACCGAACAGCGGCCCGCAGCGCCAAGACCACTCCATCGACGACGAGTGCGCGGATCTGATCGCGGTCGCGAGGAGCACCCGAGCGACCGCGGTGTTTGGCCACAGCTTCGGTGGGCTGGTCGCGCTCGAGACCGCCCGGCGGCAGCCGGTCTTCGATCAACTGTTCGTCTATGAGGCCGGCGTCCCGCTTCGCGGCCAGTTCCGACGCGACTGGCTCGATGGCTACCAGCAGCGTCTGGAATGCGACGACAGGCGCGGCGCGTTGGCCTTGATGGTCAAGCAAAACGGCTTCGCCCCACGCCCACTCGCGATAATGCCGCTGCCCTGGGTCCGAGCGGTCCTGCGGCTCGCCATCCGCTCCCGGCAGTGGGCGTCGATGGACGGGCTGCTCGAAGCCAACCTCGTGGAGCATCGCATCGTGGCCGCGCTCGACGCGCCCAGCGCGGAGAGATTCTCGACAATCAGAGCCCCGACGCTTCTGATGGGTGGAACCAAGAGCCCGACCATCATCAGCCGGCAACTCGCCACCGAACTCGCCGAGGTCATCCCCGACGCCACGGTGGCGATGCTCCCCGGACTGGACCACCTCACCCCACAACACCAACCCAGCCAGATCGCCACCGCGATCCTCGCGAGCCGCGTCGCAGACTAGCCTAACGGGAGGGGGTCAGGCCCCCTCCCGGCCTCCCCCCGAGCACTCGACCGCTGAGCGAGAACAGCGTGGCTCCGAGCGAGGCGAGCCCTGGTCAGCTTCATCGCAGAACACCTTGTCGTAGTACGGTCGTCCAGCGACCACGGCCAACGGCGGTCGGTGGACGACCGCTTGAGCGCGGTGGACGACCGCTTGAGCGGTGGACGGTCTTCTCTCAAGGCTGGAACGGTTCGGGCGCTGAGGATCCGCCCGCCGTGTCGCCTTGACGCGGGAGAGCTCTATCGGCCGGTGGGACGGTGGCTCGCGCCGCGACTGAAGCCGGCTGCACCCTTCTGACCGTTTCCCCCAGCTCGCCCCGACCCGCGAGCAGGCGGCTGTGTCCGGCGGATGAGCTGCCGCAATGCGGGGTCCTCCGAGCTTTCGACCTCGCGCGCGGTCAGCGTCTCGGGGTGGACGGTCCGGAACACCGGACCACGGCTCGGATCGACGACGGCGACCACGACCTTCAAGCGGCTGGGCGTGTCGAACACGATCCCGTCAAGCTCGGGACGGCTGCCGGTCACGCGCACGAGGTCACCTAGAGCTGGAGTCTCCACGACCCGAGCGTATCGTGCCCGACGCGCGCGTCTCCAGATCACCGGGGGCGATCGGGGCGGCCGAGATTGCAATTTGCACGCGTGCGGCCAGTACTGTGGGCTGATCGACGCTGCACGCGAGAGACCATGGCCAACCGCACGCGACCTGGCAAGGTCAGTGGACGGCGGCCGCAATGTCGGCGCGGCGCTTCGGCATCTCGATCGCAACCCGTCCGATCCCGACGCCTCGCGGGTCGCCGACGCGCTCGCGCGCTTTCTTGTCGCGAGGTGCGATTCGCATCACGCGGGCTGGCGGGTCGTCCGTCAGGTGATTGTCGATTCTGCGGCCGACGCGCCATGGGAAAAGTGCGCGCGACGCGCCGTACCGGTGGTCGCCGACGATCTCATCGCGCTCGCTGGGACCTCCGGACGGACGCAGCTGCTGCACGCGCAGCACATCGCCGCTCAGCGCCGGGCCGAACAGATCGCCTCGCACGTAGATCAGCCCGCGCTCCTCACGGGTCTGGGTTTGAAGTGTGCCGTGACCACACCCGACCGCTGGCGCCTGGCGCTGAGCTCAGCGGTCAGGGCCCGCTCGCGCGAGCAGGTCGCACGCGCCGTCGATCGCTCGTTGCAGGGTCAGTGACGGGCAGAGCGCGCAAACGGTAGCCGGCATGCTCGTCGTGTGACGACGTTGGGGAACTCATCACGGGCACCGAGCGCGCCGGCCGCTGCAGCGGCGTGCGGCGCGTTTGTGCTCGGCGTGCTCTACGCGGCGGTCAGCATCTATTGGGGCTGCGGCGGGACCGCGCTGCTCGCAAGCGTCGGCGGAGCGTTCCAGCGCGCCGGTGAGCATGGCAGGGTCGATCTGGTCGCCGTGGTCTGGTTCACCGCGCTGCTGAAGTTGCTGGCGGCCATCCTTGGAGTGGCCGCTGTCATCGGGCGTCCTGCGCTTGCTCCCCCTCAGCGCCGGCGGCTGCGCACCGTGGCTTGGGCTGCGGCGCTGATTCTCGGCCTATATGGCGGCGTGCTCAGCGTCGCGGGTTGGCTTCTGCAAGCCGGAGTCGTCGCGCCGGCGGCCCACGCCGATCGCGAGGCCCTGCGCTGGCACGCCTTCGTCTGGGATCCGTGGTTCCTGGCTTGGGGCGTACTGCTGGGGATCGGGCTCAGGCACAGCCGCCGTGGCGGTCGCCGCCGAGCGCTGGTTGCCCGGTTCTGAAGTGCCCTGCTGGACGGACTGCCGAGCGCCATGCTAGCTGCGGGCGCGCAGCAGGACGGTGAGCTCGCTTTGAGCCTGAGCAGAGAGCTTGTCGTGCGGACCAAGCGCGAGCTCGGCGTCGGAGATGAGCTGCTCGTAGGTGCCGATCGCCTGGGTGCTCTCATTGGCCTGCTGGTGGGCCTCGGCGAGCAGCAGACGCACGCTGAGCGTGGTCCGATGCTCAGCGCCGTGGACCTCGATGGCGAGCGGCAGCGCGCGCTCATAGAGCTGTACGCCATCCGCTGCGCCGCGGGTGACGACATGCGTGGTGGCTAACTCGACGAGCGCGTCAACCAGGTGGACCCTCGCGTCATCCCTGCCGTCCAGCTCGGCAACGAGCCCCTCGAGCTGATCGATTGCGGCGGTGCCGTTCCCGCCAGCCCGGTGTGCGACGGCGAGTTTGGTGCGGTAGCCCCACCGCTGCTCCTCGGTGGACACACCCGATGTGTCTGACAGCAGCGACTCGTAGAGCCCGATCGCGAGCCGCACACGTCTCTGCTTGAGGTAGGCGCGGGCGAGTGCGGCCTTGGCAGTCGCCAACCTGCCCGCCGCGGCAGCGTCCGCAGGGTCGATTGTGTTGATTGCGTGCTCGAGCAGAGGGACGGCATCGGTGACGTGGCCGCCGTCCAGCTGTGCGACCCCCAGCGCCACCCGAGCGTCGACGGTCTGCGGATCAATCGGACCGAGCTTCCGCGAGTGCTCGGCAAGTTCGTCACCGAGGCGCACGATGAGCGCCTCATGTCGCCCGCGCACCGGGTTCGCATCCGCCCCAGGCGACTGCGTCTGCTCCGCGCTCCCCTGATGGCTGCTCCAGATCTCTGCGAGCCTGCGCTGAGCGACATCACCCTGGTCCGGCATCGCCGCGGGCGTGGTTGCCGCCGGACTCGGTACGGGCTCCACTCCTGCCGTATCGGCAGCCGACGAGCTGACGCTTAGCGGGCCCGCGCGTCAATCGACACGCAGCCGGCGCGAGCGGCCGCTACGGGCGGAACCCGGGCGCTACGCCGCGATGCCGGTGACGGTGTTCCCCGCCGGCTTGCCGCACCCGCTCATCGCGAGCATCGCGGCCACGTCGGTCGGGGTGAAGCGGTCGGTGAAGCTGCGCAGCGTGATGCCGGAGACCGGGTCGGTGGTCTCCGAGATCCCCTGTGTCCAGGCGATCAGCTGGCGGATCGAGCGCCGAACCGTCGTGGTTTGGCCATCGAGGACCGGTAGCGAGAACGCGGCGGTGACCGAGGTGAGGTCGTCGGTGTGCTTGTCGCCATCGAGCTTCGAGTTCCAGGTCAGGTCCATCGGCAATTTGTCCTTCGTCTTCGATCGCGTCGTGCCGGTGGCGATGATGTCCACCTGTGCGGTCGTAGCGGCGCTCTGTCCGCTGCGGTAGTAGAGAGAACCGTGCTCCCACTTGAAGCTGCGGCTCTCGACGGTGACGTCGATGCCCTGCTTGCGCGCCTCGGAGACGACCGCCGCGATCTGTGTGTAGACCCAGTTGGGCACCGTCCGCTCGACCGCGAAGCGGATCGGTTTGCAGCTCTCACCCCACGGGCGTCCGACGCCCACGGGGTGACCGTGCTGCCCGTCGACCGCGAAGTAGCCGGGCTCACCCGGGATCGAGAAGCCGGAGAGCTCGGTCACGAGCAGGTTGACCTGACCGGCGGAGAGCTGCTGTCCGGTGGGTGGGGTCACGGTCACGTGCTCACCCCAGTCGCCCATCGTGCCCGTGAGCGTGAGCTTCGAGTTGTTTGCCTGAACGACCTCGATCGAGGCCCCGACCGGCAGTGGGTCACTCGAGGCGGTGACGTAGAGCGTCGCCTTGCCCTGCCTGCCACCGGCGAAGACCGATGGCGCGCCGCCGGTGATGGCGATCACCTGCTGCCCGTGGAGGGTTGTCTTTGCGCCCTCGGTCAGGTGTCCGGAGGGGGCGACCTCGTCGAGCGCAGTCGGCACCGTCACGTCGTAGGCGATGGCAGCGAAGGCGGTGTTGGTGGACGGGACCGACACCCAGTTGCTGCCGATCACGGCGACCTCGTTGCTCGTGAACTTGAAGTAAGACTTCAGCGCGTGCTGGTTGCCGAACATGTAGGCGGTCTTGCCGATCACCTCGACCTCGGCGCGCGTCCCATCCGAGGACACAATCGACTGACGCCCTGAATCGAGCGTGACGTCGTCGACGAGCGATCCCCGAACGCCCGCGGCATCCTGGGACAGTGCCTGATGAAACGAGCCCTTCGCCCGCGCGTCGGCAAAGGCCTGGTTGAGCAGCGCCGAGGCGCTGTGCGCCGACGCGACGCGGCGGAACGCGTGAGCGCCCCTGACGGCGCTGCTCGCGCTCGCCGCCGCCGACGATCCAGCGACTGCAATCACGACGGCGCCGGCGGTCAGCGTGCGAAGCCCAGCCCAAGCACGCCGCATCGAGTCACCGAAACAACGATCCCGCTCATTACCTGACGCGTTTCCCCGCATACCCCGCCTTGAACCTGCGGCTGTTGCCATACAACCCTACTTTGCTCCACAATCCCGAGCATGAGCGCGCTCGCGGGAACGCCGCGTCACTTCGGCGGCTGGCGGCGCCCTTCGCTGTTCAGGCTGGTCGGCGCCGTGCTCGGCGGCGAGGTGCTCGCCGCCGTGCTGCTCTGGCTGGCCGCGATCGTTCTGGCGCTGGTCGGGCTGGCGCCGTTCGGTGGCGCCCAGGGTTGGGTCTGGCTGCCCTGGAGGGTAGACGGCATCTGGGCGCTGACCGGAGCCGTCGGCTGGGGGTACCTCGTCTGCGTGTTGGTCGCCGCGCTTGTGGCGCAGGGCATCGAGCGCCGCGGCTATGGCCGCCCGGCCGCAGGGTGGCTGCGCATCTCGATCGCGGTCTCCGGCTATGGGGCGATGGCCGTGGGACACACGGCCGGCGCCCACATCTTGATGGCGGTCCTCGCCGGTGCCGTGCTGATCCGGCTCGTGGCGTTCAACCTCGACGGCTCGCCGAGGGATTGGCGGCCGACGGCGAGCAGGCGCGTGCGGTTGGCGGGAGCGTTGATCGCGGCGCTGGTCGCAATCTCCTACAGCGCCCTGCATTCCTTCGCGGCCGACGGCGACGGCGGCACCTTTGCCGCGGGGCCGATCGCGGCCCATGTCGGTCATACCGAGACGATGAGCGTCGGTCCGGAGCACTTTGACCTGCCGGTGACCATCACCGGCGTGGCCTTTACCGGGCCCGGTGACCAGCGGCTGACCGCATCGCGGCTGGTCCTCGGCCCTAATTCCATGGTGATGCTGATCCCGAACAGCATGCGCTCCTACGCGCGCGCCCATCACTGGCGCGGCTACCCCTGGCACCCGACCCGCCTGCCCTACCGGGTCCCGGCCGGTCAGGAGGTCTGGATCACCGCGCTGGTCAGGCTGAGCTCCTGCGGCGACGTGCGCGTGAACACGCTCAAGCTGCAATACACGATCTTCGGGATCGGCACCGGGGAGAGCATCCCGCTGCAGCAGCCGTTGACGATGAGCTGCGGGCGTCCTTAGCGCCGCGTCTCCGCCGCGGGCCATGGTCGCGCGGTGCGCCGGGTCGCGGTGATCGGTTGTGGGGGAGCGGGCCAGACGACGCTCCAACGAGCTGGGCGAGCGGCTCGGCCTGCCGGTCGTGCACATCGACTCGCACTACTGAAGTCGCCGCCGATGCGCTGCGCGTAGAACGGCACGACTTCGTTGGAGTCCGGGTCGGTCAGGCCGAGGCTGTCGAGCGAGCCGTAGCTCGAGGAGTTGGTGTTGGCCACCAGTGCCGGTGCCTCATCGCCGTCGAGGCCGTTGATGCAGGCGATGTCGTTGCTCGGGTCGAACCAGACGTCGTAGATCGCCGCGTCACAGCCGGACGCTAAGCGCGCGTCCGTGTCCGGATGTATGCGCGATGTGAACTTAGGTGCGCTGAAGGCTCGCGGTCAGCCGCGCCTTGCGCCTGCGCTCTATAAGCTCGCGCGCGGATGCACGAGCACAACGTCGCGATCATCGGTTACGGGTTGGCCGGCCGCGTCTTCCACGCGCCGCTGATCGCCGCGACCGAGGGGCTCAGGGTGGGCGCGATCGTCACCTCTGACCCGGCCCGCCGCCGTCAGGCGCAGGCCGAGTATCCCGAGGCGGTCATCCACGCCACCGCGGAGGAGCTGTGGGCGAAGAGCGGCGACCTCGCCGCGGTCGTGATCGCGACGCCCAACTCGAGCCACGCGTCGCTTGCCACGCAGGCGATCGACCACGGACTCGCGGTCGTGGTCGACAAGCCGCTCGCGCTGAGCTCGCGTGAAGCCACGCAACTGATCGACCACGCCGAGCAGAAGCGCACACCACTGACCGTCTTTCAGAACCGCCGCTGGGACTCCGATCAGCTGACGCTCGCCAACCTGCTCAAGGAGGGTGCGCTCGGCACCGTCCAGCGCTACGAGTCGCGCTTCGAGCGCTGGCGTCGAGAGCCGCGGCCCGAGGCCTGGCGCGAGCGCACCACGCCCGCGCAGGGCGGCGGCCTGCTGCTCGACCTCGGCAGCCACCTTGTCGACCAGGCGCTGCATCATTTCGGACCGGCGCAGACCGTGTACGCCGAGGTCGACAGCCGCCGCGGGACGCCGGCCGACGACGACGTGTTCCTCGCGCTGACGCACGTCTCCGGTGTCATCAGCCATCTGCACGCCTCGGCGCTGGTCGCCGCGCCCGGGCCGCGGCTGCGGGTGCTCGGCAGCGAGGGGGCGCTGATCGTGCGCGAGCTCGACTCCCAGGAAGACCGCCTGCGTGCGGGTCAGCGCCCCGACACCGCAGCCGACTGGGGCGAGGAGCCCGAGCACGCTCGCCCACGACTGATCGCCGGCGAGCGCAGCATCCCGCTGCGCCCCGAGCGCGGCGCCTGGCAGACCTTCTACGCACGCTTCCGCGACGTGCTCGCCGGCCAGGTGCTGGTCGCCCAGGCCTCGCTGCCGGTCGATCCGCGCGACGCCGTCGCAACGCTGCGCGTGATCGAGGCCGCGCGGAGCAGCGCCTCCGAACGGCGTGTCGTCAGCCTCGACTAAGGCGCCTCGGGCGCGACCGTGAGGCTCGGCTGGGCCGAGGCCGGCTCGAGCATCGGCATCTTGATCCCGCTCTCCCGCGCGACCTCGATCGCCCGCTCATAGCCCGCGTCGGCATGGCGGACCACGCCGATCCCGGGGTCGGCGGTGAGTACGCGACGGAGCCGGTCGGCAGCCAGCGGGCTGCCGTCGGCAACTATCACCTGTCCGGCGTGGATCGACTTGCCCATGCCGACGCCGCCGCCCTGGTGGATCGAGACCCAGCTCGCTCCGCAGGCGGTGTTCAGCAGCGCGTTTAGCAGCGGCCAATCGGCCACGGCATCGGAGCCGTCGAGCATCGACTCGGTCTCGCGCTGGGGCGAGGCGACCGAGCCGGTGTCGAGGTGGTCACGCCCGATCACGATCGGCGCCTTGAGCTCGCCCGAGGCGACCATCTCGTTGAAGCGCAGGCCGGCGAGATGGCGCTCGCCGTAGCCCAGCCAGCAGATGCGCGAGGGCAGCCCCTGGAACTTGACCTTCTCGCCGGCAAGCCGGATCCAGCGGGCGATGTGCTCCTGGTCGCCGAACAGCTCGAGGATCGCCGCGTCGGTGCGGTGGATGTCCTCGGGGTCGCCCGACAGCGCGACCCAGCGGAACGGGCCCTTGCCCTCGCAGAACAGCGGGCGCACGTAGGCGGGCACGAACCCGGGATAGGAGAACGCCTCGTTGTCGCCGTGCTCATAGGCGAGGCCGCGCAGCGCGTTGCCATAGTCGAAGGCCTCGGCACCGGCCCGCTGCAGCGCACGGATCGCGCCGACGTGGGTGAGAACGCTCTCGCCCACCCGCCGCAGGTACTCGTCCGGGTCCGACGAGCGCAGCACGTCGGCCTGCTCCATCGTCAGCCCCGCGGGGATGTAGCCGTTGAGCGGGTCGTGGGCCGAGGTCTGGTCGGTGACGACGTCGACGTGGACGCCGCGGCGCACGAGCTCGGGCAGCACCTCGGCGGCGTTGCCGAGCAGCCCGATCGAGAGCGGCCGCTGCTCGCCCGCGGCTGCAGCCAGGCGCGTGAGCGCGTCGTCCAGGTCGGCGGCGCGCTCGTCGAGATAGCCGCTCTGGATGCGGCGCTCGATGCGCTGCAGGTCGGTCTCGATGCACAGCGCCGTGCCGCCGCACATCGTGATCGCGAGCGGCTGCGCGCCGCCCATGCCGCCCAGGCCCGCGGTCACCACCAGGCGCCCGCTCAGGTTCCCACCGAAGCGCTTGCGGCCGGCGGCAGCGAACGTCTCATAGGTCCCCTGGAGGATCCCCTGCGAGCCGATGTAGATCCACGAGCCCGCCGTCATCTGCCCGTACATCATCAGCCCGGCGGCGTCGAGCGCGCGGAAGGTCTCCCAGTTCGCCCACTCGCCGACCAGGTTCGAGTTGGCGATCAGCACGCGCGGGGCCTGCTCGTGGGTCTCGAACACCGCAACCGGCTTGCCCGACTGCACGAGCAGCGTCTGGTCGTCTGCCAGTCCGATCAGCTCGCGCTTGATCGCCTCCAGGCACGCCTGGTTGCGCGCGGCCTTGCCGATGCCGCCGTAGACGATCAGCTCGGCGGGGTTCTCGGCGACGTCCGGATGCAGGTTGTTCTCGAGCATCGCGAGCGCCGCCTCCTGCTGCCAGCCGCGGCAGCGCGCTGGTGCTGGCACGCTCATGGGTAGATCGCCCGCAGCTTGGCGGCCTCAGAAACGTGGTCGATGGCGCAGGCAAGCGCCGCCGTGCGGCTGTCGATCGCGAGCTGGTCGGCGGTCGCCTGCACGCGTGCGAACGCCGTGCGCATCTGCGTGCGCAGCCGCTCGCGTATCTCGAGCGCCTCCCAGCTGTACTTCTGGTGGCTCTGCACCCACTCGAAGTAGCTGACGATCACGCCCCCGGCGTTGGCGAGGATGTCCGGCACCACGGTGATTCCGCGCTCGCCGAGGATCCGGTCGGCGGCGGGCGTCGTCGGGCCATTGGCGCCCTCGACGATCAGCCTGCACTTGAGGCGGTCGGCGTTGAGGTCGGTGATCTGCTCCTCACGCGCGGACGGCACGAGCACGTCGCAGTCGAGCTCGAGGATCGCCTCGCCGTCGATCGGATCGGCATCCGGGTAACCCTCCAGGTACCTGTTCTCGGACACCCAGCGCATCACCGCGGGGATGTCGAGGCCGTGCGGGTTGGTGATCGCGCCGCGGATGTCTGAGACCGCGATCACCTTCGCGCCGCGGGCGTGCAGCTCCTGCGCGACGACCGAACCGACGTTGCCGAAGCCCTGCACGACGAAGCTGCACTCCGGCAGCGACCAATCGAGCTCCTCGAACGTGCACTCGATCGCGAACACGACCCCGAGGCCGGTCGCGCTCTGACGCCCGACCGACCCGCCGAGCGCAACCGGCTTGCCGGTCACGACCGCCGGCACGGCGTAGCCCACCGACTGCGAGTAGGTGTCATAGATCCACGCCATCTCGCGCTCGCTGGTGCCCATGTCGGGCGCCGGGATGTCGACGTCGGGGCCGATGACCGGCAGCAGCTCGGTCGCGAAGCGCCGCGTGATCCGCTCCATCTCGCCGACCGAGAGCGCGTAGGGGTCACAGCGCACGCCGCCCTTGGCACCGCCGAACGGCAGCCCGACGAGCGAGCATTTCCAGGTCATCCACATCGCCAGCGCCGCGCACTCGCCGAAGCCGAGGTCGGGCGCGAAGCGCAGGCCGCCCTTGGTCGGTCCCATCGTCAGCGTGTGCTGAACGCGGTAGCCGGTGTGGTTGACGACCTCGCCCGAGTCCATCCGCACGGGGAAGTTGCAGACCAGCGAGCGGCGCGGCTCGAGCAGCCGCGTGCGCACCTCGTCATCGAGTTCGAGCACGTCGGCAGCGCGCGCGAACTGCCGGCAGGCCATCGCGTAGAGCGGGGAGTGCCACTCCTCGCCCAGGGGCACGTCGTCGGGGCTGAGCCCGCCCGGCCGCGCCGCTGCTCGGCCGGGCGCTGCAGCGCCGCTCAGCGGATCGGCAGTCACTGGACCGTCCCTTTCTCAGTCATACGAGTCGCCTGTCTCTCTCTCCGCCGTCTGGCCTTTCATCTAGTGGAAAGGCTTTCCATGAAATGGTAGAGTCGCTGCTCTCGATCGTCAATGACTCCCCGCTCGGCAGATCCACAGAACGCCCCGGAAGCCGGCTCGACTCGCACCGTTGACCGCGCCCTCGACCTGCTCGGCGCGGTCACGCAGAACGCCCGCGGCGGCGCCTCACTGAGCGAACTGGCCCGCGCCACCGGCCTGTCCCCCGCGACTGCGTCGCGCCTGCTGGCGACGCTCTTGAAGCGTGAACTGGTGCGCCGCGACGAGCAGGGCGCATACCGCCCGGGGTTGGGGCTGATGCAGATGGCGGCGGTGGTGCTGCGCGGCGAGCCGCTCTACGAACTGGCCGGCGGTCACCTGGTGGAGCTCGCCCAGGCGAGCGGCGAGACCGCCAACCTCGGCGTCGCGGTGGACGACGACCGCGCCCTGTACCTGCGCCAGGTCGCCGGGGGCCAGCGCGTTCAGACCACCACCTGGACCGGCCGCACGATTCCGCGCGAGGGCACCGCGATGGGCGCCGCGCTGGCGGGGAAGGTCTCGGCGCACGGTTACGCGGTCAGCCGCGGGGCGCTCGAGCCCGACATCACCTCCATCGCCGTCCCGGTGCGCGACTACCACCAGGAGATCGTCGCCGCGCTCAGCATTCTCGCTCCGAGCTACCGCACCGATGATGAGGACGCGGAACGCTACGGCGGTTTGCTGGCCGAGCACGCACGGTCGCTGTCACTGGCGCTGGGTGCCTGAAGATCGAGAGCCGGTCCACCCCGTTGGTAGGCTGGGCGCACCGAGACAACGAGCGGGTGTCAGGGCGTTGTCGCTCCGAGGAGGTGCTCATGGATAAACGGTCCTTTGCCGCAACGATCGTTGCGGTCGGGCTGCTGGTCGTCACCCCATCCGCGGCGGGCAGCCGCATGCGCCATAACGCCTCCTCTCCCGCGATCATGGCGGAGGGATTACCGATGCAGTGCGTCGTGCCTCCGGAGTTGGCGAAGATGTCCCAGGCTTCGGCCAGTGCGCTTCTGTGGTCGCTGGGATGCAAGGTCCGCCTTGCCAGCCAGCCGTCGACGATCCGCGTCGGCCGGGTGATCGGTGTGGTCGGGGGCGTGCGCTCCTATCCGTACCATCACCGCGTGACACTGCTGGTGTCGTCGGGGTCGTAGACGCGCTGATCACCGCCATCGCCGCCGCGAGCTCCTGGCGCCGGCTCGGGGCGAGCTCAGGTGAGGAGCCGCAGCAGGTTCGTGCTGCCGCCGGTGCGCACCCCGATCGTCCATGCCGGGAAGCGCTTGAAGCCAGGGGTGATCCTGATCGTCACGCGCCAGAGAGGGGTCCCGTCGATGCTTTCCGCCGTCGAGAAGTACTCGTGCGGCCGCGCTGGGCTCAGCGGGCTCGGCGCGGCGTTGAGATAGATCGGCCTTGTCTTCGAGAGAACCTCGAGCACGTAGCTGTGGGCGGGGGCGACGGCGTAGGTCGCGTTGCCCCGTGATCTCGCGCCGATCAGCGCGATGTCGCTGACACGAACGGTGGCTCGACGCGTGCTCGAGCTGCCCGCGTTGCTCGTCGCGTGGGCGGTGTAGTGGATCACGTAGCCGCCGGTGACGCTCGCGCTGTGCTCGGTGAGCTTGCAGGAGCCGATGCCGGAGACGGCTTCGGTCGCGCGGCAGTGAGCGGCGGGTGCCCTCAGCGGGTAGGTCCGCCGCGGGTTTTGTCCGCCGATGCTGACCCTGGGCTTGGTCAGGTCGATGTTGATCCCGCGGACGGCGACCTTCGCGGTCTGTCCGGATGTCGTCGTGACCATCCCGTCTGCCTGGATGCCCTTGCCGCTCGTCGTGATCGTGAACCAGCGCGGGCATGATCTGATCGTTGCGCCGTTGCCGTGGCAGGTGAAGCTGACCTTCACCGGCGCTGTCCACCAGCCGCTACGCGAGCGCGGCCGATTCGAGCTCAGCTTCGCGGTGATGCTCGGCTTCGCCGCTGACACCGTCGGGCCATCGACGGTCAGCGCAGTGCTGCCGGAGGCGGTGTAGTCGGAGGTGCCGACGTAGCTCGCCGTGATCTGTTCGCTGCTGTTGGTTGGCGCCGTGTAGGCGAGCTTCGCGCTCCCGTCACCCAGGGTCGCGGTGCCGAGGATCTGGCTGCCGGTTAGGAACTCCACCGTGCCGCTCGGTGCGCCGCCGCCCGGCGCGACCGCACTGACCCTCGCGGCCAGCGAGCGGGCCGAGTAGGACAGGGCGGTGCTCGTACCGGTCGCACCGACCGTGATCGTGCGTGAGGCCGTTGCGGGCGTGACGTTCTGATTGCCGCTCTGCGACGCGTCGATCACGCACGACCCGGCGTGCGCGAACGTGACTGACGCTCCGCTGAGCGAGCAGGCCCCGTGTGTTGTCGTTGCATCGACGCTGAAAGCCGGCACGAGGCCGGAGGTGCTCGATGCAGTCACGGTTGTACCGGACTGGCCGACCACCGCGGAGCTTGTGAGGCCGGAGCCGAACGTCAACGCCTGCTCGATGTCCTGGACGGCGCCGGCATCGCACGCCGCCCCCGACACGCTCGCGACACCGCGCTGATCGGCGCTCACCGGGCAGGAGACCGCGGTCGAGCTGCCTGGACCGGTGGTGATGCTCGTGCCATCGGGCATCAGGCCGATCGCCGGATTGTCCAGCGCCAGCGCCAGCGTCTCGGTCCCGCCGCCGTTGTTCGCGAACGAGCCAAGGTCTCCGGCGTCACTGGCGACTGCGGCATCGGTGGCGGCTGGGCTCGAGCCCAGACATGAGGCGTCGGTCGCGGCGTTGTACCCCGCGTCGAGCCACGTCCCACTGCCGCCGCTGTCATCGGTGCAGGTCCCACCGAACACATCGGCTCCCACCCACACCGATCCGCCACTGCCGTAGTGGCTGTTTCCAATCTCCGGGCCGAGTTGAAACGCGGTGTCGCCTACCAGTGTCGACTGAGTGATTGTGAGCTCACCACCCGCGCCGCCGTTGTCGTCGTTGTCGACCGCGCCACCGTCGGCGCTTGAGTTGTCGTAGAACGTCGAGTTGGCGATGTTCACCGGCCCACCGGAGGCGTTGTTGTCGCTGTTGTCGATCGCACCGCCGTCGGGGGCCGAGTTCCCTGTCAGCGTGGAGTCGGTGATCGTCAGCGAGGCACCGCTGGTGGCGTCGTTGTTGTCGATCGCGCCGCCGTTCTCGCCCGTGTTGTCGGCCAGCGTGGAATCGCTGACCGTGAGCTGGCCGCCGACGTTGTGCGTGATCGCGCCGCCTCCATAGCCGTTAGGGAGCGCGGTGTTGTAGCCGTTCTCGAGCGTCAGTCCGTCCACCGTGACGGTCGCACCGGTGCCGAGGATATCGATCAGGCCGGTGGTGTCCTGCGCGTTGCCGTCGATCGTGGCGGCCGCGCTGTCGGCGGCGTTCGTCTCGAGCGTGACGCTCGTAACGATGTTCGCGGCCTGCGACTGGGAGAAGCTGCCCGACAATTCCACGGTGCCGCCCGGGACGATCTGCCACAGCGCGCCCTGCACCGTTGCGCACGGGGTGGAGGCGTCAGCGCAGTCGTTGCCGTCACTCGCAGCGCCCGCGTTGTCGCCGCCCGTTCCGGAGGTGAAGGCGGTCGGCGCTGTCTGCTGAACGGACCCCGCGTCACAGGCCTGACCTGCAGCGCTGGTGATCCCGCGCTGATCGGTGGCCGGGCACGCGACCGTCACCGAACTGGCGGGCCCGGTGGTGATGCTGCTCCCATGCGGGATCAGTCCGAGTGCCGGGTTCCCCTGCTCGAGCAGCACCGTCTGGGTCGGTCCACCGTAGCTGTCAAGCGCCGCCAGATCGTCGACGGCGGACCCTGTTGCGTCGCTTGGGACGGAGGATCCTCCCAGGCACGAGGCGTCGCCGGCGGCGTTATAGCCCGCGTCGGTCCACGACCCGGCCCCGGCGCTGGTCTCGACGCACGAGCCGTCCAGCAGGTCTGCTGCCACGTACACCGCGCCGCCCGCGCCGCCGTTGTCGTTGTTGTCGATCTCATTGCCGTTGCTGCCGGCGCTATCAGCGAGCAGTGTCGAGTCGGCGATCGTCAGCGACCCGTTGACGCCGCCGTCGTTGCTGTCGATCGCGCCACCGTCGTAGTTCGCGCTGTTGCTGTCCAGGGTCGAGTCGCTGACCGTGACGACTCCGTTCTGGCTGCCGTGGTCGTTGTTGTCGATCGCGCCGCCATTGATCCCAGCACTGTTGCCGCTGAGGGTCGAATCGGTGATCGTGATCGATCCGTCGTTGTTGCCGCTGTCGCTGTTGTCGATCGCGCCTCCGTCGTCGCCGGCATAGTTGCCCGAGAGCGTCGAGTCGATGATCGTCACAGAGCCCGGATCGAGGGTGTCGCCGTTGTCGATCGCTCCCCCGTTCTGGAACGCGGCATTTCCGCTCAGCGCCGAGTCGATGATCGTCAGGTTGCCGGTGTCGTCGATCGTGATCGCGCCGCCGCCAGAGCCGGTGTTGAATCCGTTCTGAAGGGTCAGGTTCCGCAGCGTCACGGAGCTGCCGTCGATCGTCAGCAACCCATCGCCGCTGCTGTCGCCGCCGTCGATCGTCGCGCCGGTGCCATCGGGATTGCCGGCGAGCGTGAGGTTCTCGCTCACGGTGGTTGACGCAATCGGCTGCAGGATGCCCGAAATATCGATCGTGTCGCCGGAGGAGGCTTGACTCACCGCGTAGGCGAGGGTTTTGCAGGGTGTGCTCTCGATCTGGCAGCTGCCTGTGTCAGCGGAGGCACCGGAGTCAAAACCACCGCCGCCGGCGACGTACAGCGTTGCCGGCGCCGCGGCTGCGAGTTGC
Source organism: Solirubrobacteraceae bacterium (assembly GCA_035552235.1). GTDB lineage: Bacteria > Actinomycetota > Thermoleophilia > Solirubrobacterales > Solirubrobacteraceae > Palsa-465. The sequence continues at coordinate 21,276 of DASZLT010000068.1, forward strand.
GGGAACACCATGGCCGAACCACAAATGGCGCCGATCGCGACCACCGCTTTGCACCCCATGAACCTACGCACACCAGCCTCCCGCCCGCGTCGGAGCCCTATTGACAACCTAGGGCTTGTTGTCGGCGGCCGGCGGCCGGAGGATTAGCTGCGCGCGATGATGCCCGGCTCGGCGCAGGTCGCCAGCGCGTAGGCCAGGTCCGACTCCGACACACCACGGATCGACGGGTGGTGCATATCGACCTCCAGCCGCCTGTCGCCGTCGACACCGAGACTGGCGGCGCCGTTTCGCTGCAGCTCACCCCAGAGGTCGCCGCCGTGGGCGAGCAGCGCGTTGCGGGAGACGCCCAGGCGCCGACCGATGGTCTCGAGCTCGCGCGTCTCCTCGAACGGATCGATGCGCACATTGGAGTCAGATCCGATCACGATACGCACGCCCGCATCGCGGTAGCGCAATGCGGGCAGGAAGCCATCACCGAGGTTGGCCTCGGTGGTCGGGCAGGTTGCGACGATCGACCGTGAGCGCGCGAGCAGGTCCACGTCCGCGTCGCTGACGTGGATCGCGTGCACGACCGTCGTCTTCTGCCCGAGGAAGCCGTGGCGGTCGAGCAGCTCGAGCGGCGAGCAGCCGTGTTCGGCCTGGCATTGCTCGAGCTCACGTGGCTGCTCCTGTGCATGTACGTGGCGCACCAGTCGATTCCGATCCGCGTACGCGGCGATCGCCGAGAGCCATGCCGCCGGCACGGCGCGGATCGAGTGAGCCGCGATCCCCACGTGCACACTCTCGCGACCCGCGGCCCAGCCGCGCAGCGCCTCGACGCGCGCCAGGAACGTCTCGACGTCGGGGTCGCAGAAGCGACGCTGTCCCGGTTCGGGTGGCACGTCGGCGCCGTCGCGCCAGCCGTTGCGGTGGTAGGCGGCTGGCAGCAGCACGATCTCGAGTCCGGCGGCGAGCGCCGCCTCGGCGACCGCGATCGCCATCGCGTTGGGATCGGCGTACGGGGTGCCGTCGGGCTGGTGGTGGACGTAGTGGAACTCGCCGACCGTGCCGTAGCCGGCGTTCACCATCTCCGTGTAGGCCGCGAGCGCGACGGCATGCATCGAGTCGGGGTCGAGTCCGGCGACGGTATCGAACATCGCCTCTCGCCAGCTCCAGAAGTCATCGCCGGCCGAGGAGGCGCTGATCCGCTCGGCGGCGCCGCGCATGTCGCGCTGGAAGGCGTGCGAGTGCACGTTGACCATCGCCGGGATCTGGGGCCGCGACACGGCATTGCGTTCACTTTTCCACCTCACAGGGGGATTTCTGAACTCGGTCATGCGCTCAGCTGGGCAAAGCGCCACGCATGGTCGTCGCGCACCCAGACCGGGCGGCCGGCGATGATCACAGCGGCCACCGGGTTGTGTCCGAAGCGGTAGGGCATCTGGCTGACGGGCGCGTCGAGCAGCAGCACGTCGGCGCGGCGGCCGACACCGAGCGCGCCGGTCTCGCGCGAGCAGCCGAGCACCCAGGCGGCGTTGAGCGTCATCGCCAACAGGGTCTCCTTGATAGACCAGCCGTAGCGGCGCACGGCGAGTCCCGCGATCAGCGGCATCGAGGTGATCGGCGACGTACCTGGGTTCAGGTCGGTCGCCAGCACGCAGACCGCGCCGCTGTCAGCCAGCTCGCGGCCCGGCGCGACATGCTCGTTGCCGATGAACTCCGCGCCAGGAAGCAGCACGGCGGCGCAGTCGGCGCGGGCCAGCGCCGGGATGTCGCTGACCGGCATAGACGAGAGGTGGTCGACCGAGCGCGCTCCGGCGGCGATCGCAACCGGCACCGAGCCGTGCGAGCTCAGCTGCTCGACGTGCGCGCGCAGCGTCATCCCGCGCTCGCGCGCGAGCTCGCCGAGACGCGTGAGGTCGTCGTTTGAGAACGCGATCGACTCGACGAAGATGTCGAGCGCGCACGCGCGGGTCTGGGACCGGACCGTGTCGAGCATGCCCTCCACCGCATCCATCCAGCTCGCGGCGGTGTGGCCGTCGGGGATCGCGTGGGCGAGCAGCGCGGTGACCGTGCCGCTCTGTGGAACCTGGTCGAGCAGCTGCCCGGCCAGCCGCAGCGCGCGCAGCTCGCCCTCGACCCAGAGGCCGTAGCCGCTCTTGCACTCGAACGTGGTGGTGCCGTCGCGCAGCATCTCGGCGGCGAGCGTGCGGGACTGCGCGAGGATCTGATCGTCACTCAGCGCGGCCAGGGCACGAGCGCTCGAGCGGATCCCACCACCCTGGCGCGCGATCTCGGCGTAGGGGGTGCCAGCGATCTTCTGCGCGTACTCCTGTGCGCGCCAGCCGCCGAACGGCAGGTGCGTGTGGCAGTCGACGAAGCCCGGCACCACAGCGCAGCCGGTGGCGTCCACTCGAACGCAGCTCGAGTCGGCCTCAAAGCCGCCGATTCGCTCGCCGTCGATCAGCAGATCGCCCGGCTCGAGTGTCAGCTCATCGGCACGCGACTGCGGCAGCCGCTCGAGGGTCTCGTCGGGTAGTCGCAGAACCTCGGCAGCGCCGACGAGCGCGAGCGGTGCGCTCATTCGAGGGCACCGATGGCCCGCTCGGCGGCCCGGAGGATCGCGCCCGACTCAACCAAGCCGGCGACGGCCGCAAGCTCGGGCGCGGGACTGCGGTCGGGTGCGGGGCGCGGATCGACGAGCGCCACCACCGCGGCCGTTGCCGGCGCGGGCGCCAGCGGCGCGCGCAGCACCAGCGCGCGCGCGGAGCAGAGCAGTTCGACCGAGAGGATCCGCGTCAGGTTCTCGAGCGTGCGGCGCAACTTGCGCGTGGCGCTCCAGCCCATCGAGACGTGGTCCTCCTGCATGCCGGAGGTGGGGATCGAGTCGACGCTCGCCGGCGCAGCGAGTCGCCGGTTCTCCGCCACGAGCGCGGCGGCCGTGTACTGGGCGATCATCAACCCGGAGTCGAGGCCAGGGCTGTCGCCGAGGAACGCGGGCAAGCCCATCGAGCGCGTGACGTCGAGCAGGCGGTCGATGCGCCGCTCGGCGATCGCTCCGACCTCGGCCGCCGCGATCGCCATGAAATCAGCCGCGAAGCCGAGCGGTATCCCATGGAAATTGCCGTTGGAGACCAGGCGGCCGTCATCGAGCACGCTCGGGTTGTCGACCGCGGACCCGAGCTCGATCTGGGCGACGCCGCGCGCGTACTGAAGCACGTCGCGGGCGGCACCCACGACCTGGGGCGCGCAGCGCATCGAGTAGGCGTCCTGCACGCGGTCGTCGTGCTCTCGGTGCGAGGCGACGATCGCGGAGTTCGCCATCAGCCGCGCGAGGTTGGCGGCGCTGGTGCGCTGGCCCTCGTGCGGGCGCAGCGCCTGGACGGCGGCATCGAAGGCGGTGTCGGTGCCGAGCAGCGCCTCGACGCTCATCGCCGCGGCGATGTCAGCGGTGCGGCAGAGCCTGAGCAGATCGAGGCAGGCCAGCGAGAGCATGCCCAGCATGCCGTCGGTGCCGTTGATCAGCGACAGGCCCTCCTTGGGCCCGAGCGTGAGCGGCTCGAGCCCGGCACGCCGCAGGGCCTCGGCTGCGGGTTCCAGTTGGCCGTCGGCGTCGATGACTTCTCCCTGGCCAAGCAGGGCCAGGGAGAAATGTGCAAGCGGTGCCAGATCGCCGCTTGCGCCCAGCGATCCGTACTCGGGAACGAGCGGCGTGATGCCGGCGTTGAGCAGCCCGACGATCGCCTCGATCGTGCGCGGGTGCACGCCCGAGTAGCCAAGTGCCAGCGTGCGGGCGCGCAGCAGCATCATCGCCCGCACGACCTCGCGCTCAACCGGGGGACCCATCCCGGCCGCGTGCGAGAGCACGAGCGAGTGCTGCAGCGTTGTCCAGAGGTCCCGCTCGATGCGGGTTGTCGAAAGCGCGCCGAAGCCGGTCGAGACCCCGTACACGGGGTTGCCCGATTCCGACAGGCTCTGGATGCGCTGCCAGCTGCGTTCGATCTTCGCGTACGCGCCGGTGCTGAGCTCGACCCGCGCATCCTCGCGCGCGACCAGAACAACGTCCTCGGGTCGCAGCGTCGCGCTGCCGAGGGTCACCTTGTTCTCAGCCATCGTCACCAACCTTCACCGTGTCGTAGGGTCCGTCGGGTAATTATCTGCAGGGTTTGACGAGTGGCTGGGCGTGCCTGGGAAGTCCGTTTCGCCGCGGCAGGTACCGAAGTACCTGCCGCGGAACGGGCGAACTGAAGGGGCTGTCCAGACGCCGGCAAGGCCGCAGCTAATTTCACGACGGACCCTTAGCCAGCGCCGCGAGTATCTCGGTGAGCGCCCCGATCCCAAATACGCAGTCCTCGACGCTAGCCAGCTCACGTGAGCAATGGCTCGCGCCGGTGGCGCTGCGAACGAACAGCATCGCGGTGGGGACCGCGTTCGCGAGCGCCCCGGAGTCGTGCCCGGCACCGGTGCTCATCGGCACATCCTCGATCCCCTGCCCGGCGAGGATCGCAGCCACGCGCGAGCGCAGCTCCGGGGAGAAGCTCACGGCGGCCGTGAATGACTCGCGGCTGCTCACGAGCGTGATGCCATTGGCGTCGGCGTCGGCACGGGACTCGCTGAGGATCCGCTCGGCGGTGCGCTCGACTGCCTCGTCGGAGTCGCCGCGCACGTCGAGCCACAGCGAGACCCGCTCGGCGATCGCGTTGGTCGCATTGGGCGAGACCTCGAGCTTGCCGATCGTGGCCAGCGACCGTTCGTCGGCGGCGACCCGGCGAGCGGCGGTGAGGGTTGCGGCCAGCGTCAGCATCGGGTCGCGCCGGATCGCAAGTGGCGTCGTGCCCGCATGGTTGGCCTCGCCCGTCAGGTCGATGCGCCAGCGCCCGTGCGGCAGGATCCTCGTGCCCAGCGCGAGTTGGCGGTCGCGCTCGGTGAGCAGTGTGTCCTGCTCGATGTGCACCTCGACCAGGGCGCCGATCTGGCGCACGCGCTCAGGGTCGGGTCCCAGCTCGGTTGGCTGCAGGCCGGCGCCGGCGAGCGCCTCGCGGAGCGTGACGCCCTCGCGGTCGCGGCGTTCGAGGATTGGCTGCACGTCGAGCGCGCCGAGCATCGCTCGGCTGCCGAAGGTCGGCGTGTCGAAGCGGCCGCCCTCCTCGTCGGCGAACGAGATCACCGCCAGCGGGTGCTGCACGCCGCGGCGGCTCAGCAGGTGCACGGCGATCAGCCCGGCGACAACGCCCAGCGCACCGTCAAAGCGGCCGCCCTCGCGCACGGAGTCGAGGTGGCTGCCGGTGACGATCGCAGCGGGGGTCGGAGCGCACGTCCAGGCCCAGCGGTTGCCGTTCTTGTCGACCTGCGGGTCGAGGCCGAGCCGCCTGGCGGTGCGGTCGAACCACGCGGCGGCCTCGGCTGCCTCCTCGCTCCACGCAAGACGCGTGGTCGCGCCCTGCTGATCCAGGCCGATGGCGCTCAGCTCGCCGAACAGCTGCTCGAAGAGCTCGCCCGTGTACGCGGTCTCGCCGCTGCTCATGGTCGGCAGGCCGGTCATTGCTCCACGAAGTACCGCTGCTCGGCCGCGAGCGTCTCGAAGCGCTCGAGCCGCTCACGTGTGAGCGATGGCGTCGCGTCGGCGAGCGCCTCGAGTAGCACGGTCAGCAGCTGCAGCGGTGCGACCGCCGCGTCGAAGACGAGATCGGAGCTGACCGGCGCCACGAGCACCGAGGTGGCCATCTCCGCCGCTGCGCAGAGCGCCGAATCGGTCACCAGCACCACCTCGATCGCGCTGCGCTCGGCGGCGCGCAGCAGCTCCATCAGTTCCTGCGGGTAGCGCGGCAGGGCGACCGCGAGCATCGCCGTCGCCCCGAGCTCCTGGGCGTGGCTGAGTTGGTCGAGCAGCTCGCTGCGGGCGCCGGTGAGCAGGCGCACGTGCGGGTGGATCTTGCCGGCGAAGAACTCGAACTGGCGCGCCAGCGGTGCCGCCGTACGGCTGCCGTAGACGGGCAGCACGGATGTCCGCGCGAGCGCGTCTGCGGCGCGCTCGACAGAGCTGAGGTCGGCCAGCTGCTGCTGCAGGCGCTGCAGGCCCTCAATCGCGTGCTGGACCGCGCGCTGCATCTTGTTCTGCTCGGGGGCGTGCGCGCTCGTGTGGCGCTGCTCCAGCACGAGCGCCTGGATCTCCCGCTGCAGCTCACCGAAGCCCTGGTATCCCAGCGCTGTCGCCAGCCGGGTCACCGACGGCTGGCTGACCCCGACCTGCTCGGCGAGCTCGACGCTCGAGCTGAATGCCGCCTGTGATCCGCGCTGGACGATATGCGCGGCGATGCGCCGCTGCACCGGTGTGAGGCGTAGACCCTCGAACAGATCTGACAGCTGACGCGGAACCGTCTGCATGTAGCTATGCAGCCTAACCGATTGTGGTATGGGGCACTACATGTAGACGCAGCCGCGGGGATCGTTGATCCACGCGCGCGTTGGCGGCGTATTAACCCGTACCACGCGACCAGAACTCCCGATGGGTCGGTGGTTTCTACCTGACGATGCATTCCAAGACCCGCCTCAACACCCAATACACGGCTCAACCGACGCCGGCGGGGCGCCTGCTGATGACCGACAACCTGACCTCGATGCGCGAGCTCGACAGCCGGCTCGTCGATTGGCTTCATGTTCGGCTCTGCTGGGATGCGGACTCCGGCTGCGTGTGGGTCTCGGTCCTGGACAAACGCTCGGGGGATGCTTTTTGCATCGAGGTGAAGGACGGCCAGCGGGCGCTGGATGTGTTCCATCACCCGTTCGCCTACGTGCGTTATCAGCAGGTCGAGACGATCAAGAGCATTCAGGCTACCGCCGGTTGAGCGCGCCATCCCTGGGCCCGGTCCCGCGTCCGTGCGCGGGGCTCTGTCCGTGGTGGGTCCTGGGGCGGGCGGCCCGCTGGCCACCCGCCCGTCAAAGGTCGGCGTCCGACGTCAGGACTTGGCCTGCGTCAGGTCATAGACCGTCTCGCCGCCGATCGTCACCGCCTTGTAGTGGGCCTCGACCCAGGCGGTGATCGATTGGCTGCTCTGACCGCCGCCCGGGCCCCCGCCGGCGCCACCCGGACGGCCGCCGCCCGCACCGCCGGGGAACCCGGACCGCGAGCTGCCGCCGCCGGGGAAGCCGCCGCTTCGGGCTCCGGTGGTCGAAGCGCCTGGCGACTTCGAGCCCGAGGAGCCCGAGGAGCCCGAGCCGCCGAACAGCTGACCGATACCTGACTCGCTGGAGCTCGTCGAGGTGCTGCCGGGTCCGCCCGTGCCTCCGAGTCCGCCGGCACCACCGGCTCCGCCACCGGCGATGTAGTAGTGGATCTCACCAGCCTTCACATATTTCTCGAACTGGGCGAGCGAGAGGTTCCCGCCGTTGCCGTTGAAGCCGCCGATCGCCATCACCGGCTCGCCACCGGAGGCGAGCTCGAGCGACGCCGCGCTCTGGGATCCGGAGGTCGCCGCGACCCAACGGTACGTGGAAGCGTCGCCCTTCAGAGCCGAGACCAGGGCGCTGCTGACCTGGCCGCCACCGCTCGCGCCGCCGGCTGCTGCCCCACCGGAACGAGTTGCTCCACCGGAACGAGTTGCTCCGCCGAAGCCGCCACCACCACCAGGCCCACCTCCGAAGCCGCTGCCCCCGCCGCTCGCCGCCGGCCCCGCAGACGGGATCGAGCCCGTGTGCGCGGTGGACAGCGTCTGCGCCGTGTAGGCCACCGGGGCTGCGATGCAGGCGGTGACCGCACACACCGCAACGGTCGCAGCGAGCCGCCCCCGCAACGCTGCGGGAGCCAAGAGCCCGCCGGCAGCGGCAAGCGCTGCCACGATCACGATCGGCGTCAGCCAGGTCTCCCACGAAGGGGTGCGCGCCAGCATCACCACCGCCCAGGCGGCGGTGACGGCGATCATCAGCGCGATCCCGACACGGGCATACAGATCGTCGCGCCGCCGCCACAGCACCGCGGCGCCGATACCGACCAGGGCGGCGATCGCAGGGGCGAGCTCGACCGTGTAGTAGGTGTGGATCACGCCGCCCGAGAAGCTGAAGACGGCTCCGCTGACCACCAGCCATCCGCCCCACAGCATCAGCGCGGCGCGCAGACGGTCGGTGCGTGGCGCGCGCATGCGCCACAGCAGCCCGCCGACCAGCACGACCGCGGCCGCCGGCAGCAACCAGGATGCCTGGCCGCCCATCAAGTCGTTGAACAGCCGGAACACCCCGGTAGTGCCGCTGAAGCTGCCGCCGCCACCGGATCCGCCGCTCAGCCGGCCGAGGCCGTTGTAGCCGAAGATCAGGTTGAGGACGCTGTTGTCGGGCGAGCCGTCGATCATCGGGCGCGAGCTCGCCGGCCAGAGCTCGACGATCGCCACCCACCAGCCGCAGCCGGCCAGCATCGCGGCACCCCCCAAGAGCAGGTCGGTCACGCGCCGGCGGACACCGAGAGGCGCCGCCACCAGATACACGAGCGCGAAGCCGGGCACCACCAGGAACGCCTCCATCATCTTCGCCAGGAAGGCGAACCCGAGCAGCGCGCCCACGCCGAGCATCCAGCGACGGGAGCGCTCGCCTTCCAGCGCGCGCACCAGGCAGTAGGCCGAGGCGACCATCAGGCAGACCATCAGTGCATCGGGGTTGTTGAAGCGGAACATCAGGGCCGCCACCGGCGTCACCGCCAGCGCCAGGCCGGCCAGCAGGCCCGCGCCCGCGCCGAACCAGCGCTTCACGGCGGCGGCCAGCAGGGCGACGGACAGCACACCCTCGAGGACCTGCGGTACGAGCATGCTCGCGCTGGAGAAGCCGAAGACCCGGGTGAACGACTCCATCACCCACAGCGCCGCCGGCGGCTTGTCGACGGTGATGAAGTTCGACGAGTCGATCGAGCCGAAGAAGAACGCCTTCCAACTCTTGGCGCCGGCCTGCACGGCGGCGGCATAGAAGCTGTTCGAGTAGCCCGACGAGGTGAGGTCGACGAGGTAGGCGATCAGCGTCACAGCCAGCAGTGCGATCAGCAGCGGCCGTGCCCAGGCGGGGTCGTCAGCGTGGCCGCGGGCGAGTGAGCGCAGGCGGCCTGGTCTGGTGGGCGCGGCCGCCAGCGGCGGCCGCGGAATCGTGGTGGTTGCCATCTAGTTTCCTTGGGTTGAGAGAGAACGGATCTGCCTGCGCCGCGGCCCGCGGCCGCTTGCGAAGAGCCAGGTGGACATCCCGACGTAGCGGGCGACGGTCGCGCACAGGCTCGCGAGCACGAGCGCGCTCACCTCGAGCACCCGCGCCGGCCGGGGGTCGAGGCGATCCAGCAGCACGAGCGCCGCATCGGTGAGCCCGAGCGCGATCAGGTAGACGAGCAGGCCGCCGAGGTGGTCGCGCACGATGCGCCGGCGTCCGCGCACGCCGAAGGTGAAGCGCCTGTTGGCCGCGGTGTTGGCCACGGCCGTCAGCGTCAGCGCCACGAGGTTGGCGCCGCGTGAGCCGACCGCACCCGCCAGCGCAAAGAACAGGACGGCGTACACAGACGTCGAGGCGACGCCGATCGCCATGAAGCGCGCGAGCCGCGTGTGCCGGATCAGTCGTGCGATGCCGCGCAGGTCGGTGAGTGCGGTCGCGACGATGTCGACACGTGAGTCGGGATCGTCGATCCAGTCAACGGCCACCTCGTGAATGCGCATGCCGCGACGCTGCGCCGCGATCAGCAGCTCGGTGTCGAAGAACCAGCCCTCGTCCTCGACGGCGGCGAGCAGTTCGGGCAGCACGTCGCGCCGTACCGCCTTGAAGCCGCACTGGGCGTCACTGAACCGGGCGTGCAGCGCGGCTCGCAACAGGTGGTTGTAGGAGCGCGAGATGAACTCGCGCTTCGGCCCGCGGGTGGTGCGCGAGCCCGGCGCCAGCCGCGTGCCGATCGCGACCTCACTGTGACCGCTGAGCAGCGGCGCCACCAGCGGCAGCAGCGCCCGCAGGTCGGTCGAGAGGTCGACGTCCATGTACGCGACGACGCGCGCGGTACTGCCCGACCAGGCTGCGCGCAGCGCGCGGCCTCGACCCTTCTGCTCCAGCCGCAGCACGCTCACATCGCTCAGCCCGACCGCCAGCGACGCGGCGATCTCAGGAGTCGCGTCTGTGCTCGCGTTGTCGGCGATCAGGATCCGCCAGCGGAGCGGGACCGAGCTCGACAGAAAGCGGTGCAGGCGCCGGATCGAGAGCACGAGTGCCTGTTCCTCGTTGTAGACGGGAACTACGACCTCGAGTTCGAGCGGTTGGTCAGGTTCGGGACGCTGCTCTGCTGCGCGCACCGGGACCGCCCGTCGGTGGGCGCGCCCTGATGATCGCTCTTTGGTTGGTGCGTGCATGCCTGTTGCCTTCTGGAGAGGGGGAGTGCATGCACAGACTCCCGAGCAGCTGTAGGAAAGCTGTTAGATCAAGCCAAGGGTTTGGCAAGAGTTCCCGAAGCGCCCGTCGGGCCGCACCGGACGCGGGAGGCGTTTTGAACCGTGGGGGGTCAAAACGCCTCCCCGATCGTGAGCGGAGCGGGCCCGGCGCGATCAGCCGGCACGAGCGAGCCCGGCGCGATCAGCCGGCACGAGCGAGCGGAGCGGGCCCGGCGCGATCAGCCGGCCGGCCGCAGCGAGCGGCCGAGGAACTGGAACGCGTCAGCGTTCAGATCGAGTTCATGAGCGGGCAGCGGTCTGCTGATCAGGTAGCCCTGGGCGAGGTCGGTGCCGAGCTCGGTGAGGAGGTCGAAGCACTCCTCGTCCTCGATGCCCTCGGCCACGACCCGCAGGCCAAGCGAGTGCGCGAGGTCGATCGTCGAGCGCACCAGCGCCTGGTTACGAGCATCCGGCGCACTGACCAGGCCGTGGATGAAGCTGCGATCCAGCTTCAGCTCGTCGACCGCGAGGCTCGACAGGTAGGCGAGCGAGGTGAAGCCGGCGCCGAAGTCGTCCACGGAGACGACCAGCCCCAGGTCGTGCAGGCGCTTGATCGTCTGTTGCGAGCGATTGAAGTCGGTGATCGCGGTGGTCTCGGTGACCTCGAGCACCAGCGCGCTCGGCTCCAGCCCGTGCCGCACCAATGCCTCGGCGACGAGCTCCGGCAGCTGCGGGCAGTGCAGGTTGGAGCTCGACAGGTTCACAGAGACCGACACGTCCGCACCCTCGGCGTGCCAGTTTGCGCATTGCGCTAGCGCCATTTCCAGCACAAGCTCGGTCAGCGGGTCCATCAGCTCGGCGTCCTCCGCCAGCGGCAGGAACTCGAGCGGCGGCAGATTGCCTAGCCGCGGGTGCTGCCAGCGCACGAGCGCCTCGAGCGCGACGATCGCGCCACTCGAGCAGTCGATTTGCGGCTGGTAGTGGAGCTCGAGCGTGCGCTCGGAGATCGCCGAGCGCAGGTCCTCGACCAGGCCCATGCGGTTGCCGCGCCCGTCGAGCTCCTCGTTGTAGATCGCAAACGGCTGCCCGGCGACCTTCGCGCGGTACATCGCCAGGTCGGCGCAGCGCAGTAGATCGGCACCGCCGGTCGCGTCGGTGGGAGCAACGGCGATACCGACGCTCGCGCCGATCTGGGCGCGCACCGGGCCGAGCTGGAAGGGCTCGTGCAGGCGCGCGGCGATGCGCTGCGCCATGATCGCGCCGCGCTCGCTGTTGGCGTTGAGCAGCGCGACCACGAACTCATCGCCACCCAGGCGGGCGAGCAGGTCGTCCTCGCGCAGGATGCCCTTGAGTCGCGCGCCGAGCTGGCGCAGCAGCTCATCGCCGACCGAGTGGCCGAAGGAGTCGTTGACCTCCTTGAAGCGGTTGAGGTCGACGAACAGGCACGCCACCTGGCGCTGCACGCCGGTGTTCGCAGCCTCCTGCTCGAGCGCGTCGAGCAGCTCGTAGAGAGCGCGGCGGTTGGCGAGCGTCGTCAGCTGATCGGTCACCGCCTGGCGGTGCTTGTCGACCGTGAGCCGCTGCAGACTGCGGACGGAGAGCCCGGCGCGGACGGCCGCCGCCGCGAGCGTCGCGAGCGCCAGTGCCAGGGCGGCCGGGCTGATGTGCTGCAGCGAGCCGACGAACAGCAGCGCCATGCTGGTGATGCAGGCAAGGACGGGGAAGGCGAAGCTGGGGCCCGATTCGCCGACGATCGGCGCGGAGCCGCGCGCGCTGATCCAAACCGAGAGCGAGACGAGCATGATCGAGGTCGGCCAGGCGACCGCGTCGGTCACCGCGCCGGCGTGGCTCGCGCCAAGTCCCGATGCGAAGAGGTTGGCGGTGTCGCCGAGCGTGTTCACCGCAAGCCCCACGGCCAGCAGCATCCACGGCAGCCTGCGCCGTCCGGGCAGCACCGCGCTGCCGCCGATGACGAGCGCCAGCAGCAGCAGGTCACCGATCGGGAAGGCGAGGTTGGTGGTGACGACATCAGAGCTGCCCCCGGCCGCCTTGAGGATTGTGTGAAACAGGAATGCTGCCACCACCGCAGCCGCACCGAGGCCGGCGATGATCCCGTCGAGCCAGGTCTCGGCCGTCAGTCGGCGGGCGCTCAGGTGCACCCGCAGCATCACGCCGATGTAGGCGAGCGGGTAGAAGCTGAGGTAGAGGACGTTGGCGAGCGGCGGCGAGTTGGAGCCGCTCGAGCCGGCGATCGGCAGCACGAGGTCGCCGACCGACCAGGCCATCACGGCGGTGCCAAGCACGATCGGAACCGCACGCGCCAGCGGGCGACGATCGCGCGCCAGCAGGCCACGCGCCATACACAGGCCGCTGCCCACGATCTCGAAGACGGCGACACCCCACTTGTCCACGATCGGCCAGCTGTCGACGTTGCGGCGCACCAGCTCGGAGACCACGTAGCCGACGAGCAGGACCGCCAGCAGCGCGTAGAAGCCCTTGATCACCGGCCCGGCCTCGGGCATGGCAAGCAGTTGCCGCCTGCAGCGATCGGCTTCGCGCCGATCCAGCTCCTGGCGGGCTACCTCATGCTGGGCGCCGTCCCCGGGCCCCTCTGCTCGAAAGGTGCCGCTCTCCATAATTGGCCTAAGCAGGTAATCGGCCGCCAAATCCAACGCTGAAGCCCTTTAGCAGGTTGCGGACGTTGCGGCTGAAGAACGAGCCGCCTGAGGGAACTACTGGCCGGCCCTGTCCAGCCTGAGCACGGCCTCGGCGTGAACGTCCTCTGGCAGCTGCCCGCGCGCCGCGAGCTCGGCGTTGCGCTGCAGGTGCTCGACCTTGCTGGTGCCCACGATCGTGCTCGACAGCGCCGGGTGCCCCAGCGTGAACCGCAGCACGAACTCATGGCGGTCCATGCCCTCGAGCAGCTCGTCCAGGCCGGCTCGCTCCCAGATGTCGGCGGCCACGCCGTCGGCACCGCTCAACGGCTCGACCGTCCAGTTCTTGTCCTCGGAGGCGGTGCCGCGCCCGACGCCGCCGCGCACCAGCACTCCGGCGCCGCTCTCCGCGGCCCGGGTCACCCACGGCTCGTAGCGACGCTGGAACAGCGAGTACGGGATCTGAAAGACGTCGAACACGCCCAGGTCGATGTGGTCGGGCAGTTCGGGAAGCGTTCCAGACATGCCGATGAAGCGGATCTTGCCCTCTTCGCGCAGCTTCACAAGCTCCTCGACCGTGCCGCCGTCGCGCAGCTCCTCGACCGTCGGGGACATGTGCACCTGAACGAGATCGAGCCGGTCGGTCTGCAGTCTCCGCAGGCTCTGCTCGACGTCGGCACGTACGTTCTCGGCGGTGTAGTCGTGCGGGTACGGCGCCGGCGCGTCGGGCGACACCGAGAGCGGGCAACCGCACTTCGAGCACAGGAAGAACTCGTCGCGCCGCGCGCTCAGGAAACGCCCGATCAGCTCCTCGCTGCGGCCGTAGTCGACCGAGGTGTCGATCAGGTTGATGCCGGCATCGAGCACCGCGTTCAGCACCCGGTCCGCGTCCTCGTCGCTGACCTCCGGCCCACGCGGTCGCCCGCGCAGCTCCATCGCGCCGTAGCCGAGGACCGTGACCTGAACGCCCGTCCTGCCCAGCACTCGCGTCGGGATTGCCATCAACCGCCTCCTGGGTTTGAATCTGTTACAGCGTCTGCGTGACCTTCGAGAGCCCGCGCGGCCGGTCGGGGTCGACGCCACGATCGAGCGCCAGGCGCCACGCCAGCCGTTGCAGCGGCAGGATCTCGAGCACCGGCAGGAGCTCCTCGGCAATGCCCTCCGACGCGATCGGCAGCCCGTCGGCGGGACCGACCTGGAGCACGTGCGCACCGAGCTCGTCGAGCCGCTCGAGCACCGGTGCCATCGCGTCGCCTCCGCGCCCCGGCGAGGTCACGGCGATCACCGGCACCGAGCGATCGATCATCGCCAGCGGCCCGTGCAACAGGTCCGCGCCCGAGAACGCCATCGCGCTCAGGTAGCTCGTCTCCATCAGTTTCAGCGCCGCCTCACGCGCGGTCGCGTAGGCGTAGCCACGCGCGGTGACCACCAGCCGCTCCGCGTACTGCAGCGGCGCGGCGACGGCCGCGAGCCGGTCATCGGGCGTGAGCGCCAGGGTTCGAGCCGCAGCCTCGGGCAGCCTCGCCGCTGCTCCGGCTGCCCGAACACCCGCGATCAGCAGGTAGAGCGACAGCAGCTGAGCGGTGTAGGACTTGGTGGCAGCGACCGCGCGCTCGGTGCCCGCGCGCACGTCGACGGCGATCTCGGCGGCGGCGGCCAGCGGCGAGTCGATCGCATTGGTGACCGCGACCGTCAGTGCACCGCGCGTGCGCGCGGCGCTCAGCGAGTCGACCAGATCAGGCGAGCGTCCCGACTGGCTGACGGCGATGAACAGCACGTCGTGCATCTCGGGGCGGGCGCCGTAGAGGGTCAGTGACGAGGGGGAGACGAGGCCGGCGGGCAGCTGCAGCAGCACCTCGGCCAGGTACTTGGCGTAGAGCCCGGCGTGGTCGCTGGTGCCGCGGGCGGCGATCAGTACGAAGCGGGACCTGGCGGCCGCGATGCGCTCGGCGGCTGCCGTGAACTCGTCACTGGCGGCAAGGATCTGGGCAAGCACGGCGGGCTGCTCAGCGACCTCGGCCGCCATCAGCGCGCCGGGCGCGATTGATTGACTGGTCACAGAATTGGACTATACCAATCGCTGGGCCAGGAGGGCGGCTCCGAGCAGGCCGGCGCGACCTCCCAGCGGAGAGAGCTTCATGACCGGCGGCGTGCGCCACAGCACGAGCTTCGCGAGCTCCTCCTGCACCGGTATGAGCAGGGCGTCGCCGGCGGCGCTCAGCCCCCCCGCGATCACGATCAGCTCGGGATCGAGCAGCATCGTGCAGGTTGCAAAGGCCAGAGCCAGCGCCTCGACGGCCTCAGCCCAGACGCGGCGGGCACGGCGGTCGTCGTCGAGCCGGCCGAGCACCTCGTCGGCCGACAGGCCCGACTCGCCGCCGCGCTGGGCGTAGCGGCGCGTGATCGCGGCCGCCGAGGCGTAGCGCTCGAGGCAGCCGCGCTGGCCACAGCTGCACAGCTCACCACCCGGCCACACGGGGATGTGCCCGAGCTCGCCGGGAAGGCTGATCGAGCCCTTGACGCGCTGACCGCCTGTCTGCACGACCGCCGCGATGCCGGTGCCGATCACCGCAAGCACGTAGTCCTGCACGCCCGCGGTCGCGCCCAGCTCGGATTCGGCCACACCAGCGGCGCGCACGTCGTGCTCGAGCAGCGCCGGCAGCCCGGTCGCCTCGGCGACGATCTCCCGCAGCGGCACGTCACGGAAACCAATGTTGGCCGAGAAGATCGCGCGTCCGGTCGCGCCATCGACGTGCCCGGGCACGACCACGCCCACGGCGTCCACCTCGCAGCCCGAGCGGAGCTCAGCGATCAGGTCTAGCAGCGTCGTTATCACCGCGTCGGGACCGTCGGCGGCGGCAGTCGGCCGCGAGTCCTGACGCACGAGGCTGCCGTCGCGATCGACGATCGCCGCCTTCATCGTCGTGCCGCCGACGTCGACGGCCACCACCGCCGGGCTGCTCACGACGGGTTCCGCGGGCGGGCCATCGGGCTATTTGATCGAGCCGGCGGTCAGGCCGCTCACGACCCGGCCCTCGATCACGGCGAACAGGATGATCACCGGGATGGTGGCGATCACGGAGGCCGCGAACAGATGTCCCCAGTCGACCGAGTACTGGCCGATGTAGCTGTCGATCGCGACCGTCAGCGGCTGGTGGCTGGCCCCCAGGCCGAGGGTCAGCGCCACGATGAACTCGTTCCAGGCGGCGATGAAGGTGAAGATCAGCGCCGTGACGATGCCCGGTGCGGCCAGCGGCAGGGTCACCCTGGCGAGTGCCCCGAGCCGCGAGGAGCCGTCGATCATCGCGGCCTCCTCGAGCTCGACCGGAATCGAGGAGAAGTAGGCGTTGAGGATCCACACGGCGAACGCCATGTTGAAGCCGGCGTTGACCAGGATCAACGAGAGCGTCGGCGGCAGGTTGAAGCTCAGGAACTCACGCTGGATGCCGACCAGCATCGCCGCCGGCTGCATCATCTGCGTGGCCAGCACCAGCAGCAGGAACAGCGAGCGCCCGCGGAAGCGGTGGCGCGCCGAGTAGTAGGCCGCCGGGATCGCGACCAGCAGCACGATCAGCGTCGCGCCGCCAGCGATCTGCAAGCTCTCGAGCAGGTTGCCGCCAAAGCCCGTCGACCAGATGCTCGTGAAGTTGTGGAAGCTGAAGTGCGACGGCAGCAGGTTCGGCGCCAGCAGCTGGTTGGCCGGGCGCAGCGCCGCGACGATCATCTCCAAGTAAGGGAGCAGGAAGATCAGCGCGACCGCGTAGGCGAGCACACTGAAGGTGAAGCCCCGGCGCGTGATCGTGCGCTTGCGGACCGGCTTCTTGGGTCCCCCGACAGCGGGCGCGACGTCAGCGGGTGTACTCAGAGCACTCACTCGTTGACCGCCTCCCGCCAGCGGGTCGCGCGTAGGAACAGCAGCACCACGACGATCACGAGCAGGAAGTTCATCACCGACATAGCGGCCGACTCACCGATGAACGCCTGCTTGAGGATGAACATGAAGGTTGTGGTCGTGCTCGTCTCGTAGCCCGGGCCACCGCGGGTCATCTCCCAGATGATCGGGAACGAGTTGAACACGTTGATCACGTTGATCGTGGTCGCGACCAGGATCGCGGGGCGCAGCAGCGGCAGCGTGATCGAGAAGTACGTGCGCCAGGTGCCGGCGCCGTCCACGCGCGAGGCCTCGTAGACCTCATCGGGGATCGTCTGCAGGCCGGAGAGCAGCGCGTAGGTGGTGAACGGCAGCGACACGAAGATCGCGACGACCATCATCCAGAAGAGCGCCCAGCCGGGACGGCCCAGCCAGTCGGCCGTGTTGGAGCCCATCTTCACGAACCCGAGCGCGTGCAGGATGACGTTGACGGGTCCCGAGTAGGGGTCGAGCGCCCAGCGGAAGATCAGTGCGGTCATCATCACCGAAGCGGCCCAGGGGGCGATCAGCGCGGTACGCGCCGCGCGCCGGAACGGGAAGCGTTGGTTGAAGAGCTGCGCCAGCGCGAGCGACAGGCCCAACGTCACGCTGACGACGCCGACGACCCAGATGACGGTGCGGAAGACAACGCCGGCGAGCGCAGGCTCCTGCCAGAGCGTCGAGTAGTTGCTGGTCGTGGTGCCGGGGTTGACGAACCCGTCGGAGGCGATGTTCTGGAAGGACGCATGGATCAGCACCACGACCGGCCAGAGCACGACCACGACGATCAGAGCGATCGCCGGGCCGATCCACAGCAGCGACCGCAGCGACAGCGCGACCCGCACGGGGAGGGCGGGCCGGTAGCTGAGCCTGGGCTGTTCGGTGGTCATCGTGCGCGGTGGAGAGTCGGTAGGGGGCGGCCAAGCAAGGCCGCCCCCATACCTTTCACCTCACTGCTACTTGGTGCCCAGCTTCTGGGCGGTCTGCTGGAGCGTTCCGAGCACGCTCGACGGGCTGCCGGACACAGCGGTGCCGATCGTGTTCTGGATGTCCGTCTTGACCTGTGCCCAAGCGGTGTTGCTCGGGTACTGGACTGCGTGCGGCAGCGCCTGAATGAACGAACCGAAGGTCGCGTTGCTCTTCAGGGCGTTGGCAGCCGAGACGGTCGCCGGGAGCAGGTCGTACTCCTTGTCGAACGCCAGCTGGTACTTGTTCTGGTAGGCGAAGTCCAGGAACTTCTTGATCTGCGCCTGGTGCTTGTTCGACTTGAACGCGGCGACGTTGTCGCACACGCCGAGCGTGTCGGTAAGCGGGCCGTTCTTGCCGGCGATCGGCACCGAAGCCCACTGGCTGGAGGTCAGCTTCTTGCCGGCCTGGATGATCGGGATCAGAGCGGGCGAGCCGTTGATCATGCCGACCTGGCCTGCGGCGAACTTCTCCCACAGCGGCGTGCGGTCGACCGTGCCCGGGTTGGGCTCGGTGTCGCCGGCGGCGACGAGACCCTTCAGGAACGTGAACGCGGCGACGTTCGCCGAGCTGTTGATCGTCCAGCTCTTGCCGCCCTTCATGTAGTTGCCGCCGTCGCCCAGGAACCACAGGAGTGACTCAGCCTGGGCCTCCTCGGGACCGAGTGGCAGACCGAAGCCGATGTCACCGAGCTTCTTGATCTTGGCGGCGTCAGCCTCGACGTTCGCCCAGGTCTTCGGTGCCCCGCTGATGCCGGCCTTGGCGAACAGCTTCTTGTTGTAGAACAGGGTGCGCGAGCTGGTGGTCCACGGCATGCCGTACTGCTTGCCGTTGTAGGAACCCTGGCTTGCGAACACGGGCAGCAGGTTCTTCGCGTTGCTCAGCACCTGGCCTGCGGAGTAGAGCAGACCCTGCTGCGCGTAGGCCGAGAAATAGTCGCCCTCGGTGATGTCCGGATAGTTCTTGTTCTGAACCATCGTCTGGACCTCACTGTCGAAGTGCGTCCAGGAGATGTCCGTGATCGCGACCTTGATCGACGGGTTCTGCTTCTCGAAGGCTGTGACGATGCCCTGCCAGTACTTCTGGCTGGTGTTGCCGGCGCCGGTGCCGTAATCGGCGACGACCAGCTTGAGCGTGACCGTCCCGCCGGCCTTCGAGGCGGTCTTGGCGGTGGCGCTGCCAACGGCTGCTACGACGAATGCCGCCAGTGCCGCGGTCAGGACCGCGAGCCTGACTCCGAATTTGCGCGTCCTCATCCCTTGGGTCTCCTCACATGTGGGACTGATATACAGGTGGGCTGAAGCTACAGCCTCGTTGGCAAGTTGTCTAGACCAATCTGTTAGCTGGTCGTTAGCTCACACCACGATCCGCCGGCCATCACGCGGGTGACGCGGAGGTCGTCGTCCAGCACGACCAGGTCGGCGCGCATGCCGGGGGCGATCGAGCCAAGTTCTCCATCCCGGCCGAGCGCGCGGGCCGGGTGCAGCGATGCGGCGGCCGAGGCGCGCTCGACGCTGAGGCCGCTCGCTTTGACGGCGTTGCGCAGTGCCTCGTCCATCGTCAGCGTGCTGCCGGCCAGTGAGCCGGTGGCCGCCAGTCGCGCCTCGCGGTCGTGCACGATCACCTCCTGCCCGCCGAGCTCGAAGTGACCGTCGCCGACGCCGGTGGCGTCGATCGCGTCTGTCACCAGTGCGGGCGCGTCGATCAGCTCGAAGACGAGCCGCACGATCGCCGGGTGGACATGCCTGCCGTCGTTGATCAACTCGCAGACGATGCCGCTCTCGAGCGCCGCCCCGACCAGGCCGGGGTCGCGGTGCAGCAGCGGCGGCATCGCGTTGAAGAGGTGGGTCGCGTGCTTGGCGCCGGCGCGGATGCCCTGCAGCGCCTGTTCGTAGTTCGCGTCGGAGTGGCCCATCGCGGCGATCACGCCGGCCCGGCTGAGCGTCTCGATCAGCGGCAGCGCGCCCGGCAGCTCGGGCGCGATCGTGACCATGCGCAGGGTGCCGCCCGCCGCCGCGCGCAGGCGCTCCAGCAGCACCCCGTCCGGCGCCAGCATGTGGGCCTCGTTCTGGGCGCCGCAGCGTCTGGCCGAGAGGAACGGCCCTTCCAGGTGTGAGCCGAGCACGTGGCCGCGGCGGTTCGGCCCGCGCCGGACGAGCTCTGCGGCCCAGCCGAGCTGCTGACTGAGCGCCCGCTCGGGAGCGGTGACGAGTGAGACCAGCGTCGCCGTGGTGCCATGCGTGCGGTGGAAGGCCACCGCCGCTTCCATCGCCTGCAGCGACTCCGAGACGTTGTGGCCGCCCCCGCCATGCATGTGCAGGTCGACGTAGCCGGGCAGCAGCCAGGCTCCCCGCAGGTCGACGACGGGTGTCCCGCCGTCCGGGCGCGCGTCCGTGATTGTCGTGATGCGGCCGTCAGCGATCTGCACCCAGGCGTCGGCGAGGACGCCCGTGGGCGTGACCACACGGCCGCCGCCCAGCAGCTGCGCCGGAGCATCGACCCGATCGGCGACGGTCATCGCGGTTCCGAGGCCAGGTGGGTCACAAGCGTCACGCGGTCGCCGCGAAACCAGCTGCGACCCAATTCGACCGGCGTTCCCGCGGAGTCGAAGTTCTGGCGGCTGACGACCAGCATCGGGCTGCCGACGTCGACCCGCAGCGGCGCCGCCTCGCGCGGCGTGGCCGGCGCCGTCTCGATCGTCTCCTCGGCGGTGTGCAGCGTCACGCCGTAGTTCTCGGCGAGCAGGGCGTAGAGCGAGGCGTGTTGCCGGATCTGGCGTGACAGTCCCGGGAAGCGCTCGGCCGGCAGCCATGAGGTCTCGACCGCGATCGGCCAGGCGTCGGCGAGGCGCAGGCGCTCGATCTTGTAGACGGGGGCCCGCGGCTCGAGCGCCAGCTGCGTGGCAAGGTCGATGCTGGCCGCCACGCGTGAGGTCGCCAGCACCCTCGCAGAGGGCGCGAAGCCACTGGCCATGACCTGCTCGGTGAAACTGCCCAGATACAGCGGCCAGGTGATCTTCGGCTCGGCCACGTAGGTGCCGGACCCCTGGCGGCGCACCAGTCGCCCCTCGATCACGAGCTCGGTCAGCGCCTGGCGCACTGTCGTGCGCGAGGTCAGCATCTGCGTTGCCAGCTCACGCTCGGTCGGCACCGCTGAGCCGGGCTCGAGCGAGCCGATGAACTCGAGCAGATGCCGCTTTACCGCGTAGTACTTGGGCTCTGAGGTATCAGGGGCGCCGACGAGCGTCATCGTCAGTCGAGGCGCAACCCGGTTGCGGGGTTGAAGGCGTGCGCAGCGCTGCCGTCGACGGTGATCCGCACCTGCTGGCCGATCGTCGGGACCGAACGGCTGTCACAGCGCAGCACCCAGGGCTTGTCCCCGGGGCTGTCGCCCTCGAGCGTGCCGTACACGTAGGCGTCGGCGCCGAGCTCCTCGACGAGCGTGACGGTCATCGGCAGCGTGCCGTCCGCGCCGCGCTCGCCGCTCGCGGCGCTCGGGGCGAGCGTCGTCGCCTCCGGGCGCAGGCCGATCACGAGGTCGCTGAGGCCCGCCGTACGCCCTCCGGCAAGCGCCGCTTCCGGCAGCTTGATAGCGGCGCCCGCGAGCGTCGCGCCCGCGCTGCTGCACCCTGCCGTACGCAGGTTCATCGCGGGTGAGCCGATGAAGCCGGCCACGAACACGTTGATCGGGCGGTCGTAGAGGTTGCGGGGGGTGTCGACCTGCTGCAGCTGGCCGTCGCGCAGCACCGCCACGCGGTGGCCCATCGTCATCGCCTCGACCTGGTCGTGGGTGACGTAGATGGTGGTGGTACCGAGGCGGGCCTGCAGGCCCGCGATGTTCGCGCGCGTCTCGACGCGCAGCTTGGCGTCGAGGTTGGAGAGCGGCTCGTCCATCAGGAAGACGCTGGGCTCGCGCACGATCGCGCGACCCATGGCGACGCGCTGGCGCTGGCCGCCGGAGAGCGCCTTGGGCTTGCGATCGAGGTAGGGCTCGAGGTCGAGCAACCTGGCCGCCTCGCGGATCTTCGCCTCGCGCTCGGGCTTCGGGACGTGGCTCAGCTTGAGCGCGAAGCCCATGTTGTCGGCAACGTTCATGTGCGGGTAGAGCGCGTAGTTCTGGAAGACCATCGCGATGTTGCGGTCCTTGGGCGCGCGCTGCGATACGTCGGTGCCGTCGATCCTGATCTCACCGGAGGTGACCTGCTCGAGACCCGCCAGCATCCGCAGCGCGGTCGACTTGCCGGAGCCCGACGGCCCGACGAGGACCATGAATTCCCCGTCGTCGACCTCAAGGCTGAAGTCGTCGACGGACGGCGCGCTGGCTCCCGGGTAGACGCAGGTAGTGTTGATGTAGCTGATCTTTGCCATCGCTTGGTCTCTGATCCCTCTCTCTGTGCCTCGAGCCTTGAGTGGTGGCGGTCAGGGCTTCAGCGTCCCTCATCGCGCCCTCGGCGCCGCTGAAGTGGTCTAGACCAGTGCGACGCAACGGTACAACACGGCGCGAACGGACGTCAAGCCGGGGTGTCAGCCCTGCCGATCGGGGGCGAGGCACCGTCGCCCGCCGAAGCTGCGGCGTGGCTGGTCGCCCGCCGAAGCTGCGGCGAGGCTGGTCGCCCGCCGAAGCAGCGGCGAGGCGGGCTCGCAGGTATTCAAACCCGTATCTGTGTCCAGTCTCACCTTGCAACGTCTATCACGAGGGTGTAAACCCCGGGTGGACCTGGGCAGATAGCAACGGAAATCCAGGAAAAAACCCGGAAGGGACCGATTCCAAGTCGTCACGGAGGACGCGTTCTGAGGCCTATGGAGATAGCGGGCACGATTCAGGCTGCAGATCCGAGCAGCGCTCTCCGGTACGGAGAAGCCAGCGATGCGCTGACAGGCCTGAGTAGCCGCGAGGTCCTGGACAGTCCGGCCCACGCCCTGGCGGGCGCGAACTGGTCGGTGATCCTGATCGACCTCGATCAGTTCAAAGCGATCAACGACACCTACGGCCACGCCAACGGTGACCGTGTGCTGCGCGAGGTTGGCCGGCGCCTGCGGCTTGCTGCGGGATCGCACCTGCCGGTGCGTCTCAGCTCCGACGAGTTCGCGGTGGTCGTCTCCTCGGCCGATCGGACCGCCTGCGAGGACCTCGCCGCCAGCGTCTACGCCGCGATCCGCGAGCCCTTGGAGCTCGACGGCAGCACGCTCTACCTCGACGCGGGGATCGGCATCGCGCTGGCCCACGGTGAGTTGACGCTGTGGGAGCTCGTGAGCCGCGCGGGTGCTTCGATCCGGCCGCTGAAGCGCCGCGGCCGGCTTCCGCGGATCGTGGTCTACGAGGACGCCCACCACCGCGAGATCCTCGAAACGCTCGCGCTCTCGCTCGACCTGCGAGCTGCGCTCGCCCGCGATCAGCTGGTGCTGCACTACCAGCCGTTGGTCGACATGGCGTCACGCAGGGCCCTGGGCTTCGAGGCGCTGCTGCGCTGGGAGCATCCGACTCGTGGGCTGATCGCACCGCTGCGCTTCGTGCCGCTCGCCGAGGACGCCGGGCTGATGTCCGAGCTGGGCGAGTGGGTGCTGACACAGGCATGTGTTCAGGCGCGCGCCTGGGAAACGCGCGGGGGTGCGGGCGGTGGCGGCGAAGCGCCGTACGTCAGCGCCAACATCTCGATCCAACAGCTCGAGGATCCGGGCTTCATCGATCGTTTCGAGCGCGCACTGGCGACCTCCGGCCTCGACCCGGTGCGGCTCAAGGTCGAGATCACCGAGAGCATGCTGGCCAACGGTGTGTCGGCCGTCAAGCCGCAGCTCGAGGCGGTCCGCGCGATGGGTGTGGGCGTGCTTCTCGATGATTTCGGCACCGGCTACTCGTCGCTGGGCTACATCCGCGAGCTGCCGCTCGACGGCGTCAAGCTCGACCGCGTGTTCACCCGCGACCTGACGGTCTCCGCGGGCGCGTGGGCGCTGGCGCGGGCGATCGTCACGATGATCGGCCAGCTCGGTCTGGAGATGGTCGCCGAGGGCCTCGAGACGGCGGCCCACCTCGCTCAACTGCGCTCGCTCGGCTGTCACGTCGGCCAGGGCTTCTATTTTGCGAAGCCGATGCAGGCGGACAGCCTGCAGTTCGACCAGCTGGGGAGGACGAGTACGTGAACGACGTGCCGACGGCGCCCATCCTGTTGCTCGAGGACGAGCGCGCGACCGCAGCGCTGATCTCGCAGCTGCTCGCGGCCGAGCGCATCACCAATCCGGTCGACGTCGTCGACACGGCGGCCGGCGCGCTCGACTACCTGGGCCGCGTCGTCAGCGGAGAGGCGCGTATCCCGGTGGTGTGCGTGCTCGATCTCTCCCTCCCTGACATGTCCGGCCTCGAGGTGCTGCGCCACATCCGCTCGACACCCGCGCTCTCGCGCCTGACGGTGATCATGCTGACCGGATCGGGCAACGATGCCGACATCGACACCGCCTATGACCTCGGCATCGACGCCTACCTGATCAAGCCGGCCGGTGTCCACGGGTTGCCTGATGTGCTGCGGGAGCTGCACCTGCCATACGAGCTGATCCTCGAACGGGAGCGGCCCGGTGAGTGACGAGTCGCCGCGCGCATACCGTCGCCGTCGCCGCCGTCGCTACATCCGCGCGCTGTTCGCCGTGACCGCGCTCGTGGTGATGGTCGACGTCGCCGCCGCGGTGCTGCAGATCATCAGCAACAGCAGCAGCAGCACGGCTCGGGCGGAGGTCACCGCGGGGCTCAGCTATGAGGCCGAAATGAGCGCGATCATGCAGGACACGCTCGACGCGGAGACCGGCGAGCGCGGCTACCTGCTGACCGGCGAATCCAGCTACCTGACGCCTGCCAAACGGGCCGTGACACAGGCCCCCGTCGTGCTGCGGGAGATCAAGCGCGGGAGCCGCGGCGATGCGGCGCTGCGGCGCGACTTCCCGCGACTGCTCGCGCTGCTCGAGGCGCGGCTGCGCGATCTGGTCAAGAGCGTCGATCTCTACAAGGCCGGGAACCACGCGGCAGCGATCAAGCTCGTCAAGACCAACCGCGGAAACAGCATCACCGAGCAGGTCAGAACGCTGGTCGGCGAGATGAGCGCGCGTTCCGCCGCCCGCGTGGACAGGGCACGCGCGTCGGCGCGCGGCGCACAGCTGTGGGCCGAGCGCGCCGCGATCGCCGCCTACCTCTCATCTGCGCTGCTGCTGGTGGCGATGGTGACGTTGTTCAGGGCCTACCGGCTGACCGAGGCGGCGCGGCGTGAGTCGCGCCTCGCGCAGATCCAGGCCGAGCGCCTCAACCTGGCCAAGTCCGGGTTCCTCTCGCGCGTCAGCCACGAACTGCGCACGCCGCTGGGCGCAATCCTCGGTTTCGGGCAGCTGCTGGAACGCGACCTGGTCGAGCAGGGCGAGCGCGAGACGCTCGGGCAGATGCTCGGGGCGGGACGGCATCTGCTCGCGATCGTCGACGACCTGCTCGACCTGTCGCGCATCGAGAGCGGCGATCTCAGGCTCTCGCTCGAGCCCGTGCAGGTCTCCGATGCCCTCGCCGATGCGAAGTCGCTGATCGGGCCGGCCGCCACCACCGCCGCCGTCGGCGTCAGGCAACGGCCGGTCAACGTCGACCTGTACGTCCGCGCCGATCGCCAGCGCCTGATCCAGGTGCTGCTGAACCTCGTCTCCAACGCCGTCAAGTACAACCGCCGCGGCGGCAACGTAGTGATCAGCGCGGGCCGCACCGACGGCGCGCTGGTCAGGATCGAGGTTTCGGACACCGGCAACGGCATCTCGCAGGACGCGATCGCGCGCCTGTTCACTCCGTTCGAGCGCCTCGATGCCGCCAGCCGCGGGATCGAGGGCACCGGGCTCGGGCTGGCGCTCGCCCGCGGCCTGGTCGAGGCGATGGGCGGCACGCTCTCGCTCGCCTCCGAGGAGGGCGTCGGCACCACGGCCTCCTTCGAGCTGCCCGTCTCGAGCGCCGCCGAGCTGGCGACGCCACGTGCGCAGCGCACCGATGTCGCTGTAGCTGTCGGCTCCTCCGAGCTCGGCGAGCCCGAGCAGGGCCTGCGTGCGGCGATCTCTGTGCTCTACATCGAGGACAACCCCTCCAACGTCAGGCTGGTCGAGAAGATCTTCGGGCTCTCGAGCGACCTCGGCCTGCACGTCGCGCGCGAGGGCTCGAGCGGCGTCGCGCTCGCCCGCGAGCTGCGCCCCGATCTCGTGCTGCTCGACCTGCACCTCCCGGACATCCCCGGCGAGCAGGTGCTGGCCGCGCTGCGGGGCGACGCGGAGCTGGCCGACACGCCGGTGATCATCGTCTCGGCCGACGCCTCGCCGGCGCAGGCCAAGCGGCTGCTCGCCGCGGGTGCCAACGGCTACCTGACCAAGCCGTTCGAGATAGACCAGCTGCTGGCCGCGGTCAGGGCACGCGGCACCCCGCAGCCGGTCAGCGCGGCCGGCGAGATCACCAACAGCCTGCTGGACCCGCCGATGGTCGGATCGCTGCACGTGCTCTCCAACAACCCAGCCGTCGGCCCCGCGCAGATCGGGCAGATGCTCGAGACCTTCCGTGATGACGCTCACGGGATGCTGAGCGGCGTGCACGAGGCGATCGCCGAGCAGAACCTCGCGGCGGCCGAGCGTGAGGCGCACCGCCTGGCAGGCGGTGCCGGCGCGGTCGGCGCCGGCCGCTTCCGCGCGCTCTGCAAGGACCTCGAGAACCAGGCACGCACGGGCGAACTGGAGCGCTGCAGGGAGCTCGACGGGCGGCTCGATGACGCCCTTGAGATGACCTGGAACGCGCTGGCTCGCGAGTTCGCCAACGAGCTGAACCAGCAGCCGGTACGCGTGCAGCCGCCTCAGGCCGGATGACGCCCTGAGCCACCCGATTGTGCGCGCCGGCCTGCTCCGCGGCCCGGCTCTCGCCGCCTTGTAGCAAATCCGCGAATGCACCGCGTAGGCCCGCCAGATGCTCGGTAGAGTCGTATCCAGGTAGTCATAGACGAGCGGAAGTGGAGGCATTCAAGTGGCCCCAAATGCAGGCGCGTTCGCGCAGGGCTCGACCCTGCTGCACTACGCGCGCAACGGGAACTTTGGCCCTGACGGGCAGGAGCTGCTGGTCGTCGAGCGTGGCGAGGGCGCCTATGTATTCGACAGCCACGGAAACCGCTACGTCGACGGCCTCTCGAGCCTCTTCTGCGCGCAGATCGGCTACTCGTTCGGCGAGGAGATGGGCGCGGTGGCGGCCAACCAGCTGCAACGGCTCGCCTTCAGCACGCTCTGGGGTAGCGCCCACCCGCCGGCGCTGGAGCTGGCCGACAAGCTCGCCGGGCTCGCGCCCGAGGGCATCGATCGCGTGTTCTTCACGTCGGGGGGATCCGAGGCCGTCGAAGCCGCCTGGAAGCTCGCTCGCATGTATCACGTCGCCAACGGCGAGCCACAGCGGCTCAAGGCGATCGCCCGCGACATCGCCTACCACGGCGTGACGCTGGGCGCGCTCTCCTTCACCGGCGTTCCCGCCTACAAGGAGCCGTTCGGTCCGCAGGCGATCTACACCCGGCACGTCGCCAACACCAACGCGTTCCGTTCCGAACTGCAGGGTGAGGACCTCACCGCCAAGCTGCTGCGAGAGGTCGAGGACGTGATCCTCGAGGAGGGGCCCGACACGGTCGCCGTGATCATCGCCGAGCCCGTGCAGAACGCCGGTGGCTGCCTGGTGCCGCCGCCCGGCTACTGGCAGGGGCTGCGACGGCTGGCGGACAGGTACGGGATCCTGCTGCACGCCGACGAGGTGATCACCGGCTTCGGGCGCCTCGGCGAATACTTCGGCGTGACCCGCTTCGATACGACTCCGGATCTGATCACAGTCGCCAAGGGGCTGACCTCGGCATACGCGCCGATGGGTGCGGTGATGGTCTCCGACAAGGTCGCGGCGCCGCTGTACGAGGACAAGCGCACGCTGCTGCACGGCATCACCTTCGGTGGGCATCCGCTGTGCGCGGCGATCGCGCTGAAGAACCTCGAGATCTTCGAGCGCGAGGGCGTGCTCGAGAACGTCAACGCCCAGGAGGAGGGCCTACGGGCTCGGCTCGAGCAGCTCCAGGAGGACCTGCCGATCGTCGGCGACGTGCGCGGCCTCGGCTTCTTCTGGGCAGTGGAGCTCGTCAAGAACGACGACAACACGCGCTTCGACGCCGAGGAGCGCGAGCGGCTGCTGCGCGGCTACATGGGTCCGGCGCTGCTGCGCGCGGGCCTGATCGCGCGCGCCGACGACCGCGGCGACTCGATCCTGCAGATCGCGCCGCCGCTGATCGCCGATGACGACGTGCTCGATGAGATCGTCGAGAAGATGCGGTCGGTCCTGGTCGGCGCCCAGCAGGAGCTGGCCCTGGTATGAGTGACGGTGCTCGTGGCGGCGCACCCCGTCCGAGCACCGCCCCAGATTCGGAGGCGGGTCGCGCGGCGCTGCTGCAGCGCGCGCTGCGCCTGTCATGGACCTCGATCGGCTTCGGCCTGGTCGCGGGATCGGTGTCGGTCGGGTCGGGGATCGCGGAGCACAGCCTCGGCGTGCTCGCGGCAGGTCTCTCGGTGCTGGCCGACGTGATCGGATCGGTGGTGCTGGTCTGGCGCTTCCGCACCGAACGCTCCGATCCCGCGCGGGCGCAGCACGTCGAGGATCTCGCCGCGAAGGCGGTCGCGGGCGCGCTCGGGGTGATCGCGGTTGCGCTCACGTTCGAGTCGCTCAACGCGCTGCTGGCCGGCAGCCATCCCGGATCCAGCGTGCTGACCGTGATCACCGCGGCGGTCTCGATCGTGGTGCTGATGCCGCTCGCCTATCTCAAGCGCGACACCGCCACACGGCTGGCGAGCCACGCGCTCAGGGGCGACAGCACCCTGAGCGCCATCGGTGCGACCACGGCGCTGCTGGCATTGGTCGGGCTGCTGCTGTTTGACGCGTTCGGCTGGTGGTGGGCGGATCGCGTGGTGGCGCTTGTGATCGCCGCCGCGGCGGTGGTCGAGGCGCGCACGCTGCTCATTGCGGAGCACGCCGCCGATTGAAGTTTGAAACTCTTGAGTCAGAAGCCGGCAACAGGTTCGTGGACCCGAAGGAGGTCTGACGCGATGTCACGTGCGGTCAGGTTCGAGCGGTACGGAGGGGTTGAGGTGCTCGATGTGGTCGACGTCGACCCACCGGAGCTCGGCGAAGGACAGATGCTTGTGCGCGTCAGGGCCACCGGGATCAACCCGTTCGAAGCCAAGCTCCGCAGCGGTTTGTACGAGGGAGCGATCCCGGTGAGCTTCCCCGCGGCGCAGGGCAATGACTTCGCCGGAGTGGTCGAGCGGCTCGCAGCCAACGTTCGCGACTTCGCGGTCGGCGACGAGGTGTTCGGCACGACCGCCAAGCGCGGCAGCCAGGCGGAGCTTGCGCTCGTCGCACCGGGCCGAGCAATCCCGCGTCCAGCGGCTCTGCGGTGGGAGGTGGCCGGCGGGCTCTGGACCGTTGGCACCACCGCCTACGCCGCGGTCGCCGCCGTCGCGCCCGCGGCGGGTGACGTTGTCGTGGTGGCCGGAGCGTCCGGCGGCGTCGGCGGGCTCGCCGCGCAGCTCTCGCGCCAGCGCGGAGCGACGGTGATCGGCGTGGCGGGCGAGAGCAGCCACGAGTGGCTGCGCTCGCGAGGGATCGTCCCCATCACCTACGGGGACGGCATCGCCGCGCGCCTTACACGGGCGGCGGAGCAGGCGGGCGCTCGGCTCAGCGCGTTGATCGATACGGCCGGCCAGGGCTACGTGGCGCTCGCGCTCGAGCTCGGGATCGCGCCCGAGCGCATCGACACGATCGTCGACGACGAGGCTGCAGCCACCTACGGCACCAAGACCGACGGCGCACAGGCAGCCGCCAGCACCGAGGTCGTCGGGGAGCTCGCGCAGCTGATCGCCGGCGGTGAGATCGAGTTGCCCGTGGCCGCCAGCTTCCCGCTGGAGCGGGTGCGCGACGCCTACACGCTGCTCGAAAACGGCCACCCGCCGGGAAAGATCGTGCTGATCCCATGAGTGGCGCAACCGCCGCGGCGCTGGTGCGCCCGATGGCCGAGGAGGACATCCACCAGGTCGCGACCGTTACGGCGGAGGCCTTCGGCACCGACCTCGGCACCCCCCTGCAGCGCCACAACTGGGAGCATCGCCTGCTGCACTCGCTGCTGAGCGACCCCGAGGGCTCGTTCGTGAGCGAGCGCAGCGGACTGATCACCGGCGCGGCCCAGGCCGTGATCCGCGAGGGGATCTGGATCCTGTCGCTGATGGCGGTGAGCCCGACGCTCGGCGAGGGTGGCGAGGGGCGCGCGCTGATGCACTCGGTGCTCGGCTACGACCGCGGTTGCGCGGGCGGGCTGATCATCGCCTCCAACGATCCGCGCGCGCTGCGGCTGTACGCATCCTCCGGATACTTGCTGGAGCCGACCTTTCAGGCCGGCGGCACGATCGACCCCGCCGCGCTCCCGGCCCACGCCAATCCTGCGATCACACCGGTCGCGGCGGCGGAACTCGGGACACTCGAGCCGATCTCCCGCGCGGCGCGAGGCCCGGCGCACAGCCCCGACCTCGAGGTGCCGCTTGCCCGTGGGGCATCGATCTCCCGGCTCGAGGACCGCGGCTTCGTCGTGACGATGCCCGGCCGCGGCGTCTGGGCGCTCGCGGCACGTGACGATGAGGCCGCGACGTCGCTGCTCTGGCACGGGCTGGCCGAAGCGGTCGACGAGCCGGCGGTCGAGATCGGCTGGATCAGCGGACGCCAGCAGTGGGCGATCGACGTGCTGCTGGCGGCGCGGCTTTCGCTCACCGCATACGGCGCGATCGGCACCCGCGGCGCGGTCGGTCCGCTGTATCCGTACATCCCAAGCCCGCCGTTTGCGTGAGCAGCGCCGCTGGGTCCGGCGGCGCAGCCGGTAGGTCGCTCGCAGTCGGCCAGGCGTTCCGGCAGGCCGGCCAGTTCGACCGCGCCAAGATCTCTGCCCGGGCGGGGCTGATCGCGGCCTTCCCGGTGGCGGCGATGCTGGCGCTCGGCACCGCCACGGGCTCGCCGCCCGCCGCAGTAGCGATGGGTGTCGGCGCGATGCTCT
Organism: Solirubrobacteraceae bacterium; assembly: GCA_035552235.1. Lineage (GTDB taxonomy): Bacteria > Actinomycetota > Thermoleophilia > Solirubrobacterales > Solirubrobacteraceae > Palsa-465. Next base: position 52,254 of record DASZLT010000068.1, read on the forward strand.
CGGGTGTCGCCTGGCGTGCCGGCGACGGGCCGGTGGTACCGCCGCTGGGGACGATGCTGGGCGCCTCGCTGGCGCTCGCGACGACCGCCTTCGCCGGTATGCTGAGCGGTCGCTGGCCGTGGCTGCACCTGCTGCTGCTGGTGCTCTTCTGCCTGATCGCCGGGCTTGCCGCCTGCCTCGGCCGCCGCGGGATCGTCGTCGGCACGCAGTCGCTGATCGGCTTCATCGTCTTCGGCCGCTTTCCGGAGAACCTGGGACACGCGGCAGCGCTGACGGGCCTGGTGCTGGCCGGTGGCGGCGCGCAGTTGCTGTTCGCCGCGGCCGTGGCGGTGCCGTTGGCCTGGCGCCGGCAGCGCGAGGCGCTGGCGGACGCGTACCGTACGCTGGCCGCCTTCACCGACGAGATCACCGCCCCGGCGATGCCGCTCGCGACCGCGCTCGACGCTGCCGCGCGCGTGCTCTCCACCCCCGCGCTGTTCGCCGACCCCGATCGTCACGCCCTCGCCGACCTCGTCAGCGAGGGCCGCCGCATCCGCCTCGAGCTCGTCAGCTTCAGCGCGCGGCTCGAGCAGGTGCGGCGCTCGCAGCCCGCGCTGGCGGAGACCGCGAATCCCATGGTGAGCGACGCGCTTGCGCGCCTGCGCCAACTGCTCGGCCTCACGATCGCGGCGATCGAGGGCGACCCGGCCACGCTGGCGGCGCTACCGGGCGAGGCGGCAGACGTGAGCGAGTGGGGCGCGGTGCGCAAGCCGCTGCCGTCGGTTGCGCTCGATCAACGGCTCGCCGCGCTGATCGGCCAGGTGACGGCGGCGGCCCGCTTGGCCGCCGCCGTGCATGCCCCGGGCCGCGGGCGGCTCCCGTTCACGCTCGGGCGCCCGACGCGCGGGAGTGTCCGCGTCGGCCGGCGGATCTCCGAGGACATCTCCCGGATGCGCGCCAGCGCGAACCTCGACACGGCTGCGGGACGTCACGCGCTGCGCCTAGCGGTGGTGGTGTCTCTGACCGAGCTGTTGGTTCAGCGCCTCGCATTGCCGCGTGCGTACTGGGCGGTTGTGGCGGCGTCGACCGTGTTGCGCCCCGGTTTCGGCCAGACCTTCACGCGTGGTGCCGAGCGTGTGCTCGGCACCTTTCTCGGGGTCGTGATCGCCACGCTGCTCGCGGTCGCGCTCAACCCCACCGGCTGGGGTGTGGTCGCGGTCGTGGCTGTGCTCGCCTGCTGCACCTACGCTGTATTCCCTGCGAGCTTCGCCGTCGGCGTCGCGATGCTCACCGGCGTCGTCGTCTTCCTGCTGCACGCGGTCGCCCCGGGCACCGTGCAGACGGCGCTCGACCGCGGCATCGACACCGCGATCGGCGGCGCGATCGGTCTGATCGCGTATGCACTCTGGCCGACCTGGTCGTCGCTCTCGGCCGGGCCACTGATGGCCACGCTGGTCGACACCCAGCACGGATACCTCGATGCCGTGCTCGCGGGGCTGATCACCGGCAGGCGGCTGCCCGAGACGCAGCTTCGCACGCTCGCGCGCAAGGCGCGCTTCGCCTTCTCCGAGGTCGACGCGGCGGTCGGGCTCGCGCGCAGCGAGCCGCAACGCGGCGAAGCGGAGCCGGAGGCCACCGCGGCGACGCTCAGCGCGCTGCGGCGCGTCGTCTGGGGCGTGCACGTCGTGCGCCTCGATGCCGCAACGCTCGGCGCGGAGCATCCGCTGCCGGAGCTGGCCGAGCTGAAGGCGGGCCTCGACGAGGCGCTCGCGGTACTCGCGGCCGAGCTACGGGAGGCCGACCACGGCTCGTTTCCAAGGCTGCGCCGGCTGCATCGCGAGCTCGCCAGAGAGCAGCCGCAGCTGCTCAGCCAGGCGTTGTGGGCGGCGCTCGACGAGCTCGTCGACGCGACTGAGACGGCCGCTGCGACGGTCGGTCTGGCCGCCGCCTGAGCACGCGAGCGCAACCTTGGGTTCGCCCGCGGGTTTCTGATCACAGCTGCCCAACCCACAGGGTCGCCGGAATTCTGCATGCTTTGCTGCCGAATCCTTGAATTTGGCCTGCTAGAACTACCCACCTCTTGCCGTTGACGCGCTCAAGATCAATCCGCCCGCAGAGGGCTCTGACACTCGTCGCCACGCTGGTCGTCTGCGTGGCGATGCCTTCGGCGGCAGGCGCTGCCACCACCTACTCGGTCAAGTGGGCCAAGTCGGTGCCGCTGCTCAACCCGAACGACGGCGGTGGCCTCGATGCGGCAGCCTGCGCGCCGGCTGCGGCCGGCACCAAGGCGCTGCTCTGCCTCGCCGGCGACGTCCGCGGTGACATCTTCGCCACCAACCATCCGGCGCAGGCCGCATCGCAGTGGCTGCGCCGCTACATCGACCCGAAGACCGCGATCACCGGCATCTCCTGCCCTTCGGCGCAGCTCTGCGTCGCCGTCGACGCATCCGGACGCGTGATGCACAGCACCAATCCGATCGGCTCCGTCGCCGACTGGACCAAGCCGGTGCGTATCGACAGCACAACACAGACAGGTGGTGGCTACGCCGGATTCTCGTCGGTGGACTGCCCCACCACGAGCTTCTGCATCGCGGTCGATAACGGGGCCAGCAACCAGATCGCCTACACGACCAACCCCACCGGGCCCGCCAGCGCCTGGACCCTGACGACGATCGGCAACGGCGTGCTGCTCGATTCGGTCTCCTGTGCGAGCACGGCACTTTGCCTGGTCGGTGGCAGCAACGTCTATTACGCGGCGCAACCGACCGGCGGTGCCAGCGCTTGGAAGGCGACCGCCGCGCTCAGCTCCAGCAACTCCGTGGTCGCCGCGCTCTCCTGCGACACGGTGAAGCTCTGCGTCGGGGTTGGCTACGGCAACGCGGGCGTCGGGCTTTCGGTCAGCTCGGCGGCGCCCGCAACAACGACCTGGTCGCAGGGCCTGATCGGCGCCGATCCGCCCGCTCAGGGCGCGCAGTTGATCGACAGTGTCGCCTGCCCGGAGCGCAACTTCTGCGTGGCCGTCGACGGCGGCTCGAACGCTTATACGAGCGTCACGCCCGTGCGCGGCGCGTGGACCAATGCGCGGCCTCTGAAGAAGGCTTCGCAGTCGAGCGTCAGCCAGGTCGCGTGCAACACGGCGGTCTGTGTCGAGGTCGATAACCGGGGCACCGTCACCTACGGCGCGATCCACAGCGGAACCTCGACCACCAAGACCACGACGTCCACCTCGACGACGACCACGCCGACGTCGACCAAGACGACGACCACCAGCACCGGCACGACCCACTGAGCGTGCGCGGTCGATAATTTGGCCGCATGAAGTCCGTCCCGCACAGCGGTGAGTGGCTCGGGCGCGCTGGGAAGCTTGCCGATCGCTTCGGCAACGAGGCCTATTACCTCGGTTGCTGCTTCCGCAGCGGGATGTTCGGGATCGAGTCTCCGCAGCGCATCGCGCAGGCCGCCAGGGCACTCGCCGACTACAGCATGCTCGGCGGGTGCGTGGCGATCGCAGCGATCCGCCACCCAGACCGGGTGGCGGTAGTCGACGAGCGCGGCGAGGTCACCTATCGCGAGCTCGATGAGCGCGTCAACGCGCTCGCCAACGCCTGGATCGCCGCCGGCCTGAGGCCGAAGGACGGGGTGGCGATCCTGACCCGCAACCACTGCGGCTTCCTCGAGGCGCTGTTCGCGGCGGCCAAGTGCGGCGCCCGCATCGTGCTGATGAACACCGGCTTCTCGGCGCCCCAGGTGAGCGAGGTCGCAGCCCGTGAGGGCGTCGATCTGTTCGTCTACGACGAGGAGTTCGGGCCGCTGGTGAGCGAGCTGGAGCCGCGCCTCGGCCGCTTCCGCGCGTGGACCGACACGCGTCCGGAGGACAGCGACACGCTGGATGCCGTGATCGCCGGCTCGCACCCTAAGGCCCCGCACAAGCCTGCCCATGCGCCGCGCCTGGTGATCCTCACCAGCGGCACGACCGGCACGCCGAAGGGCGCTGGGCGCGACATCCCGATCTCACTCTCGCCGGTCGGCGGGCCGCTCAGCAAGGTGCCATTCCGTTCCGGTGACGTCGCGCTGATCTCGGCGCCGCTCTTCCATGCGCTCGGCTTCACACAGGGTCTTCTGCAGGTCGGGCTCGGCGCCACGCTCGTGCTCGAACGGCGCTTCTCGCCAGCGGAGACGCTCGCCACCCTCTCCCGTCACCGCGTCACCACCTGGGTAATAGTGCCGGTGATGCTCCAGCGTGTGCTGGCGCTCCAGCTCGAACAGTGGGCGGCGCTCGACCTCTCGGCGCTGCGGATCATGTACCTGAGTGGCTCGCAGCTCGGTCCGCAGCTCGCCGGCACGGCGCTCGATCGTTTCGGCCCTGTGCTCTACAACCTCTACGGCTCGACCGAGATCGCGTTCGCCACGATCGCGACGCCCGCCGACCTCCGGGCCGCGCCCGGCTCAGTCGGGCGCGTGGTACGCGGCGCGGTCGTGAAGATCCTCGGACCTGACGGACACGAGCTACCCGGTGGCGAGACCGGCCGCATCTTCGTCGGCCACATGATCGCGTTCGAGGGCTACACCGGCGGCGGCGACAAGGAGCGTGTGGGCGGGATGGTCTCCTCCGGGGACGTCGGTCATTTCGACTCCGCCGGCCGGCTGTTCATCGACGGGCGTGACGACGAGATGATCATCTCCGGCGGTGAGAACGTGTTCCCGCGTGAGATCGAGGATCTGCTGTACCAGCATCCGGCCGTGCTCGAGGCGGCGGCCGTGGGTGTACCGGACGAGCAGTTCGGGCAGAGGCTCAGCGTGTTCGTGGTGGTGCGCGAGGGCGCCGAGCTGAGCGAAGAGGACGTCAAGCAGTATGTGCGCGAGAACCTCGCCCGCTACAAGGTTCCGCGCACCGTCGCCTTCCTCGACGAGTTGCCCCGCAACCCGACGGGCAAGGTCCTCAAGCGCGAGCTCGTGAAGCTCTGAGCCCTGTCCCATGGCATTGACGATCGTCAACGGGACGCGCGGGGACAGCGTCGTCTGCGCGCGCACCGAGGTTGCCGACACCGCCTGGAAGCGCCTCCGCGGCCTGCTGGGTCGCACCTCGGTTCCCCAGGGCGAGGGCATGCTGTTCCGGGGTGAGACGTCAATTCACAGTGCCTTTATGCGGTTCCGGTTCGATGCAGTGTTCATGGACCGCGAGCTGCGGGTCGTTGGCCTGGCCGAAGACATCCCACCCTGGAGAGTGCGTGCGGCGAAGGGCACGCGCAACATCCTGGAGCTCGGCAGCGGGGAAATTTCTCGTACAGGACTTGCGATCGGCGATCAGCTCGTCGAAATTGAGGGACGCGATGTCGATCCGGTCAGCGGCGCGCCAACAAGCTGAGGAACAGCAGGTCCCGTCGCTGCAGCTGATGCCGCGACTCGAAACCGGCGTCGACGGTGACGGTGCCGCGCTGCGCATCGGGCCCGGCTTCGGCCTGCGCTCCGGCCTGATCGCGCTGGTCGTTGCGGTTGCGGTTGCGGTTGCGGCTGCCGTGTTCCTGATCCTGAACAGCACGCATCACATTGCCGGCCACAGGCCGCCGACGCCGACCGCGCGTCAGCGCGAGCAGGTGAGCGCACACCTGGCGCTGGGCGGTGTCAGCGCAGCCTCGGGCTCGCTGCTGAGCGCGGCGGCGGCCGCCGGCGGACACACCTTGACCGGCACGGTGCCCGCTGTTGTGCCGCACGACCTGAGCTCCTCGGATCTGACGACCCTGGCGGACGGCACCAGCCTCTACCAGCCCGCCGACTATCTGGTCAGCGCCTACCGCACCGTCGGCGGCCGCTTCCACATCCCCTGGCGCGTGATCGCCTCGGTCGAGTACATCGAGGGCGGATACGTCAACGCGATCGCCGGCGCAGCGGCCAAGGCCGAGCAGTCGGTCTCGGCGCAGGTGTACTCGGGCGGTCGCGATGTCGTCAACGACCAGGTGCTGGCGCAGGCCACCGCAGCGGCCACGCAGCCCAGCTCAAGCCTGGTGGCCGACGCCAGGCGGCTCGCCGCCGATGGGGCGAGCCAGAGCCCGGCGCAGGGTCTCGCGAGCTATCTGCACGGCGCCGAGTCCTCCGCCCAGTCGGTGATGACGCTTGCCCAGTCGATCGCTCCGGCCGCCGGCTCGAGCTCATCCGCGCCGGTCGCCAGGGTCAGCGCGATGCTCAACGAGGCGCGGCTGCTCAACGGGCTTCCGTACGCGTGGGGCGGCGGCCATACCAACCCCGCATGGGTCGTGAGCTCCGGCTATGACTGCTCGGGGTTTGTCTCCGAGGTGCTGCACTCGGCGGGCTACCTCAATTCGCCCGACACCACGCAGACGCTGCCCGGCTCGGCCGGGATCGTCAACGGGCCCGGCAAGCTCGTCACGATCTACGACCGCACGATCGCCACTTTCAAGGTCTGGAAGAGGGAGCGAAAGATCGTGACAGTCAGGCGAGCTGTCAACTCCTCCACGCTCGGCGTCCACGTCGAGAAGGGCCGGCGCGCCAACTCGCTCAATTCCGTCTCGATCAGGCTGCCGAAGTGGGTGGGGGAGTGGAAGACGATCAAGATCAAGAAGCTCGTCCGTAGCCCGGACACCTCCAACAACGATGAGCACGTGATCATCGACATCGACGGCCAGTGGTGGGAGAGCGGCGGCAGCACCGCCGACGGCGGCGCCGCGATGGTCCATGAGATCACCAACCCGAGCCCGGCCTACCTGAGGAGCTTCAACCGGATCCTGCATCCGCAGGGTCTTTAGTCCGAAGTCCCGGGGGCCTTCGGCTTTAGTCGGTACTTCAGGTGGGATCGGCGGTGGGCCGGACCTGCGCAGCGATCGGTTAGCCTCAGCCGCAGTGACGACCTCCCAGCTGCAAGCCGAAGCGATCGTGGTCGGCGGGGGCCTGGCTGGGCTCGTAGCCACCGCAGAGCTCGTGGCCGCCGGCAAGCGCGTGCTGCTGCTCGACCAGGAGCCCGAGGCTTCACTCGGCGGGCAGGCGTTCTGGTCGCTCGGAGGCCTGTTCTTCGTGAACTCGCCGGAACAGCGCCGTGCCCGGATCCACGACTCGTTCGAGCTCGCATGGTCAGACTGGCTGGGAAGCGCGCAGTTCGATCGGGCCGAGGATGACCATCCCCGGCGCTTCGCTCGCGCCTACGTCGAGTTCGCGACCGTCGAGAAGCGCGACTGGCTGCGCTCACTGGGGATCCGCGTGCTCCCGAGCCCCGGCTGGGCCGAGCGCGGCGGCGGCGATGCACTCGGCCACGGCAACTCCGTCCCGCGCTTTCACCTGACCTGGGGCACCGGTCCGGCGGTGGTGGCGCCATTTGAGCAGAGCGTGCGCGAGGCCGCCGAGCGCGGGCTCGTGCAGTTCGGCTTCCGTCACCGCGTGGACGAGCTGATCGTCGAGCACGGGCGCGTGCTCGGGGTGCGGGGCTCGGTGCTCGCGCGCTCGCTGGTGGGGCGCGGACAGGAGAGCTCCCGTGAGATGGTCGGACAGTTCGAGGCGCGTGGCGGGGCGGTGCTGATCGCCAGCGGCGGCATCGGCGGCAACTTCGAGCTGGTGCGGCGCTACTGGCCCGAGCGCTTTGGCCCGCCGCCGAGCGAGATGATCGCCGGCGTGCCCGCGAGCACCGATGGGCGGATGCTCGAGATCTCCGAGCGAGCGGGCGCGAGCTGGATCGGGCGCGATCGCATGTGGCACTACACCGAGGGGGTGCGCAATTGGGACCCGATCTGGCAGCACCACGGGATCCGCATCCTGCCGGCGCCCTCGTCGATGTGGTTCGACGCGACCGGCAAGCGGCTGCCCGCACCACTGTTCCCGGGCTTCGACACCGTTGGCACGCTTGCGCACATCGGCCGGAGCGGGCACCCGCACACCTGGTTCGTGCTCAACCGCCGCATCATCGCGCGCGAGTTCGCACTCTCGGGTTCCGAGCAGAACCCCGACATCACCGGCAAGGACATCGAGGCGACCGTGCGCTCGCGCCTGCTGCCGGAGGTGCCGGCGCCGATCCAGGCCTTCCTGGACCACGGTGAGGACTTCGTCGTCGCCGACAACCTGCGCGAGCTGGTGGCCGGCATGAATGGGCTGACCGACGAGCCGCTGCTCCGCTACGAGGAGCTCGAGCGCCAGCTGCTCGCGCGCGATCTCGAGGTCGCCAACCCCTTCGGCAAGGATCTGCAGCTGATGGCGATCCGCGCCGCGCGCCGCTACCTGCCGGACCGCGTCAGCCGCGTGGTCGCGCCGCACCGGATCCTCGACCCTGCCGCCGGTCCGCTGATCGCCGTGAAGCTCCACATCATCACGCGCAAGACTCTGGGTGGTCTCGCCACCGACCTCGAGGCGCGCGTACTCGGCCCCGACGGCGAGCCGTTCACGGGTCTGTGGGCAGCGGGCGAGGCCGCCGGCTTCGGCGGTGGCGGGATGCACGGCCACAGCGCGCTCGAGGGCACGTTCCTCGGCGGCTGCCTGTTCGGCGGCAGACAGGCCGGCCGCAGCATCGCCAACCGCCTCTGAGCTGCCGCTCGAGCCCCCGCGCCCGAACTTTCGACGTACGGGTCGCAAAACGAGCACGTTTCGTCGAAAGTTCGGGCCCGGGCGGACGTCGCCTGGCTCTGGCCGGGTGCGAAGATCCTCACATGAGCCCCGTTATCCCCGCCGGCCGCATGCAGCTCTCAGAGCTTGCCCCCGACGCATACAACGCGATGTCCAAGCTCTCGCGATCCCTGAGCCTCGACAAACGCCTGCGTCACCTGATCGAGGTCCGCGCCTCGCAGCTCAACGGCTGCGCCTTCTGCCTCGACATGCACTGGAAGGACGCACGTGCCGGCGGCGAGACCGAGGAGCGGCTCGCGATGCTCGCCGCCTGGCATGACAGCCCGCTGTTCGACGAACGTGAGCGCGCCGCGCTCTCGATCACCGAGGAGATCACGGTGATCGGCGACGGTCATGTCTCCGACGAGGCCTGGGATGACGCAAGCGAGCACTTCGACGAGGCCGAGCTCGCGCAGCTCGTGTTCGCGGCCACCGTCATCAACGCCTGGAACCGCCTGATGATCACCGCGCGCGTCGAACCCGGCCACTACCAGCCGGGCATGTTCGGCTGAAGGCCGCCCGCGAAGCGAACTTCTGACGTACGGGATAAGCATCCCGCCCCATACGTCGAAAGTTCGCGAATTCAGCGACCCAGGAACTTGATCATGGCCGCGGCGATCGCGGCCGCGGCCCGCTTCTGAAACGTCGAAGTCACCAGCAGCTTCGCATCCACGGCGTTGCGCATGTTCCCGCACTCGATCAGGACCTTGGGCACCGTCGTCAGGTTGAGCCCGGCGAGATCATCGCGCGGCTGCAGCCCGTCGACGCCGTCGTAGGTCGAGAGCGGCATCCCGGCTCCCGACTCGAACGAGGAACGCAACGCCCGCGCGAAGCGGTCAGAGGATCCGATCACCTTGTCGTTGACGCCATCGGCGACCGGTTCCAGCACCGTGAAGCCCCGTCCCGATGGCGGACCACCGTCGGCATGAATGTCGATCGCCACGTTCGCGTGGGCCCGGTCGATGATCCGTGCCCGCGTGTTCACGCACGGCCCAATTCCACCGTTGCTGTGACGCGTCAACACCACCTTGGCACCGGCGACCGTCAGATCGGCGCTCAGATAGCCGGCGACGTTCCAGTTGAACTGCGCCTCCGTATAGCCGGCGTCGGTCGAGGTGCCGGTCGTGTCGCAGGTCTCCGACTCGCGCCCGTTCCAGACGAGGTGGTTGATGAAGCTGGGATCGCTGTAGTTGCGGCCGTTGTGCCCGGGATCGATCCCGATGACCGTGCCCGACAGCGGGAGGGCACGGGAAGCATGAGCGATTGGGGGGAGTGCGAGCACGCATCGAGCTTAGCCAGCTAACTTGAAGGACGAAATGAAGATCATCTACACCTACACCGACGAGGCGCCGGCGCTCGCCACCGGCTCGCTGCTGCCGATCATCGGCGCCTTTGCGACCGCCGCCGACGTCGAGATTGAAACCCGTGACATCTCTCTGGCCGGGCGCATCCTCGCCCAGTTCCCCGACCGCCTGACCGCACAGCAGTTCACCTCCGATGCACTCACCGAGCTCGGTGAGCTCGCCAAGACGCCCGAGGCGAACATCATCAAGCTGCCGAACATCAGTGCCTCCGTGCCGCAGCTGAAGGCGGCGATCAAGGAGCTCCAGGACCAGGGTTACGCGGTGCCGGACTACCCGGATGCGCCTGCGTCCGATGAGCAGCGCGAGACCCGCACCCGCTACGACAGGGTGATGGGCAGCGCTGTCAACCCGGTGCTCCGCGAGGGCAACTCCGACCGCCGCGCGCCCGCCTCGGTGAAGGACTACGCCCGCAAGCACCCGCACTCCATGGGCGAGTGGTCGAGCAGCTCGCAGTCGCACGTCTCGACCATGAGCGACGGCGACTTCCGCTCGACTGAGCTGTCGGTGACGATCCCCGCGGCCACGCAGATCCGCATCGAGCATGTGGGGACCGGCGGCGCGGCCACGGTGCTCAAACCTGACTTCGCCGTGCTCGAGGGCGAGGTCGTCGACGGCTCGGTGATGCGCGCCGCGGAGCTCAACGAGTTCCTCGGCGAACAGGTACGCGAGGCCCAGGCGAGCGGCCTGCTCTACTCGGTCCATCTCAAGGCGACGATGATGAAGGTCTCCGACCCGATCATCTTCGGTCACGCCGTGACCACCTTCTTCCCGGAGCTCAAGGGCACGGAGGGCTGGAGCCCGAACGACGGGCTCGGCGCGCTGCCGCCGGGGGTCGAGCTCGGGTTCGCAGGCAAGCCTGCGCTCGCGATGGTCGATTCCGATCGCGGCATCACCAACCTGCACGTGCCCAGCGACGTGATCATCGACGCCTCGATGCCGGCCGCGATCCGCGCTTCCGGTCAGATGTGGAACGCTCAGGGCGAGCAGCAGGACACCAAGTTCGTGATCCCCGATCACTCCTACGCCGCGCTCTACGCGGAGACGGTCGAGGACTGCAGGCGTAACGGTGCGTTCGATCCGGCGACGATGGGCACGACCCCCAACGTCGGCCTGATGGCGCAGGCGGCCGAGGAGTACGGCTCGCACGACAAGACCTTTGAGATCGGCACGCCGGGCACTGTCCGGATCGTCGACGCCGACGGCAATACGCTGATCGAGCACGAGGTCGCCCCCGGCGACATCTGGCGCGCGTGCCAGACCAAGGACGCGCCGATCCAGGACTGGGTAAGGCTCGCGGTCACGCGCGCTCGCGCGAGCGGCGCGCCCGCCGTGTTCTGGCTCGATGAGACGCGCGCGCACGACGCCGAGCTGCTCAAGAAGGTCCATCCGGCGCTCGAGCAGCTCGACACCGACGGGCTGCAGATCGAGATCCTGCCGGTCGCCGAGGCGACCCGCTTCACCCTGGAGCGCGCCCGCCGCGGCGAGCAGACGATCTCGGTTACGGGCAACGTGCTGCGCGACTACCTCACCGACCTGTTCCCGATCCTCGAGCTCGGCACGAGCGCGAAGATGCTCTCGATCGTTCCGCTGATGGACGGCGGCGGGCTGTTCGAGACCGGCGCCGGCGGCTCGGCCCCCAAGCACGTGCAGCAGTTCGTCCGCGAGGGCCATCTGCGCTGGGACTCGCTCGGTGAGTACCTGGCGCTGGCCGTGTCATTCGAGCTGCTCGCGGAGCGCAACGACAACCCGCGCGCCCAGGTGCTCGCGGACACACTCGATCGCGCGACCGGACGGGTGCTCGAGGAGCGCCGGTCACCGCTGCGGCGCGTCGACGAGCTCGACAACCGCGGCAGTCACTTCTACCTGGCGCTCTACTGGGCGCAGGAGTTGGCGTCGCAAACCGACGATGCCGCGCTAGCCGCGCGGGTCAGCCCGCTCGCCGAGCGACTGGCGCGGGACGAAGAGCAGATTCTCGGTGAACTCGCCGCGGCACAGGGCCAGCCCGTTGAGATCGGTGGCTACTACCACCCCGACCTCGAGCTGGTCGCGGCGGCGATGCGGCCCTCGGCGGCGCTGAACGCCGCGCTCGAGTCGCTCGGTGCTAGTTCAGCAGTCGGCTGATCTCGGCCACGACGGCTTGACTTGATGGCAGGCGCTGCTCCGGGTTGCGAAGCAGCATCTGCTTGTGCGCGGTCCGTGCGAAGGCGCACTCGATGATGATCAGCGCGATCGCGTCCGGGTCGGCGTCGGCGCTTATGCGCCCCTGCTCCTGCTGCGCGTGCAGGTAGCTGCCAAGCAGCTGCACGCCCTTGTGCGGACCGAGGTCCTTGGCGTCGACGAACGCCGCGAGTGCCGCGCGCAGTTCCGGGTCGGCCTGCGCAGCGTGGAAGACGGGCAGCACGTCGTCGAAGAAGCGCTCGAGCGAGGCCATCGCCCCGCGGATCACGTCGACGGGCTCGAGCTCCTTGGCATCCAGACCCGCCATGAACTTGAGCGGCTTCATGCCCTGCTCGAACGCGGCCTGCAGCAGCCCGGCGCGGTCGCCGAAATGGTAGTAGACGCTCGCGTCCGAGACGCCAGCGCGGGCCGCGACCTCGCGGCTCGTGAGGTTGGCGATGCCCTCCTCGCGCAGCACTGCAAGCGCTGCGTCTACGATCGCCTCGCGCCCACCCGACGGTGGTCGTCCTCGGCGTTTGGATGGTTCTTCGGTGGCGGTCATGTCCTCTGCATGCAGCCTAGCCGTTCGGGGTAAGAAATTCCTGAGCTGCAACTCAGTATCCATGATATTCTGAGCGCGTACTCAGAAAAGCCTGTCCAAGGTGAGGAGCTAAAGCGAACATGGATCGCAAGTGGTGGACACTGATCGCCGTATGCACCGGCGTGTTCATGCTGTTGCTGGACGTCACGATCGTGAACGTGGCGCTGCCCCAGATCGAGACGGCTTTCAAGGCAAGCCTCTCCGACCTTCAGTGGGTGATCGACGCCTACGCGCTGACCCTGGCGGCGCTGCTGCTGACGGCGGGCTCGATCGCGGACCTCGCCGGCCGAAGGCGCGTGTTCGCCGTCGGGATCGTCGTGTTCACGCTCGGCTCCGCCCTGTGCGGTGTCGCCCAGAGCTCGCTCTTCCTGTCGCTGGCCCGGGCGCTTCAGGGCGTCGGCGGCGCGATCATGTTCGCCACCGCGCTGGCGCTGCTCGCCCAAGCCTTCCAACCGCGTGAGCGCGGTGTGGCATTCGCCGCGTTCGGCGCCGTCACCGGTGTGGCCGTGGCGGTCGGGCCGGTGCTCGGCGGCGCCATCACCAGCGGCCTGAGCTGGCGCTGGATCTTCTTCGTCAACGTTCCGATCGGCGTCGCCGCGCTCGCGATCACGCTGCGCCGCGTCGACGAGTCGCGGCTGCCCGGTGCAACGCCTCCCGACGTGCCCGGCTTTGTCAGCTTCAGCCTTGCGCTGGCCGGCCTGGTGTTCGGGCTGATCCGCAGCCAGGCCGAGGGCTGGGGCTCGTTCGGAGTGCTCGGCCCGCTGATCGCGGCGGTGGTGCTGCTGCTCGCCTTCATCATGATCGAGATGCGCGTGCGCGCGCCGATGCTGGACCTCGGGTTGCTGCGCGTGCCGACATTCAACGGCGGGCTGGTTGCGGCCTGGGCGGTGTCGGCATCGATCTTCGCGATGCTCACCTATCTGGTGATCTACTTCCAGAACGTGATGGGCTACTCGGCGGTGGCGGCCGGCATCCGCTTCCTGCCGCTCACCGGAGCGATCTTCCTGATCGCGGGGATCGCCGGCCGGCTCACGACCAAGGTGCAGATCCGCTACCTGATCGGCGTCGGCTTTGCCTTCGTCGTCGCCGGCATGCTGCTGATGCGCGGCCTCACCCCGACCGACAGCTGGACCCACTTCCTGCCCGGCTTCATCCTCGCCGGCATCGGGGCGGGCTTCATCAACGTTCCGCTCGCCTCGACGGCGGTCGGGGTCGTCCCCGCGGAGCGCGCAGGCATGGCCTCCGGGATCAACTCGACCCTGCGGCAGGTCGGCATCGCCACCGGCGTGGCCGCCCTGGGCACGATCCTCACGAGCCGCATCAAGTCCGAGGTGATCTCGCAACTGGCCCATACGCCACTGGCGGCGCACTCGCATGCGCTCGGCACGCTGATCGGCGCGGGCGGGGTCCGTGAAGCGCTGGCGCATGCGCCGCATCAGGCCCACGGGCTGATCCTCGCCGCCGCCAAGGCCAGCTTCGTCGATGGGCTGAACACGATCCTGCTCGTCGGCGCCGGCGTCGCGTTCATCGGGATGGTGGCCGCCCTGCTGGCGATCCGCCAGCGCGACTTCCACGAGACCGCCGGCGAGCCGGAGATGCCGCCGCCGGCGCCGGCGCCGGCGCCGGCGGCTGAACCCACGCTTGTGGCTTGACCGCCGCTTGCTGACAGCCCTCTGCTAAGATGCCTGCCAGCAAGCAAGTATCTATTCGGGAAGGGCAGCCTTGGCCACGGGAGTCGACACGGAGACCGCACAGAGGTTGCGCGTGGTCTTCGGGCAGCTGGCACGCCGGCTGCGGCCGACCGAGGCGGTGCTTGCCGCGAACCTGACGCCGACCCGCGTTTCGGTGCTGCTGAATACGGTCCGCAACGGCCCGATCCGGCTCGCTGAGGTCGCCGAGCAGGAGGGCCTGAACCCGACGCTGCTGTCGCGCACCGTCGCGCACCTCGCGCAGGACGGGCTGGTCACGCGGACCGCCGATCAGAGCGACCGCCGGTCCGCCTGGCTGGACGCCACGCCCGCCGGCCGTGAGCTCGCCGAGCGCATCCGTGCCCAGCGCACGCACGCGGTCCAGGTCGCCCTGGAGGAGCTGTCGGCCCAGGACCGAGAGCTGGTCGAGGCGGCGCTCCCCGCGCTCGAGCAGCTCGCCGCGCACCTGCACCAGGGCGCTAGATGAGCCCGGCGATCAGGCGCATCTCGCGAACCACGTTCGCGGCGCTTGCCGTCCCCAACTATCGCCTCTACCTCGCTGGCCAGTCCACCTCTCTGGTCGGCACCTGGATGCAGATGGCCGCTCAGTCCTGGCTCGTGCTGACGCTCACGCACTCGGCCACCGACCTCGGCCTGATCGTGGCGCTGCAGACGCTTCCGGTCCTGATCCTCGGGCCCTACGGAGGGGTCATCGCCGACCGTGTCAACAAGCGCCGGGCGATGATCGGCCTGCAGGCGATGATGGGCGTCCAGGCGCTGGCGCTGGGCCTGCTCACCGTGACGCACTCCGTGCACGTCTGGGAGATCGGCGCACTCGCCTTCATCCTCGGTCTCAACAACACCTTCGAGAACCCCGCCCGCCAGTCGTTCATGCTCGAGCTCGTCGGGTCCGAGCACCTGCGCAATGCGGTCAGCCTCAACTCGACGATGGTCAACGTGGCCCGCGTCGTCGGACCCGGCATCGGCGGCCTGATGATCGCCGCCGTCGGCACCGGCTGGTGCTTTCTGATCAACGCCGTGAGCTTCATCGCGGTGATCCACTCGCTCACTCGCATGGACACGAGCGCGCTTGCGCCAGTCACCCCGACTCCGCGTGCCAAGGGCCAGCTGCGTGATGGCCTGAGCTACGTGCGCCATGAGCCGAAGCTCGCGCTGCCGCTGGCGATGGCGGCAGTGGTCGGCTGCCTGGCCTACGAGTTCCAGGTCTCGCTGCCCTACATGGCCGCGCACGGCCTGCATGTCGGCTCCGCCGGCTACGGCTTCATGACCGCCGCGATGGGCGTCGGCGCGGTGATCGGGGGCCTGACGATGGCCGCCCGCGGCAAGATCGGCTCGCACGTGTTGATCATCGCCGCGCTCGGCTACGGCGCGAGCATGACGCTCTCGGCGATCGCTCCCGACCTTGTGCTCGAGCTGCTGGCGCTGGCGCTTGTCGGCGGCGCGGGCGTCGCGTTCATGTCGATGACCAACGCCACCCTGCAAATGCGCGCCGCGCCCGAGATGCGCGGACGCGTGATGGCACTGTGGTTCGTGTCATTCCAGGGCTCCACGCCGATCGGCGGCCCGATCGTGGGCGCCGTGATGGCCGGCTACGGCGCCCGCGCGGGACTCGGCATCGGCGCGGTCGCCTGCTTCGTGGTGGCAGGGGCAGGTGCGATCGCGCTGCGCAGCCTGCACGCGCGTGCCGCGGAGCCCGAGGCGCCCGTGGACGTCGTGCCGCCCCCCGAGGTGATCGCCGCCTGAGCCTCCGCTCCGGGCGCCTCACCGCTGTTCGGCGCCCGCAAGGGCGAGGCTCACTCCGAATGCTCGAACAGCCTTCGTGAGGCCTTGTGTCAGGCAGTGACCGCGGGCGTCTGCACCGCGACGATCCGCCACGGTTCCGCGGCGTCGCCCGTGACCGCCAGCTGCCAGCGCTCGGTGAAACCGGTCAGGTGCGTGGAACTGCCCGACAGGACCCGTGACGTGTCACGGTCCTCGATGTAACGGCGTCCGCGCAGATCGACGTCGATCGTCATCGTCGCCGGATCTGCGCTCGCGTCGAGCGCGACCACACGGATGCGCTGCACCTGCGCGCCACGCACGACCAGTCGCGTGCGGCCGCTCGTGTCGCCGGGGTGCAGGAGCTCAGATACGGCGCCGGGCGTGGCGACCTTGCGCAGCTCGGCGTCAGGCCCGTCGACCGCTTCGGCCCAGGCGGCGACGGCGCGGCGGGCCGCGACCTCGAGGATGTCCGGGGCGAAGCGGCCGTCCGCGAGGCTGAGGTCCATCGCCGCCGCGTGGGCGTCGCCGGTGAACTGCAGGTCGGCGAGCTCGGCAAGCTTGAAACCGTCGGGCGTGCTCTGCGCGACGGCGCCCTCGACCAGCGCCTCGTCACGCATCGAATCCTCGTCGGCCCACTGGGTCTGCACGATCTTGTCCCGCAACGAATGCTCGCCCTCGGCACCGGATTCGATCGAGGCGAGCACCCAATGCTCACCGCGGCGCTCGAGCGTCCAGTACTCGCGCATGTGCACAGACTCCGTGAACGAACCCTCGCGCTTGATGCGCCGCCCGCTCGAGTCCACGACGTAGTCACGCACCTTGGCTTCGATCCGGACCACCACACGATCCAGGTCCTCCTGGCCACGTTCGCGGCGCACCAACCCGATGTACTCGACGTTCGGTGGCCCCGCTGGCTCGACGATGTTGTGCCAGCCCTTGCGCTCGTAGTCATCCAGCCGGCGCTCCCACTCGACCAGCAGCTCCGGCGTGATCAGGCCACGCAGGGCCAGGCGATTGTCGGCCGACCAGGCGCTCTGGATGTCGGCGAAGAGCTGCGTGGCCGACTCGCGCACGGCGGTCGGTCCGAAGATCGGGTTCTCATCCTCGGCCTCGGCGGCGGCCAGCTCGACCCGGCGCTCGCGCTTGCGGCTCTGGCGACGGTGGGCGCGGCCCTGACGCCGGTGTGCGGCCCAGTAGGTCATGAACGTCGGCATGCCACGGGTCGAGATCCACCAGGCGGCGCCGAGCGCGATCAGCACGAGCAGGAAGATCCCGTGGGTGGCGATCGTCAGGTCGATGATCGCGCGGAAGATCAGGAATACGAAGAAGGCCTTCCCTCCGCCGCCTCCGCCTCCGCTGCCACCACCGCTGAAGCCACCACCGCCGCCGCCGCCGCTGAAGCCGGAGCTGCCGCCGCCCGCGGCCGCAAGCGCGCTGGGCGCGAGCGCCAGCAGAGCCAGGGCCATCAACGTCAGCGCGATCAGCAATGTTCGGCGGCGCGGTGTCATGGCGCTTGCGCGATCAGCCCGCCGCGGCTGCCGCGAGCGGGCCGATGCCCGGCTCGGTTTGGGGTACGTGTTGATCGGCGTGGTAGCTCGAGCGCACGAGCGGCCCGGCGGCCACATGGTCGAAACCCAGCTTGTAGGCCGCTTGCTCGAGCGCCGTGAACTCCTCCGGGCGCCAGTAGCGCACGATCGGCAGGTGGTTCTCCGTGGGGCGCAGGTACTGGCCGAGGGTGATCACCTGGACGTGGTTCTCGCGCAGCGTGCCGAGTGCGTCGACCATCTCGTCGAAGCTCTCGCCGAGCCCGACCATCAGCCCGGACTTGGTGATCAGCTCGTCGCCGCCCATCTCCTTGGCGGTGCGCAAGACGCGATTGGAGCGCTCCCAGGTGGAGCCGCGACGCGCGACGGTGTAGAGCCGCGGGACGACCTCGACGTTGTGGTTGAACACATCGGGACGCTCGGCGATGACCTTCGCGAGGGGCATCTCCTGGCCGCGGAAGTCCGGTGTCAGCACCTCGATCTTGGTGTTCGGCGACTGGATGCGGATCTGGCGGATCACGCCGACGAAGGCATGGGCGCCATAGTCGTACATGTCGTCGCGATCGACGCTCGTGATCACCGCGTGGCGCAGGCCCATGCGGGCGACCGAGCGCGCGACGCGCGCGGGCTCGAGCGGGTCGTGCCACGTCGGCTTGCCGCTGCGGACGTTGCAGAAGCCGCAGCGCCGCGTGCAGGTGTCGCCCAGGATCATGAATGTCGCCGTGCCGCGCTGCCAGCACTCGCCGATGTTCGGGCAGGCGGCCTCCTGGCAGACCGTGTTCAGGTTCTCGGCCTTGATCAGCGCCTGCAGCTCGCGGTAGCGCGGGCCGCCTGGTGCGGGAACCTTGAACCACGGTGGCTTGCGACCCCTGTAGGGCTCGACCTCAGGACCGAGCACCTGCAGAACATCAGCGATTCCACCGGGATTCGACCGTGATCGCGTGGCGCTCATCTGTTTCACAGGGTACTGACGTTTTCTCCCGCCGCCGCGCGCCGCTGCTGCGCGGCGGCGTCAACAGCGACCGCTTCGGCGATCTGCTCTTCGAGCGCTCTCAGCTCGACCCGCTGGTGGGTGTGCCCCAGTGCCGCCGCCAGCGCGCGGGCCTCGAGTTGCGCAAACGCGCCGAGCGTGATCCCTGTGTCGCCGCGCTCGCTCTCGATTGCGGTCATTTGGACCTCCGGCAGGCCGCAGGCGACGACCCAGGTGAACGGCTGGAGCGCGCGCGCCTCGATGTTGATCGCGAAGCCGTGGGTGGTGACGCCGCGCGAGACGTGCACGCCGATCGAGGCGATCTTGCGGTTCGCGACCCACACGCCGGTGTAGTCGGGCCCCTCGTCGTCACGCGCGCGGGCGTCGATCTGAACCTCGTGCAGCGCCTTGACCAGCGTCTGCTCGAGCAGACGCACGTAGGCGACGACGTCCTCGACGCCCACGATCGGATAGCCGACCAGCTGTCCGGGGCCGTGGTAGGTGACCTTGCCGCCGCGGTTGGTCTCGATGATCTCGATGCCGCGCTCGGCATACCAGGCCTCGCCCATGCTGAGCTCCCCGGGGGCGGAGCGCCGCCCGCGCGTGTACACGGGTGGGTTGTGCTCGAGCAGCAGCACCGTGTCGGGGATCAGCTCGTGCTGGCGCGCGCGGCGCACCCGCTCCTGCAGCGCGAGCGCCTCGTGGTAGCCGATCTCACCCAGTTCGCAGACCCACAGCTCAGTCGCGGCCATACATCTGATCGTAGTCCTACCCTTGACGCAGATGGACGCCGCGCCACTGGTCCGCCTGCGCTGGCGCCTCAGCGGCGCCTGGTTGTGGCCGTCCTTCTTCGTGCTGACGATCACCGACGCGGTCATCGTGCACGACCTGCCGCTGTCAGGTGACAGCGGCCTCGCGCTCGTCGGCGCATGGCTGTTCGCGGCCGTGATCAGCCTGCTGGGGATCGCGTTCCTGGGTGGCCTCCTGGGGCGGCTCGTGCGCCGGTTCAGGCCGGACATGCCGCGCGTCGTCGCCCGTAACTACGCCGGCGCGCTGATCACGCTTGCGACCAGCTTCGCGCTGCTCACCGGCGGCCTGATCCATCATCCGAGCGTCGTGGCTGACAGGGCCGCACTTCAGGAGGCGGTCGAGCGGGCGGAGGCCTACATCCGCGTGCACGCGTCGACGGCCTTTCAGGCGAATTTGCGCGACCTGCTCACCGTTCAGTTTCAGCCACACGTCATGTACCGCAGCTGCGTCGCGAACCTCGCCGGCGACCGCCAGTACTGCGTGATCGTCGATCTCACCAAGCCGTTCGGCCACGTCGTCAGCTACTCGGGCTCGGAGTCGAACGCCACCTTCGCAGCGGGAAGCAGTTAGAGCTAGGCGACATTGACCTGCTCGGTGACCCTCGCCGACTGGCCGTCGGAGTCGGTGACCAGCAGGGTGACGGTGTAGGAGCCGGGGCTCGCGTAGCTGTGCTGCGGACTCTGCGCCGGGGAGGTGCCGCCGTCGCCGAAGTTCCACGACCAGCCGGCGATCGGCGCCGAGCCTGCGGTCGACTCGTCGTGGAAGGCGATGCTCTGCCCGGCGGCCGGCTGGGCCGGGTCGAATTGAAAGTTCGGGACCGGCGGCGACGCCTGCCCGGGTGGCGGGATCGCCAGCTTCAGATTGATCCCCGGGCCGAGGCGCCCGAACGCGTCGATCACGCGCACCCGCAGGCACCAGGAACCTGAGGCAAGCGGCAGCGTCACCTTCTGCCAAGTCCCGGCGTGCGTCGGCTGGCGTTCCAGGATCTCGCCCGTACCCGTCGGGCAGCCCTGCTGCGATCCCTGGATCTCGTAGTCCTCGATCGTGGAGCGCCCATCGAGCGCGTAGGGATCGATCCGATGACCGAACCGCAGCGTGAGACCGGACGGGTTCTTCCAGCTGAAAACGGCCTCGGCGTTGTTGTCGCCCAGGCCCACCGAGACCTCGTGCGGCGTCGCCGGTCGCGGGGAGATCGTGCACAGCCGCTTGTGGAACGTCGGCTCGAGGCCGCCGTAGAGGTTCACGGCGCCGCGGATGTCGTCGGGCTCCAGCGGGTCGTTGCAGAGGCCCGTCCACGGGTGCGTGATCCCGCAGCCCTCGTTCAGGACCGGTTGCATCACGGCGCACACGGTGTGCACGTGTCCGAGCCCGAGGATGTGGCCGAGCTCATGCACGGCCACGCGCATCATCGTCCCCAGCGAGAGGTCGATCCCGTAGCTGTCGGGGGCGCCGACCCTGGTCAGCCACACGTGGGCTCCGTAGACGACGCCGCCCGCCGGTCCGCGGACCGCCGCGTTACGCGGCAGCGCACCAATGGTCGCGGCTCCGAGTGCGTCTGCCGAGGCTCCGCCGGGTGTCTTCTCGACGGTGCTGAGTGGCACGACAGGCATCTGCAGGATCGTGACCTCGGCCCGCGCTGCCGGCACCGGCACGAAGCGGATCGCCGCCCCACTCGTGTTCCAGTCATGCACCGCTGCGCGCACGGCCGCGACATCCGCCGGGAAGTCGTTGTGGTAGGTGATCACGTGGCCCGGCCACGGCTGGCCCTGGTCGTTGAAGGCCTGCGCCGGTGCGGCGCCCGTTACCAGCGCCGCCACCGATGTCATCAGTACCGCGGCGCAGGCGCCAATCGACGCACGGGCCGTCCGGTGGAACCCTTGCCCGTCTCGAAACGCCATCCTTGAGCCTTCTTTACTGCCTGCGCCGGTTCTGCGCGTCACGTCGCGCCTGCTCGCGCGCCTCGCGTGCGGCCTCGCGCGCGGCCTGTGCCGCCAGCAGTCGCACCTCGCGAGCGGCGTCGCGCCCTGTCGTGCGCGCCTCATCGCGCGCGTTCTTCCACGAGCGCTTGGCGCCGCGCAGTGCCGTCATCACCTGCTGACGCGCGTGCTCGGCCACCGCCGCCGCCTCGCCGATCTGGTCCTTGCTGCGCCGTCCCTCGACCATCAGCTGCAGCGACCACATGCCCGTATCGAGCAAACGCGCGCCGCGATCGATGTCCGCATCGACCTGCTCCTGCACCTCACGCGGGCCGGAGCCGGTGCTCGCGTGGCGCAGCCGCGAGTCGTACAGCAGCTCCACCAGGCCGACCAGCGCGCGCGCCGCCGTCAGCGGCTCGGGGGTTGCCTCGTCGACCTGCAACTCGCCGGCAAGTACCTGGGTGAGCGCCGCGACCATCCGGTGGCGATGCTCACTCCACGCCGCCCGCAGCGCCGGTGTCTGGCGCACCATCGCGCTGAACTCCTCGATGCGGGGCAGCTGGTCCGCGGGGATCATCTCGTAGAAGCGGCGCGAGTCCTCCTTCAGCGCGGCGACCAGCGCGGCGCTCGGGGGAACTCCACGAGCACGGTCGCGCACCGCGCCGATCAGGCGTTCGACCTGGCCCTGGATCTGATCGAGGACCAGCGACTCCTTGGTCGGGAAGTAGTTGTAGACCGTCTTCTCGGAGACCCCCGACGCGGCCGCCACCTCCGTGACCGTGACGGACTCGAACCCGCGCGCGAGGAACATCTCGGTCGCCACGTTCGAGATCCGCTGGCGCGTCTCTCGTTTCTTCAGCTCTCTCAGACCTTCGAAGGCCATGACCACATTCTAGTTCCAAAATTACAGTTGCAGCATTTTTACAGTGACTGTAAGATACCGGTCATGAACTTCCAAAACCAGCTAAAGCAGGAGCTCGGCTGGCAGGGACTCGATCTGACCCTGAGCCCCGAACAGCGCCGCATCTCGGTTCCCGCCCCGGATGAGGTCGCCGATCTCAACCGTGTCGCGCTGGCCGTGGCCGCGACCAAGGCCCCGATCGACGAGATCGCGCTGCGCCGGCCGACGCTCGACGACGCATTCATCACACTGACCGGCCATCCGGCCGAGGAAGCCAAGACCGAAGAGGAGGTCGCGGCATGACCACCTTCGCCCGCGAATCACTGCTGCTCACGTTCCGCAGCCTGCGCGCCATCCCACGCGTCCCGGAGCGGATCCTCGATGTGACGATCCAGCCGATCGTCTTCATCCTGCGGTTCCGCTATGTGTTCGGCTCGGCGATCCACATCCCCGGGGTCGCGAACTACTCCAACTATCTGATGCCCGGGCTGATCGCCCAGGGCCTCGCCTTCGGGATGATCGGCACCGGCGTGGCCACCAGCCATGACATGGCCGAGGGCGTGCTCGACCGCTTCCGCTCGATGCCGGTCAGCCGGCTCTCGATCGTCACCGGCCAGGTGCTCGGCCAGTTCACCGAGGGCGTGGTGGGGCTCGCGGTCTACACCGCCATCGGCCTGGCATGCGGCTGGCGCCCGAACTTCGGGATCGGAACCGGCTTGGAGTGGGTCGGCCTGATGCTGCTCGGCACGTTCGCCTTTACCTGGGCGGGCGCCTACTTCGGCATGCTCGTGCGCTCGCCCGACGCGATGCAGGGCGTTGGCTTCATCATCGTCTTCCCGCTGGCGTTTCTTGGTGGCGCCTTCGTGCCGATCGGGGGCATGGACGCGATCCGAGGGCGATCGCCCAGTGGGATCCGATCAGCGCGCTGGTCGCGACCTCCCGCAAGCTCTCCAACGGCGTGTCATCGCACGGCTCCTGGCTGCTGTCGCACGGAGAGTTGGCGATGGTGATCTGGTCGCTGCTGCTGCTGGCGATCTTCGTCGCGCTGGCACTGCACCGCTTCAACAGCACGGTGTCGGCGTAGCATTCCCGCCCGTGGCCTATGTCGCACTGATCACGGGAGCCTCGAGCGGGATCGGCGAGGCGGTTGCGCGCCGCCTCGCCCGCGAGCCCGACGTGCGGCTGATCCTGGTGGCCCGCCGCGAGGATCGCCTGCAGGCGCTGGCCGCCGGCACCGGCGCCACGGTGTTCGCCGCGGACCTTGCCGACCCCGAGAGCGCCGCCCGCATCGGCGCATTCGTAGAGCGCGAGTACGGCGCGCTGCACCTGCTGGTCAACAACGCCGGTGCGCGCTGGGCGATCGACTTCGCCGACGGCGGCTGGGAGAACGTCGAGCGCCACATGCGCATCAACTTCGAGGCGCCGGTGCGGCTCATCGAGGCGCTGCTTCCGCTGTTACGCCGTACCGCTGCCGTCGGTGGAGCGGGTGGGAGCGAGTCCACCGACGCCGTCTTCGCGGGCCGCCAACTGAAGTCCCCCGTCGCGATTGTGAACATCACGAGCACGTCGGCCAAGATCTCGCGGATCGCGACTGGCGGCTACAGCGCCAGCAAGGCCGCGCTCGGCGCCTGGAGTGACTCGCTGTTGCTGGAGGAGCGCCGCCACGGTGTTCATGTCGCCAACGTGATGCCCGGGTTCATCGCCACCGAGGGCTTCCCGCAGGCCGAGCTGCGCGCCAACCCGCTGACGCGCTGGGCGGTCTCGGACGCGGAGACCGTCGCCGAGGCGGTGATCGTCGCCGGCCCCGGAGGTGCCCCCGAGGTCTACGTGCCGCGTTACTACTGGCTGGGCGCGGTGCTGCGGGTGCTCGCACCGCGGCTGATCCGCCACGGTGCCTCGAGCAGCGTCGTTGCCACCGACACCAAGAGCGTCTGAGGCCTCGACGAGGGCCTGCCACCCGACACCGAGAGCGTCTGAGGCCTCAACGAGGGCCTGCCACCGACAGCTTGACGCCAGGCCGGTAAGCACCGGCCCCAACCTACCTCTATCTTGGGTGGTAATGACGACCTTCGCCGAAATGGGATTTTCCGAGCCGATCCTCGAGGCGCTCCACGACGTCGGCTACTCGGAGCCGAGCCCCATCCAGGACCAGGCGATCCCGCACCTGCTGGCGGGCCTTGACGTGATCGGGCAGGCACAGACCGGCTCGGGGAAGACCGCCGCCTTCGGGCTGCCGCTGGTCAACTACGTCGATCCGTCGGTGCGCGAGGTCCAGGGACTGGTGTTGACGCCGACGCGCGAGCTCTGCATCCAGGTGACACAGGCGCTGCGCTCATACGGCGCGCGTAAGGGCGTCGACGTCGTCGCCGTGTTCGGCGGCGCGCCGATCCGCAGCCAGCAGGCGCAGCTGCGCGCGGGCGGGCAGATCGTCGTCGGCACAGTCGGGCGCGTGAAGGACCTGATCAGCCGTCACTCGCTGATGCTGCACGACTGCCGCTTCGTCGTGCTCGACGAAGCGGATGAGATGCTCGACCTGGGCTTCCTCGAGGACGTCGAGAAGATCCTCTCGCTGACGCCATCGAGTCGCCAGACCGCGCTCTTCAGCGCGACGATGCCGCCGGAGATCCAGCGGTTGTCCGAGCAATACCTGTACGACCCGGTGGTCGTGAAGGTCAAGGGGGCAACGCTAACCGTCGACACGGTCGAACAGTTCGGCCTGCAGGTCGCCTCCAAGGACAAGGTCGCCGCCCTGATCGAGGTGCTCGACGCCGAGAAGCCGAAGCAGGCGATCATCTTCTGCCGCACCAAGATCCGCTGTGACCAGCTCTATCGCACGCTGCGCGACAAGAGCATGAATGTCAAGGCGCTGCACGGCGACATGTCGCAGGGACAGCGCGACGGCGTGATGATCAGCTTCAAGGAGGGCCGCACGCCGCTGCTGGTCGCCACCGACGTCGCCTCCCGCGGACTCGACATCTCGACGGTGTCGCACGTGATCAACTTCGACCTGCCCAGCTCGCCCGACATCTACGTGCACCGCATCGGCCGCACCGGCCGCGTCGGGCGCACCGGCCGCGCGATCACCTTCTACGAGTCGCGCCAGCAGCGCGACGTCGAGGCGATCGAGGCACACTCCGGCGTGCGGCTATCGCCGTGGGTCAAGGACGCGCACGTCGCGGCAACCAGCGTCAAGGCTCGGCCCAAGCGCCACTCCAAGCCGCACGACGCCGAGCGCGACGTCGTAGAACTCCCGCTGCGCAAGCTGATCATCGCCGGCGGCCATGCCGACGGCATCGAGCCCAAGGACGTGGTCCATGCGTTGACCAGCGCCGGCGGCCTTGACGGCGAGGCGGTGCGCAACGTGCGCGTGCTCGAGCGCTTCTCGTTCGCCGATGTGCCCGAGCGCGACGCGGACCGGATCGTCGAATCCGTCGCGGGGATCGAGGTAGGCGGGCGTCCGCTGAGGCTCGAGCTGGTCGGCGCCTGATCCCAGTGCCACCGGCGGCGGACGTCAGCTCCGTGTAAATGCAGGGAAAACAGCGCCGCTACTAAGCGGCGTTTGTCGTGTTCGGGGTAGTGGACCGAAAAACGACACTCGGAGGCAAATTCATGCGCAAGCCAGTACTGCGCAATCCGGCGCGCCGCCTGCGCCACCCATCGCCGGCGATGGTGGTTTCACTCATCGCGCTGTTTCTCTCCGCCGGCGGGGCCAGCTACGCGGCGGTGACGATCCCCGATCACAGCATCGGAGCGAATCAGCTGAAGACGTTCGCCGTGACCAACCCGAAGCTGGCCACCAACTCGGTCGGCTCGCGCAAGATCATGCCCGGGGCAGTCGGCTTCTACCGCGTGAACCGCAGCGAGGTGCAGCTGCGCGTCACGGGTTCCTGCACGGGCGCCAACCAGGCGATCACGTCGGTGAGCATCACCGGCAGCACCACCTGCGGCACCAGCTCGAGTTCGCCGGCGGAGTCAGACAGTGGCGCAGGCAAGGCGACGACGATCGCCACCGGCACGACCCCGACGACGGTCGCCACCTATTCGGCGGCCGGCGGCTCGGCGTACCTTGTTCAGGCTGATCCGTCGATCGAAGTCTCCGGTGCTGCGGGTATCGCCGGCGCCCATGTGACCGTCACCTGCAAGCTGGCGGCCGGCACTTCGACCAGCGCCGTGGAGACCCAGAACGTGACCGTCAACGTGGATGCGACCGGCGATACTGAGTACACCTCGCTGCCACTTCGTGTACTCGCGCCGACCAGCGCCAACGCGGAGACGGTTTCGCTGGCGTGCACCCAGACCACCAGCGGTAGCAACCCCGTTGCTCCGACCGTCGCTGCGACCAGCACGATCTATGCGTTGGGGGTCACCCCGGCGTCGACCACGACCACGACCGCTGCTGTTCGTCACTAGCGCGCTCTGACGGTCTGGCGGGGTTTGCCCGCTCGCCCCTTCGATCCTGCCCACGCGGGTTGGACGAAGAGGGCGGGCGGGCCGTTTCGGTTTGCCGAAGGCGCTTTGTTTCGCGACTGGGTAGGGTCATCCCATGAGCACAGCCAAACTTCACACGAACCATGGGACGATCGCGGTCGAGTTCTTCGACGATGACGCGCCCAAGACGGTCGACAACTTCCGCAAGCTGTCCGCCGACAACTTCTACGACGGGATCAGCTTCCACCGCGTGATTCCCGACTTCATGATCCAGGGCGGCTGCCCGCTCGGCACCGGTACCGGCGGTCCCGGTTACACGTTCGAGGATGAGTTCAACCAGCACAAGGTCGTGCGCGGAGCGCTGGCGATGGCCAACGCCGGGCCCAACACGAACGGCTCCCAGTTCTTCATCGTCACCACCGACGCGGCTCCCTGGCTGGATGGCAAGCACACCGTCTTCGGCAAGGTGACCGACGGCATGGACGCAGTCGACAAGATCGAGGGCCTGGCCACAGACGGCCGCGACCGGCCGGAGGAGCCGGTGGTCATCGAGTCGGTCGAGCTCGGCGACTGAGATGAGCACGATCGCGGTCGAGAATCCCGCCACCGGCGAGGTCATCACGACCGTCCCGGTGGCCGGCGCCGCGGAGCTCTCCGGCATCGTGAGCCGAGCACGGTCTGCCCAGGTGGGTTGGGCTGAGCTCGGCTTCTCGGGCCGTGCCGCAGTGATGGTGCGCGCCCAGCGCTGGATGCTCGACAACGCCGAACGCGTGATCGGTTCCGTGGTACAGGAGACGGGGAAGGCCTACGAGGACGCCCAGGCCACCGACTTCGGCTACGTGGTGCAGTCACTCGGCTTCTGGGCAAAGCATGCGGGCGAGTACCTCGCGGACGAGAAGGCCCACTACTGGGGTAACCCGGCGGTGGTCGGCAAGAAGCTCGTGCTCCGCTACGAGCCGATGGGTGTAGTCGGCGTGATCGGTCCCTGGAACTTCCCGCTCGTCAACGGCTTCGGCGACTGCATCCCGGCGCTGATGGCCGGCAACGGCGTGGTTCTCAAGCCCAGCGAGATCACGCCCTTGAGTTCGATCCTGATGGCCGAGATGTTCCACGAGTGCGGCATGCCGGACAACGTCTTCCAGGTCGTCACCGGCGATGGGGCGACCGGCGCCGCGCTGGTGGAAACCGTCGACTGCATCATGTTCACCGGCTCCACGCGCACCGGCAGGCTGGTCGCCAGGGCTGCGGCTGAATCACTGATTCCCTGCCACCTCGAGTTGGGTGGCAAGGACCCGATGATCGTCTGCGCCGATGCCGACGTCGAGAAGGCGGCCACGGCTGCGGTGTATTACTCGATGAACAACTCCGGTCAGGTGTGTATCTCGGTCGAGCGGGTCTACGTCGAGGAGCCGATCTATGACGACTTCGTGCGGCGCGTGACCGAGAAGGTGAGCAAGCTGCGCCAGGGGCCACCGTCCGGCCCCGGAAGTGTCGACGTCGGCGCGATTATCTTCCCGCCACAGCTCGAGACGATCGACGCGCACGTGCGCGACGCCGTCGAGAAGGGCGCGAGGGCGCTGGTCGGCGGGCATGCGCACGAGGACTCGGGCGGCCACTTCTACGCGCCCACCGTGTTGGTCGACGTCGACCACACCATGGACACGATGCGCGAGGAGACCTTCGGACCGGTGGTGCCGATCATGAAGGTCGCAGACATCGATGAGGCCGTGCGCCTGGCCAACGACTCGCCGTACGGGCTGCAGGCGAGCGTCTGGACGCGCGACACCCCGCGCGGTGAGCAGATCGCCAGGCAGCTCGAGGTGGGCGCCGTCTGCGTCAATGCGGCACAGATCAACTACTTCGCGCTCAACATGCCGATGGGGGGCTGGAAGTCCTCCGGGATCAGCAGTCGACACGGCATCGGTGGCATCCGCAAGTACTGCCGGCAGCAGGCGCTGCTCGTGAGCGGCTTCGGACCCCGGCGGGAGCTCTTCATGTTTCCCTACAGCGCCCGCGTGACGCGGCTGGTGCAGCGCCTCTACCGCACGATGTACGGTCGCGGCAGGCTCGGCCGATAGCCCATTTTGGTGTGTGGGTGAGAGGCGGCCCGCGACGTCCGCGGGGCGCCTCTCATTTGTTACCAGCTTGTGACAACCCCACCCGAGTTGTTAATTGTTTGTGACTCCCCGCGGTCGAAGTGCCGTAACTCCGGGCGATGCGGTGTTTCCGGCGTAGGCGCATTGGATGGGCAGTGCTAATTTTGCCGCGCCTCAGGGTGACGCACCCTTATC
This sequence comes from Solirubrobacteraceae bacterium, assembly GCA_035552235.1. Lineage (GTDB taxonomy): Bacteria > Actinomycetota > Thermoleophilia > Solirubrobacterales > Solirubrobacteraceae > Palsa-465. The sequence continues at coordinate 81,283 of DASZLT010000068.1, forward strand.
TACCCCGAGTGGCTACACAACCATTAGGAGGAATGAAATTGGCGAGGAAGCTTTCCCGCGCTGCCCTGATCGCAGGTCTTGCGGTTGGCGCAAGCGGGCTCGTCGCAGTGCCGGCTGAGGCCGCCACTAACTACGTAGCGCAACCAAGCGTGAGCGGTACCAGCAACGTCCACCCTGAATCTGCTGTCCTCAGTGGCGTCGTTGATACGGGTGGAGACCCCGGTACGGCGATCTCAGCGGCGTCCAGCACCAATCCGTTCACGTTTGGCGGCCTGGTGGTGACCGGTTCGTCGATCCTCAACGGCTTCCCGGTGAACCAGGGTTATTACTCGACGGTCCTGTTCGAGGCCGATCCGCTGTCGGACTACACGTCCAACGGCGATCAGCCTGGCCCAGACGTCATTACCGCGGCCACCCTCGAAGTGCCGATCACAGCCGGTCTCTCAGCGGTGCACGTCCAGATCGGCGGCACGCAGGCGGTCGCCCAGCAGAACGGCAGCTCACCGCTCGAGCCCGGGACCAAGTACGTCTACTTCATCCAGCAGCAGACGGGTGAGACCAACAACGCCACCACGGTCAACGAGTTCAGCTCGGGCGACCTTGCGGCCTGGGCCAGCGGCTCGGGTTCGATCAACGCGAACGGCTGGTCTAGCGGCACGAAGGAGGCGGCGTCCAACGACTACACGGCGTGGTCCAACGGCACGGGCAGCTATGGCTCCGCCGGCGGCGCGGCTGACCCCAACGACCCGACGCTGGTTCCGGGGCAGCTGATCAACCCCGATTGGCAGTGTGTTCCGAACGCGAGCCCCACCGCGAGCGAGGCAACGACGGGTCTGACGATGCCAGCCGTCACCAGCCTCGCGAGCAACACGAACGCGACCTGGCAGGCCGAGCTGGCCGCGAATCAGGTGCCGACCGCAGCGGGGTCGACCTCGCTCAACGGCACAGCCCTACCGGACGGTATCGCCTCGGTCAGCGCGACCGGAGCTTTCACCCCAACGTCCGGGCAGCAGCCCGCCGAGCAGGGCTCCTGCTTCTACTACTACGACGGCGCCAGCACCCTGTTCTACGCGAGCCCGGTCGGCATGTTCACGACGCCGAAGTTGGGCAGCATCCTGGTGAAGACGGCGACCGTAGCCGGCCATCGGCTCGCGCTGACGATCGCCAACAAGAGCAGCATCAACGCCAGCGGCTTGTTGCAGCTCACGATCGGCGGCAAGACGATCGCCTCTGCCAAGTTCCACGCCGTCGCCAACGGCACGGGGACGGCTGCGTTCAAGCTGAACGGAGCGGGCGTGGCGGCGGCCAAGAAGCACGAGCGCGCGAAGCTCGTGCTGGCCAGCTCCAACAACGATCAGCCGCTGGGCAAGAAGTCGATCCGGCTCTAGCTCAGGGCGAAAGCAACAGGCAGGCAGGAGAGGCGCGGCCGGTCGGTCGCGCCTCTCCCTTAGTAGCTAGATCTCCGCTCTTCAAATTCACGTGATCTTCACAAGTGACATGGCCCCGTCTGACAGCCTGCGGCTCACAATGACTGCTAGCACTCGCAGCGCTGAAGACGAGTCTCCCCAGCCCGCTGGCGGCGCCCTGGAGACGGGGCTTTCCGGGCCGCCGTCCGAGCCCATCACAAACCTCATGGCCAGCAGCGGCGACCGCTGCGCCAACTGCGGCGCCGCGATGGCCGTGGACCAGCGCTACTGCGTCGAGTGCGGCACCCGTCGCGGCAAGCCGCGCTTTGCGATCGCAGGCGCCAAATCGCAGGAGTCCTCCGCTGTCTCGGGCGCGCAGGTGGTCAGCGCCACCGCTGGCTGGACCAGGCTCACCGCCATGCTCGCCGTCATCGCGGTGCTGCTGGCACTCGGTGTGGGCGTGCTGATCGGCAACGCGTCGCAGAGCTCGATCAAGCAGCCCGTCAAGGTGGAGCTGACGGGCGGATCGCTTTCGTCGGTCGCAGCGACCGGGGGCTCGGGTGGCTCCGCCGGCAAGACGACCTCGACGCGCGGCTCGGGCAGCTCTGCGACGAAGTCCTGCACCAAGGGCACAGCAGGCTGTAAGAACGGCAAGCAGACCGGCAACTTCTTCGGCGGCTGAGCATCAGCAAGGAGACACACAGCGGTGGCCAGGGCATTCCCAAGCACAGGTAGGGCCGAGACCTCGCAGGTGATCAGCGAGTCGCCGGTCGTCGACCTCCAACGTCGTCGTGATCAGGTCAACGCAACCGTCGCCGAGCTGCAGTGGGACCTCGGTGGGCTCGTCTACGAGATGGCGACCCGCGACCGCATGCGCGTCGACGTGATCGTCAAGCGCGCCGCTGAACTGCAGCACGTCGATGCGGAGCTGGCCGAACTCGACCGAATCCTGGCGATGGAACGCAGTGGCATCGCCGGTACCTGCGCCACCTGCAGCGCGCCGCACTCCAGCGGCGCCGCCTTCTGCTGGCAGTGCGGACAGCCGATCCTGCGCGAAGTCGACACTGCGTCGATCTTCTCGGATGACTGAGCGTCCGAGAAAGCTCTTCCCATTCCCAGCTCAGCCGAACTGACCGGTGATGTAGGCATGGGTTCGAGTGTCCGCCGGCCGCGAGAACAGCTTGTCGGTGTCGGAGTACTCGATCAGCGTGCCGATACGGGTCTCATCGAGGCTGAAGAAGGCGGTCCTGTCCGCAACGCGCATCGCCTGCTGCATGTTGTGCGTGACGATCACGATCGTGTAGGTCACCTTGAGCTCGTGGATCAGGTCCTCGATCGAGGCCGTGGCGATCGGGTCGAGGGCCGAGGCGGGCTCGTCGAGCAGCAGTACGTCTGGCTCGATGGCGATCGCACGGGCTATGCAGAGCCGCTGCTGCTGGCCGCCTGAGAGGCCCAGCGCGCTCGACTTGAGGCGGTCCTTGACCTCGTCCCAGAGGGCTGCGGCGCGCAGTGCACGCTCGACGCGCTCGTCGACGTTGTCACGCATGCCCAGGTTGCGGGCGGCCCAGGCGATGTTGTCGTGGATCGACTTCGGGAAGGGGTTGGGCTTCTGGAACACCATGCCGATGCGGCGACGGACCTCGACGCGGTTGGCCTGCGGCGCGTAGAGGTTGTGCCCGTGATAGAGCAGCTCGCCGCCGAGTCGGAAGCCCGGGATTGAGTCGTTCATACGGTTCAGGCAGCGCAGGAAGGTGCTCTTGCCACATCCCGACGGTCCGATCAGGGCTGTCGTCTTGTTGCGGTGGATGTCCATCGAGATGTGCTCGACAGCGCGCTTCTCGCCGTAGTTGACAGAGACGTCGCGACTCTCGAAGACGACCTGCGGCGCCCGGACGACCTCAGGGGTGAGAGCGGCGTGCTCGATGGCGGGCGCGAGTGCGCGATCGGAGAGTCGCAGGCGCGGCCGCGCTCCGGTTGGGCGCGGGTGCACGGCGGTCTCGATCGGCAGGTCACTGAGACTCATAGTCCCCTCTTTCGTTCGCTGCGTCGCAGCCAGACACGAGCAAGGATATTGACGATCAGGATTGTGACCATCAGCAGGAACGCGGCACCCCAGGCCTTGTCCACTGCCTGCGGGTCACCGGACTCCATAAGCGAGAAGAGCTCGAGCGGCACGCTGGCGACAGAGTGCAGCGGGTTGAACGCGTAGTTCTGCGAGAAGAGCGTGCAGGTGAACAGCAGCGGCGCTGTCTCGCCGGCGGCGCGCGCTACCGCGAGGATCGTCGCCGTCACGATGCTGTTCGATGCCGTCGGCAGGATCACGCCGAGCACCGTGCGCCAGCGGGCGACGCCCAGCGCGTCGGCGGCCTCGCGCAGCGTCCCGGGAACGCGGGAAATCGACTCCAGGCTGGCGCGGGCGATCAGCGGCACCTCGACGATGGCGAGCGCGAGGCCACCCGCGATCGCGGACTGGCCCAGGTTGTTGGCGATCAGCAGGGCAATGAACACTCCGGCGATGATCGTTGGCAGGCCCGCCATCAGGTTGAGGTACGTCTCGACCACGCGGCGGCCTCGCGGCCCTGAGAACTCCGAGACGTAGATAGCCGTCAGCACGCCGACCGGCAGGGCCACGATCGTGCCGATCAGCGAGAGCTCGACCGTTCCGGCCAGAGCCGGCCCGATGCCCCCCGGGAGCGGTCCGACGCTCCCGTTGAGAAGCGGCAACGTTCCGAACAGGAACGAGAAGCTCAACTGGCTGAGACCCCGGCTGGCGGCGTAATAGACCAGGATCAGCAGCATCAGCACCGCGATCCCGGCGGCTGCCAGCGTCACAACCTCAAACGCCCTGCTCTTGGCCTGGCGGCGGCGCAGGTTGCCGCTGGCGACCAACGCGTAGGCCGGATCGGGGCCGCTACCGGCTGATAGCTGTGGGATCGCGCTCATTGCGGTGACGCGGAGATCGCCGAGCTGGCGTTGGGCTTGGCCGGCCTCACACGCCGCACATGGCTTCTGTTGAAGCTGCGCGAGATCCGCTGTGCGATCAGGTTGGTGATCAGCCCGAACGCGAACAGGATCGCAGCGCAGTAGAACAGCGCCGAGGTGTGCAGGTTGCTCACGGGGTTCGGCAGCTGCAGGGCGAGCGCGCTAGCGAGCGTGTTGCCGCCGAGGAACAAGTTCAGGTGGGCGAGCGGCTGATCGCCGGCGACCTGGCTGACTGCAATCGCCTCGCCGATCGCGCGGCCGAAGCCGAGCACGCAGGCGGCGATCACGCCGGAGGAGGTGGTCGGCAGGACCACGCCGCGGATCACTTCCCAGCGGGTCGAGCCGAGCGCCTCGGCACCGTCGCGCAGCTCGCGCGGCACCGTGAGGAACAGGTCGCGCGTAAGGGCGGCGATGATCGGCACCACCATGATCACGAGCACAAGGCTTGCCGCGAACAGCGAATTGCCGACTGACTGCGGGGCCCCGAAGATCGGGAGGAAGCCGAGAGTCGTGTGCAGTGCGGGTTCGATTGTGCTCGCGATGAACGGGCAGATCAGGTAGATCCCGATCAGGCCGAGCACGACGCTCGGGATTGCGGCGAGCATCTCGACCAGCGGCCCGATGACCGCCGCGACCCGCCGCGGGGCCATCAGCGCGAGGAAGAGGCCGATCGAGACTCCCAGGACCGCCGAGATGACGACGCTGACGACGCTGGTCACCACCGAGCCGTAGATGAAGCTGGAAGCGTGGAACGTCCCGGCGCTCGCATTCCAGCTCATGTGCGTCATGAAGCTCAGGCCGTACTTGTCGAATGCCATCGTGGCGCCCTCGATCACCTTGTAGGCGATCGCGAACATCGTTAGGAACACCAGTGCGCCGCCCGCGAACGCCAGCCACTTGAGCGTGCGGTTGGCGCGCGCGTCAAGCAAGTTCAGCCTCGCGCGGCTGGCGCGCCGGCCGCGTGCAGGGCCGATTTCTGGGGCTACGTCTGGGGATGCGAGAGAAGGCACCGGCGGCGAGAGTAGAGCGGCTTCCGTACCTGGAGACCGAAGCATGGCCGGTCGTCACAAGCTTTCCAAATCTCAGTAACAGTTCAGTAACAAGTGGGGACGACGGCTCGGAAATCCTTGTCACTGAGCGTGGACGGCCGGACACGCATCGCTCGCGTACCGCTTCAGATCGGTGCGAGTGTGAACCTAGTTACTTCCGAAAGGAACTAAGACCTTGCATCTCAAGAGGATCATCTGCGTGGGCGCCGCTACCGTAGGCCTGGCGTCTGCTGCAGTCGCGAATACCTCAGCCGCGACCGTATCCGAGTCCGGCTCGTCGCTGGTGTACCCACTCGTAGTGAAGTGGTCGCAGACCTACACCGCTGACTCAGTCCAGCCTCATTCGACGGGCTCGGGCAAGGGCATCAACCTGGTCCAAATCGGCCAGATCAACATCGGCACGTCGGACGCTCCGATGACCTCCAGCCAGTACGGCGCCGCCAAGCAGCAGCCCGTTCAGATCCCCTGGGCCCTGAGCGCCACCGGCGTCGGCTACCACATCCAGGGCGTCGGCTACGGACTCAAGCTCACCGGCCCGATCCTCGCCGAGATCTTCAGCGGCAAGATCAAAAGCTGGGGCACGGCGGCGATCGTCAAGCTGAACCCGAAGTACGCGAAGGCCCTCAAGAAGGCCGGCCCGATCACGCCCGTCGTCCGCTCGGACGGCTCAGGCGACTCCTACGCCTTCCAGCAGTACCTGACTATCGCTGGTGGCAAGGCCTGGAACTACAGCTACAGCACCAGCTGGGGCTCGCCGGTTGGTACGGGTGAGAATGGCAACTCCGGCGTCGCGGGTGAGGTCGCTACCAACAAGGGAACGATCGGGTACATCAGCGCGTACTACCTCATCAACCAGCACATCACGACCGCCGCCATCGAAAACTCCGCCGGCAACTTCGAGTTCCCGAACTCGAAGAACATCGCCAACGCGGCGGCATCGAACTCAACGCTCCCCGCCCAGGGCGCCAACTTCACAGGCGTCTCGATCGTGGATCCGTCGAAGAGGTACAAGATCGCGTACCCGATCTCGACCTATACGTACGCGATCGTCAACCCAAATCAGTCCAACGACTCGGACATCAAGGCTTTCCTGACCTGGGCGACGACCACCGGCCAGGCTTACGGCGCCGCGCTGGACTTCGTTCCTCTCCCCGCGAAGGTGCGTACGTCCGACGCAGCATTGATCAACGGGCTCTAGGCCTCAGCGACGGCATCGCATCAAAACTCGGGCCCCGGTCTTTCGACCGGGGCCCGAGTTCTTGAAGCATCGACCGCCGGGCGCGGCCTGGATCGACGCGCCGTCAGGGCGCGGGAAGCAAGCCGTGCGCCCCGACGATCCGGTCAAAGCGCCAGCCGCGGAGCTGCTCGCGACTGCCCGCGAGTCCCACGACCACAGCGCCGGTCCGTTGCTCGATGGCGGTGAGCAGTTTCGCCAGCCGATCGCTCAGCGCACGCCCGCGCGGACCATCGTCCGCCTGCGGGTCGAGCGTGCCGTCCTCGAGTAGGACGGTCACGCGATGCGGGTGCCGCAAAGCGATCTCTTCGACGAGTTGCTCATCGCTGCTGGTCTCATCGACGATGGCGAGGATGTCACTCATAGGCTTGAGAATCCTCCCGCACAGTTAAACGGTGCTTAAGGCCAGTTAGGAGTTGCATCGCAGTTCGCTCTACCCTGATTTCCCGTGCCTGAACTGCCCGAGGTCGAGATCACCGCGAGACTTGTCGCCGCTGCGACAAGCGGCGCCGAAATCGAGTCTGTGCTGGCCCCCGGGATCAACGCGCTGAAGAACTTCGAGCCGCCGCTGCATGCGCTCACCGGGGCCACGATCGAGGGCATCCGCCGGCGCGGGAAGCTCTTCCTGATCGATCTGGACGCGCCAGGTCCAGCGGGACCGGGCGCGGGAGCAAACGCGAAATACACACTCGTCGTGCACCTGATGTCGGCGGGCCGCCTGCAGCTCTACGACAAGCGCGCCTCGCTGCGCGACAGGACCTCGCGCGTGCTCCTGCGCCTTGCCGGCGGCGAGCGCGAGCTGCGGCTGCGCGAGTTCGGCACCAAGCAGCGCGCGTGGGTCAAGCTGCTGCGCCGCGAGGACGTCGAGGCCGAGGAGACACTCGCCGCACTCGGGCCGGACGCCTGGCCGGACACGCCCGAGCCGGAGGCCCTTCGCGCACTGCTCGATCAACCCCGGCCGCTGTACGCATCTCTGCGCGACCAGCACGTGATCGCCGGGATCGGCCGCTCCTGGGTCGATGAGATCCTGCACACGGCGCGGCTCTCGCCGTTCAAGCGCGGGGCTGATCTCAGTGAGGCCGAGGCGACGACGCTGCGCGAGGCGATCCACGCTCGACTGGACGGCGCGCTTGCGCACTACGAGCAACAGCTGGCGCTACCGCTTCCCGACAAGCTGCCGCTGCCGCTCACGGTGCACCGCCACAACGGCGAGCCGTGCCCGCGCTGCGAGACGACGATCGAAGCCGTGTTCTACGAGGACTACGTGATGTGTTACTGCCCCGTCTGCCAGACCGAGGGCAAGGTTCTCAAGGACCGGCGGCTCAGCCGCCTGCTGAAGTAGCGGCAGCGAAAGTCGCCCGGCCCGCGCTCGCTAGCCGCGTTCGAGTCCGGACTCGCCGCCTCAGTTGCCGGCACGATCCCCGCGGTCGTGGGCGGGTGCTGCATGACGATCGCGATCGTGATCGTGTGGATCCGCGTCTTCCCAGCGCAGGGCGGGGTCGATCGGATGAACGAGCTCGAACCGCTGTTGCCTGACGTGTTCCCCTTGACGATCGTTGATGGTGCTAACTAACATGGCGTCATCGTTGGAGGCGTGAATTGAAGATCGACAGGTCAGAGACAACGGCGGTGTTCGAGCAGGTGGCGGGCGAGATCCGCCGCGCGATTCTCGACGGCGAGGCCAGGGCCGGCGAGCGGCTGCCGCCCGCGAAGGATCTGGCCGCAGAGCTCGACGTCAACACCAACACCGTGCTGCGGGCGCTGCGACTGCTGCGCGATGAGGGCCTGCTCGAGTTCCGCCGCGGCCGCGGCGTGAGCGTCGCCGGCACGCCGGAGCGCGCCGCCGTGCTCGAGAAGGCGCAGGAGCTGATCGCACTCGCGCGCAACCACGGCTACCGGCGCGACGAGCTGATGCGGATCATCGAGAGCCTGCCCTAGGCCGGTTCAGCCGGTGGTCGCCCTCGCGGTAGCTGCCGACGCTCTGCGTCCGGCATCATCTGGTCCATGACACTCAACGTTGGCGACACAGCTCCGGACTTCGCGGTTCCGGACCAGGACGGGAACCCCGTCACCCTCTCCGAGCTGCGCGGCAAGCCCGTGGTTCTCTACTTCTACCCCAAGGCCGAGAGATAGGGACACAAAAGCAGTAGAGCCTCTACGGCTTTCACGCCGCCAACTCAGCGAGCGCGAGCTGGCGGAACGCCACTCGCTCGGTTCTCCGCTCGACCGCCCCGGCCAACACCGCCAGATAGTCGTCCGGCAGGTTGCCGGCGATCTCGTCGGCGAGCGTGACGGCACAAGCCGCACAGAGCGCGAAGTTCGCGGTCATTCGTGGCTCGGGCGTCGCGACCGTGTATGTGTCGCGGCCGGTGTCGATGTCGGCCTCGCAGACCTCACATAGGTCGTCCATTTACTCCCTCTGCGCCCAACCCCGGCGCGTTGTGTTTTTGAACGTCGTCAAGACTCATCTGGATCTCGGGCGGCTCCCACTCGGCGATCAGCTCGCCGCACTGGC
>DASZLT010000069.1:0-6870 GCA_035552235.1 Solirubrobacteraceae bacterium
GGATCGTGCTCTCAAGCGCGATCGGATCCCGTGAGATCGCCTCGAACGTCGTCGCCTGATCGGCGAACAACCGCTCGTTCGTCGCCGCGACCGGCGAGATCGTCCCGAAGAACCCATTCAGCGCAACGAAGAACCGCGTCAGCTCGGTGTGCGGGTCGGACAGATACTTCGCGACGGGCTGCAAATGCTGAAACAGCGACGGGAGGCTCGCGATCGTGTCGTTCAACGCCGAGCCGCGGGCCGTGAACGCGTCGCCGAAGCCTGCCAGATCCTGCTGCACCGCCGGGCGCGTCTTCGCGTCGAACATCTTGTTGATGTCATCGAACTGGACCGGCACGCTGGTCTGGGAAACCGGGAGCGTGCCGCCGTCCGGGAACACCTTGCTCGAGGTCCCGCGCGCGATCTCCACATACTTGAGCCCCAGCACCGAGCGCGGCTTGATCGAAGCGGTCGAGTCGACCGGCACGCGGCCGTTGGCGGTGTTCAGCTGGAGCGTCAGCTGCGCTCCGACCTGGCCGTTTGAAAGGATCACCGGCTGCGTGTCGGAGACGATTCCGACCCGGAAGCCGCCCTCGCGTACGTCGTTGCCGTCGACCAGCGCGGAACCGTTTGTGACGTCGACCTTCAGCTGGCGGGTCGGCACGAACGGCAGGCCGTTGTTGGCGTTGTAGGCCAGGAACACCGCGACGATCGCGACGAGCACGGTGACCGCGCCGATCAGGACCGGATTCGCAAACGCTGGTTGCTGTCTGCCTCTCATGGCGCCAGGAGGTAGTTGAGGAGCTGTTGGGCTTGGCCGCCACTGCCGCCGGAGGAGGCGGTCGACGTGGAGGTCGCTCCGCCGGGCGCCGCCGGGGTGGCCGCGGTGCTCCCGCCGCCGGCGATCTGGGAGATGATCTGCCCGACGGTCTGTGAGAGGTTCAGCGGCGAGCCGGAACTTCCCCCGCCAGGAGATCCGCTCGTCGCGCCGGCGCTCGCCCCGGCCGCGTGGTTCTTCAGGTTCGACTTGTCAGCGGCGGCGCCGGGGGAGCTCTGCGCCGGCAGCTTGCAGGCGTTGGTCTTTACCCCGGGATACGTCACGCCGTAGCCCGGCTCGACGGGAGCGCCGCCGGGGTCGGGCACGCACGCGCTGGGGTTGGCCGGGGTCGCGTCCTTGGAGTTCCAGGTCGGATCCGGCACCGTGACGCCGGGCTGGTTTGGCCCGAGGAACCCGTAGCAGCTGCGCGGATTGGTCGTGCCCTGGCCCGCCCGGTAGGAGGCGAGGTTGTTGGCGATCGTCTGCGGGGTGGCGTACGGGCTGCAGGTCGTGTTGGCGAACAGGTCGACGCCCAGCAGGTGGCCGTAGGGACCGAAGTAGTCGACCGCGTTGGTGATGTTGAAGACGTACTGGAGCACGCCCTCCAGGCCGGTGTAGCCCTTGCCGCCGGGGCTGCGCGGGTCGGCCTCGATCGGGCCGCCGGCGTAGTTCTTGATCGGGGTGCGGGTGTCGAGCGCCTGCAGCACGATCGCGAGGTTCTGCGCTAGCTCGGGGCTCGGCTTGGCGAACTGGTTCAGGTGCGCGACGGTCGGCGTGGCCGCCTGAACGGCGGGCTTGCCGGTCACCGACGCCTGGCCGAGCGACTGCAGCGAGGGGATCGACTTGTACGAGAACGGGACCAGGTCGGCGAAGAACCGGCGCAGGTTGGAGGACGCCGCGTTGAGGTTCGTGAACACCGGGTCCTGCGCGTCTGCCGCCGCACCGAGCTTGGCCATCGCCGGACGCAGCTGCTGGAGGAAAGCCGGCAGCTTGCTCCAGGTCGCCTGGATGTTCGAGGCCTGCGTGGCCGAGTCCGTCGAGGCGTTGTTGGCCTCGACGATGAACCGTTGCACCTGCTGGTTGTTCTTAGCGAGCGCGGTGATCACCGAGTCGGCGTTGGCGTTCAGGTCCCGGATCGTGTGGGCGTCGTTGGCGAGCAGCGCAAGCAGGTTGTCGGTCTCGGCGAGCGCGGGGTCCGCCCGGCGAAGCGCCGACTGCAGATCCTCCGAGCGCGAGGCCACGGCCGCCCCCAGCTCGTTGATGATCAGGCTGAAGCGCTGCCGGTAGGGCAGCCGCATGATGTTCTGGACCAGGTCCGCCGGGATCGTCGACTGCGTGTGCGTCACCGGGATCGTCGAGCCTGCAGGCAGCACCTTGCCGTAGCGACCGGGCTCGCAGTCGATGAAGTACTCGCCGATCAGCGACTGCGGGCGAGACTGGCAGAAGGCATCGGAGTGGAACTGGCCGAAGCCCTTCGCGGTGCTCTGCACGGTCACGACCGCGTGCAGCGTCTTCTTGTCGAGGTTGATCGACTGGATCGAGCCCGCAATCACGCCCGCGACCTTGAAGTCGGCGCCGTTGACGAGACCGAACGCGTTGTCGAGCTCGATCTTGTAGGTGCCGGCGGCGCTGGGGCTCGAGGACCCGAGTGTCAGCACCACGAACGCACCCGCGGCGAGCAGTACTGCGGCGGTGGCGAGGATCCGCCTCATGGCCCGGTCGGCACCTCGCTCGTGGTACACGGGAAGCCCGATTCGAGTTGCGGCGTCGCGCTGCTTCCGGGTGTCGGGCCGCGCTCCATCGATCCGGGGCAGCGGTCGCCCTGACCCGAGGTCAGCACGCTCTGGGCGAACGCGGCCCGGCCGGTGGGGGCGGTCAGCAGGTTGCTGAGCGGGTTGTTCCCGAGGATGTTCAGGACGCCGTTCTCCACCGACCCGAGACCCACCACGGTCGCGATCCGGCTGGCGCCGCCGTTTGCGTCATATACGCCGGGATGCGAGTAGCCCTCGAACCAGCCGGTCAAGTCGACGGCGTACGGGCGAGCGACCGCCAGCTCGGGCACGGACTGGTTCAGCGCCTTGCCGGAGACGATGAAGGCGCCGGGGCGCACCGCGCCGTTGGCGCGGACCTGCCCGACCGTCGCCTGCGCCAGCGGGACGGCGATCTTGTTGAGCTCGATCAGGTCGTTGTTGGGTCCCGGGCGGCTGATGATGTTCGCGAGGTTGCGGATCGTCGGGACGGAGTCCACCGCCAGCGGGCGCAGCTGCACGAGCAGCTTCTGCAGCTTCGGGGCGACCGGCCTCGAGGCGTTGATCAGCGCGGTCAGGTCGACGAGCGAGTTGCGCAGGTTCACGAACGTCGTGTTGGCCAGCCGCATGAACGGGGGCAGCCGCTGGACCGACTGCCCCAGCGCAACCTGCTGGCTGGCGAGCGCCGAGAAGGTGGTCGAAAGGTTTGAGACGAGGCCGCTGAGGTCGGTCTGGCGCGAGGCCAGATCGGTGACGAGGTTGCTCGAGTTGACGACGAACCGGGTGAACTTTGAGGTGTCGCGGTTGAGCTCGTGGAACAAGATGCTGCTGGTCGCGATCGCCGGGTTGAGGTACTGCCACGCGCGCTGGGTCTGCGCTCCGCGTCCGGCGTACTGCGAGGCAGAGCCCTGGAAGACGTCCTGGAGGCCCTTGCGGGTCGGTGCGTTGAGCGTGTTGAACAGCTCGTCGAGATCGACCGCGTTGGTGGTGTTGGCGGTGCTGATCACGCCGCCTGAGGGAATCGCCGGCGCGGTCCCCGGGCCGAGGTACAGATCGACGTAGCGGTTGGCGATTCCCGACAGCGACGCGACTCGCACAATCGCGTGGGTGCCCTGGTGCAGCGGCTCGTACAGCGAGCTGTTGATGTCGAGCTCGAGCTTCGCCTGCCCGTTGCGCGTCAGCGAGATGCTCCCGACCGTGCCGACCGAGTTCCCCGCGACCTCGACCAGGTTGCCCGGGACGAGCTGGTTCGCGTCCTGGAAGATGGCGTTGACGCGGTACGTCGACCCGCCCGAAAGCAGGATGACGATCACCGCCACCACGGCCAATCCGAGCGCCGCGACTGCGGCGACCCGGCCGATCACACTTGAGTTCCGCACCGCCGCGACCTCGCCAATCGATCTCCTCCCACCCGGGACGTTGACCCCCTGCTCAGAAGTCAGAAGGCGACGCTACCAACGGGCTAGTCGCACTGTCAATTTGGAACCGACGCGCCGAATGGCCCGAATCGGGCGCTGGGGGCGCGGTTTCGGCTCGGAGGGCCCCCGCTATGCGGCTGGCTCGGAGCGCTGGAGTACCCGGGGCGGGACTCGAACCCGCAAGCTCTTGCGAGCAGCACGTTTTAAGCGCGCGGACTTTGCCAGTTTGTCTACCCGGGCGTGGAGCGAAGCTTAAGGGCTGGCTCCGCCGGACCCGTTGGGAGCAGAGCATTCACCGTCGGCGAGGGACCTGGACGATCCAACGTGCGCCTAGCGACCCTTAGGTCCTCCGGGTCGCGTTGGATCGGGGCCGCGATCCAGCTGTCTCGGCCCCCAACCGCAACTAACGCGCTGCTACGGTGTCGATGCGACTGAGGATTATCGAGGGTGGCTCTTCGCGGATCCTCTGAGCTCCCTGATGGAAGTCTCAGCTCTTAGATATTCGGGTGGAATTGGCCTGCACGGCCGGTCCCCGCTGCTCAGGCTGCAGTCCGACGAACGCCTGATCTCGCTCACGCGGCGCGGAAACGCCGCTGCATTCGAAGTGCTGGTGTCGCGCTACCACACGCGCCTGCTGGCGTTCTGCCGTCATCTCCTGGGTTCACGCGAGGATGCCGAGGATGTCCTTCAGGAAGTCCTCGCCGCCGCGTTCAACGCGATCCTGGCGGATGACCGGGCGATCAACGTCCGCCCGTGGCTCTACCGGATCGCGCGCAACCGGAGCCTCAACCACCTCCGGCGGATCCAGGCGATCGGGGTGGACTCGATGGACATCCACTTCTCGGAGAACGGCGCCACCACCGCGGACAAGGTGCATGACCGTGAGCAGTTCCGGCTGCTGGTCGGCGACATCCACGAGCTGCCCGAGACGCAGCGCACGGCGCTCGTGCTGCGGGAGATGGACGCCCTCTCCTACGAGCAGATCGCCGAGGCGATGGACACCACCGTTCCCGGCGTCAAGTCGCTGCTCGTCCGCGCCCGGATCTCGCTCGCCGACGCAGCCGAGGCGCGGCTGCTCTCGTGCGAGGAAGTCCGGATCGAGCTGGCCGAGGTGGCCGAGGGACTGCGCAAGCGGCCGACCCCGCTGGTTCGCCGCCACCTGCGCTCATGCCATCGCTGCTCGAGCTTCCAGGGTCAGCTGAAGCACACCAACAAGGCGCTCGCGGCGCTGCTTCCGATCGGGCCGCTCGCGCTGCTGCGCAAGCTGGCGATCGTCCATCTCAGCCACTCGGCGGGGGGCTCGGGTGCCACGGCAGCGAGCGCCACCGGGGCCACGGGCGCCGCCGCCGGACCGGCGGCAGCCGTCGCCGGCACGGCCGGCAGCACCGCGATGTTCGGCTCCGCCGGCGGGATGATCTCCGCCGGCGCCGGGGCGATCGCGACGAAGGCGGCAGCCGGGCTCGCCGCAGCCGCGATCGTGACCGCGGGAGCGGTCGAGGCCTCGCACGTCGTTCACCACTCCGCGCCGGTCGCCGCGGCGGTGGTCCAGCCGATCGGCGCCGAGCCGACCCGGGTTGCCTCAGCGCCGCCGAAGCACGCAACGCTCACGGCGATCGAGCGTCCCGCCCGTAAGCACCGGCACAAGTCCGTGAGCAAGGTCGCGGCGCAGGCGAAGCACGCCACCAGCGCAACCCCTTCCGCCTCGACGGCGAAGACCGACCCCTCCGCTCCCAAGAAGAAGAAGACCCCCGCGGGCCGGACCCAGGCGCAGGCTGACCCCACGGTGCTGTCCTCCGCCAGCCCGACGCCCACCGCGACCCCGACGGGCACGGCCGACACGAGCGGCTCGAGCGGCTCCTCGGCGCCTCCGAGCTCGACGAGCTCCGGCACCACGGGTACGACGGGGCCCTCGGGCACGACGTCGACGACCCCGTCCTCGAGCGGCTCGACCACGACCACCGGCTCGACGAGCTCGACGGGCTCGAGTGACGGCACCACGTCGGGGAGCTCGGCCGGCACCACCACCGATCCGAGCGCGGCGACCGGGACGACCGGCGCAACCGGCACGAGCGCCGGGGCGACTGACGGATCGGGCACGCCGTCGGCACCGCTGTTCTAGTCGCGGCGTGATCGACATCGACCACTTCCGAGCGGTCGACATGCGCGTCGGGCGGATCGTGTCGGTCGAGGATTTCCCCGAGGCGCGCACGCCTGCGTGGAAGCTGACGATCGACTTCGGCGACGAGGTCGGCGTCAAGCGCTCCTCGGCGCAGATCACCCATTACTCGCGCGAGGAGCTGCAGGACGCCCTCGTGGTCTGCGTGGTCAACTTCCCGCCGCGCCAGATCGGCCCGTTTCGCTCGGAGGTGCTCGTCCTGGGCGCGCTCGACGACGAGCACGGCGTTGTCCTGGTGCGCCCCGACAGGGACGCCGCCGTCGGGTCGCAGATCGGCTAGGGCGCCCGCGCTACGGCCCGGGCGCCACGCCGACGACGAGCGCTGCGCGGTCGGCGCCGTCCAACTCGAGCGCGTAGGTGCCGCGCTTGAGGCCGGACACGAGCAGCGAGGCGCGACCACCGGCGGGGACGCTCAGCGCGTGCCGCGACGGGCTCCTGAGGACCGCGGTATGGCGCCGCCCGTCACGCGAGACGACCGTCAGCTCGACCGGCAGCGCCGCTGGTACGGACACGGTCGGTGGGCTGAGGGAGCCGCCCGCGAGCACGTTGAAGACCGCCGGCACCTCGGCGTGTGCCTGGACGGGTGGGGGCACGCCGTTGGTGTTGGTCCCGGAGATGATCGTCATCGATCCGGTGGTGGTCACCGTCGGCGCCGCCGCGGTCGTGCGGCTCGTGGGCGCGGTCGCGCGCTTCGCGGCGCTACCGCAGCCGCCCAGCGACAGGAGCGCCAGC
>DASZLT010000070.1:0-31538 GCA_035552235.1 Solirubrobacteraceae bacterium
GATCCGAAGGTACGCCGGGCCACCGCACAGCGGCCCGCCAGGGCCGCCCCCGCGAACGAGACTCATACCGAACCACCGCCAAACCCAGGATCACCGCGACGCTCGGACAATCGCTCGGCGGTATGAGGCTCGCTCGCTATCCCTAGCTCGGCGGCCCTGCACCTAGCTCGCGGCCCTGCACCTAGCTCGCGGCTCTGCGACTAGCCGGCCGGCGAATCGTCGCTGCTCAGCCTGAGCATCGCGATCATGCTCGCGGTCCGCGCGACCAGCGCGTGGGGCCTGAAGTCGATCTGGCGCCTGGTCACCCGGATCACGTGATGGCCGGCGATCATCAGATGCTGGTCGCGCACCCGATCTGACTCGAACTTGTCGCGCCTTCCGTGATGCTTCCAGCCATCGATCTCGAGCACCAGCTTCAGATCGGGCCATACCCCGTCAACGAGCTTGCCGGCGACCCAGGTGTTGGTGACGGGAAGCGGAAGCTCCGCCGCCGTCAGCAGGTTCAGGAATCGCCGCTCGTATACAGAGCGGGTGTCATGAAACGATTGCGCTTGACCAAGCAGCGAACGGAGCCTCCGGATGCCCTTCGCCCGCGGGTTGCGTTCCATCACATCTCTGAGCTGGCCGGTGCGTACGAGGTTCTTGCCGAGCGCAGCTGAGAGCACGGCTTCGAGTTCCAGCTCGTCCATCTCGCCTGCACAGTCCAGAATCGTGCGGGCCGGGGAGGTGACTGGAATGCCGTCGCGCCAGCGGATGTCCTGGCGAGAGAGGGCTTTGGTGCGATGGATCGTGACACCAGCGGTAGGCGTGGCGTTCCGGCCTACGAGCAATACGCGGATCGGTTCGTGGTCGCGGAGTTGTTGGGTTGTGTCGAGCGTTCCCCAGAGTTGCGCCCCGGCCACCCCAGTGACCAGCGCATCTCCTCGGAAATACAGGGCCGCCGCCATCATCCGGCCCAGCACATCGCGCTGCGGTCGACCAACCAGATATATGCAGGGAAGGATGGCGTGCAGGCGGCCCGTTTCGACACGGTGGGCTACAGCGCCTCGCTTGAGACCGGCGGCCCTGAGCTGCTGGAGATGAACATGGCCGTGCTGCAGCTCCGCCAGGCGCGCCAGTTCGGCGTCGCCGGTCCCGCGAACCTGCTCAAACCGAACAATCGACCCAGCCAGTCGCGATTCTCTTAACGGCGCTCGATTTTCGGCACTCCTTGGAAGAATTGGCGCGACACTGTCCGATTCTTCTAATCGTGCCTCCTGATCGCCCGAGTTTTCAGCCATAACTCGGGAATATGGCCCCGCCACCCTTCCCAAGCCAACAATGTGCCCTGATTGGCACAGTTTCAGGGTGGTCGCACCATCGGCCCGGGGTGGGCGGAGCATCGGCCCGAGGGTGGTCGCACCATCGGCCCGGGGCTGGTCGCACCATCGGCTCGGGGGTGGTCGCACCATCGGCCCGGGGTGGTCGCACCATCGGCCCGGGTGGGCGGAGCATCGGCCCGGGTGGGCGGAGCATCGGCCCGGCGGGCGCGGCCACCCACCGACCGTCTACTTTGGACATTTGGATAGTGACCCGGGGCGCGAGGTTTTATAGCTTGGAGAAGCCGCGCTCCCTCGCGGCCGCGCAGCCACGCGCGCCTCCGCCGCCGAGGCGCGAACAGGAAGGAACAGACAAAAGCATGTCCCGAATCCGTCAGCAGAACGTGTTCGCAGCCCAGTGGACCCCGGACGGGGCAACCACGTTTGGCGCGCCCGACCTCACTGTCGCCGACAACCAGGTCTTCGGCGAGAACGTCTTCAGCGAGGTCGTTCAGCGCCAGCGCCTGCCCAAGGAGGTCTACAAGAAGCTCTCCACGACGCTGGCCAAGGGCGAGGCTCTGGACACGTCGCTGGCCGACTCAGTCGCGCTGGCGATGAAGGAGTGGGCGCTCGAGAAGGGCGCGACCCACTACGCCCACATGTTCCAGCCGCTGACCGGCCTGACCGCCGAGAAGCACGACAGCTTCTACGCCCCCACCGGCGAGGGCACCGCCCTGGCCTCGTTCTCTGGCAAGGAGCTGATCCAGGCCGAGCCTGACGCATCCTCCTTCCCCACCGGCGGCATCCGCGCCACGTTCGAGGCACGCGGCTACACCGCCTGGGACCCGACGAGCCCGGCCTTCATCCTCGAGAATCCGAACGGCGCGCTGCTCTGCATCCCGACCGCGTTCGTCTCCTGGACCGGCGAGGCGCTCGACGCCAAGATCCCGCTGCTGCGCTCGATGGACGCGCTCTCAAGGTCAGCCTCGCGCGCGCTGAATCTGTTCGGCAAGGAGACCAACCGCGTGTTCACGACGGTCGGCCCCGAGCAGGAGTACTTCCTGATCGACGAGCAGTACTACTTCGAGCGCCCCGACCTGCTGACCACCGGCCGCACGCTGTTCGGCGCCAAGCCGCCCAAGGGCCACGAGCTGGACGACCATTACTTCGGCTCGATCCCGGAGCGCGTGCTCGCCTACATGCTCGAGTGCGAGCGTGAGCTGGCCCGCCTCGGCATCCCGATCAAGACCCGCCACAACGAGGTCGCGCCGGCCCAGTACGAGATCGCGCCGATCTTCGAGAACTCCAACGTCGGCTCAGATCACCAGCAGCTGACGATGCAGATCCTGCAGAACGTCGCGCGCCGCTACGGACTCGTGTGTCTGCTGCACGAGAAGCCGTTCGCCGGCGTCAACGGCTCGGGTAAGCACAACAACTGGTCGATGGGCACAGACGAGGGCGAGAACCTGCTCGAGCCCGGCGACACCCCGCATGAGAACCTGCAGTTCCTGTTCTTCTGCACGGCCGTGATCCAGGCGGTCAACAAGCACCAGGGCCTGCTGCGCGCATCGATCGCCTCTCCCGGCCAGGATCACCGGCTCGGCGCCAACGAGGCGCCGCCGGCGATCATCTCGATCTTCCTCGGCAGCGAGCTCGAGAGGCTGTTCGACGCGATCGCGGCGGGCGCCGCCGGGCAGTCAACGCCGGAGTCGTTCCTCGGCCTCGGCACGCCGGTGCTGCCGCCGCTGCCACTGCACAGCGGCGACCGCAACCGCACCAGCCCGTTCGCCTTCACCGGCAACAAGTTCGAGTTCCGCGCGCTCGGCTCGAGCATGTCGCTGGGCCTGCCCAACACGGTGCTCAATACGATCGTCGCCGAGGCGATCGACTACCTCTCCGAGGACCTGGAGAACGCGCTCAACCAGGGCAAGTCGCTCGAGGACGCGCTACGGCCGCTGATTCAGCAGAGCTACTCCGAGAACAAGCAGGTCGTGTTCGGCGGCGACGGCTACTCGGAGGAGTGGCACGCCGAGGCCGAGCGCCGTGGGCTGCTCAATCTCCCGTCTACTCCCGAAGCGCTGCCCTACCTCGTCAGCGGCGACACCGTCACAGCGTTCTCCAACTACGGCGTGCTCAGCGAGCGCGAGCTGCAAGCCCGCTATGAGGTGTTCCTCGAGCAGTACGTGACCAGGCTCAACATCGAGTCGGAGACCGCCGCCTCGATCGCGCGCACGATGCTGCTGCCTGCCGCGGTCCGCTACAAGGCGGAGCTGCTCGGCGCCGAGGAACCCGCGCTCGCCAGCGAGACCGGCGACCTGATCTCATCCTTCGTGGACGCGATCAAGGAGCTCGAGAGCGCCAACCTCCAGGAGAATCACGATGAGGACGAGGGCCCGCTGGTCCACGCCAAGTACATGCACGACACCGTGCTCCCGGCGATGGGCGCCGTGCGCGAAGTCGCCGACACGCTCGAGAAGGTCGTCGCCGACGACCTCTGGCCGCTGCCGAAGTACAGCGAGATGCTGTTCGTGAAATAGCAGTTCCCTGTTGCGGGTGGGGCTGGCCCGCTGGCCAGCCCCTTCCCCGGTCCGCTGGCCAGCCCCTTCCCCGGCCCGCTGGCCGCCCCCTCCGGACCAGCTACCGCCCCCCAGCTGCCGAGCTACGAGCAGGTCACGCTGACGTTCGCGACGCTCGCGGTCGGGTTGCCTGCGTTGTTCGTTGTTCCCTGGAAGTTGACGTGAATATCGATGGTGCCCGTGCCGGAGAGCGCCGTGCCGTGGAAGTCCGCGGTGGCGCCTCCCTCGGTCTGGCCGCCGAAATTGTTGCCGCCACCGTTCCAGAAGGTGAAATGTCCCGCGTAGAGCGGGACCGGCGGTCCGGTATCGACGGGGTTGCCGTTCTCGTCGAATCCGTACGGGGCCTCCTGGAAGATGGCCGTCCCTTCGAACGTAAAGCCACTCCAGTCGGCGAGTATGCCGTCGTGCACGACGGTCGTGTCGTGCTCAACGGCGTTGCCGCCGACGGTCAGGAAACTGGCATCGTCGTTCGCGAACGGGCAGTTGGACGGCAGGCCCGTCGGTGAGGGCCCGAGGTCGATCGTGTTGCCTGCGGTACTTTGAGAATGCGTTGCCGACGCCGACACGATCGGCGTGAATACGGCAAAGCTGCCCGTTGCCAGCATCGTGGCAACGGCACCGGCAGAGCAAATGGTTGTCTTCTTCATGGCTTCCCTTTCTGGAGTCGATCAGGAGAAGGCGGCTCGGTCTCGATCGAGCCGGCAAAGCGACCAACGAGGAAACCACGACTCCCCCGCTGCCCCCAATCCTGGTCTGCTGTCTCGGCCGAAGCGATCCGCGCCACGAACTGAGTGACAGATGCCCGGCGCAGGAAGCTAAACACGCCAACTTACCCCCCGCAATGGGCCGATCGGCGTAGCCACAATGACGATGAGACAATGGAAGCGTCATGGACACAAGGGCACAACACGACGCCGTTCTGAGCGCTCTTCGCGGCGTGTCGATGGTCGAGGAGCTTGATGACTTCGGACCATCGGTGCTCGAACAGGTCGACTCGCTCATACCGTCGGACCTGGCCTCCTTCAATGAGGTCGACCCGCTCGCCGAACGGGCAGTGGTGGTTGGGCGGCCGCATGCGATCACGCCCGACCAGATCGAGGTCTGGCAGAGATGGGCTCATCAGAACCCCTGCCTGATGCACATGCTCCACACAGGGGACGGTTCGGCCCGACGGCTCTCGGACTTCCTCACGCTCGACGAGCTGCACGGGCTGGAGTTGTATCAACATGTGTACGGCCCGCTGGGCGTCGAATACCAGCTTTCAGCGGGCCTTCCGGCACCCGGGCCGACGGTTCTGGGCATCGCGCTGAACCGCCGCGACCGTGACTTCAGCAACGAGGAGGTCGCGCTGCTCGATGCGCTTCGGCCGCACCTCGTCCAGGCCTATAGACATGCTCAGCTGATCACCGAACATCGGCGCGCCCTGGAACGCGTGGCCGGAGAACTCGAGCAGGAGGGCCGGGCGTTCTCGGTCGTCGGGCAGCCGATCGTGGGTCCAGCTCTGGCCTTGGTCACACGGCACTTCGGACCATCGCATGCGGGGCTTCCCGAGCGTGTTCAATCGTGGTTGGACGACGAGCTCGCCGGCTTTGATGCAAGCGGGCCGCACGAGTTACGCCAGCCGCTCGTATCGGTCCGGGACGGGCGTCGGTTGACGCTGCGGCTCGTGCCCGGCGGGCGCGGCCCCGATCTCCTGTGGATGGTCGAGCTGCCGCCAGAGCGGGACGCCGCCCCGCTTCAGCAGCTCGGGCTGAGCGCCAGGGAGGCAGACGTGCTCTGGCTGCTGACCAAGGGCAAGCGCATCGACGAGATCGCCCGGGAGCTGGGTATCTCGGCCAGCACGGTCAAGAAGCATCTGGAGCACGTCTACCGAAAGCTCGGTGTCTCGAACGCCATCGCAGCGGTTGCCCAGGCGTTCGACGCGCTGGCGGCGCGGTGAGAGCGCTGCAAGCCGTCACCCTTTAAGGAACTGTGCCAGGGTCGCTGATACCAATGGCGAAGACCGGGATTGCCCCTAAGGGAATTCACGGACCAACCGGCGCAACTTGATGGGACAAGGCGGGTTTCGAACAGCTGTGAGGCAAGTGCTGGCCAGGCTGCTCGGTCACGAGCGGCTGGAGAAGCTCCCGCGCGGGAGCGGTCTCGCCGTACTTGCGGGTGGCGTGCTCGCCGCGGCCCTCGGGCCCGCGGCCGCATTCGCGCTCGCCGATGGCAGCGGCGGAGGCGGTCTGGGGGGCTCGTCCGCGCCGATCACCACGACGGCGACCGGCACCACCGGCACCACCGGCACCGTCCTGACCGTGACGACGCCGTGCAGCGGTTCGCTCGGAAGCTCGACCACGACGACGGGGACGGTCGCCACCGCCACGGTGCCGACGACCGCGACCGTCACCACCACCGAGACGACCACCACGATCACGACAGGCACCGATACGACGGGTACGCCCACGACGGGCACGATCACCTCAACCGTTCCGGTGACGAGCACCGTGCCGACGACCGTCACGCAGACGACGCCGGCCACCACCACCGTCACCACCACCCCGGCCTGCACCGCCACGGCACCGGCGCCCGGACTGATCGCCGTGCCGAAGTCGAACCCCTTCAGGGGCCGCGCGATGTGGATCTGGGAGATGCATTTCACAGACGGCGGCAGCGTCGCCGCGATCATCGCCCAGGCCAAGCGCTACGGGATCAACGCGGTCTACGTCAAGAGCAGCGACGGCACTAGCTGGTGGCCGCAGTTCTCGCGCGGGCTCGTCACCGAGCTCCATCAGGCGGGGCTGAAGGTCTGTGCCTGGCAGTACGTGTACGGCCTGCGCCCCTCGGTCGAGGCCAACCTCGGATACCAGGCAGCCCGCGACGGCGCCGACTGCCTGGTGATCGACGCCGAATCCCAGTACCAGGCGCGCTATCCCGCGGCGCAGACCTACATCGCGCGCCTGCGCAAGCTCGTCGGGCAACGCTACCCCGTCGGGCTCGCCGGCTTCCCCTACGTCGATTACCACCTGAGCTTCCCGTACTCGGTGTTCCTCGGCCCGGGCGGCGCCCAGTACAACCTGCCGCAGATGTACTGGGCCGACATCGGCACGACCGTGCCGTTCGTCTACGCCCACACCTACGAGGACAACGAGATCTACCGCCGGCCGATCTACCCGCTCGGCCAGCTGTGGGGCCCCCTCTCCGCCGGCTCGATCGAGCAGTTCGGTCTGTACGCCAAGGAGTACGGCGCCACGGGCCTGAGCTGGTGGGACTGGCAGTCAGCGCCGCTCAAGTACTTCAGCGACATCACCAAGCTGCCGCCACAGCTCGTCAGCTATTCGATCAACAGGACGCCGGCGAGCGTCTTCCGCGGCAACGCCGGTGACCTCGTGATCTGGGCCCAGGAGCACCTCTACGGCGCCGGCTTCCACATCGCGGTCGACGGCCAGTTCGGCCCGAAGACTGAAAGTGCCGTCAGGAGCTTCCAGCGCAGGCACAACCTGGCGGCAACGGGTGTGGTCAACGGGCTCACCTGGGACGCGCTCGACAAGATCACGCCCGTCACCGTCAGGTGGACGACCCGGGGCAGACAGACGGTCGCCGTGATCGCGCGCCAGTCACGCGTGGCGGGCGGCGCCGAGCAGACGACGCTCGTCGAGTCGGTGCCCGCCTGGATGAAGCGCGCCCACTCGCGCAACGAGCTTCACGGTGACGTCGGCGCCGGCGGCGCGCCGCGCAACGCCAAGCGCTGATTCTTGTAGTCCGGGTCGTCGGTGACCTCGCGCCCGAACCACTGCGGCGCGGCGAAGAACTCGGCCGCCCGGCGATCGTCGAACTCCACCTCGGCCACGATCAGCCCACGCAGGGCGCCGGCGTAGACGTCCAGTTCGATCACGCGCCCGTGCAGCCGTAGCGTGTGCCGTTGCTTGGCAACGCGCGCCGCCGCGGTCGCGGGCCACAGCGCGTCGAACTGCTCAGACGTGATCGTGATCTCGGTCTCACCGCGCACCATCCCGCGCCCGGCTTTGACCGTCAGCGTGCACCGCGCTCCGCGACGCCGGATCCGCGTCTCGGCGCCATCGTCGGCGATCGTCAGGTAACCCTGCTGGATCGCGTCCGGAGGAAGCCCGCCGAGCGCCTCGGGCGGCAGCTCGGCCACCAGCCACTTGCGCTCGATCTCGACCCCGGGCATCGCAATCAGTCGCCGAGCACGGTGCCGTCGTCGATCTGCAGCCCGTCGTCGGGCGCGTCGAGCTCGGCCTCTCCGCGCACGACCACATCGGCGCCGAAGCGCACATCGCCGTTGACGACGAAACGCTCGGCCTCGCGCAGCGACGGCGGACCGTCGGGCATGCGCGCCTCGAAGTCGTCGATCATCCCGAAGAACTCCTTGTCAAGCGCGACGTATGGCTGCGCCCCACCCTCGGTCGCGGGCTCGACGCGAAACTCGTCGCCCAACCTGAACACGTCGGAGCGCAGCAGCAGCAGATCGTCGGTGGTCTTGACCGGCACGAAGCGGGTGCGCGGGACCTGAAGCAGCGACGCACCGTGGAAGCTGCCGATCGCGGCACCCATCGCGCTCTCCAGCTGCAGCACCGCGGGCGAGTCCTTGTCGCGCGGATCGATCGTCTTGTGGTTGACGATCACCGGCAGCTCGAGCGAGCCGCCATCGGCGAAGTGCGCAGCGATCGCCTCGAGGTCGATCCACAGCGAGTTGGTGTTGTAGTAGCGCCAGCGCCGGTAGTCGCGGAAGGACTCGTCGTCCTGCGGCGGTGTCTGCGCCGTCTCGCGCAGGACCAGCTGCCCGTCGCTGAGGCGCCGAGCGATGTGCCCGCCCTTGCGGTCCGCGGCCGTACCCAGCACGACCTCCATCAGGAACGGGATCCCCTCCTGCACGATGTGGCCGGCGATCAGCGGATCCACGGTCGCTCCGAGGTTGTCGGAGTTGGAGATCATCACGTGGCGGAATCCCTGCTGCCTGAGCGCCTCGAGCAGCCCCGAGCCGACCATCGACGCGTACACGTCACCGTGCCCGGGCGGACACCACTCGAGCTCGGTAGCTGCCGGCCAGCGGGCCGGCAGCATCGATTCAGCATCGAGCTTCGGCACCATCGACTGCAGAAAATCCTCGGGCAGCTCCGGGGTTGAGAGCTCCGGGAACTTCGCGAGCGCGGCCGCGGTCGGCGCGCGTGTGGCCTCGCTGTTCATCATGATCAGCGGCAGGCGGACGCCGTGGCGGCGACGCAGGGCGAGCGTCTGGCCGACGATGATCTCCAGGAAGGTGCGGCCGTCGCGCGCCTCGAGCAGCGACTTCGGCTGCTGCAGCCCCATCGAGGTCGCGAGCCCGCCGTTCAGCTTGATCACGGCCAGGCGCTCGAGCACCGAGGCGGCGTCGACGGAGGCGAGGCTCTCGAGCGCGGGGACATCGGGCGCCGGTTCGAGCTCCGCGCTGGGGATCATCGTCTGCGCGCCGCTCAGCACACGCGCGAGCGCTGAGCCGAACTGGCGGATCGCGGCCTCGCTCTGCCCCGCCTCCCGCATCTTCTCCGCTGCCGCCAAGACCTCCTCAGCGGCCATCGGCAAGTCCTCGCTCGAGCTCCTCGAGCCAGGTCGTGGAGTTGCCGTCACTGGGCGCGCGCCAGTCACCGCGCGGTGAGAGTGAGCCGCCAGAACCGACCTTGGGCGCATTGGGGGCGGCCGAACGCTTGAACTGGCTTGTCTGGAAGAAGCGATGCAGGAACACCCGCAGCCACCTTTCGATCTGCTCGAGGCTGTACTCGTTGCGGTGCTCGGGCGGGATCAGATCCGGCCACGAGCCGCGGTTGCGATCGCCCCAGGCCTGGTGCGCGAGCCACGCGACCTTGCTCGGGCGGTTGCCGAAGCGCAGCACGTGATACAGGAAGAAGTCCTGAAGCTCGTAGGGGCCAACCGTGTGCTCACTGTTCTGGTGGGGTGCTTCGACGCCGGCATCGGCGCCGGCGGGGATCAATTCGGGCGAGATCGCGGTGTCGAGCACCGCGGACAGCACGCGACCGGCTTCGGGTCCGAACTCGTCGGTGTCTACTGCCCAGCGCAGCAGGAACTGAATCAGGGTCTTGGGCACCGAGGCGTTGACGTTGTAGTGCGACATCTGGTCACCCACGCCGTAGGTGCTCCAGCCCAGCGCCAGCTCGGACAGGTCGCCGGTTCCGAGCACCAGCGCGCTGTGCATGTTGGCCAGCCGGAAGAGGTGCGAGGTGCGCTCGCCGGCCTGGACGTTCTCGTAGGTGATGTCGTAGGCTGGCTCTCCGCTCGCGGCCGGATGGCCGAGCGACTCGAGCATCTTCTGCGACGACGGGCGGATATCGAGCTCGTTGGCCGTGACCCCGAGCGCAGTCATCAGCTCACGCGCGCTGCGCAGTGTCGTTTCGCTCGTGCCGAAGCCCGGCATCGTGTACGCGAGGATGTTCGCGCGCGGCAGCTTCAGGCGGTCGAAGGCTCGGGCCGCGACGATCAGCGCGTGGGTCGAGTCGAGGCCCCCGGAGACGCCGATCACGAGCTTCTCGATCCCGGTCGCCTCCAGGCGCGTCTGCAGACCGCTGACCTGGATCATGTAGACCTCTTCGCAGCGTTCGCGGTGTGAGCGCGGATCGCTCGGGACGTAGGGGAAGCGCGGGACCTCGCCGAGCGGGCGGATGCTCTCCGTCGGCGGGCGCAGCTCGAACTCGACGCGGCGCAGCTGCCGCAGCCGTTCGCGCAGGTCGTGGATCGAGTCCCCCCAGGAGCTGCGCTCGGTGCGGTCGGCACGCAGGCGGTCGAGGTCGACGTCGGCGGCGATCAGGTGGTCGTCGAGCGGATAGCGCTCGGCTTCGGCGAGGAAGTCGCCGTTCTCGTAGATGATCGCCTGGCCGTCCCACGCCATGTCGGTGGTCGACTCTCCCTGGCCCGCGGCCGTGTAGATGTAGGCGCTGAGCGTGCGCGCCGAGTGCCCGGCGCAGAGCACGTGGCGGTATTCGGACTTGCCGACCGTGATGTTGCTGGCCGAGAGGTTGGCGAGCACGGTGGCGCCGGCGAGCGCGGCGTAGGAGCTCGGCGGGATCGGCGCCCATACGTCCTCGCAGATCTCGGCGTGCACCGTGAAGTCGGGGACGTCGGTGGCACTGAACAGCAGGTCGTTGCCGAACGGCACCGTCCGGCCGTTGATCACGATCGCCGTGCCGACCAGGTCCCGCGCCGCCCGGAATTGGCGCTTCTCGTAGAACTCGCGGTACTCCGGCAGGTAGCTCTTGGGGGCGGCACCGAGGATCCGGCCACGGTGAATCACGACGGCCGCGTTGAACAGGCCCTGCTCGGCGCGCAGCGGTGCGCCGAGCACGATCACCGGCGTCAGCTGCTTGCTCGCGCGGCGCACGTGGTCGATCGCGGCGAGCGTTGCCTCCAGCAGCGCGTCCTGGTGGAAGAGGTCGTCACTGGTGTAGGCGGTCAGCCCGAGCTCGGGAAACACGATCAGCGCCGCGCCCTGCGCGTGCGCCTGCTGCGCGAGCGCGACGCTGCGCTCGGCGTTGAAGGCGGGGTCGCCGATGCGCACGCGCGGGACCGCGGCCGCGACACGCACGTAGCCGTGGCGGTAGATCGAGTCGAACGGGATCGCCTGCTCTGAAGCCATTGTTCAGGAGTATTGCGTCGATCGCACCGCGACCGAGGGCCGCAGCGACCACTGCAAGGTCGCGCCCGCCCCGCAGAGAGGGGGCGAAGCCGGTTTGCGCGAGGCTAAGTAGTTTGCCGCAGTCCCAGCTTCGGCTAGCCACTCGAAGCCGGCAGGTCCCCCACATTGCAGTCGACGCGACAGCGGCGTAAGTTGGACGTGGATGAGCGAACAGATCAAGATCGTGATCGCCGATGACCACGCGATCGTCCGCCGCGGGCTGCGCCAGCTGCTCGATGGCGAGGACGGATTCGAAGTGGTCGCGGAGGCCGACAACGTCGACTCCGCGCGGCGCTACCTGCGCGGGCACCGTCCCGACGTGCTGGTGCTCGACCTCAACATGCCGGGCGAGCCCAGCATCGAGGCGATCCCGACGCTCCGCACCGAGTTCCCCGACACACAGATCGTCGTGCTGACGATGCAGAACGAACCGGCCTACGCGCGCAGCGCGCTCGGCGCGGGGGTGCTCGGCTACGTGCTCAAGGAGTCCGCCGACGCCGAACTGGTCGAGGCGATCCGCTCTGCCTGCGCGGGCGAGCAGTACCTGAACCCGCGCCTCGGAGCCAAGGTCGCGGCCGAGCCGCCGCCCGGGCCCCCTGACGGGCTGTCCGAACGTGAGCTCGAGATCCTGCGGCTGATCGCGCTCGGGCACACCAACTCGCAGGTTGCCGAGGAGCTGTTCCTGTCGGTGCGCACGGTCGAGACGCACCGCGCACACATCCAGCAGAAGCTCGGATTGAGCGACCGCGCCGAGCTCGTGCGCTACGCGCTCGACCGCAAACTCGTGAGTTGAGCCGCTTTCCCCAGGGAGCTCCCATGATCCTCATTGCTTATGACGGTTCCGACGATGCAAAGGCCGCCATCGAGCACGCCGCCAGGCTGTTTCCTGGCGAGCGCGTGACCGTGCTGACGGTCTGGCAGCACTTCATCGACACGATGGCCCGCGTGGGCGGCGGAATCACGATGGCCTTCGACTATCAAGAGATCGACGCCGAGGCTGCGAAGGGCGCACACGATTGGGCGCAGGAGGGCGCCGGACTCGCCAGGGAGGCAGGGCTCGACGCCGAGCCGCAGACGGCCGCGGTCGACTCCTCGGTCGCCGACGCGATCCTGGTCGCAGCCGACGCCGTGGGCGCGAGCGCTGTGGTCTGCGGCAGCCGCGGCTACACCGGCGTCAAGTCGCTGATGCTGGGCAGCGTCTCACACCACGTGCTCCAGCACGCCGACCTGCCCGTCGTCGTGGTGCCGTCTCCCGCTGTCGCGCGGGCTCGCGCCGAGCATCGCGAGAGCCTGCGGTAGGCGGCTGATCAGCGCGCGCTGATCAGCCGCTGGCCGCGAGCGCAGCGCGCACGGCGGCGGCGGCGAACGCGTCGATGTCGTCCTCGGTGGTGTCCCACGAGCACATCCAGCGGACCTCGCCGGTGACGTCGTCCCACTCGTAGAAGTCGAATTCCTGCTGGAGTCGCTCCCGCACCGCGGGCGCGATGATCGCGAACACGGCGCTGGCGGTGGGCCGGCGGGTGATGAGCACACCGTCGAGGTCCGAGACGGCGTCGCAGAGCCGCTGCGCCATCGCGTTGGCATGGGTGGCGTTCTGCAGCCAGAGGTCGTCCTGCAGCAGTGCGTCGAACTGGGCCGCGATGAAGCGCATCTTCGAGGACAGCTGGAGCGTCTGCTTGCGCAGGTGCAGCATGCCGGGCACGAGCTCGGGGTCGAACACGACAACCGCCTCGCCGACCATCATGCCGTTCTTGGTGCCGCCGAAGGAGAGCAGGTCGATGCCGCAGCCGGCGACCAGTTCCCCGAGCGAGACACCCAGAGCGGCGGCGGCGTTGGCAAAGCGAGCGCCGTCGACGTGCACGCGCAGGCCGTTTGCATGGGCCAGCTCCCCGAGCGCCCGCAGCTCATCCAGCGAATACAGCGTGCCGAGCTCGGTCGCCTGCGTGAGCGACAGCAGGCCCGGCTTGACCGCGTGCTCGTCGTTGGCGCGCCGGACCAGACGGCGCACGCCGTCGAGCGTGACACGGCCGTCGACGGTCTCGGCGATCAGCAGCTTGACACCGGCGACGGCCTCGGGTGCACCGACCTCATCGGTGTGCAGGTGCGCGTTGGCGGAGACGATCGCCGCCTCCCAGGGCCGCAGCGCAGCGCGCAGCGACAGCACGTTCGCCCCCGAGCCGTTGAAGACGAAGAAGACCGACGCCTCGGGGGCACCGAGCGCCGCCGCCAGGCGGCGCTCGACCGCGTGCGTGTAGGGATCGTGGCCGTAGCCGAATGCGTGACCGACGTTGGCGGCCGCGATCGCCTCGAGCACGCGCGGATGCACCGTGGCCGCGTTGTCGGACGCGAACCCGCGCTTGGCGCCGGTGATCGTCACGCGGGCGTCAGCGCGCCCTGCAGGGCGGTGTAGAAGATCGAGAGCGGGAACTCGTCGGGCAGCACCTGATCGCAATACGGCCGCGGATCGGCGACCTCTGCGAACTCACGCGTGCCCGAGACCCACTTCGAGCCCGTCGCTGGCGCGACGAAGCGCGCAACCAGGTCGTGCGCGGCCGCCCAGTGCTGGAGCTTGGTGCGATCGATCCCGGCGCGGTACAGCTCCAGGACTTCGTCGCGCAGCGCCAGCACGCCCTCAGTAACCCGGCCCCACTCGAACGTGAGACGGTTGTCGGTCCAGTGCAGAAATCCGCCGTGGTGCAGATACGCGAACAGCAGCTGCCCGCCGAGCCCGTCGTAGTTGCGCACGCGCGGCCCGGTGATCGGGAAGCGCAGCAGCCGGTCGAAGAGGATCGCGTACTGGACGTTGCGGGCGAACGCCAGGCCCTCGCGCTCGAGTGTCACCGCCTCGCCGAAGGCGGTCAGGTCGCAGCGCAGCTCCTCGAGCGAGTACATCCAGTAGGGGGCGCGCTGACGCACCATGAACGGGTCGAAGGGCAGGTCCCCGTGACTGTGGGCGCGGTCGTGGATCAGGTCCCAGAGGATGTATGCCTGCTCGGAGGTATCGACGTCAGACAGCAACCGCGCCGCATCCGGCGGCAGGTTGATCTGCAGCAGATCGGCGGCCTCGGTGGCCACGCGCCGCAACCGGGCGGACTCGCGGTCGCAGAAGATCGCGCCGAAGTTGTTGGGCTGGCGCTCGGCGACCGCGACCTGCTCCGGGAACAGCACCGCGCACTCGCTGTCATAGCCACGTGTCGCGGCGACCAGCTCGACGGGGACGTACTTCGGGTTGTCGTAGCGCGTGGCCTCGAGCTCGGCGATCCAATCAGGCCAGGGAACCCGCACCAGGACCGCCTCGAAGCACGTCTCGGGCGAGCCGTTCTGCTTGTACATCGGGAAGAAGGCCAGGTGCATGCGCCCGTTCTCACGGCCCTGTTCGGGCCGGAACCCGGCCAGCGCGTGCGTGAAGTCGGGCTTGCCGTAGCCGTCGTCGGCCCAGGCCCGCAGATCCTCCCCCGCCGCGCTCAAATTTGGGAAATCGTTTGTCAACGCCGCCAACGCGGAGGCGACCGCGTCGACGAGCGCGCCGGCCTGCGCCCGGTCCGCATCCTCGCGCAGCGAACCGTCGGCCGCCTGCAGCTCGGCCAGCGCATTGGTCGCGTCGATCAGGACCTCCACACCGGTCCCAAGATCGTCGCGTAAGTCCGAGGCCGCTGCGCCGGCCGCGGACCGCCCAGCCGAGATTTGGATCCCACCCGCCCGCCTGGCCGCCCAGCAAGAAATATTCAGCCACAGCGCTCCATGATCGAGCGAGCCGATGCAGTCGTCGCCGAAGAGGTCGGAATCGCCGAGCACGACCACGCGCCCATCGCCCTGCTCGGAGGCGACGATCAGCGGCGCGCCCGGGACCGAGGCGGAGCGGTGGGTGCGCGCCAGCACGCGGGCGCCGTTGCGGCTCTCGATCGTCGTCGCGCGGTAGAAGCAGGCCGCGCTCACCCCGGCGAGCAGGTCGCCGTCGCGGCCGCGGCCGCCCTCGACCAGCTCACCGTGGATCCAGGTGGGGGCGCCGTCGCAGTGCTCGTAGTCCTGCACGGTGTCGCTGCGCAGACGCAGCTGGAAGCGCTCGAGCAGGTCGTTGACGTTGTTGCCGTACTTGTCCTGCTCGGTCTCGCCGAGCACGATCAGGCCGCCGCCGCCGCGGACGAACTCCTGGATCGCGTCCTGCTCGGCCCCGCTCAGCTCGGGCGAGCCGATGCCGGTGGTGCTCTCCCAGCGGGGATCCGACGGGTGGGCGATCACCAGCAGGTCGCAGTCGTCGAGCACGCCGCTGTCGAGCGGCTCGCTGTTGGCGGCGACGCTGAAGGCGTGGCCGGTCAGCAGCTCTGCAGCGCGCGCGTAGGAGGCGTCCGCCGGATGCACCGGCTGCATCTGCCCCGCCAGCTCCGGACGGATCGTCCACGCCTCGCTGTGAGCCTCATCGAAGATCACATGGATGCCTCGCACATCGGCGAGATTAGAGGATGAGCCATCCGCTCGGGGGGGTGTGGTGGTAAAGGCCTACGCCGCGAGGCCGATTACCGAAATGTGGGTGATCGCCGACATTTCGTCGGCTGCCCACTCCAGGGAGGACTGAGGTGGGCGACCTAGGAGGACTGAGGTGGCGACCGACACAGAGCTCACGCTCCTGCGCACCGAACTGGCGGGGTTGCGCCGGGAGCTCGAGCACGTCCGCGGGACCCTCGACGACTCGCGGCGCCTGTGACCTCGGCAAGCAGACGATCGCGGAGCAGACGATCGCGGAGCAGACGATCGCGGAGTACGTCTCCGATGTGTCACGCATGGAGCGCCCGCCGCCTCGGCGTCGACTACGGCCAGGGCTACCACTTCGCGGCGCCGTTCCCAGCTGATCAGCTGGCTG
Source organism: Solirubrobacteraceae bacterium (assembly GCA_035552235.1). Taxonomy (GTDB): domain Bacteria; phylum Actinomycetota; class Thermoleophilia; order Solirubrobacterales; family Solirubrobacteraceae; genus Palsa-465. The sequence goes on from DASZLT010000070.1 coordinate 16,399, forward strand.
CCTACCCGCCCCGGCTGCTGGACCTCGACCTGGACGTCTCAGGCAAGCAGCTGATCTCGCTGTGGCCTCGCGAAGCCGCCTGGGCGTCGGCGCGCGGGCGCTCAGCTGATGTCGCTAGCGCCGACGCGTTCGGCCTTGGCGGCCGCCCGCGGCGGCAGCTTGATCGGCGTCGAGTGCATCGCCCGCAGGCGTACCTCACGCCACGACATGCCCTCGCGCAGCAGCGCCGGCATGCCCAGCAGGATCGCGGTCGTCACCTCGACCGCCTGCAGGATCACACCGTAGGCGACGCCGGTGCCCCAGCCGATGTGCCAGCCGGAGTGCAGGACGGTCGCACAGGCCGCCTGGAAGACGCCGAGATTCGCAGGCGTGGCCGGCAGCACCGCGGTGATGTTGACGGCGAACAGGACGGCCGCGGCGGCGGCGAATCCGACGTTATGACGGTCGAGTCCCAGCGCCATCAGCAGGAAGAAGCAGGAGGCGCTCTGCAGCGCCCAGGCCATCAGCTGGCTGGCGGTGGCGGCCAGGCCGAGCCGCGGCTTCTTGAAGACGATCAGGCCGACGCGCACGCGGCCGAGCGCACGCTGCGCATTCTGCAGCCCCGCCCGGGCGCGGCTGAAGCGTTTGCTGTCGGTGCCGAGCCGCAGCACGATCGGAGCGATGATCACGAAGGCGAGCAGCGCGGCGGGCGCCACGGCGGCGATCAGCAGCACGTTCTGGTGGCCGGAGAAGAAGTCGACCGAGGAGAACATGATCACGCCGAGGATGATCAGCGCGACGATGTTCAGCAGTGTCTGCGAGACGACCGTGCCGAGAACCACCGGCAGCGTGTCACGCGGGCGGCCGGTGCGGCGCGCGATGATCAGCGCGCGCGACGGCTCACCCAGACGGGCCGGCAGCGTCGATGACATCAGGACCCCGATCATCGTCCCGCGGATCGCGTCACCGAGCCTGATCCGCGCCTTCGGCAGCGCCGCCTGCAGGATCGCGTGCCAGGACAGGCCGCGCATCACCATCGACAGGCACATCGTGGCCAGGGCGAGCAGCACGTAGGAGGGCTCGGAGTTGAGCAGCGTCTGGCCGATGCTGGCGATGCCGATCTTCTTCAGCGCCAGATAGGCGAGCGCGACCATCCCGAGCGTGAAGGCAACCATCGTCACACGGCGCACCTGTGAGAACACGGTGCGGCGCGAATCCCCGACCGCGAGCGGCCGCTCGAGACTCTCGAGGCGCCGTGCGCGCACGCGCGGCTGCAGGTCCGCGGGCACGAAACCGGTACGCACGCCAAGCGTCTGCATCGCGCGCTCGGGCTCCGGCATCGCGATCGCATCCTTGTAGGACTCCAGCACCTCGAGTGCGACGCGCTCCCAGGCGAAGCGCTGCGCCTTGGCCGCGCCGGCCTGCGCCAGTTCGCGCCGGCGCTCGGGCTCGTAGTAGAGGTCGCGCAGCACCTCGGCCAGCGCCTGCGGGTCGGCCGGCGGCACCAGCATCCCGTCGACCCCGTCGGTGACCACGTCGCGATAACCGGCGATGTCGGAGGCCACGACGGTGGTGCCGGAGGCGAAGCCCTCGGTCAGGACCATCCCGAAGCTCTCGCCGCCCAACGACGGCGCCGCCAGCACATCGGCAGCCAGCAGCTCACGGTGCTTGGCCTCGTCGTCGACCTTGCCGAGGGTCCGCACGCCGCGCGGATCGATCAGCAGCGGAGCGAGCTCGGCCTCGCTCGGGCCGATCACGGTGAGCTCGGTGGGGATGTGCTCGCGCAGCGCCTCGAACGCGCGCAGCAGCAGCGGCAGCCCCTTGCGCTCGACCGCCTGACCGACGAACACGATCTTCAGCGGCTCGTCCTCACGGCGCTCCGCCAGCGCCTGATCGAGGGCCTCGTCGAGCGCCTGCTGGTCGAGGTTGACGCCGTTGGGAATCACCCGGTAGCGGCCGCCATACCAGCGCTCCCCGGTCCACTTGGCAGCGTCGGAGACGGCCACCCGCACGCGCAGGCGGTTCAGCACCTGGGTGCCGCCGAAGACGTTGGCGGCCGTGTTCGCAAACCGCTTGGTCGAATAGGAGTGGAAGGTGCCGACCAGCGGCACACCGAAGGGCAGCGTCGCCACCCAGCCGATCATCGGTGCGACCGGCTCATGGATGTGGGCGACGTCATAACGGCCGCTGGAGAGCTCGCGTGCGAGCTCGACCATCCCGTTGGGGCCGATCAGCAGGTTCGAGACGGCGCCGTTTGCCTTGAAGCCGACCGTGCGACCCAGCGGCACCAGGTAATCGGGCTCGCTCAGATGCTGCGGCGCGGCGCCACGGTGCATCACGGTCGAGGTGAGATCCGGCGGATCGTGCGGCGCGAGCACGCGCACGTCATGGCCGGCGGCGAGATACTGCTGGGCCAGCGCCTCGATATGCCTCGTTACGCCACCCGGGTAGGACCACGAGTACGGGGACACCAGCGCGATCCGCATCCCGCAAATCCTACTGACTGCCTGTCCGCTGCCCGTAAGTACCGGTCGTGCGGGGCCCTTCGGCTGCCGTCCCGCTGGACGGCAGCCTCTGACAGGCGTCGACTTGCCCCTGATCGCCCCCAGCCGGGACGCAATCACAGCCGATCTCTACGGTGCGTAGTCCGAGCTGTGGCAGGGCGCGTTGGCGCAGACGTTCACGAACGTGCCGCTGGGCTCCAGGAAGTCGGAGATCTGCTGCTGCGCCAGTGGCGTCGCTCGCGGATCACCGTGCGGATCCTGGTTGGCCGGGTCGTTGGTCGGCGGTGCGAGGTTGCCGACCGGCGGATTGAGCGTGTGCCCGGGCCCGCTGTCCCAGATCTCGATCACCGAGCCGCTGTAGGAACCGTTGGTCGGCGCCGGCTTCAGCCCGTAGAACAGGTTGAAGTTGGCGTTGCGCCCACCGCCCGGTGTGAGCGCCGACGCGGGCGACCCGCCCGGTTCGTAGGCGTCGGCACCGATCGCGCGCGCCTCGGCGGCGCCGGCGTACATGCTGACCTGGTGGTCGCCGTAGGCGGTCTGCATGAGCACCGAGTGGCTGGGCGTGTTGGCAAACGGCGTCGAGCCGAGTCCCTGCACGTAGCCGACCGGGTCGGCGCGATCCCAGATCTGGTCCATCAGGTCCAGCGTGAGCGTGTAGATCCCGGAGTTGTTGTTGGCGTAGAAGTTCCACAACAGCCATGAGAAGCTGCCCACGGTGTTGGGCGAGCCGAAGTCCGTCGAGCGCTGCACCAGCGTGTTGGCGTAGTCCTCGCCGGTCACACCCAGCACCGCGCGGCGGATGTCAGGCGAGACGGCGGTCGTGATGCCACCGAAGATCCCGCCCTGGCTGTTGCCGTCGTAGTAGAGCTCGCCGGTGTCGATGACCGGCTTGCCGCCCTGCTCGAAGTGCGGATCGGTGGCGAAGCCCTGCGGGTTGTCGAGCAGACGCCCGAGGAAGAGCGCGTTGAGCACCCCCTGCTGCAGGCGGTCGACCATCACCGGGAAGAGGTTCAGGTTGGCAACCGCCTGCGAGTCGAAGAACTGGTCCGGTGCGGCGAGCCCCCACCAGTTGGTCGCGCAGAGCACCATGTTGTCGTCGCTCGCGAGCGACGTGACGGGCGCGTCGGCGACCTCGTCCATGCCTCCCAGCAGGCCGTGTCCGTAGACCACGATGCGCGCCGGGTTCGTCGGCGACGCGGTCGAGGGGATGTCGCACTCGAACCCTGCGGTGCCGACGTTGCCCGGACCCTGGACGGGTGTCGCGTAGAGGCCGCTGGAGCCGTAGCTGAAGCCGGAGGTGGCGGAGTCGCCGCACACCTGCAGGTAGCACGGAACCTGGAAGCTGCCGATCAGCTGCGTGCCGCTCTTGCCGTTCGTCCAGGTCGTCTGCGTGGCACTGGTGACCGTGAACGCCGGCGCGCTGCCCGAGACCACGCCGTCACCGAGCTTGGTGTCACCGAGCGCGGCGAAGGCGCCGTTGCGGATCGAGAGCAGCCGGCCGCTGAGCTCCTTGCTCGACGCGACCGTGAAATCCCAGGCCGCATAGAGCGTCCTGTCCTGCGCGACCTTCGCCTTCTTGAGGACCTTGAAGATGTTGGCGTAGCGCTTCGCCTGGGAGCGCTCGGCTGCGGGCAGGCGCTTGTGGTCGCGCAGCTTCTCGAACCAGGAGGGCGCGCTGATCAGATGCCCGCCGGCGCTGTGCAGGTTGCGCAGCACGACCACGTAGGTGTGGCCGTCTTGCCAGCTGGCGCCGGGCAGGATCATCAGGTTGGTCGTCGCCGCCGAGGTGGCGTTGGCGTCGAGTTGCGCGTAGATCATCTGCCGCTGGCCGGTCTTCTCGTCGATCACCATGATCGGCGCGCCCCTGGCCTTGTAGGCGCTCATGTTCAGCAGGCCGGCGGCGTGCGTCTTGTTCAGCGCCTGCTGCGTCTCCAGCTGCGGGATGTGCAGCAGGATCGCGCTGCCGGGGCTGAAGCCGTCGTTCTGGTCATACGGCGCGGTCCCGATCTGCGTGCCCGACGTATTGGACGGCATCGCCGCCTGCGGCAGGTTCAACTGCAGGCCCGTGACGCTGCCCTTGATGGGCTTGGTCAGCCGGTTGTCCGGGAACGGGAACAGGCACGGGGTGCTCGTGTAGGGCTGACAGGTGATGGACGTGGCCGATGTGGCGGCCCTGGCCGACGTGGCGGCCCTGGCCGATGTGGCCGCGGCGGCGAGCATGCAGAGGCTCAGCAGGGACACGGCCGCAAGGACCGCAACGCGGACCGGCAACGCATCCCTCAATGCGGCCGGTCCACGACGGGTACAACGAAACATCTTTCTCTCCTCAGAGCGCCGTCGGGACCGAACTAGCCTACCCCGACGCGCCGGGACTATAGCCGGTCTTGTGACGACCGTCACATGAGGTGCTCCCGGATGACCCGGGCGTTCCAGCGATCCCAACAAGCTCAGACAGACAAATTGCCGCGTCCTTTCGTGAATTGTCCGTAGGCGCACGCTGAGCAGCGCTTTTTGGAATAAGTAGCGAGCAGCGGGTCTGATTTGCCTGTCCAGGCAGCCTGAAAATCGGTGCGTCAAGCGTTGGGCGGGATCGGGGAGGCCGGTCGCAGCACAGGGGCTGGGCGGGATCGGAGACGCTCGTCGGAGCTCAGGGCTGGGCGGTGCCGCGGGCGCTGTAGCGCCTCAAGTCGAGGAACTGCCATGATTCTTCGAGTCATGCCGAAGCGCCATTTCGTCAAGTACACGTTCCTGCAGGTCGACCCCGCCTGGCGGCGGCTGCCCGACGCGGAGCGCGACGAGCACAAGCGCGAGTTCATCGCCGCCTGCGAGGACTTCGGCGAGGACCATCTGTTGCGTGCCTTCTCACTTGTGGGCACGCGCGGCGACGCGGACATGATGGTCCTCTCGCAGGCCGAGAACCTCGAGCGCATCCATGAGTTCCATGTCGTCCTGCAGCAGAGCGGGTTGATGAAGTGGAGCTCGATCCCGTACTCGTTCCTGGCGATGACCAAGCCGTCGGAGTACTCGGACGAGTCGCGCCTCGAGGTGCGCCCCGCGCACGGCAGGTACCTGTTCGTGTATCCGTTCGTGAAGACCCGCGCCTGGTATGCGCTGAGCGCCGAGGAGCGCTGGCGGATCATGCAGGAGCACATCCGCGTCGGCAAGGAATTCCCGAGCGTGGACCTCAACACCAGCTACTCGTTCGGACTCGACGACCAGGAGTTCGTGGTCGCCTTCGAGTCCGACAACCCGGCGGACTTCCTCGACCTCGTGCAGAAGCTGCGCACGACCGAGTCGAGCGCCTACACGCTGCGTGACACGCCGACGTTCACCTGCGTGACGATGTCGGTGGAGCGCGCGCTCGGTGCACTCGACGGCACCGCGCTGCGCGCCTCCATTTAGCTCCGTTCCCGCCGTGTAACCGCATCGGTGAGAGGCTTCCACTACATGCGACGCCGCCTCTCAGCTCTCGCGCTCGCGGCAATCTGCGCCTCCGCAGTGGCGGCGTGCGGCTCGTCAAAGCCCGCATCACACAAGAGCGCCGGCGACGGCGGGCAATTCGCCGCCTCCCGCTGCATGCGCGCGCACGGGGTCCCGAACTTTCCCGATCCCCAGTCGGACGGTGGTAACTCCGTCTCGGCATCGCCGGGCAGCTCCACGATCACGATCGCCGGCATCCCCTTCGGCGGCCCGGCGTTCAAGAACGCTGAGAAGCTCTGCGATCCGCTCGGGCTCGGAACAGGCCGGCCGGCCATCAGCGAGGCGACGAAGCAGAAGCTGATTGTGTTCGCCCAGTGCATGCGCCGCCATGGCCTCACCCAATGGGCCGACCCGACCTTCCCGCCGGCTGGCGGGATCATGCAGGGCGGTGGCACCTACAACCGCGACGATCCGAAGGTGGAGTCGGCCGCCGCGTCGTGCAACAGCAACGCCGGCTGAGGGCTCAGCCCGACAGCTGGGCGAGCCTGCCGCGCAGGAAGCGGCGCTCGGCTTCGGACGGGGCCAGCGCAAGCGCGCGCTGGTACTCGGCCGCCGCCTGCAGGTGGTCGCCGCGGCGGCGCAGCAGGTCGGCGCGCGTGGCGGCGAGCAGGTGATAGCCGGCGAGCTCGCCCCGCTGGGCGAGCTCGCTCACGAGCGTCAGCCCCACGTCGAGGTCGCCCGCCATCGCCACCGCGACCGCCAGGTTGAGCTGCACGACCGGTGACGGCATCAGCCGCGCGAGCAGCGCGTAGAGGTCGCGCACCCGCTCCCAGTCGGTCTCGCGCTGGACGTGGCAGACGGCGATCTCGGCCTGCAGGCGGTATGTACCCGGAATCGCCCCGCTGCTGGTCAGCGGACCGGCAGCGGGCAAACTGGCGGTCCCATCCAGCGGGCCACCGCCGGCGAGCAACCGTTCGGCCTCCGCGATGTCTTCGCGATGCCAGCGGCCGCGGTCCTGATCCTCGAGCGTGATCAGGTCACCGCTTGAGTCGACGCGCGCGTCGCGGCGGGAGTGCTGCAGCAGCATCAGTGCCAGCAGCGCCACGGCCTCGGGCTCGTCGGGCATCAGCAGGCACAGGAGGCGGGCGAGGCGGATCGCCTCATCGCAGAGCGCGCCGCGGATCAGCTCGTCGCCGGAGGAGGCCGAGTAGCCCTCGTTGAAGAGCAGGTAGAGCACGGCGAGCACGCCCGGAGTGCGTTCCGGCAGCAGCTCCGGAGGGGGCACGCGGTATGGGATCGCGGCGGCGGCGATCTTGGCCTTGGCGCGCACCAGACGCTTGGCCATCGTCGGCTCTGGGACGAGGAAGGCGCGGGCGATCTCGGCCGTGGTCAGTCCCGCCAGCGTGCGCAGCGTGAGCGCCACGCGCGCGTCCAGCGCGAGCGCCGGATGGCAGCAGGTGAACATCAGGCGTAGGCGATCGTCCTCGATCATGTCGGGTTCGTGCTCGTCGTCCTGGTCGGCGGCACCGGGGCTGCGCAGGGGGTCATAGGCGATCTGCTCGAGCAGCTCGGCGCCGCGGGCGCCGCGCCGCAGGCGATCCAGCGCGCGGTTGCCGGCGACGGTGGTGAGCCAGGCGCCGGGCTTGGCCGGTACGCCGTCCTTGGCCCAGCTGATGAGCGCCTGCGTGAACGCCTCCTGGGCACACTCCTCGGCCAGGTCCCAGTCGCCGGTGCGGCGGATGAGCGTTGCAACGACCCGCCCCCACTCGTCCCTGAAGGCTTCCTGGACTGCCGCTTGGACCGTGCCCGAGCTCATGCTCCCCAGAAGGGTCGCACCTCGACCATGTGGACGTGCGAGAGCGGGTGCGCCGCCGCCAGCTCGAGCGCCTCCTCGAGCGTCTCGCAGCTGAGGATGTCGATCCCGGCCACGTACTCCTTGGTCTCGACGAACGGCCCGTCGCTGAGCAGCGTCTCGCCGTCGCGGACGCGCACCATCGTCGCGGTGCTGGCTGGCGCAAGCGGGGCGCCGACGATGCGCACGCCACGTGCGTCGACCATCTCCGCCCAGGCCCGCAGGTCGCCCAGCAGCCGCTCCTCGACCGCCGCCGGTTCGGGGATGCCGTCCAGGCACGGCAGCATCAGGTATCGCAACTGCTCGTAGGTCCAGTTCTCGGGGACCGCAACCTCGTGCCTGAACGGGCGCACCTCGATCGAGAAGTACCAGGAGACCGGGTGCTTGGCGGCGACCTCGATCGCCTCGTCGAGGCTCTCGGCGGCGATGATGTCGAGGCCGCCGATGAACTCCTTGGAGTCGGCGAACGGGCCGTCGGTGATCAGCGTCCGGCCGTCGCGCACGCGCACCGTCTTGGCGGAGTCGCGGCCCTGCAGGCCGTTGCCCAGCAGCCGCACGCCGCGGCTGTCCATCTCGTCGACCCATTTGGGTGTGTGTTCCTGCATCGCAGCGGCGATCTCCGGGGTGGAGACACCGTCGGTGCAGATCAGCAGTAGATAGTTCATGGCGATGTGCTCGCTCGGCGGCCTAGAGGTCGCGGAAGTTGCGGACCTCGATCTTGTGGAAGCGTGCGATCGGGTGCTTCGCGGCCCAGCCCACGGCCTCGTCGAGGGTCTCGCAGTTGAGCAGGTCAAAGCCGCCGAGGAACTCCTCGGCCTCGAAGAAGGGGCCGTCGCTGACGAGCGTCTGGCCGTCGCGCACGCGCACGGTCTTGGCCTCACTCGGGCCGACGACCGGCTCGCCCGCGAGGTGCACGCCGCTTGCCTCGATCTCCTCGCGCCAGGCCTCGCAGTCGCGCACGATCGCGGCCTCGACCTCGGGCGACGCGCGCACGCCGTCGACGCAGACGAGCATCATCTGCTGAAGCTGCCGCGGGTCGATGAAGTGCGGCACGTCCTTGCCGTCGAGGAGCGGGCGCAGCTCGATCGCGTTGAACCACGCGACCGGGTGCTTGGCGGCGACCTCGATCGCCTGGTCGAAGCTCTCGCACTCGAGCAGGTCGAACCCGCCGATGAACTCCTTGGTGTCAGCGAACGGCCCGTCCGAGATCAGTGTCTGCCCGTCACGGACGCGCACGGTTTTCGCGCTCCGCGGCCAGTCGAGCGGCTTGCCGGTGATGTTGATGCGCCGGGTGACGGTGTCCTGCACCCAGCCGCCGACCTCGCTACCCATGACGCGGTTCTCTTCGTCCGTCGTCTCACGCTCGATGCAGATCAACTGCAGGAACTTCATCTGGTCCACCTCCGCACTGGGTTTGCGTTCATGCCCCTACGACGAATGCACCTGCGCAGGATGGACAGCCTCTGAGAAGCCGAGTGCGTGGAGCGCCGTCGCAGGTCGCCGGTCCGTGTCGACGGTGGCGCGGCTGTGGGGGGCTGGGCGCTGAAACCGGTGAGAGTCAGGAGCACGTGCACGTGGTAGCCGCCCGCCACCGCGTAGCTGACGACGATCGTGTACACCAGGCCGGTGCTCGGGTCGATCGTGACGTGGGCGCGCTGGCCGGGAACGTTCTGGGTGGCGTCGCGGGCGACTTCCCGGAGGATGTCAGGCGGGCTGAGCGCGTCACCGAGCCCGAGCGCGGAGATGCGCCGCGCACGCGGCGCATGTGGGCACCGTCAGGCGCCGCACGACCGCCTCAGACTGCGGAGACTTCTTCCTCTTCCGCCACGCGGAAGGAGGAGCCGCAGCCGCAGGCCGCGATCACGTTGGGGTTCTCGACCTTGAAGCCCGCGCCCTGCAGACCTTCGACGAAGTCGATCACGGAGCCCTTGACGTACGGCAGGCTCGCGCGGTCCACCAGCAGGCGGATGCCCCTGTCCTCGATCACGGTGTCGTCGTCGTGCTGCTCGTCAAACGCCAGCGCGTACTGGAAACCCGAGCAACCGCCGCCGCGCACGCCAACGCGCAGCCCCGCGGTCCCGGCGACAGCCGCCTGAGAGGCAAGGAATTCCTGGACCTTCTCGGCACCCTTGTCGGTGAGAGTGATCATGCTTCATTCAGTATAGCTTCGGCTCCCCGCTCGCTACGCTTCATGCAGTGAGCGTTTCCCCAGACGAGCTGAAGGATCGCATCGAAGCTGCGATTCCGGGCACCCGCGCCGCCGTCAGCGGCGACGGGCATCACTTCGATGCGGTGCTCGAAGGCCCGGCGTTCGCCGGTCTCAGCCGCATCGCTGCGCACAAGCTTGTTTACGATGTGTTCGGCGCCGAGCTCGGCGACCGCATCCACGCCCTCTCCCTCAAGATCACCCCAACGGAGGCCAGATGAGCGACTCAGCCAGCAACCCGATGCGCGAGGCGATCGAGAGCGCGATCTCCGAGAACCCCGTGATCCTCTTCATGAAGGGCGTCCCGGAGGCGCCCGCCTGCGGCTTCTCCGCCCGCAGCGTGGCGATCCTTGAATCGCTCGATCAGCCGTTCGCAGCGGTCAACATCCTGCCCGACCCGGCGATCCGCCAGGAGCTCTCGGCTGTGTCGGGCTGGCCCACGATCCCACAGCTGTTCGTCGAAGGCGAGCTGGTCGGCGGTTGCGACATCATCACCGAGATGTACGAGACCGGCGAGCTGCAGACGCTGTTCGGAGTCGAGCACGGCGCTCCGGCAGCAGCAGAGCACCAGCCTGCCAGCACGTCCGGCCCGGCGCCGCTCTCGATCGAAAACCTGCTGTAGGGTCAGCGGGCTGCAATGCCCGTTGCGCTCGTCACCGACTTCTGCCACTACCTCCCGCGCGAGCTCGTGGAGCGGTGCGAGCTGCACGAGGTCAGCCTCTACGTGCACCGCGACGGAAGCGCGGTGCACGAGAGCCAGATCGTCGATTACGACGCCTACTACGAGAGCCTGGCGCACGCCACCGAGCTGCCGACGACCTCGCAGCCGTCGATCGGTGACTTCCTGGCGACCTACGAGCCGCTGATCGCCGCGGGACACGAGATCGTCTCGATCCACCTGTCCGGCGGCCTGTCGGGCACCGTGCGCTCCGCCGAGCAGGCGCGCGAGCAGCTCGGCGAGGCGGCCGAGTGTGTATACGTCGTCGACTCCACCACCGCCTGCGGCGCGGAGGGTTTGATGATCCTTGCGGCGGCCGCTGCGATCCGCGGCGGCGCCACTGCCGAGGGGGTCGTCACGCAGGCACGCGCAGCGCGGGCGGATCTCCAGTTCCTGTTCTCACTCGACACGCTCGAATACCTGCGCAAGGGCGGCCGTATCGGCGGCGCTCAGGCCTGGCTCGGCTCGGCGCTGAAGATCAAGCCGATCCTCTCGCTGGAGTCCGAGATCGGTGCGGTCGAGCGCGTGCGCACCAGCCGCAGGGCCTTCGAGCGCCTGGTGACCCTGCTCGAGCAGATGCAGGCCGATGGGATCGACGGCTGGGTCGTGCAGCACACGCACATCCCCGATCAGGCGCAGGCGCTGGTGCAGCGCGGGCGCGAGATCTTCGGCACCGAGCCGGTGTTCGTCTCCGAGATAGGACCCGTGATCGGGACCCACATCGGCCCCGGGCTGCTGGGCTGCGGCGGAACGCGCCGCAGCCTGCTCGAATAGAGCTCACTTGATGCGATAGCATCACCGCATCATGCGGACCACGCTTGAGATCGATGATGACGTGGTCGCGGCGGCACGCGAGCTCGCCGCGGAAGAGCGACGCTCGCTGGGTGCCGTGATCTCGCAGCTCGCGCGACGCGGGCTCACGCCTGCCCAGGTGGAGGAATCGGGCGAGCTGCCCACCATCAGGGTGCCAGCTGGAAGTCCGCCGATCACGCAGGAAATGGTTCGCCGAGCACTTGACGAGGACTGAGGCGCCAGCGTGGCGCTGCTGGACGTCAACGCCCTGGTGGCGCTCGTATGGGACTCGCATGTTCACCACGCAGCGATGCGGCGTTGGTTCGCGCGCAACGGCTCGGAAGGGTGGTCGACCTGCCCGGTCACCGAGAGTGGATTCGTGCGCGTCTCGTCCAACCCAAAGGTGTTGGCCGCACCGGTGACAGTTTCCGCTGCACGCGACGTGCTCCGGGCCCTGCGCGCCAACCCACATCACGGCTTCCTCATCGACGACGTTTCCGTCTGCCAGCCGGACTTCCCCGCGGTTCACGGGCACCGGCAGCTCACGGACGCGCACCTGCTGACGCTGGCGCGCCGCCACGACCAGCGGCTGGTTACCTTCGACGCGGGGATCGCCGCCCTGGACGCAGGATCAGGCGGCGTCGAGCTGCTCAGCGGGTTCTGAGCGAGCGACCGCAGCCGCTACTTGCGGCGTCTCTTGCGGCCGAACAGCGTGTTCAGCGTGCCGCCGACTCCCCCGGCCAGCAGGAAGCCTGCGGCGGCGGCGGCGAGCTGGAGGTTCTTCTCGTTGCGCCTGACCTGCCCGCGCCAGTTGGTCAGCTCGGTGACCTCGTCGCGCAGGCGCACCAGTGACATCCCGAGCTCCTGGCGGTTCTGCTCGATCGAGGCCCGGATCTCCTCCGGGGTGCGGTCGTATGACGGCATCAGCTCTTGCCGGCCGTGCTCGAGACCGTCTCGCGGATGCGCTTGGCCTCGTCCATCGCCATCGTCGGCATCGGCGCACCGACCCTCAGCTTGCGCCAGGCGAAGAGGAAGGCGAACGCCGCCAGTAACAGCAGCACACCGGTGACGATCAGGAAGCCGAGCCAGATCTCGCCGACCCCGTTGACGAGGATCGCGTCGAGCGCCCAGCCGATGGTGATCAGGCCGGTGACGACCGCGAAGACTCCGAAGACCGCGCCCGCAGCCACGGCACCGACGCCTCGCAGCAGGCTCAGGCCCTTGTACTTGACCTCGGCCTTGGCGAGCTCGACCTCATCGTGGACGAGCCGGGTCAGGTTCTCCGAAACCTGCGTGATCGCCGCGGCGATGCTGTCCTGCTGTCCGTTATCGGCGGCCAAGGCGCTTGAAGATCGTGGCGATTACGAGCCCGCCGGCGAAGGCGAGTCCAAGGCCGACCTCGGGGCGCTGCCTGGTGAGCGTCCGGAGCTTGTCGATCGGCAGCCTGTCCACCGGAACCTTGTCGAGCGGGAGTTTGTCCATTGAGATCTCGTCCGTCGGGAGCGTGTCCCTGCGGAACTTACCGAGCAGCGACGCGGGATTGGGCACGCGAGGACCACGGGATGCCTCGCCGGGATCGGTGTGGGACACCTCGCCGGAGTCGCCCGGCTCGGTCGATCCAGAAACCGGGGGCGTCACGGACGAGCCCGGAACCGACGGCGCGCTCGGGAAGGCCGGAGCCCAGAGCTTGCGACGCGGGACGCTCTCGCGGTCCTGCACGTACTGCTCGCGCAGCGAAGTGGGGCGACGGGAGCGCCCGCCGTCCGTCGCCGGCTCTGCCTCGGTGGGCTCCTCCGGAGCCGCGCCTGGCTCAGCGGAGCCCGGCGCGGCGGACTGCGCTTCATCGACGATGTTCTCCCACGCGGGACTGTCCGCAGGCTCATGCCACTCGGCGGCCGGCTCGGCCACCTCAGCTGAGGTGCCGCTCGGATCCTCGGACTGATCGCTCACTCGGGCGGGTCTTCGTCGAAGACTTTCTTCCAGATCACGGCCGCCGCGCGCGTCGCCACAAGGCTTGAGAGGGCGCCGACTCCCGCGAGCAGGCCCGACCAGATAAGACGTTTCACCAATGGACTCTCCTTCATCAGAGCTGATTCAACCAGATGCAAGAGCCTCTACCCATCCAGGCCGCCGCAGATCATGTCGACGATCTCGGATTTCACGTGCTCGAACTCTTCGGCGGGTATCGGCAGGCCGCTGAAGATCCACTGGGTGAGCACCTGCTCGATCAACCCGTAGAAGGCCTGCGCGGCAAACATCGCGTCGATCTCGGTACGGAATGTGCCGACCTTCTGCGCCTGCCCGACGATGCGGCCGATGCCCTCGTACGCCTGCATGATCTTCTCCACGTGGGTGCGTCCGAAGGTGTTGGCCGCGCGCGTGACCTCGACGATGATCACCTTCATGAGGTCTGGGTCGTAACGGTAGGAGTCAACGATGAACGACGCGATCGCGCGCAGCTTCTCGCGCGGCGGGACCTCGGTCTTCTCGGTATCGGCGATCGCCGCGAGCATCACATCCCAGCGCTCCAGGAAGAGCGTGTCGAGGATCGTCTCCTTGGACGGGAAGTAGTGGTAGACGAGCCCGTAGGCGACACCGGCCTCGTCGGCGATGTCGGAGACACGGCAGGTGTGGAACCCCTGGCGGGCGAAGACGCGTACGGCGGCGTCGAGGATCACGCGGCGCTTTTCGACTGCTGCCGGGGTGCTCATCTGCTCTGCGGGTCCGCTCGAAGCTCGTAGAGCTGTGGCGCACGGCGGTGGGTGAGGGCGGGCAGGCGCTCGCGAACGTCCTTCAGCAGGCTGAAGTCAAGGTCGGCGATGATTGCCGACTCGCTGTCGGGGGCCGTTGCGAGAACGACGCCCCACGGGTCGATGATCGTCGAGCGGCCACCGGAGCGGTTGCCCGGCGGGTGCTCGCCGATCTGGTTTGCGGCGATCACAAAGGACTGGTTCTCGATCGCGCGCGCTCTGAGCAGGGTCTCCCAGTGGTCGCGGGTCGTTGCGAGCGTGAAGGCGGCGGGCACGGTCACGATCGTCGCGCCGCGCTCGCTGAGCGCCCGGTAGAGCTCGGGGAAGCGGACGTCATAACAGATCGTCATCCCGAGCCGGCGCGGATGCTCGCCGTTGGTCGCCACGGTCGTCGTCACGACCTCATCGCCGGCCTGCTCACGCGCCGATTCGGCGTAGACGGTGCCGTCGACCTCGACGTCGAACATGTGCAGCTTGCGATAGGCGGCCCGGATCTGGCCGTCGGGACCCAGATGCAGGCTCGTGTTCGAGGTCTTCTGCTGGTCCGCGCGCCGCTCGACGAAGGAGCCCGCGATCAGGTCGATGCCCAGTTCCCTGGCGGTCTGCATTGCCCACTGCGCTGCTGGCCCGTCGAGCGTCTGCGCCTGCTCCTCCATCACCTCGGAGCGCCCGAGCACGGTCCACTTCTCGGGCAGGACCACGAGCTCGGCGCCCAGGCCGGCGGCCTGCCGCGTGAGCCGGTCGGCGATCTGCAGGTTGCGGTCCACGTCCTCGGTGGCGTTGAGCTGCACGGCGGCAGCGCGTAACGTGGTGGCGGGCGCCATCCTCAGAGGATACTGATTGACTGGTCAGTCAGTGGGATTTGCGGTGCTTCTTGTTTACGCATTCACATCGATCGCCGGAAGGCCAAGCAGCGCCC